>CASFID010000065.1 GCA_949294665.1 uncultured Eubacteriales bacterium
AATTAATTTGCGGATGTTTTTCTCTTTGAAAAACAATTCGCAGAAACAGCTGCTTTTAAAGTGACTGATTTCCCTGTGGGGTGCCGAAATCGGCATAAAACACTCTGCCTGATATGGCATCATTTAATTTGCGGGACAACAAAATTCCCAAAGACATCTTATGGGTGCTATATACATCACTCTTTAAGCTCATGAAGTCAAGTTATAATCAGCCATTTTATCTGCTCTTTTTATCTGACAGCACTCCCCCGTTACGCTCACAAAAAAGCAGTCCTATAGCCACGTCCACGCGAAAAGCAATCCTATAGTCTCCACCTCTGTTTTCCCAGACTACATCCCTATTGTCAAAGCAGCAAAAAAGGAATTTCGGCAGACTCCCTTGTTCAGGGCAATCTATCGGAATCCCTTGATTTCAGCCACTTTCGGCCTTCTTATTTGTCTTTTCTTGACATCAATACTACCGTCTCAACGGTATTACCCTTTTCCCACAAAAGCCGCCTGATCTCACGACCATTACGGTATATCGGAAAATTAAACTCTATTGATCTCAAAGGCATCTCTGACTCACCATTAGGGTATATCTGAATTTCCTTTATCAGATAAGTAATAATGCTTTTCTTTTCCTCATCACTTATTCTATCATAGAGCTTTCCGAAGTTCAGCATGATTTTGTAAATGTTATCAAGCGTAATTGCTTCCATTTCAATCGAGCTTCTCCGTAATTTCGCATCCTCAATGCGTTCCTCAAGTTCTACAATGGTATCATACAGACCATCAAGCCTCAATGTCATGTCGTGAAGTTTTCTTTCCCGATAGCGGGCATCAACAGGTAAATTGTCAATCTCCCGTTCCAAACGGGCTTTATTCAAATCGACCTCTTTTAATTTGCTTTCATAATTCTCAAGTTCCTTATCAATAGCTGTAGTATCTATTTGTATGCCAATTCGTTTTTCTATTTCTTTAGCAAAATATTTATCACTTACCAACTCCTTAACTGCCTCAATTACAAGAGGCTCAATATCTGTTTTCCTCAAAGATGCTTTATACTCACAGTGACGCCCTCTCTCTTGTTTGTTCCTGCCACATATATAATAGTAGACTTCCTTATATGTGCCATCTTTGTTTGTCCATGCGTGTTTATTTGTATACATGGAACTTCCGCAAAGAGGACATTTTAACACTCCCGTTAAAAGATGCGCTCTGTCCTTGCCAACTTTTGAAGGCTGCTTAATTCCCGTTGCCAGTCGCTTTGCATGGACTTTTTGCCACAATTCTTCACTGACTATTCCCTCATGCAGCCCTTCCTCTAAAATATAATCGTCTGCATGAACTTGCTTATATTCATTCTTTGTTCCTTTGACCTTTTCTCTTGTTCTTCTGCCATAAGCAATCTTCCCACAGTAAACTGGATTATCTAATATCTGGCGTATTAGATGACTGCTCCATGTTTCTAATTTTCCATTTTGACGAGGTATCTTTTTTATCCCCTGCAAATTAAGATACTTTGCAACTCCGCCAAGTCCTATATCTGAATTTCCAAATTTATCAAAGATAATTCTGATTGCTTCTGCTTCTTTTTCTTCTATTAAAAGCTGATTGTCTTTCAGATAATATCCGTATGGAGCGAAACCACCATTCCACCCACCTTGTCGTGCTTTTTCTCTACGCCCATTCATTGTCTGTTCAATGATATTTTCTCTCTCAATTTCTGCAACTGCCGACAGAACAGATATTAGGAGTTTTCCGCTTGTCTGGGATGAGTCGATACCTTCTTCAATACAGATAAGATTAATCCCATAGGATTGTACAAACTCCAACGAGTTAAGAATATCCGCTGCATTTCTGCCAAAACGAGAAAGTTTATACACCAGAATATAATCAATCTCCAATCCGTTTTTTATATCCGAAAGCATTTTTTTGAAAGCAGGTCGCCCTTCAATAGATTTTCCTGATTTTCCTGCATCCTCATAAATGCCAATAACCTGCATTTCTTCCCGGTCAGCAAACCTCTTTAAACTATTTTTCTGTCCTTCCAGACTATATCCGTCCACCTGCATTTCCGTGCTTACTCTCGGATACAGGACACATTTCTTACCTTCTCTATTCATTTTGCACCTCCATATAAATCAGGGAAATATGATATGTAAAGCTGCGTAAACTACGCAGCACAATCCAATTCATTTAAAACACTCTTTCCATATTTCTCAACTATCTGCACCATTGTATTGATAAAAAAATCATAAGCTTCCTTTTCACTCTGACAATGGTCTGAATGTTGCTTTGCGATATTCATGCGTTTTTGATCTTCCATCTAAAACCCTCCGTCAAAAGCGGCTGTATGCCTTAATTATAGAAGTGCATTTCGTTTTGTTCCAATGTGCGATTAGACCGTTTTCTGTCTTTTTACACATTTTTCTTCAGGCGGAATACTCAGTGAAATACTAATGGCAAGAGCCTTATCAACTCTTGCCATTGTACTGCACGGAAGCATTCCCATATATTTTGTTAACCTTTGCTTATCAAGTGTCCGTATTTGTTCAAGCAAAATAACTGACTCTTTATCAAGCCCCTTAAAATCCATCACATTGGTATGCGTGGGCAATTTAACTTTCGAGCATGCCCGACTTGTAATAGCTGCAACTATTACCGTAGGACTGTACCTATTACCCATATCATTTGAAATGATAAGTACAGGGCGTGTTCCGCCTTGCTCTGATCCTACGACTGGATTGAGATCGGCATAATAAATGTCGCCCCGCTTTATTTTTCTTTCCATATGTGTATGACCTCCCATCTTATTTAGGCAAACACAATCTGCCTATGTAAGCAGTCAAACACAAGGGAGTTTTTAAGGTCGAGAGAGTATAAACAATTCTCTGCTTCAATGACCACCTTGTGTTTGACTATATATGAATAGAAGCATTTTTATTTGTCCTCGACGCCCCAAAATGCTAATGCGCTAAAATGCGCAGGGAAGTCGCCAAACGGTCAGCAGCGAACTGACTCCACGGGTGTTTTTCCCCTCTGACGGTCTGCCAGAGCCGCCCTCATTGCCTGCGACGGATTGAGTACCGTTCGGACTGTGACTGGACGGGAGTACCATTGTTCTCTTTGTGGGTTATGGCGTAATCGGGAGCTGCCCGATATTTTGAGTCGGTAAAAAATCGCTCACCACCTTTCATCGCTTTTCTGCTTGTCGGCAGGTCTTGGCGTACCGCTGCACACGCTTATGCTCATCACAATCACAAAGAGGAAGTATTTGGCGAATGGGTATTCACTTTTCAAGGAACATTCCCATTCTCGCCACACAAGGAAAATGGGATGAGAGTTTTTTGCCTCTCATCCCATAGTCCTCATATACCTCTATTTCTGGACGCTATTTTAAAACTTTTTTGATTTTTTTCTTGAGCCGCTGCATCCGCTTATAGACTGCTTGCTCTGACAAATTGACTATCGGTGCTATTTCATATAATTTGTAACCTTGTAACCTCATAACGACAATTTGCAGTGTCAGCTTGTCCACCCTAATAAGAAGTTGATAGAGCTTCTGATTTTCAATGCTATTGAGAAGCTCATCAACTGTGTTGATTTCGGGCTGCTCTATTTCAGTAGGCAGTTCTTCAAGATATGTACCCGCATCTTGTAATCTGCGATAGTACTTTCTGTCAGAATTAAATACTTCCCAATCGTGGTTATGGAGATTCTCAATAGTATCTTCATCAACACCCAAGCTCCGCAATTTATTTTCCTCGGCTTCTTTCCAAAGCCTCCATTTTCGTTCTTCTCTGCCATAATTAAATGACATATTATTCCCTCCAATCTGAATTTTTTTGAAAAATCCAGATTGGTCGGTGGGGAACGACAGCCTACACTGAAAAATCCTTTGTGTCGTGTTCTAACAAAAAACGACAAAAGAAAAACCGCAAAGGCTGTCAGAGCAATGCAGTTATAGGTTAAAAATATTCTATTAAGTAGAAATTTGACTTCTACTTTTTGAGTATAAATCCCCCTTACAGAAGTGAGGATTTTTTTAACAGATTATCCTCATAAAACCATAATGAAATGTATGTAGCTGCTGCTTCGGACAAGCAGCAGTGCGGTGGATTTAAACCATCGCATAAAAAATCCCTCCAAACTCAAAACGGGTTTAGAGGGTGATCATTGACTTAAGCATACTAAATCCGCCCACCAAACTTCGTTTTTTTTATTCGGTGGACTTCTTATATCCATATTCCTTTTCAATAAAAGTGGAAATTGTTACTTATAGAATAAAATCTAAATGTCACAGAAATGTCCGTGTAATCCTATATTACGACAAGAAAACAGGCTGAAATGTTACAAAATGCGGAGATTTCAAAAAATTTTTGGAGAAAAATAAAAAGAACCGGGGGCGGTTTCACAGCCGCTCCGGCTCCTCTAATCATAGGATGTGCTGTTGCTCTAATTCGATTTACAAATAGAATACAAAAAGGATTTCTTTACCAAATTTTATTGTACTTTCACTTTAATTCTTTTTTACGAAAGGCGAACCACCCCACACAAGATAAAATGATAGTCAATCCGACAGAATATATCGGATAAAACGGCAACATTTCTTCGCTAAATAACTGTGCGCCCTCGTTTCCTGTATTATCTGATGTAATTACCAAATAAGTCATTAGATTATTTGCTTGACCATTCGGGATTAAACTGTCCGCCGTCATGTAAATTTGTCTTGCCATTCCACCTATATAATTTGGGTTCGGTATTACTTCTTCACCGATTATTTCCCCTAATTCATTTGTTTGCTCAATCGTGATATTTTCAACTTGAAATATAGAAAATTCAAGTCTATTCGTTCCGAAAGCCATCGCAAAGACAATAAGAATACATAAGATTGTTCCGATTGCCTTTTGGGAAATCAAACAGCTTATCAAAGTAAAAATTGCAGCGTACACAACACTGTCTAAAAGAAGGCAAATCAATGTCATTAGCATTTTATCCATAGTAGCGTCAGACAACAGCGTACTATAACAGCATATAAAAGCAGGGAGTATAAATGCCAACATCATTACCAAACACACAAAAGCGTTTATTATAAGCTCTGAAACAAAAATTGTTCCTTTTGTGTTACCTACAATCACTTTGTTTCTAATGGTTGCATCGTTATATTCCTGTCCGATAGACAGAGAAACATAAATGCTCATGATTAGAAATAGCGGTGTCATAAAAAGACCGTCCAGATCATTTTCGGAAACAGAAACAATACCAAAGACAACTCCGCAGACAAACGAAACTCCCAATAAAACCCAAAATAATTTTTGAACTTTCAGACGATATAGCGCAGCTTTTAACAGCCTATTCATTGTTCTTACCTCCAACAAGGCTAACATAATAGCTTTCTAATGTTTCATCATGTTCCTGCATAGAAATCAACTCGCCTCCTTCGGTTTCAAGAGCTAAAGCAATTTCAGAGATACTAAATTTTGCAAAAACATTTGCCTGTTTAGCGGACAATATTTCATACTCCACATTCATTTTGTCGAGAATATGTGCAAGTGTTTGTGTATTTGACACTTCAACACGCATACATTTCCTACAAGCATTTTCTATTTCTGATGCACTTATCTCTTTTACGATATGCCCGTTATCAATAAATCCATAGTAGGTTGCGATTTTTGATAGTTCATCGAGTATATGGCTTGAAATCAAGACGGTTATTTGATGTTCTCGATTTAATTTTAATATCAATTCCCGTATCTCAATTATGCCCTGTGGGTCAAGACCATTTGTGGGTTCGTCCAAAATTAAGAACTCTGGCTTACCAACCAAGGCTATTGCAATTGCCAATCTTTGACGCATACCAAGCGAAAAGTTTTTTGCTTTCTTTTCCCCAGTTTTTTCAAGTCCAACTAATTTTAGAATATTTGAAAGTCCGTCAAAAGATGAAAGCCCAAGAATGAGATATTGTTGTTTCAGATTTTCTTCTGCGGTCATGTCAAGGGAAATTGATGGGGTTTCTACAATAGCACCAATTCTTCTGCGTGATTTTACAATATTTTTGTCGGTGTTTTTTATACCATATAGCGTGTACTCACCAGATGAAGGCTCTTGCAAACCGCATATTAACCTAATGAGCGTCGTTTTGCCAGCACCGTTTTTACCAACAAAACCATAGATTGCACCTTGCGGAATACTCATGGTAAGCCCGTCTAACGCCTTGTATTTGCCATATCTTTTTGTTAAAGCAGTTGTTTTCAAAACACACTCCATAAGAATTTTTCCTTTCGTTTGATATAGATGTTAGCTGTTTGAGAAATGGTAACTCTACATAGACCGAGGTGGCTTTCCGTCGCCACGTTTCTCTTACGCAGAGATTATTCTGTTACTCTAATTTGTTCCACAAGAGAATGTTTTTTTAGGCTGTTCAACATAAATGCAGTCAATATTACCTGCATGAAAATCAAAAACAGCAAATATCCTAAAACTACGAGCCACGGGAACTCATAAAAGTAGTATGGGTTAGCTGCTCTTATAGCGTTTACACACAACACGCCCAAGCCAGAGCCAACGCACACAGTAAAAACGGTAGTTATTAGCGCATATATAATACCCTCATAACGAAGCATTTGTGCTAACTGCTTTTTACTTAATCCGATTGCCTGTAAAATACCAATCTCCTGTCTCCGTGATAAAAAATTAGTTAATGTCGTGTTTATCAGATTTATCAAAGAGAAACAAGCAATACAAATCGCAACAATTAGCATTACACTATTCATAAACTGTTGCTGATAAGTATAATAGTTTAGACTTTCTTGAAATGTGTAAATTGAAAGTCCGGGATTTTTATCCACAATTTGTAGTAATTGACTTTCAACAGCGGCAGTTTTTTCGTCCTCCGTTCTGATTTCCAAAATGTCAGTGCAATCGGTTTGCATAATATCATTCATAAGAGTTACAGGCATTGTAAAGCATTTTTTATTTCCGGCATATTGATAATTGCTTACAATCCCCATAACGGTAAATGTTTCTGTCACATTTTCGCCTGTTGCATTTGTATATTCGATTTCAACAACATCTCCGAGCGAAGCTGAACAGTAGCCATCATCCGCTCGATCTTGCAGCAAAACTACGCCATATTGAGAAACTAATGTATCATAATCAACAGTTCCCTCAAGCAAATTATCTTCTAATGCAGAAACTTCATCTCTGGAATATCCTTGAACATTCTTTACTCGTGATCCATTAACATTGCAAACAGCATCGATAGAATACCACCGTTTAATGCCGCTAACACCGTCCAAGAATGTAATCTCATTTACAAAATCATCATCAAATATATTCTGTGCTTGTAATTGAGAAAGAGAAATATCATCATTTTCGTTTAATTCAAGCTGATACTCTCCAAATGGAAAACTTTTTCCTCTTACTTCTGCCGCTCCATTATAGGACACCATAAGTGTAGATACTGTTACGAGCAAAACTCCGCCAATAGATAGCGAAATGATTGTTAAAAGGAATTTTCTCTTATTCCTTAGCAAATTAACCTTTGCCAATGCCAACGGAGATATTGTTCGGTGCAACTTATTGCTTTCCTTTGCGCCACCCTGATAGGTGGTATATCTTGTAGCTTCAATCGGAGAAACAAGAGACGCTTTTTTTACAGGAGTGCGAATTGAAAACATTGTAATGGCAAACGCAAACGCTCCTACAACTACCGTCATAATCAAAGAGGTAAGCCAATTCCATCCATTTGGGATTATGAAATATCCTACAAGATTTCCTAAAATCAAACCAAACGGAATACCAATTAGAGCCAATTTTTTGCCTTCAAGATAAACGATTTTCCTGATCTGCTTTTTTGTTGTGCCAATCGTGCGAAGCTGCCCATAGCTTCTGATATTTTCGGCAACGGAAATGTAAAATATAGAATATATCACAATTCCAGACCCGATAAATGTAACTGCCCCAATCAGAAGATACAAATACATATCGCTACTGAAAAGACCTCTTTCCATAATTACAAAATAATCGGAGCGTACAATAACTTGCTCATCAGAGATATTAAAGCTCTTTGCCAACTCATTTGCATAGTCAGTAGCGTCTTTTTCGGACATATTCTCTGCATTTTTCAGTCCAACATAATAATCTAATGAAGATGTTCCACCATACTGTTGATTAGCATATTCTTTCGATACCATTCCCATGTAACTGCCAATATCGCCCATTTCTACATTAATGATACCCGATAAAATAAACTCAATCGTGTTTCCATCTGCAAGGGGAATAGAAATTGTTTGACCAAGCTCTGTGCCATAGCCCAATTCTTTCAAGAAAGACTTTTGAAGCATAATTTCATTTACGGAAATAGGGATATTTCCGCTATATGTCATTCCTTGTGCTTTAAACATTTCCTCATTTCCATATTGCAGATAAAAGGTAGAGTTATTCACTTGTTCAGTAGATACAAGTGTAAACTCACCAATCCAGTCAATTTGATCTTGCTCGTATAACTTGTCGCCTTGTTCCTGTGTTATGTTTGTGAATACAATTTGTGCGGTATCTTTTGTTCGGTTAATAGTTGCTTGTGAAGTTCCAAATCCATAAAGCATAATTGCCAATAGCAGAGCTGCTGCAAGCGCAATCGTAACTATTGTAAAAAGATTTCTTTTTCTATTCGCAGCTATACTTCTATTAGATATGCGTTTTACGACAGCTCTAGTATCGTTTTCAAAAGGATATATCATAACAAATCACCACCTCCTAACCTACAATCTTCCCGTCCTCAATACGAACAATCCGATCAGCAAGTTGGGCAATATCGTTATTGTGGGTAATCATAACTACGGTTTGATGAAACTCTGTACTGGTACGCTTGATAAGCCCAAGAACATCTGCACTGGTCTTACTGTCAAGATTTCCAGTAGGTTCATCGGCAAGAATAATCGCTGGTTTAGTAATCAAGGCACGGGCAATCGCTACACGCTGCTGCTGACCACCAGAAAGGTTGTTCGGCATATTCTTCAGCTTGCCATCCAATCCGAGCATGTTCACAACATTGTCCATAAATCTCTGATCTACTGTATCTCCGTCTAATTCTACGGGAAGCACGATATTTTCATACACATTTAAAATGGGAACAAGGTTGTAGTTCTGAAAAATAAAACCAATATTGCGGCGGCGGAAAACCGTAAGCTGTTCATCATTCATTTTTGACAATTCCTTATCACGCACTAAAACGCTGCCAGATGTAGGCGTATCCAATCCGCCTATCATGTGTAACAAAGTAGACTTCCCACTGCCTGATGTACCGACAACTGCGACAAACTCGCCATCGTCTACGGAAAAATTTACTCCATCAAGGGCGTGGGTAATATTTGGCTCTTCGCCATAGTATTTTTTCAGGTCAATCGTCTGTAAAATGCTCATAAAATTCAACCCTTTCCTTGTTTGTTGTAAATGCGGAACGCTACTGCGCCGGTGTTCGCCAACTGTTACTCGTTCATTTTTGTTGATTTATGAATAGTAATCATATACCAGTAAACCAATTAACATAATCAGTGTAATGGAGCTGTCACACTAAGTGATTTGCGACAGCCCCATTCTGCCTTATTCAAGAACTTGAGGGTTTTCTACATAAGAGCGAACTACCGTACCACAATTTTTACAAATTACATGAACCAAATTTTCGCCTTTAAATGTCAAAGTTTTATTGGGCTGAACTTTTGCATAAGTGGATTGAACCCCCTCAACAACATCTTTGCCCCCGCACCACGGGCAAACATACTGTTTTTGCTCAATCATAGAACGCACCTCCTTTCTGGTTGATAAGGATATTGTAAAGCCCAAATGTCCGCGAAATGTTACAGCGACTCAAAAATTTTAATGAAAATCTGGGTAAAATGTTACAACGCTCGGACATTTCCCCAAAATTGTGGCGGACAGCATTTTGAAGCTGTCCGTTATCAGCTTAACGCAAAGGAAGCATAATAGAAAAGGAAGATCCTTCCCCTAATTCCGATACCACTTTGATATAACCGCCTTGCTGTGTAATAATCTCACGAGCTAAATACAAACCGATGCCAACACCCGGTTGTTCGTGTACTTCTTCTTCCCGATAAAAACGCCGGAAAATAGCAGCTTGATTACTTTCAGAAATACCTTTCCCCGTATCTGTTACTTTTATTTCGAGATACATTTCCCACTGTTCAACGGTTACATCGATTTTACCACCTATGGGTGTGTACTTTACTGCATTATCCAATAAATTAAAAAGAGCTTCGCTTGTCCATTTACTGTCATGGGCAACCATCAGATTTTCAGGACAATCTACGGAAACGCCAATTTGTTTTTTTTCTGCGGCATAAACAATCCCACTCATCGCTTGTGCCACGGTATCATATATTCTCCCTGCTTTTTTCTCCAAGCGTATTATGCCTGTTTCCAATCGAGAAGTCTTAACAAGAGCCTGAAAGAGAAAATCTAACTTGTCCGTTTGTACCCGGATGCCTCGTATAAAATCGATGCGTTCCGCTTCAGAAACCGACCTCGTAAGCAAAGTATCCGTTACCATTTTTAGATTGCTAACTGGCGTCTTTACCTGATGAGAAATATCTGATACGAGAGTTTGTAATTCCTGTCGTTCTTCATCTACTTTGCGTCGGTTCTCCTGCATAATCTGATAAAGACGGGTTAAGCGGTAACTGATACGGGCAAAAAGCGTTTCGCTGTCGTCTGTCCGCTTGGGTTCTTTGTCGCCATCAATCATATTATCAAGCGTCTGACATAAATCAGAAGTGAATAAGGAGAGGCGTTTTGCAAAAGTCTGTGTAAGTATAAAAAGCCATAGCAGAGCGCAAAGAATGAGTGCGCCCCCGGTTGCTAATACTGCAATTTCAAGCGTGATTACAAATAGAATAAGGGTAATGATTACCATAGAGAGTAAAGCTCCTATGCAAATCCATAGGAACAAGCGCTTAACAGAGAGGTTATTTGTTTTCATTTTGCTTCGCCTCCCGTCCATTGATAGCCCATGCCATAAATTGTCTTAATATAAGGTGTTCCACCATCTGCTTCAATTTTACTGCGAATACGACTAATCGTTGTTGTCAATGTATGCTCATCGACAAATTTCTCATCTATATCCCATAGCTTTTCCAAAAGCTGTCCACGGGTCAAAACCTGTTTGGGATTTTTACGAAACAGGTTCAGCATTTTATATTCCATTGGAGAGAGCATCAGAGGTTTTCCGTTCAAAGACGCAGTCTGCTCTGAAAAATCAAGAAACAATCTGCCATCATCGTAAATATCCCTTGCAGGTTTATGATGTTCCAGCATAGAAAACATCGCTTTGATTTTTCTTTGTAAAGCTCCTATGACAAAAGGCTTGGTAATGTAATCTACCGCCCCTACTTCATAACCTCGTATCTGGTCGCTTTCCTGATCGTTCGCAGTTAAAAAAATCACGATAGTATCAGGGTGTTCCGGCTTAATCAACCTACATAAGTCATACCCATTTCCGTCCGGCAGATTAATATCAAGCAGGACTAAATCAAATTCTCGTGAGCGTAGAGCTTCCATAGCTGATCTTGCGTTCAGTACAGAAGTTATCTCATAACCGTCTGCTGTCAGATTATAGGAAAGCATTTTATTTAAAAAACTATCATCCTCAACAACTAAAATGTGTTTCATATCCTCACTTCCTTTACTTTTTACAGGTAGCATATCAGGCAAATGTCCGTGAAATGTTACAGTGAGCCTTTTTTGTTTGCATTTCTTCTGGCGTCAGCAGGTTTATTTGCTATTTGGGGAATTAGCCATATACGACTTAAATGAATAACACCCTCAATACGCCCTGCTTTGCATAATTTTTGTACTTGTCTTTCTGAAATATCCCATTTTTTTGCTGCTTCCTGCACTGTCATATACTCAAACATAACTAACCTCCTTACTTCGCTTTTTATTATAGTCGGTCAAACGAACTGTATCAACTTTGCAAATATGAATTTTTACAGCTCATATCAAGAGATTATATCTCTCATTACAAGTGATTTCATATCGTTCTATCAGAAGCTACATCTCTGTAAAATAGAATTGAGATATTTTCAGAGTACAAGGTGGTGAGCTTATGGATAAAAGGAACAATGATTTTGACTTTGATTTTACTCCGATAGGGCAGGCGATCAAGAACGCCCGTAAAGCCAAAGGGATGACAAGAGAGCAGCTTGCCCGCATCGTGGACTATGACCCAAGACACCTGCAGGCAATCGAAAACGAAGGTCAGTATCCCGGCATGGAGCTGTTCATTCAGCTTATCACGATGTTTGATATTTCGGTTGACGAATATATACATACGGGCAGCAAGGCAGAGAAAAGCTCCGTCCGCAGGCGTGTAGATACCCTGCTTGACGGACTGGACGACAGAGAGCTTTCTGTCATTGAAGCCACAATCAACGGGCTATGTAAGGCAAAAGAGCCAGAGGAATGACCTCTGGTTTTCTTTTGCCATTCTTTTAATAGGCGGGGATACCGTAACCGTAAATGACACTGCTGCCAATGGGATAGCTGTTCTGGCGGACGGAGTCGCTGGAGTTTCCTTCTACGGTATAAACCGTTCCGTTTTCCACCCGTTCCACAATGCCCACATGGTCGGTCACGCCATCGCCTTCCCAGTCAAAAAAGATGATATGACCTGCAGATGGCTCGAAGCTGCCATCCTGCCACTGACCTCTGTCCATAAACCACTGTGAGCCTAAGACGCAGCCTGCGAATTTCGGGATCACGCCGGTGTCGATATAGCCGCTTTCATTGGCACACCAAGACACAAAGCAGGCGCACCATTCCACCCGGCTTCCAAAACCGTACCATGACCAATAAGGCTGACCGCCCACATTGCCGACCTGCGACAAGGCAACGGACACGATTTCTCCGTCGCCGCTTGTGATGCCATACAGCACCTGCGACCACAGGGAATTGTTCTCATCGGCAAGCAGCTCCGTGAGCATTTCCCTCTGTTCTTCGTCAGAACCGTATTGGTCTGCCATTTCCCATGCGGTCTTATGGGTCACTGTGATATACAGATAGGTGTGCGTGACGGTGGTTTCCGTCTCCACGATATTCCCGTGACCGTCGTCACTCTCAATGACCTGCGTTTCCGTCTTGGTTTCCGTGCGGGAGCTGATCTCGTTCATCTCCCAGAAAATATCTGTCAGAAGCCCCTTCTTGGTTTCGTCCATTGTCGCCACTTCCTGCGGATTGTCCGGGTCTGTGGTCGTCTTGACGGAGTAGACCGCAAGCACTTCTTTCCAGACCGCACGGCTTCCCGACATTTCAAGGGTATCATGGGGATTGCTGCTCTTGATTTCGTCAAGACGGCTCTCGTACTCGGTATTGATTTCCTGCACTACGGTCTGCATCGTCATTCCTGTGCCGGAGTCCTCCCCGGAGAAAAATATCCCAAACACTGAACTGACGAGCAGTCCAATCAGGCAGATGACAATAATGACCAAAACTGCCACCCAACCACCTGCGGCAATGGCAGCTATCAGGGCTTTCGTACCTGCGATAATCGCCTTGACTGCAGCCATAGTCGCCCGGATTGCGGCTTTTATAGCAGACCCGGTAGCCCTTGCGGTCATCCGTGCCGCCTGCGCTGCCCGCTGTGCGGTCTTGACAGATGCCCGTGCCGCTGCCTGCGAAGCCTTTGCCGCCTGCGCCGAGGTCTTGATCGCCGCTTTGGAAGTCGCCTGCGCTGTTTTTACGGTTTTCTGCGTGGTCTTTACCGTGCCTTTAGCGGCGGTTTTGACCGTCTTGTTTGCTTTTCGGGCAGTCCCCTTGACTGTGCTGTTTGCCTGCTGTGCCGCTTTTCCCGTCTGGGCGGCAGGGGAAGGGGATGGCGTACCATAGCGCACCTGTGCGCCTGCCTGCTTGCCCGACATCGCTTTTTCTGCCCTGCGCTGCCTGAAATCGGCAATCTTATCCTTTGCCTTTATGATATTTTCCTTCGTCTCCCGGACACCCTTTCGCCCCTGCTTGTCAAACTGATGGATGCCTTCTTTCGTGACACGCTCGGCAGAGGACGAAAGACGGTTGCCCGCATATTCAGACGGGGAGCTTTCCTCAGAAAAACAGCTTTCTTCCGCTTTTTCCTTTGTCTTGGCGTAAGCAGATTTCATTCGCTCGGACGCAACCGCCGCCTTATCCAGTGTCTTTATCGTGCCTTTGACCGCATCTCTGGTCTTAATATCAGCCATACAAAACCTCCTTTCCCAGAAGTTTTGCGGTCAGGTCATTTCAGGAGCTTTGCCACTACCACAAGCCTGCCATTGGCGGCAGAGTATTCGCAGGTGGAGAGTGTGATGAGCTTATCCCCGTATTCTGCGGTCACACCCGTATCGTAAAGGGCAAGTCCCCTGCATGTTTCCACATAGGCGTTAAATTCTTCCTCGCTTTCCGCATGGACAAAATCATAATAGCGGAAGCCCTCGGAGCTGTACGCTACGGTCTTAAATACCGCCACAATTTCATATTCGCCCTGCTGTGTGAGAGTGGCAAAATGGATCGTATTGTGTTCCTCGTAAAAGCTCTTGGACTTGTAATCTTCCAACGCCCCAAACATACGGTTTCCGCTGATATGGTGTCCGTAAATGATAAGGTTGTCGCTTGTCAGAAGGTCGCAGTCCTCCTGAATATACGGAGTGCCTAAATCACTGTATTCCTTTTCAAAGTTCCGCTTGAGGTAATAGTTCGGATTATCCTTTGTCTGCATCACGGGATAATTGATAGTAGTCCCGTCAATGGAAATCCAACCGACCATATCCTCATTTTGCAGATACAGCTCCTTATACTTTGCCAGAACATCCTCGCCCTCGCTGACGGGGACATCCTCTGGCACTGGCTCATCATCGGGAGCCTGCTCCACAATCTCTGCTATTTCTTCAAAAGCCTCCGTCTGTTCGTCAAGCTGTGCGTAATGGTCATAAATGTGGTAGACGCTAAAAGCCGCCAGACCTAAAAGGCAGGCGGCGGCAACAGCACAGATTACAGATTTATATTTCTTCATATAGGCTCATTCCTCCTATCTTGTATAGTCCTTGTTCTGTTTCGGCGTGGGCAAATCCCGGCAGTATTCGGGATACCTGACCTTGATGCCCTCCATAAAGTACGGAGCAAACTCGCAGCAGAATAAATCTTCCGGGGTAAAACTCTTTTCCCGTCCTTCCTCCACATAGTTATTCCAGAGGTTAAAGGCAAGGTGGCAGACTTTGACCGTTCCGCTTGTCTGCCAACCTCCATGCATCCCCTCCGGCACAATACAGTCGTTTTTAAAATCAAACATCCGGTTGATGTTGTTCCTCGTTTCCCCGGCAATCCCCATGACATAGAAAAATGCCCGGTGATAGCAGTCGTTGACCCTGCATTTCATCATATTTTCCAGAAAGAAATCTTGATGCTCCACCGAGCGAAAGCGAATGTTAGACATGTTCAAATACCTCCTTAATCCGTTTTTGCGCCACCGCAAAATACTCACGGTCAATCTCTGCGCCTAAATAGTCCCTGCTGTTTCTCAGGGCAGCCAGTGCGGTGCTGCCCGTTCCCATAAAACCGTCAAAGACGAGTTCTCTTGGCGTACTGGAAATCTGTATCAGCCACGACAAAAACTCCACACTCTTTACGGTGGGATGGTAAATCCCGTTTTGTTTCTGCCAGATGGCATGATAGGTCGCCTTTGGATATTCCGCCCCAAACCAACAGGCAGGAAACCTTGTCTTATACTTTTTGCTCGGCTTCCTGCCTTTATGGAACTGTGTGCCTTCCTTATAACGGTTTTCCAATAGCTGCGTCTGCTGAAATACCCGCCGCCCTTTCTGGCAGAAGATAATCCACTCGGCGTTGTTGGCAAAACTGCCTTTCAGGTCGCCAATGCCGCCGACCGTTCCTTTCTCCACCACCAGACAATTCTTTACCGCAAAGCCTGCTTTCTGCAGGCAGTCGTAATGATAGGGATAGCAGTCAAACCGGGTAAAAAAATAGGCGTGGGAATTGTCCCGCAAAATGCGGTAGCTTTCCCACGCAAAGCGTTCATAGTCTATCCCACAGTCCCCGTCAAGCTGCTTATGGGGCTGTCTGGCAAAATGGTTTTGATAAGAGATGCCATAGGGCGGGTCGGTCAGGATCAGCGACACGAAGTTATCCGGGATATGCGCCATCAGTTCCATACAGTCCGTGCAGTAAATCTGATTGCACAGGTTAAAAAACTTTGTTTCCCGTCCGTTCTCCACCACCTTTAGACCTCTCCAAACTTGGTTGTCATCAGCTTGTAAAGCTCCGTATTGCGTGGGAACTTATTGACAAACGGGACAAGAGAACTTCCCACCTTCAAAAGCCCCTGACCTGCGCCCACATTCGTGATATAGCCCATCTGCAGGTCGGATATATTCAGGAGCTTGGCAAGCTCCAGTCTGTCCGTGGACGCCTGATTGAGCATAATGATAAATTCACTGTTGGCAAGCATCGTCCTCGCTGTATGGCTCTGTAAAAGGTCGTCCACATTCTGGGTAATACCCGTACAGTACGCCCCGTATTTACGCACACGCTTCCAGAGGGTAAAAAGGAAGTTTGCCGAGTATTCATGCTGAAACAGCAGATAAATCTCGTCAATGAAAATAAAGGTGTTCCTGCCTTTCGCCCGGTTCATCGTGATACGGTTTAAGATGCTGTCAAGGACAACGAGCATACCAATCGGCTGTAACTGTTTACCTAAGTCCAGAATGTCATAGCAGATCAGGCGGCTGTGGGTGTCCACATTGGTCAGCTTGGCAAAGGTGTTCAGAGAGCCATCCGTAAACAGCTCAATGGCAAGAGCGATTTCCTGCGCCTCCGGCTCATTCTGTTTTAAGAGTTCCTCACGGAAATCCTGCAGGGTAGGCGGCGTTCCCTGATAGTTGCCCTGCTGATAATGGCGGTACACCGTGGCAGTACAGCGGTCGATCAGGGATTTCTGCTTTGCTCCCAGACTTGCGCCACCAATGAGCTGTTCACAGAGGGATAAAATAAACTCGGATTTCAGGATAACGGGGTTTGCACCGTCTCCATAATCCGAGTTCATATCCATAGCGTTGATATGGTTGTCGCTTGTGGCGGAGATATGGATAACCTCTCCCTGCATCGCCTTTACAAGCGGGGAATATTCCCGTTCCGGGTCAATGATGATGACATCCGCATTGGGGTCTGTAAGGATAATATTCGTCATTTCCTCTTTTGCTGTAAAGGACTTACCTGCTCCTGATACGCCGAGGATAAAGGAGTTGCCATTGAGCAGGTGGCGGCGGTTAGCGATAATCATATTTTTGCTGATAACATTCTGCCCGTAATACACACCGTCCTTGTGGTAGATTTCCTGCACACGGAAGGGGATAAACACCGCAAGGCTCTCCGTGGTCAGGGTACGCATAGCGTCAATCTTGCGCACACCAAAGGGAAGTGCAGTGTTCAGCCCGTCCATCTGCTGATATTTCAGCACCGCAAACTGACACAGATGCTTTCTGGCTGTCGTGAGCAGGGCTTCCGTGTCATTATCAAGCTGCTCTTTGCTGTCGGCGGTATGCACCATCGTAATGACAGCAAACATCATCCTCTGGTCACGGGTCGTCAGGTCGTCCAGAAATTCCTTGCTTTCTTTGCGCTGCTGCTCAAGGTCATAGGGTATGACCGCTGAGAAGTTGTTGTTCTGGTTCTGCTTCCGCTGCCAGTTCGTGATATTCGTCTCTACGCCGAGCAGACGGTTTTCCACCTCCCTGACCGCTTCGTCTGTGGGAACAGGGACAACATCAATGGAGAGCATCATATTCCGATTTAACTCGCAAAGCTCGGATACCATACTGTCCTTGATATAGGCGGCATACTCCCGCAGGAAGATGACACGCCCGTATCGGTCGCCCATTTTGAAATAGTCGCTTTCAAACTCAAAGGTATCGGGGCAGATAAAATCTTTGAAATCGTGACCTTTTCGCATACTCTGTACCATATCAAAGGTAAAGGCGGTTTCCTCGCCCGTGCGGTAGAAGTCGTGGAAGATGCGCAGCCTTTCGCCTGCGTCAAGCTCCGTGCATTTTGAGCCGAGCCTTGAGAAATGACCGATCAGGTCTGCGCCTACACGGGCAAAGTAATTTCTCGCTTCCTCAAGGTTTTTCTTGGAGACGGAAATGGTCACATACTTATCCTGCACAATGGAGTTTGCCCCCGTTGCCTTGCCGAGCAGCATCTTGTTATATTCCTTGCGGTATTTATCCAGACCGTCCTCCGCCATCGGGATCAGGATAGTCTGCTCAAAATCCACCTTATTGAGCCTGCGGTTATTGATCGTGATTTTCGTGGTAGCCCCGCTGTCGAGGGCGTTGAGAAGCTCCGAGTATTCCAGAAACATCGCTTCTTTATCATCCCTGCTCGCCACAGCGTAATTGATGTCCTCAAACTTGAATGTCTTAGCGTACTTGTTCTTGCCAACAAGAAAAATACCGTCCTCCCAGATAGTTTTGATGGGAATGACGGTCTGCACGGATTTGGGAACGACAAATTTTTCCTTGTCCTGCTTGAACAGCGTCCTTAAAGTTTTCATCAGCGTTTACCTCCCTGCTTTTTGGATTTTTTCGTCTGGGCTTTGCGTTTCTTACGGATACCCATAGCCTCCCTCTCATGGTCTTGGATGGTTTCTTTCAGGGCTTCATAATAAAGATTATCGGGAGAAAAGAGCAGTCTTTTGGGCATCAGAAATTCCGATTTAATCCACGCCCATAAAAACTGCTCGGCGGTCATCCCGTTATATTTGACAAAGCCGATCAGGGCAAAGGGAGCTGCCCCTAAGATACACATCCAGCTCAGTGTTTCCGTGCCGAAGTGGGGACGGAGCAGGAAATACAAGCCTACCGCCACACCGCAGGCAAGGACAGAAAAAATGAACTGTCTGAGCGACAGTCCAAAAAACATCGACTCCGTATAGTTACGGATTTCTTTATTTATCTTGACTTCCAAATGAAAAGCACCTCCTTTACAAGCCCATCATTTCTCGGACAACACGGTCTGCCATTTTGACCGCCCCGACTAAGACGAGCATATTAAATACTAACTCCCCGATATAGCTCCATACCATCGACACCGCCGCAGCGTCCGGGTCAACCGCAGGCGGAGAAGCCGCAAAGAGGGAGAAGATGATACAGCCAAGCACGATAATCGCCCCTTCAAGGCAGACAGCGGCATAGGACTTGATAAAGCTCTTGCCCACATTCTGGCTCGGCTCTCCCGCAAAGGTGGAGAGGGGGACGGGAGCAATTGCGGTATAAAGGTATAAGCGAAAAAACCGCCCGTAAACCGACATGATCATGATAAATGACAACACCGTCACGAAAAGTCCGCCGATCAGCGTGACCGCCCATAAAGGGATGCTCTCAAAAAAGCCGCAGTCCTCGATAGCGTCTACGATTTCCTGCGGCAAGACGGTTTCACTTGCCGAGCCAAAGCCTGCGGCGTTCATTATTGTCGAGATAAGTCCCTGCACGATCGTAAAGAGTGCCATCATCAGCTCCAAGCCATAGGTCACGACGCCTTTGGCAAGAGCGAAACGGATAAATAACTTTACAGCGTGTTCCGGCTTCCTGACCTCGTCAAAGCTGCCGCAGGTCTTGACCACGCCAACCACAAAGAACAGCACTAAAAGCGCAAGCCCGATTGCCTGCACCGCACCGTGGATGTCCACGATGACGCTCCATATCGTACCGCCCTTAAATTCCTCCGGGGACTGTGTGATGAGCTGCCAGATTTCTGCCAGTTTCTCATTCCAAGTATTTAGGGCGTTCTGTAAATTCTGTACGACCCAGTTATCAGACACATAAACCACCTCCCGTTGTCTCTGGTCTGCTGTTTATTGCAACATCACATACGACTTCATCTCCCCAAGTGTCCCATCCGTCGGCTTTCTCACGGGCAAACAGCTCCAACCGTGACAGCTCTCCCATAAGCTCGACGATTTTTTCTCTGGCTTCACTGGGTTTCTGGCTGTGCTGACGCAGAGGGCTGATGATAAGCTGATGGACTCGGTTTGATTGTCTGCGGGGCTTTCCTCTTGTGGCAAGCAGACAGAGTTCAGCGTTTCCTCTTGTCCAGAAGCCCAGACCGAAAAACCATCCTTTCCCGCTTTTATTCTGTTTCAGCCAGACAAAAGCGACAGTCTTATATTGAAAGTCCCACGCCTTAATTACCTGCAACGCTTCCTGCAACTGCGGGAAAGTCGCCCACAGGAACAGTACACAGTCATCCGCAGCCACCGACGCCACATCGAGCTGACAGATTTCCTCCACGCTCATCGTGCTGTAATGGTGTTCCGCAGCCCCGGAAAGGTTTTTCTGCTGATACCGCCACGGTGGGTCAGCATAGATGATGCCATATTTCTTCTGCGTTTCGATAAAATAACCACCTCCTGAATGGGGAAAGGGGAACGGGAGCAGACAGACATAACCTGCTCCCGCATCCTTTCTCCCCGTTAAATCTGTGCTACCTTAGCCTGCAATCAGGGTCAGGATTTCCTTAGCGAATGTGATGATGACGCCGCCCGCAAGGGTCAGAAAACCGTTCGCCCTCTGGGACGGGTCGTGGGATTTCAAGCTCAGACCAATCTGGACGATACCAAAGCCGAGCAAAATCATACCGATTGCCCTAATCAAACCAAAGATAAAATCGGAAAGATTGTTGACGACGGTAAGCGGGTCACTGGCGGCAAAGGCGGTGGTGGTAAAGCAGGTCATACAAAGCACAGCCGCCACATAGACCGCAAACGCTTTCCTGCTCTTTCTGCCCATCGGCAGTTTCCCGGTTTCCTTGTTCTCATTGCGCTTGAAAATTTTCATAGATAAATCCTCCTTTAGATGTTGAATAGTTCTTCCAAGTCCTCCTCGGACAGAAGCTCATAGGATGTGCTGACTTCCTCCAGTTTCACAGCGTCCTCTGGTATCTCACTGTCAAATACAATGGTCGCCACAGCCTTTGTCGGCTCTCCGTGGAGATAAGGCGGTTGACCGCCATCCGTTGTCAGCTTCACATTGGGGTGCTTTAGGATGTCATATTTCAAGTCCATCACGGGTCGCTCCCCACGGATAAAAAGGAGCGCATATCGGTTATCGAGCATCCGTACCTCAGAAGCGTCCAGAAGCTCACGCCCTGAAATCTGGTAGTTGGTCGAGTAGCTCCCGCTGCGCCCCTCGCTTTTCCCGTAAGTGTTCGTGTCGATAGTTTCCTTGCCTAAAAGCTCGGATACATATTTGTGGGTGCTTTGCTCATTGCCGCCCAAATATAAGAAGCTGTCGCAATTACCCACAATGCTTTCCCATTGCTTTTCAAACAGTGCCTTGAGCTGCGCCATGTTCTGCAGGATGATAGATACGGACACGCCTCTTGAACGCATAACGCTCAAAATTTTGTCAAAGTCGTCCGGCAGCGAAACATTGGCAAATTCGTCCATGATGAAATGGCAGTGGACGGGCAGGCTTCCCCCATACTTGTGGTCGGCAAGATAGAAAAGCTGTTGGAAAAGCTGCGTGTATAAAATCGACACAAGGAAGTTAAAACTCGTATCGTTGTCGGGTATCAAAGCGAACAGAGCCACTTGTTTCTCTCCCAGAGAGGGCAGGTCAAGATCATCCGTGGCGGTAAGCCCCGCAAGGCTCTCCAGATTAAACTTTTCAAGCCTTGCGGCAAGGGTGATCTGGATGCTCTTTAAGGTCTTAGCCGAGCCTGAGTGATAGTCCCGGTAGTATTTCAGTGCGATATGCTCCGGGTTTACCATCTCCAGACGGTCAAACAGCTCATCAAGGGGACTGACATAGCTGTCGTCGTCCTCCCGTACTTCTCCTGCCCGCAAAAGCTCCATGACCATCGGGAAATTCTGCTCGTCCGGGGGCGCTTCGTATTTCAGATAAAAAATCAGGGACAGGAGCAACATACTCGCCGCTGTATCCCAGAACGGGTCTTGGGACTGGCTGCCCTTTGGCGTGGTCGCTTTGAAAAGGTTGGTCACTAAACGCTGCACATCATTGTCGTCCCGCAGGTAGACAAAGGGATTGTAACAATGGCTGCGGTGCATATTGATCAGGTCAAGGACACGCACCTCGTACCCTTTCTTTTCAAGCAGCCCGCCCACATCCCGCACGATTTCCCCTTTGGGGTCTAAGATGACCATTGAGGTTTCAGCGTCACACTGCATGGCGTTAATCTTACAGTAGAAGCGGGTCTTTCCCGCACCGCTTCCTCCGCAGACTAAGACATTTAAATTCCTGCGGTGTTTTCTTCCGTCCAGACCGATACGGACAGTCTGGGTCAGCAGCTTATTTGAAGAAAAGTTCTTGTCGGCGTATTTCTTGTTCAGCGTTTTGGCGTCGCCCCATTTTGCTGAACCGTGTTCCTCCCGCCTGCGGTAGTTCCTCCGTGTGGAGAAGTAGATGCCGATGCCCATTGCATAAGCGAGCAAAAAAATAAGGACAGTCTTTACACTGTCCTCACATACCGTTATGGAAAACGGGCTTTGCATCGCTATGGGAAAATTCCGTATGACCTCTACCAGACCGCCGCCCACAAAAGGGGCTGTGAGCAGGGCGATCCACACAACAGGCAGGATACCGCAGGCGGCAAGGATGACGCCCGCTTTCTGGTTATCGTTCCTCATTGCACCTGCACGGGACGACCCTGACCTTTTTGGTCGGGGCGTGTGCCACCTTGCTGATCAGCTCATCCACAGGGTCGGTGGGGCGTTCCTCCTGTATCTGCTGTGTCCGCAGGGTGTTCAAGGCATTGATGACGATATTCTTATCATATCGGTCAAGAGTCAGGTGGTATCGTTCCTCTTTCATAGGCAGTCCCTCCTTTACCTTGCCTGCTCTTTTTCTCTGGCGGGCTTGTTCTTCTCAAGGCTCTTATACATTTCCGTCTGGATTTCGCCCATCACATCACGCATCCCGCCAAGCTCCGCCTTAAAGTCCTGCGTTTCCATTTGCGCATACTCGCCGGGAAGCCTGCTAAAGTCAAAACCTCTGGTATCCACGCCATAGCGGGAAGCGGTCATATACGCCACACAGTAGGATTTAAAATTAGAGCTGTCCCGGCTCTCGTTGTGCTTGAAATCAAAGATCGCCGCCGCTGTCTCCTGCGCCATGCCCACGAACAGCTCCTGCTCGGAAAGTCCCCTGCGGACAAAGGTAGCTTCCTGCGTACTGTCATAAAAAACGGGCAGCTCAAGGTCGTCAACGGGGACAAAGGGAACGGGGCTTGCATCCACCAGAGCCGCCACAAGCTCCCGCATGGATTTTGCGTCCTGCTCCTGACCTCTGCCTGCCGCCGAGGTCTGGGAAATGTCATAGACTTCTTTCGGATTGTAGCCTTTTGCCTTTGCGCCATCTTTGCGGGTATATTCCTGCCCCGGCTCAAGGATGATGACCTTCTGGGCATCCTTGTTCAAATAGACACGATTGGCTTTCCACGCCGCTTTTTCCTTAAGCTGCGTGGCTTCCGGCATCTGGGCGGATACCAGAATGGCGTTATTGACAGAATAGCGGTCAAAACGCCCCTGCACTTCCAGATAGCTGCGGAAAGCGTCGCCGCCGGAAGCCATCTCAAGGCAGGTATTATCAATCAGCTCATAGGCTTCCTTTCTCTGTGCCTGTTTCTGTGCCGCCCATTCCGCTTTGTCAAAGGGCTTGCTGCCGCTGAACACATCATAAATACTCATTATCTTGCTCCTTTCGATTTTTTTGTTTTCCTGCGCTTCGGGGGCTGCTTATGCTCCGTCTTTCTGGTGGAAGGCTTTGCGTTTTCGGAACGCCCGCTTTGCTCCGGCGCAGGGTTTTTCTCTTTTTCCTTTTCCTGCGCCTTCCGGCTCTCCCTGATCTGGCGCAGTTCCCCACGGACAGAAGGCTTATCCGCCCGCTTAGTAATCCCCTCTGCGGTATTGCCTCGCTGCTCTGAGGTAGGCTCGGACAGAGGGGATTTTTCTGTCTTTGCCACCGAGGGGTTTGGGGCGTTTTCCTCCTTCTGGATAGGCTTACCCATCAGCTCGTCGAGCAGCTTGTCTTTTCCCGCTTTCTCCGGCGTTGTCACTTCCGGCTCCGCCGGGGCGGTCTTTGTCTCTTTGGATTTCTCCGCTTCGTTCACGATAGAAGCAGTATCCACCGCCGCAAGGTCAAAGCGTTCCTTGATACGGTTGATTTTCGATGCGTCCTCCGCACGGGCGATCACATCCACCTCCGCATTGGGGTCTTTGTTCTGTCGGTCAGTAAGGACGCAGTAGAGGACACCGTATTTCTTGGCTTCCTGCGTAAACTTTTTCAAGTCGCTCTGCTTGACCGTGAACACTTTCAGCTCCTTGCCGGAACGGAGCATATTCGTAAGCCTTGCTTTCCCTTTGGTCTTTTTTTCTTCTTTCAGGATAGCGTAAAGCAGGACAGCGATATTCTTTGCGCCTGCCCCCGTGATTTTGGCAGCGACCTCAAATCCCTCCAAGCTCATCCTCACGATTTGTTCTGCTGCGTCGCCGCTTGTGTTCATCCGTCATCAACTCCTTTCTTTGCTGTTCTTCGTCTGCCCGTATGGTCAATAACTTTTCTTTCAGGACACCGCTTCGGGCTTCGATGCCCCCGCACAGCCTGACCTCCTTTCGGATGATTTTTAACCTCTCTGTGATCTGGGAAATCTGAGCCTTGACTGCTTCTTTTTCTGCCCCGTCTGATTTGCGGGAGAGGGAATAAAGCCCCTTGCGCTTTTCGGTCAGCTCATTAAGTTCCGTCTCCAGAGAGCCTTTATATGACAAAAGCTGCTCCGCTGTATCAATGTGATGTCGGCAGAGCAGCCTTGTTTCCTGCGCAATGGCGTCCATCTTCAAAAGGTCATCCTTCAAAAGATAATGAAGCCTTGCGTAATTCTGTTTTCGTTTCGGCAGGATACCGAGCTTGTAGCAGTAATGGAGATACAGCCCACGCAAGCCGCCGATCTTCTTTGCGTCTTTTAATGAGCCACGGACACGCAGCACCCGGACGGTTTGATCCGCTTTCGCAAAGGGAGCGAACTTGACCGCATAGGAATTTTCATTGATACGCTCCATGATGCGCTCGTTGGTATAATCCTCACCGAGCCGGTACAGCCGCTTGGGGCGTTTCCATCCTTTCCCCATAATCGTCCAGTATCTGTGATTAGGGTCAAAGCTGCATCGGTAGCCCATTTCCGCCATCTGTCTGTCAAAGTCCCGGAGCGTAAAGGACTTGGAGATGGCTTCGTCCACCGCCTGCCTTGCCACCGTGTCCCGTGTGGGAAGTCCCTGCTTTTCCGCTTGGTAGAGGGCATAGGGCTTTTTTCTCCCGCTTGGATGCTCGATAACGGAGAGGGAATATTCCCGGCAC
The DNA here is from genome assembly GCA_949294665.1 of uncultured Eubacteriales bacterium. Classification (GTDB taxonomy): domain Bacteria; phylum Bacillota; class Clostridia; order Lachnospirales; family Lachnospiraceae; genus Mediterraneibacter. The sequence continues at coordinate 25,410 of CASFID010000065.1, forward strand.
AGCTCGTCGGAACGCTTACGCAGCAGCCGCAGGTTGGCTTTGTTGTCGTGATAATGCTTTCCGTCCACAAAGGAAACGGAATTGACGACAAAGTGGTTATGCAGGCACTCGGTATTTAAGTGGGTCGCCACCACCACCTGAAATCGGTCGCCCCACATCTTCTCGGCTAACTTTACGCCAACCTCATGGGCTACCTCCGGCGTGACCTCCCCGTGCTTGAAGCTCTGAAAACCGTGATAGCAGACAATCTCACTTTCATCGTTCCACTGCTGCTTGGCAATCATCATTTCGTCTCTGGCACAAGCCGGGTCGCAGTTGACGCCCGTGACAAAATACCGCTTTTCCGTCTTATATTGATTGGTGGCGTATTCCATCACATCCACCAGAGCCTGCAGCTCTGTTTCCGTGTATTTGGGGTTAATTGTCTTTTCCGGGTTTTCTGCATAGTCTATCGGGTGGTCGAGCCTGCCACGCACATCCCATATCTCACACACCGCCATTATCCTGATACCCGTTTCGGGAGCAGATAGGCTTTGCGCACATCCGTCTGGAACTGCCGCCACCTTGCCGCTTCCCCCTGAAGCATCGGGGTGTCGATATAATCAAGGGCATTGGCTTTGGCGGCAAGCTGATTGATACGGTTGCCGATGGCGGACAGCTCCCGCAGGATTTTGTAAAACTCCGGGTCAGGCTTCTCGCAGAGCCGATAGCCTTTGACCATCGCACGGAGAAGGGCTTCTTTGGAATATCCCGACTTGCGTACAAGGTCATAGAGGTATTCCGCTTCTTCCTCGGTCATCCTGAAAAGTATCTGGACATTTCGTTTCCGCATCCTCCACCTACTTTCTATGGTCGGCAAGTCTGTTGATCTGCAAACAGCACATCAGGGCAACGCCAAACAGTGCGCCGCCCATAAAAGCTAAAAATTCACTCATCCTTTTTCTTCCTTTCTTCTTAAAGAGGGGTTTCAGGGGCATCCCCCTGACAAGCGAATTTGGTATCCGTCGCCGGATGGATAACCAAATTCAGTGCTTGGTAAGACATATCAATCTTCGCACTCGTCCTCACACATACACTCCCCACATACGGGACAGAAGTACGGGCAGTCCGAGCAGTCATCGTACTCAGAACAGTCGTCCTCGTCGGGACACTCATCCTTAACAGGTTTTTCCTCATCAGCGACAAGGATGGCGGCGTCTCCGCCAATAAAATCCTCGTCAGTAAACTGGATAATATCGGTATCGAAAAGGACGGTCTCGATCTTTTCCTTTGCCTGCTCCGGGGTATCGGCATAGACGGAAACGGTCTTTTCATAGTGTGCGGTTAAGGTAACATCATACTTGTTCATTGCATTTTCCTCGCTTTCAGATTTTGATTTTTACAGTTTAGGATAGGTTTTTAGGGCTGCGTTTTAGCAGACAATCAACGGGCATCCCTCCTTTCACGGGCATTGTTCTGTCTGGAAATCCCCAGATAAGACAACAAAAAATCGTTGAAGTCCTTGCCGACGGGCGGCGGGTCATCAACGATTTCATAGTCATTTCCGAGCAGTTCTTTCAAAGTCTTGGTACAGAGCCTGCCCGTTTTGTCATTGTCCAGATGCAGGTAAATGGTCTTGATGTGCGGGTTTTTCTCAAGGAAAGTGGAGAGGGCAATGGGGACTTTGCTGTCCTTTATCTCTTTCTTTGGCTGATACACGCCCGATAAAGAGAGCAGGTTTTCCGCTTTGTAATCCTTTCCCTCGCATTTGAGAAAAGTGGCATAGGACAGCAGATCAATGGCGGCTTCAAACAAATGCACCGACGGGCAAGGCTCCCTTGCAAGCAGGCGGAAGGAATACCGCTTGTCGCTTCCCGATGCGTCCCCTTTGAAAGTGCTGCTCCCTAAGCCACGGTAGGCGGCATACTTTGGCGTCCCGGTTTCGTCCTTCCCGACAAAAACAGCATTGTGGTAACGCCCGCTGCTCTCAAAAATCATACCGTCCGCAATGCACTCCTGAATAATCTGGTAGTCAATGCCACGCCCAAAAAGATACTGCGTTACCCGGCTGCTGTCCTGATATTTTGGCGGAAGGAGCAGCACTTTTGGCTCATCTTTTTCTGCCTTTGGCGGTGGCGGCGTCCAGTCTGACAGTTCTTTCCCCGTGAGGATTTCCACCGCTTCCATAAAGGAGTAGTCCCTGACTTTTATCAGATAGTCAAGGGCAGAGTAGCCGCCAATGCCCTGCGACCACCAAAACCATTTGCCATTGGAGATTTTCAGACTGTCGTGGTCAACGGTACAGTACACATTTGTGGTACCTTTGACTTTCTGGAGATTACCCGGCTCAAACTCTCTCAGATAAGTGAGCAGATCGATCTGCCTTATCCTTTCAAGCTCGTCCGGGTCAATCCGCACATAGGGTCGTCTGGTTCTCATGCAATCTTTTACCTCCCTTCAAATAGAAAAAGCCGAGGGATTTTCGCAGTGAAAACCTCTCGGCTATGTAAAATAATAACTATTAGAATTTAAGAAAAGAACGTAATTCTTTCAACTCTATTTTATCTTCAAAAATCACTGTTCTACATGCTTCCAGTGCATATTCCTTATTGATTTTTGATGTTACATATACATATCCTCTCCACTTATATGCATTAAAACTTGAAGCCCATTGTTCAAGTTTAACAAAATCATTTATTGACATTAGCTTTCCATCTCTTCCTAATACATTTTTCTCACCAGGCGTTCCATATGATACAACTGATGGAAATACAAAATAAATATCAAAAACATCAAAATCAACTTTTTCATTATGACTTTCATATATATCAACTAATACATCATGCAAATTTTTTCTAATCTTCAAGATTTCATTAAATGTACCTCCTTCAAATTTAGACATAAATCCTGCAATATATCTTTCATTTGAACGAGTATAATAAGAAATCATATTATTAATATCAACATCTAATGTTTTTATATCATAATCAGGGTTGTCCCTAATCTCCTTTAACATTCTTTCTAATTCATCTTTTTTCCCTGGTTCCTCAACTACTATATTCTGTATGATACTTTGACTAATTTCTAAACATCTCTTTGGTAAGATACGATTTCTAATATTATTTGCAAGTTGCATCAAATCGATATTTCCATACTGAGGAAATGGCTTTTTATCTCCTTGTCCTTGGGCTAAAGCTAATAAAGCAGGCTCGTCCAAATTAAGAAAATCTGAATATGTATTGATCAAATCTAATTTCAACAACGCTTGTACATAATCTTTTATTATATCCTCAGTTATCAAAACCTTTTGATGATAATATATATAACTGAATAGCATTATCTTACAGAAAGTTAATTCTTCTATTGCCGTTACGCCATTAGCCTGAATAACTAATCTATGTTCAATTTGTCCCCCTATCGGAATAGTATGTACTTTAATTTTTGTAAATAATCTCTCTATATCAAAATCTAATGCCAACCCAGCAGTATAACTATCACGTTTAATATAATCCAATTTATCAACATCAAAAGAGCCATTGATAATAGCCGTTTGGTAACTCTCTATTCTATTATCTTCAACGATATCGGCACCTATTATAATTTTCCCAACATCTTCGCATAATTTATTTATATTCCCTTTATTTGGATAATTAACAGAATTAGCAAAAAAATCTTTAAAAGCATCAGAGTTGACTATGATTAAAGATAATATTTCATGTGCTTTGGGTTTAATTCCATAAATTTTCTTAATATCATCTTTCAATAGCATAAAATCTTTTAAATTTCCATAGACTGTTTCTGATAAGTGGGAATAAAAACAGTGTCCGACATCATGCATAAGAGCCGCTAAAACCAGCTTGTTCTTTACAGCTGGTTTTATATTAAAATCATCACAATTTACATTTATTCTATCTACTAGACGCTTTGTTGCAGCAGCTACTCCTATTGTATGTTCAAATCTAGAATGTCTCGCTGCTGGATATGTCAAAACAGCTAAACCCACCTGACTAATATTCCTAAGGCGTTGAAGTAACGGAGAATCAATTAACTGCATTTCCCATTCACTATAGTCTGTTGATCCCCAAATAGGATCATGAATAGTTTTTGCTTCTACACCTCTTGCATTATAATTTTCTAATTTAGCTTTAACAAAATTATTTACATCCTCGGAAATTATCTGATAACTATTTTTACTCTTTAGTTCTTTCATACTTAAAACGCCTCGCTTACAATTTCTGCCGCATTAGCATACTGTATATCGAAAGCATTTAAAAATTTATCTGCTTCTTCTCGGCTAATATAAATAACAATCTTTTCATAAGCAGGATTTAATCTTCCAATCGCTCCAAATGTTTGCAATTTACTTAAGCTATCTTCTACGTCTACCGACGTAATAGTATCTAGACTTTTCTTAAATGCAATATCCTCAAATAACATTTCTGTATTTTCATTATCCTTATAATTATACAGAGTTGAAACTAATGTGTCTTGTCGCAACACTGTCTTTCCACGTTTGACTAACTCTGAAAAAATTAAGAGTATACATTCATATGCTGTTATTTGAGGTCTTACCGTTTCTTTATTCATAAACTCCCTCCTAACCTACCTTTCATTACCTAAACAATATATACTATGCACCGTACAAATCTAAATATACACCCTATATTTTATAGATTTTGTTCTGCAAAGTCAAGAAAATCTTCTTTATGTTATTTATCATATTCTTCTTTATGTTATTTATCATATTTCACTTTGTAAAGGCGGCATCAGCACTCACGCCAACGCCGCCTTTTTCTCGGTCAGTCCGTTATAAAATCCCTGCCTTTTTCAAGTATCCAACCCCGTCATAACAGCCCCGGAAGTACACCGTCTGCATCTCCATATCTGTCAGCTTGTTTTTCAGCTCCAATACTTCAATAAGAGCCTTACATTCTTCCCCGGTCAAATCCGACGCTTTTTCCGTGTCAAAGACCGCAAGCACTCTCGGATACTGCTCATAAATAGCTTGTATCTTATCGCAAACAGCACGGTAGTCCTCATTGCCCTTTGGCAGTTTCCCTATAACCGAGCTTAGATATTCTTCAAAGATATTGCTATGCACATCAACAAATGTTTCAAATCTGAAAGCATCCGACATTCTTTCCACCTCCGATTGTTCTTTCCTTCCTTATTATACTGCCCAGATTTTCACATGACAAATGTGCAAACAGCAAAGTCAACGGACATGGGCAGGGCTTCTTTTTTCGGGCTGTTCCTCGCTTTGCTCTGGCTCTGCGTCCATCACGGGCGTATCTTTTTCGTCCAAATTCAGTTCGATATTCAGAGCATTGAGCCTTTCTGTCTTATCTTTCAGCTCCGCTTCATAGGGAAAAGGCTTGGCAAATTCGGCTTTGGCGTTCTCGATCTGCTCCAGTGTCTCCGCCTTTTTTGTCTTGGCGGCGTCCAGTCTGGCAGGGAACTTGGCAATCTCGTTTTCTATTCGGGTCAGGTTGCCCAGAGCGTCCGTGCCTAATGAAACGGTATGCTTCATCTTTCCCCATAAGTTCAGGCAGTAATGGGCGTTTAAGGTATCATAGTAAACCTCCATACGAAAGCCCCGGTAGCTTCCAATCTCCACGGGTGCGGACAGCGGATTTTCCTTACATACCGCAAGGAGCATCTCGCCTGCATCCGCCTTTTCAGTGTAAACTACGCCTTTCAGCGTCATCGGGCAGAACTTTTCCTCGCCCGCCGCCTGATGCTGCCCGGCAAGTTTCACATCCTGCGAATATCCCTCAATATATTCCTCATATTCTTTGACCTGCTTTGGATAGTATTTCAGTATCTTATCCTCAAGGTCGTAACGCTCGGAAAGGTAGCTCTGTTTCAGCACTTTCAGCTTGGACACCTGAATATCCAAATCCATTTTTTCCTTAAAACGCTCATCACCCGTGGCAAGCATCTTGACCTCCGCAAAGGATAACGCCACCTCGTCCACATCCTCGGCGGAACGCACAGGGCTTTTGCTCGTCATGATCTGGCTGATAAATTTCTGCTTACTCTCTACTAACTGATAGAGGTATGCGTCAAAGGTCTGCTCCGTCACATAGCGGTAAACCTCCACCTCCGGGAACATATTGCCTTGCCTTTCAATGCGCCCCTGCCGCTGTTCAAGGTCAGAGGGACGCCACGGGCAGTCTAAATTATGGATAGCGATGAGTCTGTCCTGCACATTTGTCCCTGCGCCCATCTTCTGGGTCGAGCCTAAGAGGATACGCACCTCGCCGCTTCGTACCTTTGCGAACAGCTCCTTTTTCTTGGTGTCGGTAGCCGCTTCATGGATAAACCGTATCTGCTCGGCGGGAATGCCACGCTGTATGAGCTTCTCCCGTATATCGTCATAAACATTGAAAGTCCCGTCGCCCTTCGGTGTAGAGAGGTCGCAGAACAGAAGCTGCGCCGCCCTTGTGTCAGCATGTTCCTCCCAGATACGGTACATATTGTCCACGCAGGCGTTGACCTTGCTCCCCGCATCGTCCGGCAGCATCGGGTCGATCAGCCTCTGGTCGAGTGCCAGTTTCCGCCCGTCATTCGTGATTTTGAGCATATTATCGACCTGCGGCTCCACAGCCCTTGCCCTGACTTTCTCGGCTCGTTTGGCAAGGGAAGCCACCATTTCTTTCTGGATGTCACTGGGGGCTACCTTGATATTGTGGTAATTCACTTTCGGCACGGGCAGCTTTAACATATCAGCGGTCTGTATATCCGCAATCTCACGGAATATTAACATCAGCTCCGGCAGGTTGTGGAACTTGGCAAACCGTGTCTTTGCCCGGTAATTCGTCCCCTCCGGGGCAAGCTCCAGTGCGGTAATGGTTTCCCCAAAGGTGGAAGCCCACGCATCGAAATGCTGCAGACCGTTCCGCAGAAGGGTGTCGTACTGCAAATATCTCTGCACAGAATACAGCTCTACCATTGAATTAGAGATTGGCGTCCCCGTGGCAAAAATCACGCCACGATTGCCCGTTATCTCATCCAGATAGCGGCATTTCATAAAAAGGTCACTGGACTTCTGGGCTTCGGTCTGGGCAATCCCGCCGACATTGCGCATCTTGGTGTAGAGATACAATAGTGATAGGTAATCCTTTGAAGTTATCTCCAGATTTTCCCCCACCTCACACCGGGCATGTAGCTTTCACCGCACCCGGCGTACCATCAAGTTGACTTACTACCCTCCATCGGGGTTCAACACTTCATACCCTCACGGTATATGTTGTGCTTACAAATTTCACATTCTTTTATACTTCTGTATCTTCTTTATTACTTTTTCGTCCGTACCCGGCGGTATCGGGCCGTTGTTTGCCATGCGGTAACATTTCCTGCACAGCCAGATCAGATTCTGCACTTTATTTACTTTTTCCATAGGAAGTTTCGTGTCTATATGATAGCAGTACATCCCGCTTTCTTCGGACAGCCACGTCTTACAGCATTTACATTTGCCTTTATCCCGGTTGTACGCATATTCCCGGTTCATATAATACTCGAAATTTGTCAGCCCCTTTGCATACACAGACAGAAGAATGTCTTCCACTGAATTGATGGAAGGTCTGTTGCAGGGAAGTGGCTTCTGTTTGCTCCGGTAGCGTATATATTTCTGTCTGCCTTCTTCGGTGTACGGCGTCATTTTCTGGTCGAATGGTATGGATTCATATTTACTGTGCGTAATAAACGCCATCGTGATTCCAAACCATTTTCCTTCAATGGGGATTGCAAATGTTTTGCTTTTATATCCGGCATGGCGGTGAGGGAGATTACATAGTTTTTCCAGAGGCACCTGATATTGGTTATAATGCTTTGGAAACGCATTTTTCCAAACTGCCAGCGCCGTGTTATTGATACGCCTGTCGATTGCGTGGAACGCATGGGAACAGATAGACGGCTGTAAGTATTGTGCAATGCCGATAATCATGGCATTTACTTTTTGTATCTGCGCCGCCTGTATATTCCTTTTATCCATCGCCTCTATCTCCCGGAGTTCTTTAGCGATATTCCTGATTTTCTCTTTCAGGCGTTCCATATCCGGGAGCGGCTTTCCCACCAGATTATCTGTCCATGTTTTCGGGTCTGGCGTTTTCCGCTTTCTCTCTGCTTTGATTACAAAACCGAGGAAGTGGATTCCCTCTGTCCTCAAATCTGTGACATACGTCTTTTCCTGTGACAATTCCAGTTTCATGCGGTGTCTGAAATATTTCGTCAACACCTTTTTCAGCCGGTATGCCTCCCGTTCCGTTGACGTCAGGATTACCCAGTCGTCCGCAAAACGGAAGTTATATTTTGGCGTCACGCCAGACCATTTCAGCCTGCGTGTGTCGTTACATTTATGCTTACAATGCCTATGTGGTTCCATATACATTCTGCCGATATACCAGTCAAAATCATTCAGGTACACATTTGACATCAACGGAGACAAAATCCCTCCCTGCATTGTACCGACCTTTGTGTCATATCTTTGCCTGCCCTCGATGTATCCGGCTTTTAACATTTCCTGTATCAGCCTGATTACTCTTTTGTCATGGATACCGATTTTCCAGAGCTTGCGCAGGAGAATCCTGTGGTCAATGTTGTCAAAGCAGCCTTTGATATCGCCTTCTACCGCCCATACGGGCTGGTCTGGAGATTTAGTCGCTGCGTTGATTACATTGATAATATCCCGTACTGCGTGTTTCTGTGCCCGGTATGGGCGGAAGCCGTAACTATGAGGATAGAACTTTGCCTCACAGATTGGCTCCAGGATGATACGCATACATTCCTGCATGATCCGCTCAAGGATTGTAGGAATCCCTAATGGGCGCATTTTCCCGTTCTTTTTCGGGATATACACCCTTCTGGCAGGTTTGGGTTTATAGTTTCTGAAATTGTTTTTTATCAGTGCAATTAAATCTTCTTTTGGCATTTGCAGGTATCTGTCCATTTTCACACGGTCAACTCCGGCTGTTTTACTGCCTTTGTTGGACTTGATGTTATGAATTGCGGTTACAATCGTCACTTCACTGACCATTGCTTCCAGCAGCCCGGTAAAACCGGCTCCCTGCTTCGATTTCTCATACAGGAAATCCAATGTCTGCTTTAATTCCGCTTCCGTTGAAAATCTGACGTTCAAATGCACAAGGCTATCACCTCGCAGTTCGCCACCCTTATTTCAGGGAGTTATTATTTTCTTGTTTTGTGAAATTTGTAAATCAACCTGACTCGTCCCCTTCGCCATGGGCATTTCAGCCCGTGTGGCTGGCTTTTTCCAACCTCAGACTACTATGGGACGGCTGACTGCCTGTGCCTTCGTCGCTCTGCATAGCTCCAACACAGGCTCTCAAACGTTCCTAAATCTCTATCCTTGTGTGCTGTCAGCACCAGAAGACCTTAGGTTGCTACCTTACACCGTAGGAACAGGCACACTTTGAATCACAGTTGCTGTGTACCCCGGCAGATATTCCATTCTGCCGGGGGCGTACTGAAAAACCAGCAATACGCCCTTTCCTAATCTTTCGCCCTTTCGAGCGCCCTTAATTCTTACGATGCTGCATAGCTTTCTCAACGTAACCATAGTCTTCGGAAGACCGCACTATATAGTCCATATCCGCATAGGCGGACTTAGGACATCAAGTTACGACTTCACCGCACTTCACACCCCAGCGCAAGCAGTCGCCGACGCATGGCGGAGTATTATCTCGCACACTGCCTACGGTTTTGACATACCGTCATCAGCATTGATTCCGTGTGGCAAGGGTACTTCCCCCTTGATTTCGAGATTTAAGTTCAATGGCTCATTCTTATTGCTAAGTGATTTCCACTGGTTTATTTCGGTCAGGTTGTCAGTCTTACCTTTTGAAACAACGTTTCATACGATTTTTATAAAAATGGCTTTCGTCGATAAAGAGACGATCAACACCGAGCTGCTCAAAGTCGATGACCGTATCCTTGCGCTTGGTGTCATTGAGCTTTTCGAGCTTTGTCATAATCGCCTTGCGGGTTTTCATGAGCTGTTTGACAGTGAACTGCTCCCCGTGAGACGACTGCACCTCATCAATGCCACGCTCGATGTCGTCGAGCTGTCGTAGAAGCTGCTGTTCCTGCCTTTCAATGCTCATCGGTATCTTTTCAAACTGACTGTGCCCGATGATGACCGCATCGTAATCCCCCGTGGCGATCCTGCCGCAGAATTTTTTTCGGTTTCCCGTTTCAAAATCCTGCTTGGTGGTCACAAGGATATTGGCACTCGGATAGAGCCGCAGATACTCTGACGCCCATTGCCCGACAAGATGATTTGGCACGACAAACATGGACTTCTGGCAAAGCCCAAGCCGCTTGCTTTCCTGTGCTGCGGCTACCATCTCAAAGGTTTTCCCTGCGCCCACCTTGTGGGCAAGGAGTGTGTTCCCGCCATAGAGGATATGGGCGATCGCATTGACCTGATGGGGGCGCAGCGTGATCTCCGGGCTGATACCGCCAAACACGATGTGGCTCCCGTCATACTCACGGGGGCGGGTATTGTTAAAAGTGTCATTGTAATAACGGGTCAGGCGGTTCCTGCGCTCCGGGTCTGTCCATATCCAGTCGGCAAACGCCTGCTTGATGACTTCCTGCTTTGCCTGCGCAGCTGTGGTTTCCTTTGCGTTGAATACCGCCTTTTTATTCCCGTGTTCGTCATAAACATAGTCAAAGATACGGGTGTCCTTTAAGTTTAAGGTGTCCTCAATGATGCGGTAGGCGGATGCCCGTTTCGTACCGTAAGTGCTGTCCGCCTTGACATTTCCCACATCTGAGTTCTTATTCTCGATAAACCAGTCGCCATTCATCGGGGTGTAGCGCACTTTCAGCCTTTGCGCCGCATAGCTTGACGGGGTCAGAAGCTCCATCACGAACTGCTGAATATCCTCCTGCGGTATCCAAGTCGTCCCCAGACGGACAGCGATTTCACTGGCAGGCAGGTCTTTCGGGATGACCTTTTCCAAAGCTTCCACATTGATGGAAAGCTCCGGGTCTGCCTTTGCCGCTATCCTTGCGGCGGTCAGCTTGTACCTCACATTGCCAGAAAGATATTCGTCTGCGGTCACATAGCGGGCAGGCTCGGTGTTCGGCACTTTGAAGATGACGCCCCATAATTCCCCGATAAGTTCCTCCTGCGGTCTGCCCGTAAGCTGCTCCATATAGGGAAGGTCAACACGGGCTTTCTCCCCGATGGAGAGGGCAAGGGCTTCACTGGCAGTCTTCACGGACACCACCTCACGGTGGGGCTTGATCGTCCGTTTCGTGAACATGTCTGCTTTTCGTTTGAAATTTCCTTCGTCATCCAGTATCTCAAGGGAGCATAAGAGGAAGTAACTCTCGTCCGACGCAAAAGCAAGGTAGTTCCCCCGATTATTGATAAGCCCGTACTTTTCCGTGTAAGCGTCGTACAGTCTGTTCAGATTTTCCTGCTCGGTGCGTATCATTTCCTCTGGATAGTCCTCGGTCTGGTATTCGATAAGCCTGCGCACACAATCCCGGATTTCCACAAGCCCCCGGACACGGTTGCCTGCGGTCATGGAAAGATTAGCGGGGTGCATACGGTCATTTTCTCGGAAGTAGACCTTTCCGTCCACAAGGGCAAAGGAGAAATTACGCACATTCGGGTCGGCGGGGATAGAAGCGTCCTGCTCATCTGAGATTTCGTCAATCCCGTTTTCTGGCTCTGTGATCTCCCCGTTTATCCGCTGTACTGCTTCCGCAAGAAGCTCGGACAATGGTCTGTCGCTGTCCGCCTTGCAGACGGAGTCCATACCAAACCGGGAGCTTTCCATCCGCATCGTGCCAAGTACCATTTCCGGGTGCTGCACAAAATAACTGTTCATCGTGATACCGTTCTCGTCCGTATCAAGATAAATCCAGTCCGGCTCTACATTTGCCACACGGTCACGCTTCTGCAGGAAGAGGATGTCACTCGTGACCTCCGTGCCTGCGTTTGCCTTAAAAGTGTTGTCCGGCAGTCTGACCGCCGCTAAAAGCTCGGCTCTCTGGGCAATATACTTTCGCACCTCCGGGCTTGCCTTGTCCATCGTTCCCTTAGAAGTAATAAACGCCACCACGCCGCCGGAGCGCACCTTATCCAGAGCTTTTGCGAAAAAGTAATCGTGAATAAGGAATTTCTGGGCGTTGTAGCGGCTGTCATTGACCCGGATTTCCCCAAAGGGGACATTGCCGATAACAACATCGAAGTGGTCATCAGGCAGGTTGGTCTTTTCAAAGCCCTCCACTGCGATACTCGCTCTCTGGTAGAGCTGCTTCGCAATTTCGCCCGTCAGTGGGTCAAGCTCCACGCCATACAGCCTGCTTGCTCCCATACTTTCAGGAAGCAGTCCAAAAAAATTGCCCGTCCCGCAGGAAGGCTCAAGGATCGTTCCTTTTGCGTATCCCAAACGGTCAAGGGCTTCATACATTCCTTTGATGACCACAGGCGGGGTATAAAAGGCGGTCAGGGTAGACTCCATAGCGGCACGGTATTCCGCATCGGACAGTTCGGCTTTCAGCTCCTGATATTCCGCCACCCATGCCGCATTATGCTCGTCAAACGCCATAGAAAGCCCGCCCCAACCTACATACTTTGAGAGGACTTCCTGCTCATCCGGCGTGGCAATGCGGCTTTCAATCTGAAGCTCATGCAAAAGCCGGATAGCCGCCATGTTATTGCGGAACTTTTCTTTTGCGCTGCCAACACCTAAAGCGTCGTCGGTAATGCGGTAATTCCTGCGCAAATCGGCAGACGACTCCGTTTTTTCTTTTTCGGGCGGTAACTGTGCCTGCGCTTCTTTCTGTTCCAACTCCTCTGCCAGTATTTCCGCATCGGCAACCATCTCGCTAAAGTCCAGATGGGGCAGGCAATTTTTTACCATATCCTCAAGGCTTTGGTACTGCTTACTCGCAGACAGACGGTTGTCGATATAGGTGTCCAGTCTGAAATGGAGCAGGTCTGCGCTGATTTGCAGCTCATGCACATCGTCAGAAGAAGTGGTATAGGCAATATCCACACGGGACAGGTTATGGTAATCTGCCCCCACATCGCTGTCATATTCCTCACGGAGAAAAGCGTCAATCAGGTCTTTCGCCTGACGCATCCATTCTTCCTGCGGCTGCGCCTGCTCTAAAAGCCTGCGGATATAGCTGATTTTCTCTACCCGGCTGACGGGGAAGCCTACCTCATTCTGGAATGTGATGTCACGCATGGACACATCGCCGCTGATTTCTCCCACGCTTTCAATGCGGTAGCGGCGGTTATCTATCGTAAGCTCCGTTCCGATCAGGTCATCATTAGTCGGCTGTTCCGGCGCAAGGGCGGTCAATCCGTCTATGAGCTTTCGACAGGTTTCCTTCTTTTCAGCGTCGTCCAGTTCATCCATCCACTCAGAAAGCTCCTGCGTTATGGACTGCACATACTCCGGGTTTCCCAAGTCGTCCCTGATTTTTCTGATAGCGTCCTCTTTGGTTTCGCCAATCTCAAGAGCGTCCTGATACCCGTATGGGTCAACATCCTCGATAAAGTCCGCCAGTTGCCCCGCAAGGTCATTTTCCTTATCCTCCGGGACTCTGAACCATTCGCCCTCTGTCTCCATAATCTCGGCAAGGAGTTTTTCGTCCTCTGGGGATAACTCCATATGCTGCTCCAGAAAGGGGATGAACACCTCCCGTCCCCACCGCAGGCTTTCCATATGCTCCCGGTAGTAATCCTCGCCCTGTCGTTTCCACTCCGGGATAAAGGGACAGTCCGGGGAGAGGGAGTATTCGTAAAAATTTCGGATATGGGCAATCAGGTCGCCTTCGCCATCGCCAATATCAAAGCGTCCGTCATAATTAAATTCCTCGCCATCAATGACTGCTTTAATCGCAAAGTCCGTCTTATGATACCAACCGACCGACTTGCTTTCATCCTGCCTTTCCCGGTGCTGTTTTTCGTCCAGAATACCAAGCAGGCGGTTTCCGAGGGCAAAGCTCAAATCCGTATAGCGGTCATTCAGCTCCCGGTCATAAAAGGCAGGGTGTTCAGAAAAACCAATGGAAAAGGTAAGGCTGTCCGGCTGTTTTTCGGCGGGCGTCTCTCTTTTCTGGCTCTCGGTCACAATGACTTTCAGATGGTCGTTGTCAGGGTTTTCCCTAAGCTTTTCCTCAAAATCCGTCCGGCTCATTTCCTTGCCAAACAGCGGGAACTCCACATTACGCAAAGAAACAGCGTCCTCGGAAAATGCCATGACCTCATACTCATCTGCGCCGAGAAATACCCTGTCGTCCTCGTGGAACACATAGCGGACGGGGTACAGCTCCGTCAACTCCTGCGAAAACCGATACCCGTTGCTGCGGCTGTAAACACTGGCAGTCTTACGCTGTACCAGAGCAAGGAAGTCGATGAGGTTTTGCACCGTGGAAGGTTCAAAAAGTGCTTGCTCCATCTGCGCCTCGGTCATATCCGCAAGATCGGGACGGCTTACTTCATCGAGCAGGTCTTTTTCGTATCCGTCAAGATCACGGATAAAATCAGAAAGCCGCAGGGCAAGGCTGTCCCGCTTATCCGCAGGGGGCAGTTCCCGCTTGCTTTCAATGAAACGCTGCCTTGCCATTTTCCTCTGGCTGTCCACCTCATACTGTGGGGCTTCGATACGCTCCAGATAATCGGCATAGTGGTCTTTTTCTTTCGGGTTGAGATAGCGGTCAGCCTTGATCAGTTCCCGCAGACGCTTTTCCACCTTAGACCAACTCAGGGTAAGTTCTTGTTCACTATCCATTCGGTCAAGGATAAGCCCATTGCCCCGGTATGTGATGTGACCGCTGACGCCATCGGGAAAAGTATAGCTGCCGCCACCATTCCCATAGATTTCTTTTAACAGAGCAATGTTTTCTTTCTTATCCCCGTTCCGGGTCAGTTGGCGGTAAATGCGGTACTTGCTGTCCGCATATCCGTTGCCGCTTTGGAGCGCATCATCTATATCCTCCTGAGAAATGGAAAAGGCAGAGGATGTTTCGTCCTCTGCCTGCGCTATTGCGTCCATCTGTTCCTCTACGGTGGGGAGATTTGCCCTGACTTCTTCCTCATTGGCAACACTTTCCTGACTGTCCCCGGAAGGCTCAGCTTCCTGCGGTGTCAGGCGTAAATCAGTTCGCTCAAGATGACTTCCTCCGCCTGACTGCGGATACTGTTCATCATCCCTACCCACTGCATCGGCGCTTTCTCTTTCAGTTCCTCGGTCACGCCCTGCTCCCTGCAGAGCTGCTTCGTCAGAAGCTCCAGTCTCGTCAGTGCGGTCTGTTCCACTTCGTGCAGGTGGCTGTTCAGGCTGTTCGAGGTCAGCAGATTGAGATAAGTTACCCGTCTGTGCTTCTCCAGATAATCCCGGTGCATCATAGCGTATCTGCCAAGCGGAATTTCTGGCTCTGTCGGTAATGTGAGGTCGGGAATAAGATAATCGCCCTCCCTGCTGTAAGTGATTTCGTTCATTATCATCGCTCCTTTCGGGTTGTTTCCTGCTTCTATCATAGCGGCTCTGTCCGGGGTCTGCAAATGTGCGGTTTTGCTGTCTTTCCTCTAATTGCACAGTTCGTATGGTCTGGGAGATTTCCCGCAGTGCCATTTCCGCTATGTCGCTCGTGGCAATGCCTATGGCATTGATAGTGGCGGGCGTATTGAAATTTACAATGTCCGCAAAGTCCTCCCGTTCAAAGAACAGCTCCGTATCCAGACCGCAGCGGGTAAACAGCATAAAAGCAACGCTGTTTTCGGCAAGCCTTCTGTAACTGACCTCCAGATTGAGGTCGTCCAGTTCTTCTAAAAAGCTGTCCGTCCTCCAGTTCTTAAGCTCTGCCAGATAGTCGGGCAGGTGATCCTCCACAGCGTTTTTCGCTGTCTCCATCAGGGCAGAAGCGAGGTCGCTTCCCTCAATATCCCCAAATCGGTCGGAGAGCCTTTCGATAACAGCCTGCTCGTATCGCTCATCCATCTGCCAGATGGGAACGGGGCGGCTGCCATAATAACCTTCGTGGGTATCGGAAATGTCAAAATAGTATTTCAGCGTATTCCTGCGTCCCTTCGGGTCGAATACAGCGATGCCCTTGCTGTCCTTGTTGACCCACCGCTTAAATATGGTATTCCAAGTCTCCAGTTTTGCGACAGCAGTGGCGTCAGGACGCTGCGCATAAATCAAAACCTGCTCGTCAAAGCGGCACTTATAATTGCGGCAGGCAGAAGCTAAAAATCCCTGCCACGCCTGCGCATTTCTGGCAATGCCTGCGCTTGTACGCTGATACAGCTCCGTGATGAGCTGATACTTCGCAGCCATTTATCTGCACCTCCTTATCGTTCTAATTCCCGGCTTTTCTGCTTTTGGTCGTATTCCTCACAGCGGGCAGCGATGACCGAGTACATCTCATCCCGCATCCTGCGCTCATAGGCGTTGAACGCCCTTGCTTTTTCGGTGGGTTTATACCACACGCTGTCTTGGTCTGCCTGATCCATCTGCTCATAGCGGTCATCTATCTGGTCGGTATATTGTTTATAGATGGCGTTGGCTTCCGGGGCGTCCTTCGCATAGCGGTAACGGTCAAGGCTTTTGTGCCGCCCTCGAAGCTCAGCATACTCATAGAGCATACGGATAATCTCACGGTCAAGACCTTTCCGTCCTTCGGCGGCATAAATATCGGATAGGCTGTCACACCGCCAAGCGTGGAAAGGGGCAGTGTCATTGGAGCTGTGTGAGGAAAGATACACACCGTCTTTTTTGACGGTAATACGGTTGATCAGCTCCGTACTCACTGTCCGCCACCTCCCAGAAAGGCAATGACCTTGTTCGCCTTAATGCTTTTCTGCAGCTCATTGATAATACCGATGTCCGTGACCGTGACGCCCTGCATTTTCAAAATGTCGTCAATCGTCATGGCGGCAATGGCTTTCTCATCAGTAAAGCCCGCATCCAAGACCTTATTCAAGACCTTAATGGCTTTCGGGTTGACTGCCATTTTTCTATCCTCCTTATCGTTCATAATCTTTGTGTTTTAGTCCTTTCTGGGGCAGCGCATCTGCCTGCTTCGGCTCATAGGTTGCCCCGTTGTGTGCCATACGCTCGGCAAACTCACAGATATGGTAGAGGTTGCCGCCGATTTCCGTATGGTACTCGTCAATAAAGCGGCAGGTACGCTCCATCTTTTCTCCCCACGAAGTCGTGATGACGATTTTCCCGCCATCAGGGATGCGAAACAGCTCCTTGTAATTAGGGTCGATAAAGCGGATACCCGGCTCGGCTTTTTCAATATGCTTGTCAAGCCATTCCCTCACATAGCAGAAACAGTAAAAATTGTAATCGCCCTTTGAGGGATTGCACCGCAAGAGGAAAGCATGTCTTTCTGTATCCACACGGAAACCATATTCCGTGCAGTAATTCCCCTGAAAAGCACTGTCTTTATGCTGCCTGCAAAAGTCGGTCATATCATAGCGGTTATGCAAGGGCATCTTGTCCTCCCGCAGTCCGTTGATGACTGTATCAAGCACGGACTTAAACTCGTCTGTTTTCCACTGCGCCCGGTTGTCAAACCAAGTAGTATAAAAGCCATAGCCTGTATATGCAAAATCGCCACGGAGATGTCCGATATTTCCCGTCTGCCCGCTGATCTGCATACTCTGGGCATAGGTGTATTTCTGTTCAGATAAAGTTAGAGGGCGTATCTCCATATCAGCGTTCCTCCCTGCTGTGAGGCTTTTTTGCCTTTTCCTGATTTTTTATGGCGTGCAGAGCTTCCTTTGCCCACTGCGGCATACGCTCCGGGCGGATTTCTCCGAGGACATCATACCGTTCCCATCGGCTGCGCTCGCCCGTGGCAAGGCAAGTCCCAAAGACCGCCTGACCTCTGCCACCAGATGCACCGTTGCCGCCATCGGCAAGGATGAGCTGATAGGCGGCGTGTTGGTATTCATATCGTTTTGGCTTTGCGTCTATCACGACGACTTTTCCGATGATGCTTTCGTTCTTCTTATCCGGGATACAGTCAGCGGCAGTAAAAGGTGTTCGGTCAAACTTAAATTTCTCCTGCTCACTGCGGGTCAGAACAATCTGCGCCTGCACCCGGTCACAGAAAAGCTCCATCGCTTCCAGATAATTATCCGTCCCGACTGCTTCCGTGAACCACGGGGCAGAGAGGGGATTGTTATAATCGCAGTAGCAGACCATAAAGGGATATTCTTCCTTTTGGCTGACACCAAACAGCACTTCTTTTTCTCCGATAAAGACGCTCTGCTCCACCTCATAAGAGCCAACCATCCGTTTTTCTTCACTCATCCCGCTGCTCCTTTCTTTGCTTTTTTGCTTTCTGCTCGTCTAAAATCCTGCGCATACAAACATCGCAGAAGATAACAGACCCGTCCTTGTATCGGGGATAAGGGCAGGTCGTACAGTCATATCGTTTCTTATCGCTCACGATCATCACCGCTTTTTGTTTTCTGAAACGGGGGATTGTTATAGGGCAGGCGGCACTCTGTCTGGTATCGCTCTATCAGCTTTTCCCTTGCTTCGGATAGCTGATTGCAGTAATATCCCCAGAAATAATCCGATCCGTCCTTACAATACCAACACACATACGGGTTGGGGGCTTTGGCATTATGCCCGATGACAAGCTCGTTGTTCCCGATCGTACAACTCTCCATGATTTCATAACCGCCATTCATGCGTTTTTCTTCATCCATAGGCAGCCTCCTTATTCTTTGGCGTATCTGCGGTAATCGTGTTCGCCTGCGCTGCGTTTTTTGCGCACGGGGCGGCTCCCCGTAAGCTCTGGATGCTGTGCCTGCAATTTCCGCCTTGTCCTGCTGACGCTCTCAAAGCTCGGAAGTCCCAGATATTTGTACTGCGTCATAATCTCCGCAAAGGGCAAAGCTCCCGCATCTTTCAGGCAAGCATTGCACAGTACGAGGTACAGTACCATATCGTCATTACGGGCATCCTCGTTCTGCGCCAAAATCGTCCTGACCTTTCGTTCAATGGTTTTCAGGTATCTCATTTTTGACCTCCATATATGGAAAAGGGGCGGCATGAAAACGCCGCCCCTTTCGCACTTACTTCTTCTTTCTGTTACGGATATTGAGCCATATGGCTGCGCCTACGATAAAAACCACAAGCACGATGGCAATGATGGTCTTAGCGTCCATTCCTTAGTCCTCCTTTTTCTTTCTGTTCTTAAAGCCTACAAAGCCTAAAACGCCTGCGCCGATCACGGAAACAGCCGCCAGACCTGCCCAGAGCGCAGGGTTGAAGTCATCGCCTGTTTTCGGGGTTTTCCTCAGCTCATTGTGCATCTCCACAATCGTTGTGGCATCGGTCTTAACGGTTGCCTGCTTTTCGGCGGGCAGGATATAGCCTGCGGAAGCATCATCGCTGACCTCGGACACGGTGTATTCGCCAATGCGCAAGCCTTCAATGAGGATTTCGCCATTGGTATCCGTTTTAAAGGTCTGGTCATAATCTTTTCCAGTCACTCGGAAAGAGAAGCCCTCCACCTTACCGTCAGAGGAAGTCTTGACGATCTTTAAAGAGCCTTTCTGGGCTGCGTTGATAAAGCCGACGCCTGCCTCATTCTCAACCGTATAAGTCTTTCCGTCCTCCTCAATGGATACAGGATAGACATTTGTATCGAGCAGGAAGCCTTCGGGAGCTTTTGTCTCACGGACAAGATACTTGCCATAGCGCAGGTCGCTCATCTGGTACACGCCACCGCCAAGCTCCGCCATTTCTCCGAGCAACTCGTCGCCATCGTCCAGTTTTCCGTCTCCGTTCTTGTCGGCATAGACTTCAAAGACCGCACCCGTCAGCTTGTTGTCGGGATAGTCTTCGTCCACCTTTGTCAGTTCGATGCTGCCCGTGATGAACTCGTTGACAAGCTCGACCTCCACAACTTCGTCCACGCTTCCAATGGTCACGGGGATTTCCTCATCGGAGAGTACAAAACCTGTCGGGCTTTCGATCTCACGGATAATCCAAGTCCCGTAAGGCACTTTCTCAAAAGAAAAACTACCGTCATCTGCTGATGTGGTAGTCTGGATCGCTGTTTCGGCTGTAAATTCCTCCGTACCTGTCTTAAAGATACCGATGAGCGCACCGCCTAAAGCGTTCCCGTCCTCATCGTACTTCTTACCACTGACTGAGCCATAGATCAGCTCGTTTTCAATGGCTTCTCCCTCGTTGGCAGTGATGGACACCAGTGCGGTTTCCTGACCTGCGTACTCAAAGACAACAGGGTATTTGGTATCGTCTTTCAGATAAGCGGAGTTCGTGCTGATTTCCTGCACATAGTAGCTGCCCATCGGCAGGTCGCTGATGGCTTTCCCGTGACCGTTCTCGTCAAGAGTAATGACCTCAATCAGACCGTCAGCGGGAATTGTAGTACCGTCGGCGGCTGTCAGTTCCTCCGCAGCGTAAAGCCCAAAGGAAACATCAAAGATTTCCCCGTTATTGCCTACGCCATAGGCTTCGTCCACCTCAAGGCTTTTGATGAGGTCGATTTCCACCTTCTGTCTCTCATTGTAGAAGCTCGTAGAAGTTTCTGTGACCGCAACCTCCTGACCTGCGTACACAAGCTCCACGGTATGCGTTTCCTCATTCAGCACCATTCCATACGGGGCTTTGGTTTCCCTGACTTCATATCTGCCAAGATACAGCTCCTTGCTCTTTGCTGTACCGTCCGCATCTGCGGTAATCGTGTCCACGACTTCGCCTTTAGAAGCCCTGAGTGTCCCGTCCAGAGTATAGATGTCCTCGGCTGCGGTAATCTCATAGACAGCTCCCTCAAGCCCACTGGCGGAAAAGATTGGCTGATACAGCCCCTTATCGCCTGACACGGTTGAGAATACCTCGCCCGTCTTTTCCACGGTAATCGTGCCTTTCTGCGCCACATTTTCCCGTACCACTTCAATAACTGTGATGCCGCTTTCCTCAGCGGAGTCCTCCTGCACCACATCAAAATAGACTGGCTCGTAGTTCAGCACATATCCATACGGAGCCTGCACCTCTACAAGAGAATATCCCTTCCCGTATTCAAGGGTCTGGGGCGTGATAAGGTCACCGTCCGCTGTGGTATAGAAAGTGTCAATGGTCGTCACTTCGGGGTAGGTGTAGGTCATCGTCACAAGCTCGCCATTGGGGTCATAAATCTGGAAGCCTGCCCCGGCATAGGGGATGGTGTTGCCCGTTTCGGCGTCCTTTTTCACAATCTTGATATAGCTTTCAAAGTTGGCGTTATTGATCAGATAGCGGTAGGTCTGACCGTCAGAATTGATAAACACATCAAATGGTTTCATCAGCTCACGACCTTCCCATCCAGAAGTCTGCTTCACGGTATAGATACCGTAAGGCAGGTCTTTCGTCTGGGCAAAACCATTCTCGTCGCAGGTCAGGATGTCACGCTCGCTTTCCTTTGCGTCCCCATAGCTGCCTGCGGATTTCAAAAAGACTTCAAAAACTGCGCCTTCTTCGGGTGTCTCAATCTGGGTTTCCCCGTCATCCGTGTGCTTGATGACAGCGATATTGCCCTTGATGACCTGCTCATTCACATCATTTTTCGTGGTATTCCGTTCCACCGTGTAAAGCTCCGGCTCTGCGCCCACATGGTGGATCGTCTCATCGAGCAAATATCCCTCGGACGGGCTGATTTCACGGATGCTCCAGTCGTCGCCGCACACATAATAGTCGGTGGTAAACTGCCCGTTCTCGTCCGTGGTGTAGGTGTCAATCAGTTCCTCGCCTTTATAAATACCGTAAACTGCGCCCGCAAGGGAAGCGTCGCCCTGCGGCGTTCCCGTTTCCGCATCGGTCTTTGTCACGGTCACATTGAATTTCTTGAGGATGTTGGTAAAGCTGCGCTCCGTGACCTTGTTCCACTCAATGGGTGCGGTCTGGGATGCGGGAACGACATAGCGGACAGCGGTATCCACTTCCTCAAGGACATACGGGGTGTTGCCGCTGATGAGGACATTCTCAAATCTTGCGACTCCATCCGCATCGGTCACAGCGTACTCATCCACCGCAAGCCCGCTTAAGGAGGTCCCGTACAGATGGAAGGTCACGCCTTCCACAAGACTGTCCTCGGAAGTCTTTACCACCTCAAGGCTGCCACGCTTCAAGGTGTTATTGAAGTTGACCGTGGTGGTCTTGCCGCCGATGAGCGTGATGGTCTGGGTTTCCTGCGGCTCATATTTGTCGATGGACTGCTCCGTCACGGTGTAAGTGCCGGGGAATAATCCCTCTACGGTAATGTTGCCATTCTCGTCCGTGGTAACGGTCTTGTTAAAGTTCTTTTCGCCTTTGATGACAAAGGAGATGCCCGCAACCACGCCATCCTCGGAAGTCTTTTTCAGGGCAATCGTGCCAGTGGGCGTCTCCACATTCAGGTATGCCCGCACAGCGTCGGCATTTTCCACGCCCGTGACTACATCCTGCAGGTTAGGGTCGCCATAGGCGATCATCTTTGCGCTGCTGCTGACGGTCGGCACATTGCTCCTTGTGGCAGTAATGCGTACCGACCCGTCAAAGGCGGTTTCCGATGTGATAATGAGCTGATTGCCGGACTTCGCCACGCTTACCTTTCTGTCGGACGAAGCAAAGGAATACTCGGACAGTACACCGTTATTGTCGGTCAGGGTCAGCGTGTATTTCCCATCCTGATAGGAAAGCTCTTTTGTGATGTCATTTGCACCGCCCGACATAAAGCTCGGTATGGTGTTGTGCCTGCTCATCAGGGACACGATCTGGTTGTAGACCTCCACAGCACCGCTGTTAGGATAGTTCGAGCCAAAGTGCAAGCTGTATGCTTTCTGGCTCGTCTGCTGATAAGAGCCGGTAGACTCCCTGCATCCCGTCACAAACTCCCAGATGAGGGTCTGGGTGGCAAGCCACTTTTCATCATCGCTGCCGGAAAGGTTGTTACGGTTGCCCTGATATCCATAGAGAAGGGCAAGCCCTACCGCTTTTTTCTGGTTGGCGGAGAGGGCGTTCCAAGTCTCGGATGAATTTTTCTTTAAGGTATTTCCCGTTCTTAACGGGACACCCGGCTGAATACAGAACGCATCATCGCCATCCACATACATACGGTATTTATAATTTCCAGTGCCGCCTGCGGTGTATCCGTCAAAGACTGCACTGGAATTGTACCGCATCGCATTTCCGTTCCTGTCATAAGTGTGGGTAAAGGAAATCGTGCCTATATCTCCCGCAGCAAACGCCGTGGTCGCAGGCAGTACGGACAGCGTTGTGACCGCAGCCATCAGAACAGCCGCAGCCCTTTTGAATAATTTAGGGAATTTCATAGTTACCTCCTGAGTTTGATTGAATGTGCCTTACTAACCGAGAAAAAGCCGCCTTATGGCAGCTCAATAGTTTTCTTTCTTCGGACAGTAACTGGCAGTAGTTAGGGGGAGAGGTGTGGAGAGGGGGAAGCGGAAAAAATGGCTATCCTCCAATGGACAGACCTCGCCCTCGGTGTGTGGCTATCGTTCACGGTCTTTGCTCCGCTGCAAGTGGCGGTTGTAAAACTCCAACGCCTTGACCACAAAGTCGGTTTCCTGCCCTTTGGGGACAGTCTTGGGGATGAGCTTGGTGATCCGTTCATCACGGAAAGCGGGCTTTTCCCTCTGGTTTGGCTTTTCCTCCTGCATGATGGACTGGATAACCTCATCTGTGAGCTTTCCGTCCTGCATAAATTTCTTCATCTTGATAGCCTGCGCCAGTGACGGGGTAGCGTCGTTGTATTCTATCGCTTCGAGCAGAGTGTACTGCTGTTCCTCGGACAGATAGGAGATTTCCACCGCAGGGCGGAACGCAATCTGCCTTTCGTCAACCATTTGCAGGATTTCAGGAACAAGCTCGGTCAGACGGATATAGCGGCGTATCTGGTCTTTACTTTCTCCGACAAGTTCGCCTAATTCCTCGTCTGAACGCCCTTTTGAAAAATTAGTCGCCACTGGCGACGCATTTTCTTTCGGGGGTCTGCCTGCCTGACGCTTCATCGCTTCAAGCCGCATTTTGTAGGCAAAGGCTTTCTCACTTGGCAAGATTGTGGAGCGTTGCAGGTTGCTCTCTACCATAATGATGATTGCTTCATCACGGGTCAGCTCCTTGACCTCGCATTTCAAGGTTTCCAGTCCTGCAAGCTCACACGCCTTTTTGCGCCTGTGTCCGCTGATCAGCTCATACCGTCCGTCCTCCTTGAGCCGGACAGTCGCCGGGGTCATCACGCCATTGCGTTTGATACTCTCAACAAGCTGCTCCATATCTTCATCCATTAAGACCTTAAACGGATGGTCTGGGAACTCGTCAATCTCCGATATGGGGATTTCCCGTATCTTGCTTAAGGCAGCCTCCGCACGGCTTTCGTCTGTTTCAAAGAGGTCATCGTAAGCGGTCAGCTCGATTTTGTTTTCTCTGCTTCTCGCCAATCTCTACCACCTCCTTTGCGAATTGCTCATAGGCAGCGGCAACCTTGCCGCCTTTGTCATAGGCAAAAATACTCTTGCCTTCTGCGGTGGCTTCCACAGCACGGACGGAGTGGGGTATCTGGGTATCAAACACCCTGATTTTCTGTCCGTATGCACTCTTGACGGATGAGATGATGTCTTTGGAGATATTTGTCCGTGGCATGACCATCGTCATCAGGATACCGTCTATCCGCATTCTGGGGTTTATCTGCCGCCTGACCTTTGACACCGTGCGAAGCAACAGCTCCAGACCTTTTGCAGAAAGATAGTGGGGCTGCGTCGGGATAACCACGCTGTCAGCCGCCGCCAGAGAATTGATGGTTATCATTCCCAAACTCGGCATACAGTCGATCAGCACAAAGTCGTAATCCCTTTTGACCTCATTCACATAGGTTTTCAGGACACTCTCACGACTCAGGGCATTGATCAGCCTTACCTCCAGACCAGACAGCTCAATGTTGGACGGGATAAGATCAACGCCTTCCTTGTGATGGATAATCCCCTGCGAGACATCAACTGTTTTATCGTCTATGATGTCCTGCATAACGGTGGAGAGGGTAAAGGGCAGGTCGTCAGGACGGTTATATCCCAACGCCATTGTAAGGTTTGCCTGCGCATCGGCGTCGATGAGCAGCACCTTTTTCCCCTGCTGTGCCAGTCCCACGCCCAGATTGACCGCTGTGGTGGTCTTGCCGACACCGCCTTTCTGGTTTGTCAGAGCAATCACTTTGCAGTTTGACATAGATGCGTCCTCCTTTCGCATAAATTTAGCCACTTTGTCAGGGTGGCTATGTAAAGTTCCGCAGAACGCAAAAAAGCCGACTGGCTTTGATACCAATCGGCTATGTAAAATCTTCAATATTCAGTTGTTGACCTTTGCTGCAAGCAGCTCCCGTATATCGTCTGTGTCCCATTTATCAGGGAACAATACCGCCATTATGCGGAAAGCGTCATACAGACCTGCGGTATATGCGTGGGTAGCATACTCAATATCTTGCTTGTCCCGGCACTCAAGCAGGCGGTTACAGACTTTCCGCTGTTCCTCCGTCAAATCCAACTGGAGATAGTGCATTTCCGCAATCCCCTTATTATCAGAGTCCTCCTGATAGGTTGCGTCTGCTTCCAACAGCGGTGTGATTGTCTTTTCCCTCAGTGTTTCCACAGCTACCTTGAACAGTTCTTTAAATTCTATGCCATCCATCATACCCTCCCACAATCGTGTTGTACTTTGAGTTTTTTAAGCGGTGCGCCCATAACCTTAAAAATCAGTTCGTCAACGCAGTCCGCATATCTGCCTTGCGCAAGGAGTTGGTTTTTCAGTTCCACAAGGCTATGTAGCAGAATTGTCCTTTCGTGGCTATCCAGATAAATGTGGAATTTCTGTTCTCTCATACGAGCCACCTCCGTTTCTTCACTTTCATTATATGTGGGAACGGAAAGCAGCTCAAATGTGCAATCTTGGTAAGAAGTTCCCTCTAATATTTTCAAAGCTGCTTTATTACAAGAAACTAAATCTATTATAAACTTCCTCCATCCAAATACTGAATAGCTGTCGAAACCAATGCTAAACATCGTTTGTAAAAATACTTATAATGCCTTTTATCCTGAATATCTGTTTTTGTCGTTTCATGATGCCTAATTCTAAAATTATTACCAAGCAAAGTAAGCTCATGAAACTCTTTCCCAAATAAATCTATAAATGGCTGTTGATTATTGCTCATATCCATTACAATTTTATTCGCAGACTTCTTTTTATCTATGGTTGGAGAGCAGTAATATGTCTTTAATCTCTCAAAAGCATCCCAAAGTTTTTCTACCGCTATTTGCAAATTATTCTCATCATAGTATTTTGTTGCTTCTTGCAACAATTCTTTTAATCCTGCTTCTTGAACAGACAAAAGTGAGTTTTTACTCATCTGAATATCAATTACATTAGAAATCTTTCCACTTTCAAGTTTTAGAGGCAATTCATTTAATCTCAATATTGAATTTATTTGACTTTCAAAATCATCAGAACTTCTATGCCTATAAAAAAACTCTATTGCATCCAAAACACAAAACGGAGAATTAGCCAGAATAAAATCGTGCAAATCAGCAGTTTCAATGTATTCGTTCTTGGAATTATAGCATTTTGGTATATAAAACTGCCTTATATCATCAAAAACATCTACTGCTACTGTAGTATTATAGTTCCATCCCGTCTCAGTAGTTGCTTGATATTCAATATTATTTCGTTCCAAAAACTGATAAATCTGATTTCTGGCTTTTTTCTTTATGGATAATGTTATCTTTTTTTCTTTTATTTCTTTTGCATGACGTTGAGAATATGGAATAAACAAAGCGTTTTCTTCTTTCTGATATACTCTCCATCCATAAACATCTCGATTAGATACCTTATTAGCAGGATAAAGTTCATATCCATCATTTTGCAATAGCCTATTGATCTCTGCCAAAAATTCTTTCCAGTAACCCTTTTCATATCTAACAGCAGGATGAAATACTTCACAAAGAAATTTCAGATATATCTCATCTTCGCCATTCTGTAAACCAAACCGTTCATCTTCAAAAACCCAACAATACGGATAATCATCGTTGTTAACTGTATGTTGCCATATATCCTGCTCTGCATTTTCATATCTCGAATCAGTGCTTGGCATATTCCCTAAATCATACATCCTTTTAAGAAAAGCTATTTCTTCAATCCTACCAAAATAATGATAAATAACTGTCTTAGTATCAAAAAATTCATTTATTTCCAATCCATTTCGGAATAAGTCCAAAATATCTCGCTTCGTTATCTCCGTAATTCGTTTCATCTTTTCCTCCCATTGCAATTCCATTTAAATGTATCTATCTTACTCCCATAAAATTTCTACGAAAAGAGCATACCACGATTACTAATGGTATGCTCGCAATTTTAGATAACCTCAAAATGTTTCAAAGCGTCTTTAATCGCTTCCGCCTTCTCTGCTGTCGGATGTTTTCTCGGCTGTTTCAATTCTTCTACCGCATTAGGGGCATCATACATTGGCAAGCCCAAACTTCTCTTTACCTCCGCTATATAAGCAGTATGTACCTTGAAGCCATATTTCGCTTCTATGTATTCCTTTATCATTTTGTAGGTAACTCGCTCTTTCGGCTTGTACGCCTCGGCTCTTTTAGAGATATTATCAAGCGGTACTTTGCCCTCTCCCTCGCCAAACTCCACTTTTACGCTGATTGTGCTGTCAGGTTTTTTGTGGGAAAGCAGTACTACCGTCTCAACATGCACCGTCTCACAGAACTGATCCACCGCCGTCATCTTCTCCACCCGGTACCCCGCAAGCTGCATCATCTCCAGATCTCTCGCCAGGCTCGTCATCTTACAGGAGATATACACAATCCGCTCCACTCCATAGTTCAGGATCTTAGGCAGAGCCTTCGGGTGGATCCCGTCTCTCGGGGGATCCAGCACAATCACATCCGGCTTCTCTTCAATCTGATCCAGTACCTGAAATACATCGCCTGCTATGAATTTACAGTTGGAAATACCGTTCCTTGCGGCATTTTCCTTTGCTGCCTCTACAGCTTCCTCAACGATCTCCACGCCCACGACTTCCTTCGCAACCGGCGCCAGCACCTGACTGATCGTCCCGGTCCCGCTGAAGAGATCAAATACGGTCATATCATGGATATCTCCGATATACTCCCGGACCGTCTCATACAGCACTTCCGCGCCCCTTGTATTGGGCTGGAAGAAGGAGAACGGCGTAATCTTGAATTCCAGATCAAGGAGCTTTTCGTAAAAGAAGTCCTGCCCCCAGAGGATGCGGGTCTCGTCACTCTTCACCACATCAGAGAGGGAATCATTCAGGATATGGAGGATACCGACGATGCGCCCCTCCAGTTCCAGAGAGAGAAGCTCGTCCACCAGCGGCTGAAGATCATGCTCTTCCTGTGTGGTAGTCACCAGGTTCACAAGGATCTCTCCTGTTGTATCTCCTCTCCGCAGGAGAAGATGGCGCAGGTATCCTGTATGCTGCATCTTTTTATAGTAGCTGACGCCCCGCTTTCTGAAATGCTCCAGCACGCACACAAGAATCTCATTCATATCCGCATGCACCAGCCTGCAGTCCGCTGCTGTCAGGACATCATAAGTGCTTCCTTTTTTATGAAGGCCCAGGGAGAGCGGCCCGTCCTTATACTCATCCCCAAAGGAGAACTCCATCTTGTTCCGGTATCCGAACTCTTTCGGGCTTGCCTTTACACCCTCGAAGACATAACTTCCCTTCACTGCCTCATCCATGATACGCCGGATCTGCCCTTCCTTCATCTTCATCTGTTCTTCATAGGGCATGGTCTGATACATACAGCCGCCGCAGGCGGGAAAGATGCTGCAGACGGGCTCTCTTGTCTCCAGCGGAGACTTCTCCAGCACCTCAAGGAGCCGTCCCTCCGCATTTCCACGCTTGAATTTATTGATGAGAAAACGCACTTTCTGTCCCGGCATTCCG
Organism: uncultured Eubacteriales bacterium; assembly: GCA_949294665.1. Lineage (GTDB taxonomy): Bacteria > Bacillota > Clostridia > Lachnospirales > Lachnospiraceae > Mediterraneibacter. The sequence goes on from CASFID010000065.1 coordinate 54,387, forward strand.
TTCTTCACCGTGACATACTTGTCCTCCTCAGCAAGATACACGATCCCCTTATTCGGAAAGTCCACTCTCTCTATAGTTCCTTCAAAAATCTGTCCTTTCTTCATCTCTTCCTCCACGTTCGTTTCATCTGCTTCATCACAGCAAAACAGGCAGGGTGCAGTCCATCTACCACATCCTGCCTGTATTCTGTTTCATCATTTTTCGATACCGGATCCGTCCGTCTCCTATACCTGGTCATCCTCATCGAAATAGTCATCGAAGTCATCGTCAAAATCATCTTCGAAGTCTTCCAGATAGTCCGGTGTGAAGAAACGGTATACCGCATACGCGATCGCTGCGACTGCTGCAACTGCTCCGATGATCGCCAGCACCCAGATCACTGTGTTTTTCTGTTTCTCTGCATCATTTCTGTGCAGCAGCTCAGTTAATTTTGATTCCGCAATCATGTCTTCTATTTTTTTGTTCATATCTACACGTCCTTTCCCCGCCTCAGGGCGGCGATTACTTTCTGTTATTATACCACTATCATTTTCAGATTACTACTAATTTATTCCAAAATCCTCAGAAAGATGATTTCTCAGATTACTGTTCACATCGTGCTCAGGAATAGGAAACTGTATAGTCATGCTATCATGTAAAAGGCGGTTTCCTATCACTCCGATCTGCGCCCTCATCTTATGAAACCTTCACCAGCCTTGCGAACATGGCGAACATCTTTCTGACGCCGGCGCTGTCGAATTCCACCGTCACCTCATAGTCTCTGCCGCCTTCCTTGATCTCGAGCACAGTTCCCTCTCCGAATTTTGTATGGCGCACCCTGTCTCCCACCTGATAGGAAAGGCTTCCGCTCTTTCCGGCCAGAATCTGGCTTCCCTTCTGAAGAGAGGAAAATGGCTGCTTTCCTGTTGTCTTTCCTGAAGACTGAGATGCGGAAAACTGGGAGGCAAACGGTCGTGCGCGGAACGCTTCCTTCGCATGAGAATATGTATTCTGGACCGGGATCTGTGTTCCTTCCTCGATCTTCCGGTTTCCCGTATCGATCAATTCCATGGGGATCTCCTTGATGAACCGGGACATCTTGTTGAACTGTGTCTCTCCCCGCACCATCCTGCGCCGTGCGCAGGTCAGGGTGAGTTTCTCCTCTGCGCGGGTGATGCCCACATAGCAGAGCCTGCGTTCTTCCTCCAGATCTTCATTGTCATCCGATGTGATCGTCATATAGCTCGGGAACAGACCATCTTCCATCCCCGCCAGATATACATGGGGGAATTCCAGTCCTTTTGCACTGTGAAGTGTCATCAGGACCACATAGTCCTGATCCTCGTCCAGACTGTCGATATCAGCGACGAGGGCAACTTCCTCGAGGAACCCGCTCAGAGACGCCTCTTCGCCCCTGTCCTGGCAGTCCTCCTCATACGCCGCCGCCTTATTGACAAGCTCGTCGATATTCTCAATCCTGGACTCCGCCTCCACTTTGTCTTCCGCTTCCAGGCTCTCCACATATCCGGTCTTCTCTATGATCTCCCGAAGAAGGTCCGTGATGCTCTCTTTCTCTGTCTGACCTTTGAAATATTCAATCAGCGCCGCGAAGGAATCCAGCTTTGATACACTCCTTCCCACGCCGGGGATCAGTTCCGGCGCCAGCAGCGCTTCGTAAAATCCGATTCCTCTCTCATCGGCAGACTCCTGGATCCGGTTGATCGTCGTCAGCCCGATCCCACGCTTCGGTACGTTGATGATGCGGCGCACGGCAAGATCGTCCTGCCCGTTATCCACCGTCTTCAGGTAAGCGAGGAGGTCCTTGATCTCCCTGCGCGCGTAGAAATTGATGCCTCCTACGATCTTATAAGGGATATTCATGGCTATAAATTTTTCCTCGAACAGACGGGACTGCGCATTCGTCCGATAGAGGACCGCACTGTCATTGTAAGAAGCGCCTTCCTGTACTTCTTTTTTAATATCTTCAGCTATATATTCCGCTTCATCGAATGCAGTATCAAACTGCCTGAGCTGGATTTTCTCTCCCTCTCCGTTGTCCGTCCAGAGCGTCTTCTCTTTCCGGTTCCTGTTGTTCCTGATAACTCCGTTCGCCGCGTTCAGAATATTGCCCGTGGATCTGTAGTTCTGCTCCAGCCTGACCACATGTGCATCCGGGAACTCATGCTCGAAGTCCAGGATATTCCGGATATTTGCCCCCCGGAACTTATAGATCGACTGGTCGTCGTCTCCTACTACACAGAGATTCCTGTATTTTCCGGCAAGCAGCCTGACAAGACGGAACTGGACCGTGTTTGTATCCTGGTACTCATCCACCATGATGTAGCGGAACCGTTCCTGATAGTATTCCAGCACATCGGGCTGGGTCTCCAGAAGCTGCACGGTCTTGACGAGAAGATCGTCGAAATCCAGCGCATTGTTCGCCTTAAGCTGGGCTTCATATTCGCGGTACACCTTCGCGATCTTGAGTTGTCCGAAATCGCCTCCTGCGTTCAGCTCAAACTCGTCCGGCAGGATCATCTCATTCTTCGCCGACGAGACCGCTGCCAGAAGATTCCTTTCCTTATATACTTTTGTGTCAATATCCACTTTCCGGCAGACTTCCTTCATCAGTGTCTTCTGATCATCCGTGTCATAGATCGTAAAACGGTTGTCATACCCCAGCCGGTCGATGAACCGTCTCAGGATCCTGACACAGGCTGAATGGAACGTGCTCACCCAGATGCTCTCTGCACCGAAGCTCACCAGAGAATCCACCCGCTGGCGCATTTCCTCCGCCGCCTTGTTCGTAAATGTAATGGCAAGGATATTCCAGGGATTCACGCCTCTCTCATCGATCAGATATGCGATACGGTGAGTCAGCACCCTGGTCTTTCCCGAACCCGCTCCCGCCAGGATCAGAAGCGGACCATCCGTATGCAGGACCGCCTCCCTCTGGGGTTCATTCAATGTATCATAAATGCTCATAGATCTCTCCTGTTCTCCGATAAATTTCTGTTCATCGAACATTTGTCCGATGCCGGTAACTACCATTATCAGATACCCCTCACTGATTGTCAACCTGACTTTCCCAATTTTTTTGTCATTTTCCATCCTTTTGTGCTAATATAGAAAGGCTGGCGTCCGTGCGGCACTGCCGGGCGCCGGAGCTAGTTTATTACCAGAAAGGAATCAGATTCTCATGTTGGAAACATTTGAAAAAATCAACAGTGCAGTCAACGGCTTTGTATGGGGCGTCCCCGCCATGGTCTGCATCATTGGAGTGGGGCTTCTCCTCAGTATCCGGACCCGCTTCATCCAGTTCCGCAAATTCGGATATACCTTCAAGGTAACTCTGGGGCGCATATTTCATAAGAAGGAAGCCTCCGACGGATCCATCACCCCGTTCCAGGCAGTGTGCACCGCCCTCGCTGCCACCGTGGGCACCGGTAATATCGCAGGCGTCGCAGGCGCGATCGCGATCGGCGGCCCCGGCGCGGTTTTCTGGATGTGGATCTCTGCCCTGCTCGGCATGTGCACCAAATTTTCTGAGGTGACTCTCGCCGTACATTTCCGCGAAAAGAACAGGCAGGGAGACTGGACCGGAGGTCCCATGTATTACATCAAGAACGGACTGGGGCCGAAATGGCGCTGGATGGCAGTCCTGTTCGCCCTGCTGGGAGTTCTGACTGTATTCGGCACAGGAAATGCAACACAGGTGAACACGATCACCTCCGCCATCAACACGGCTCTGCTAAACTATCATGTGATCGACGCGTCCTCCGTCTCTGTCTCGAGCCTGATCATCGGCATCATCATCGCAATCCTTGTGGCGCTGATCCTGCTGGGCGGGATCAAACGGATCGGAAGAGTTGCGGAGATGCTCGTGCCGTTCATGGCGCTGCTCTACATCATCCTTGCTCTGGGCGTGATCTTCCTGAACATCGACCGTGTACCCGGAGTATTTGCCTCGATCATCGAAGGCGCGTTCTCTCCGGCATCCGTGACAGGCGGAGTCGTTGGCAGCTTCTTTCTCAGTATGCAGAAGGGTGTCGCCAGGGGAATCTTCTCCAATGAGGCCGGTCTCGGTACAGGCTCTATCGCCCACGCAACCGCTGATACAGATCACCCGGTAAAACAGGGATTCTTCGGCATCTTCGAAGTGTTTGCAGACACGATCGTGATCTGCACTATGACCGCCCTGGTCATCCTTTGCAGCGGAGTCAGCGTCAGCTACGGAACAGACGCAGGAGCCGAACTCACGATCAACGGATTCATCACCACCTACGGAAGCTGGGTATCCATCTTTACCGCTGTTGCTCTGTGCTGCTTCGCATTTTCCACGATCCTGGGCTGGGGGCTCTATGGAACACGGTGCATTGAATTTCTCTTCGGCTCATGGATCAACAAGCCCTTTATGGTCGTCTACTCACTTGTAGCAGTCATCGGAGCGACCGCAGATCTGGGACTCCTCTGGAGCGTGGCCGAGACATTCAACGGGCTGATGTCCATCCCGAACCTGATCGCCCTGTTCCTGCTGTCAGGCACAGTGGTAAAACTTGTAAAGGACTATTTCAAGAATCATTGAGGGAAAAGGCTTGTCATATAGTTTTCAATACTATATAATAAGTACACTGAGGTGATAATATGACAATAGATACGAATGATATACTGAACAGCATCCTGGAAAGTCTCTCCCGCATCGATTATATCAAACCGGGAGAGATCCCCAATATAGACCTGTATATGGATCAGGTCACGACCTTCATGGATGAGCAGCTTTCATCGACAAAGCGCTATGAGGAAGACAAAATTCTGACAAAGACAATGATCAACAATTATACAAAGAATAATCTTCTTCCGCCGCCTGTCAAAAAGAAGTATTCCCGAGTGCATGTCCTGATCCTTATCTTTATTTACTATTTTAAGAACATTCTTTCCATCAAAGACATCGAGACAGTCCTGACTCCTCTGACGGAAAAGTACTTTTCCGGAGAAGGCCCCATGGATCTGTCCTCCGTGTACAAAGAGGTCTGCGAGATGGAAAAGGGACGGATCAAGCCACTCCAGGAATCAGTCCGGGAAGCATACGAAAAATCAATGTCTGCGTTTTCGGAGATACCGGACGGCGAAGACCGTGATGAACTGAAGCTCTTCGCCTTTATCTGCAGCCTGAGCTTCGACGTCTATCTGAAAAAGACAATGATCGAGAAGATCATCGACGAACTGGCAGAAAAGCACACGAAAAAAAAGAAAGATTAATGCTGTAAGAGCAGGTTCCGCACCGCGGCCGGGACCTGCTCCTGAAGCATTTTTTATTGTACCGGCATCCTCACCGTGCCGTTTATTCTTCTTTATTGATCCTCTCAAACACCATATCATACCCGTCGTTTCCGTAATTCAGGGATCGGTTTACACGACTGATCGTCGCAGTGGAAGCACCTGTCTTCTCCGCGATCTCGAGATATGTCTTCTGCTCTCTCAGCATCCTGGCCACCTCAAAGCGCTGCGACAGGGAGAGAAGTTCATTGATGGTACAGATATCTTCAAAAAATGTATAGCACTCTTCTTTATTTTCCAGGCTGAGAATCGCACGAAAGAGATAGTCTACAGCCTCTGTTCTGATCTTTTTACTCATAATTATTCAGACTCCTTCCAACCTAAAAAACGGCAGCCCGGTCTGTACCAAGCCACCGTTACATTTTAGCACACTAAATTTGTAAAGTCCACAGTTTTATGAGAATTTTAGTGACAGTTCAGCTATAAGGGAAGGGGCATACTGATTTATGCTGGCATAAGAATCAGTCTGTCCCTTCCCTTATGAGCGGAGCGCCCGTATATGAGCAAAGGAGCGGCGCAGCCGCAGAAGCACGTATGTGCGGCTTTGCGAATGGCGCGGGCTGAACTGTCACACTATTCCAACTATATCAGATATTTTTCAGGGAAGGGATAAAGCTTTTAAGCAGTTCCAGATTTGCAGTCGCGATCAGCTCCTCCGGGAAACCGCAGTAATCGATCACTTCCTTTATATAAGTAAAGTTGCCGGCATCCACGTTCACATGTGCATCGCTTCCTGTTGTGACCGGCACCTCATACTGACGGCACAGATCCAGCATGGTGATCATGTTCTCCCTCGTTCCTTTTCTGCTGCTCTGCGGGCGGAGAGACGAGTTGTTCAGTTCAAGAAGCGTCCCCGTCTCCTTCGCCGTACGGACGAGGACCTCATAATCCAGCGGAAATCTTCCGTCGTCCGGGTGTCCGATAATATGGATATAGGGCTTTTTCATTGCCTCCACATAGGCACGCGTATTCTCCTTTTCCGTGTGTCCAAGCCCGTAGCACGGCGGATGGACACTGGCAACAACGATATCAAGATCTCTGCAGGTATTCTCCGGGAGATCAATTATCCCGTCCGGGTCCATGATATTGACCTCTGCACCCATGAGCAGTCGGATCCCCTTCTGCATCCTCGGCACCACGTCCAGATTCTGAAAATAGAACAGCCCGCAGGTCCCCGGCATCTCAGGTGCATGCTCCGTCAGAGCAAGTGCCTTCAGCCCCTTCGCCGCAGCCGCCTCCGCCATCTCCGTGATCGTGCTGTACGCATGCCCGCTGGCAATGGTATGGGAGTGTGTATCCACTAAAAATTTCATAAAACAATCTGCCTCCTTTGTCATGTATCATCTCAATTCAACTCAGTTATTATACCATATTTTTCCCCGAATACAATTTCAGGAATAGAAGACAATACTGTACTGAATCAGTCACTGAAACAAAAAATGACCGGCGCAGCATCCAGCCATGCCGGCACACACAGATCAGGAGGTGAGTGATCTGAAAAAGAAGACCAACCGGGAGATCATCGACGACTATGATTACCTTGCCAATGCAGCCTCATCCATGGACTGCACCGGATTGATCCCGTCTCTTCCGAAAGATGAAGAAGAGATCCGATCTTACAATGAAATCTATCAGTTTCTGCCCAGGGCAGCAGCGCCCAAAACGGAAGAAACACACCGTGCGGATCAGACCTGATCCGCCGCCGGCATTCTGACGGGCTGTGTATCTGAGGGTTCGCTGCTGTTCACTCCTGACCACCGCCCTCATGCGCACTCGTCACGGTGCCGCGCCCCAGTTCTGCACTTCGTGCCAAGACCGCCTATACGGGCGGCGGTTACGAGTTCTATAAGTATGGTGCGGACAGTAACGAAGGTTCGACAGATTTCGGTGTAATGTTTCATTTTTCCATTGTCCTCTCGGTTTCAAAATGCTATAATAAATGCGTTATAGGTTTGTCAATAACAAGAGAGGAGTACATAATTATGAAGTGTCCAATATGTGGAAAAGATGTCGAATTAAAGAAGAAACAGATTGGCACCGATGAAAACGGTGAACCGGTCTTTAACGAATATGCGATCTGCCGCGACTGCAAAAAGCAGTGGAATCTTGACAAGCAGCGCGCGAAGAAAATGGCAGCCAAGAAAGCGGCTGCGGAACAGAAAGAAGAACCCGTAAAGAAGGCTCCTAAGAAAGTTTCTGAAGCAGATTCCGCTGAAGGCGGCGCTGCTCCGAAGAAGAGGGTTCCAGAAGATGGACCCGTGAGAAAGAGACCTGCCGGCACAGCACCGAGAAAAAGACCTGCCGGGGAAGCAGCGGCAAACAGACCTGCAGACGGCACAGTCAGAAGGAAACCCCGTCCCGCGGACGGCGCTCCGAAGAGCGTGACGGAAGACGGTGAAGCTCCGGTCAAAAGGCCGGTCAAAAAGCGTGTTGTCCGGAAGGCTGCCCCTGCTGAAGGAGAAGAGCAGCAGTATGGTAACATCCCTCCGGAGAAGGTCCGCGTCAAGAGAGAGAAAGCGGCACGCAAGGGATATGAAGATATGCTTGCCACAGATCCTGATCACAGACCGCTGAAGAAGAAAAAGGCTCCGATAGACGATACAGAATTAGAAGAGAACGAGTCCGTAAAACCGGAAGTGCCTGACTACAGCGAGGAGGAACAGACTTCGCCCAAAACTTCGGACCCGGAGGTCAACGAGTATGACGACGAGGACGATTATGACTATGAAGATGAGGCGAGATTCCGTCCGGGACGCATCTTCCTCGGAATCCTTTCGCTCCTTGGTTTTGGCTTCTTTATCTACAGAGGATTCGTGGCAGGGCTGAGCAGTTCTGGCGATAATACTTCTGCCGGAATGACCTATGTTATCCTTGCAGTCTGCCTGCTCGTTTCTGCTCTGCTGTATCTGATCATGCAGAATAAGGCAACATTATTCGCCTTCCTGCTGCCCATGATCGTCTATATCGGTACAGGCGTTTTCGCGTTCCTCAGAAGAGGCGACAGCATAGAACTTCTTGCTGCTGCCATCGCATGTGCAGTACTTGCAGTGATCTCTCTGATCCTGGCGATCGCGTCCAGAGGCGGAAGCGACGATGATGATGATTACGATGATCCTTTCGAGGAAGAGCACGACAATTAATAATTAATACCGCAGAAAGAAGGTATACCTCCTTTCCTGTCGAATCATATGACCGCAGAGTCGGCGGATATCGGATTTACAGTCCGGTATCCGCTTTTTTTCTTTATTTTTGATTTTCTGCATGCGGAAAAAGTCTGCACCGTCCTGCGCACCCCTCTCCTCCACAGCTCATATAGTATAGTGACAACCTAAAACAATACAGGGAGAATATTATGAAAAAGCGTTTACTTGCATGTGCCCTCGCCGCAGTCTTCACCCTCGCGTTGCTGGCGGGCTGTTCCCGGAAGAGTGAATCCCCCGGACCGGAGGATGCCGGACAGAAAGAAGAAACAGGACTCACAGAAGTCACTTTAAACGAAGTTGCGCACTCGATCTTCTATGCCCCGATGTATGCTGCAGTGGAGGAAGGGTATTTTGCCGAGGAGGGAATTGACCTGGATCTTGTGTGTGGATTTGGCGCAGATAAGACCATGACCGCCGTGATCTCCGGAGAAGCTGACATCGGCTTCATGGGTTCCGAAGCATCCATCTACACTTACAATGAAGGAGCCACGGACTATGTAGTAAACTTTGCCCAGCTCACGCAGCGCGCCGGGAACTTTCTCGTCGCCCGGGAGGAGATGCCCGATTTCCGGTGGGAGGATCTTAAAGGCAGCGTTGTCCTCGGAGGACGCAAGGGCGGAATGCCGGAGATGGTCTTCGAGTATATCCTGAAGCAGAATGGGATCGATCCCGAGACGGATCTGGAGATCAACCAGAATATTGATTTCGGTTCCACAGCGGCTGCATTTGCCGAAGGCCAGGGAGAATTTACGGTTGAATTCGAACCCGGCGCGACCACACTGGAATCCGAAGGCAAAGGATATGTGGTCGCCTCTCTCGGCGAAGACAGCGGCTACGTCCCGTACACCGCATTCAGCGCAAAGAAGAGCTTTATCGAAGAGAATCCTGAGATCATCCAGGGATTCACCAATGCTCTGCAGAAGGGCATGGACTATGTCCAGACTCACTCCCCGGAAGAAATCGCCGAAGTCATCGAGCCTCAGTTCCCGGAGACGGACCTGGAGACTATCACAACGATCGTGACGCGTTATTATGACCAGGATACATGGAAGAGCAATCTGATCTTTGAGGAAAGCAGCTTTGATCTGCTCCAGGATATCCTGGAGAGTGCCGGAGAGCTGGCTATGCGCGCTCCATATGAAGATCTTGTGACCACTGAATTTGCCGCCAGAGCGGCACAGTAAACCGAGCTCCGCCGCCGGTTTTTCAAAAAGGCTGGCACATCCCGGCTTTTTCCACTATAATAGAGTCAGTATAGGGATCGTGCAGGACCTCGTATGCTGACTCTGTTCTTCTGCCCGGTTCTGCCGCCCACTGTTAAAGAAAGAAGGTTACTCACATGATCGACAAGAGACTGATTCCTTTCGGGGGACTGAAAAAGGAGCCGTTTTCCGGCAACCATCACGGAATGCGCTATTTCTTCCGCGGCGATGACGGAAAAAACAGCACCACTTTCACTGTCTATATCTACCCGGAACCCTGGTGCTTTGAGGATACTCCCGACGAAGACAAGGAGAGCGCCACTTTCCCGCTGTCTGACGAGGGAATGGATCAGGCGGTCGCCTGGCTCTATGAGAGGTTTGAGGCTGAGAAGCCCCGCTGGATCAGCGCCTCAAAAGAAACGATGCATACTGTGAACAGTGCGTCATAGTATGCATCGTTTCTTCCTGATATGACCTGTTTCCAGGTATTTCAGAGTATTTCATTTTTATTTAATAATCTTCAAAAATTCTTCTGACTCTTGTCACAGCCGATTCACATTTCTCTGATATTGTATAGTTATCAACAAAGAAGACGATGGCTGTACATACAGCCTGTGTGCACGGCCATTGGACTTCGCCTAATACATAACTTCAGATCAGACGACATCTTTCATATTCCCGGCACTGCCGCGGAATATTTTTTTGATGTCATGGTTCATGATATAGTAATACATCACGATCAGCAGACCGCCTGCCAGGATCCATGCCGCCGGGCTTGCAAGACAGACGCCCAGATAACTCCTCTGTCCCGCCGCTATGACAGCGACCACGCCTCTTCCGATCAGTTCCGCGATTCCCGCCGTCATCGGCAGCAGCCCGTAGCCAAGTCCCTGAATTCCGTTCCGGTAGATATTCACAACCGCCAGCGGAATAAAGAAGATTCCCACACACTTCAGATAGATATCCACAGAATTCATGATCGTTCCTACATCCTCTGACACGAACAGATAGGTCATATATTTTCCGGCTGTCATGACAAAGGCAGCTGCGATGAACGAATAGACTATGCCGATGATCGTGCAGGCTTTAAATCCCTGTCTGATACGCGGGACGTCCCCTGCCCCCATATTCTGCGCGCCGTACGTCGCCATGGTCGTTCCCATCGCAATGTAAGCCTGCGTGACGACCTGCTCGATCTTTCCCGCCGCAGTGTATGCCGCCACCAGCGTAGAGCCCAGAATATTCAGCGAGGACTGGACCATCATTGTTCCGATGGCAGTGATCGAATACTGCAGCGCCATCGGAATCCCGACTTTCAGCTGGGCTGACAGGAGTGTTGTCTGGGGTTTCCAGTCCTCCTTTGTCATCCTCAGCAGCTGTACTTTCTTCCCGATATAGACAAGGCAGAGAAGGCCCGATACACCCTGGGAAATGATCGTCGCCACGGCAGCTCCTGCCGCTCCCATCTGAAACACGATGACGAACACCAGATCCAGAACGATATTTAAAACTGCCGACAGGATCAGAAAATACAGCGGCACCCTGCTGTTCCCGAGCGCTCTGAGGATGCTTGCCAGCAGATTGTACAGCATCTGCGCGAGGATCCCTCCGCTTATGATCATGATATACGCATAGGCATCGTCAAAAATATCCGCAGGTGTGTTCATCAGCGTCAGCAGCGGCTTCATAAATACCATAAACGCTGCTGTCAGAATCAGTCCCACGATCAGCGACAGCCACGCCGCTCCTGTCACGCTCTTCCGGATTCCCCGCTCATCTCCTGCTCCGAACTTCTGGGCAGTCAGAACAGTAAATCCCGCCGTCATTCCGATCACAAATCCATTGATCAAAAACATGATCGTTCCCGTACTCCCGACCGCCGCAAGCGCATTGTTTCCCACAAATTTCCCCACGATGACCGCATCCGCCATATTATAAAACTGCTGAAATACATTTCCGATAAAGATAGGAAGCGTAAACCAGAGTATGATCTTCATCGGCGAACCGGACGTCATATCACTCTGTGCCGATTTCATGTATGAGCACCCCTCTTTCATTGATTTCTGCGTGAAAAAAGGATACGCCTGGCCGCGGCATATCCCTCATTCTTCACTTTACGAGTGCTCATTATATAACAGTTTCTGCTGCCTGTAAATATGTTTTACAGTGTTTTATTACTAAAGTTTTTCCGTTGTTCTTCTCAGTGGAGAAAGAGGATTCCATCCTCAGCAAACGCGAGATAATCGGGCATTCCTCTCTCATCCAGGAGCGCCGTCTTGTCTCTCTGGACGAACCAGCAGAGGACTTCCCCCGGGGAGTCGATGTCTTCCGCCCCGCCGGTCTCTGGCCGGATATAATAATTCCGCTCGAACGGAAGCACTGCGCTGCTCTCCAGACTGAACCGGATCATGTTCTCTCCTCTCCCTCCCCACACCGGGATGAAGTCATGTGCCCTGTATCCGATGTATACCGTATCTTCCGGAATCTCCCGGCTGATATGGAGCGTGATTCCCCAGTCCGCCGCCCTCAGCGTATGGCTGTCGATCCGTTCTGCCCTGGAGAAGTTTTTACAGCCGGTCAGTCTCGCCGCCTCCTTCGCGATCGGATTCTGAAAAATCTGCTTCGTCTCTCCGGCTCTCACGATCCGCCCCTGATCGATGATGAGAAGTTCCTCGCTGAACCGGTAGACTTCATCCCGGTCATGGGAGACAAGGATAACGGTCCCCTGATAGTCCTCCAGCATCTCGATCAGTTCTCTCTGGAGCTGATCTTTAAGGTACATGTCAAGCGCCGAGAAGGGCTCGTCCAGCAGGATCACATCCGGCTCATACGCCATGATGCGCGCCAGCGCTGTTCTCTGCTGCTGGCCTCCGGAGAGCTGTCCGGGGAACTGCTTCTCCAGTCCGCCGAGCTGAAATTTCTCCACCATCTGACGCACGCGCCGCGCATTTTCCCGTCTGCTGCCCTTCAGGCCGGCAGCGATGTTCTTCTCCACCGTCATAGTTGGAAAAAGCGCGTAATTCTGGAACAGATATCCCACATTCCTTTTCTGGGGCTTCAGGTTCACCTTCTCTTTCCGGTCAAAAAGCGTGCGCCCCTCCACTGTGATCTTTCCCTCGTCCGGAGTCTCGATCCCGGCGATGCTCTTGAGCGTCATGCTCTTTCCGCAGCCGGATGCGCCGAGTATGCCGATCCGCCTCGATGTACTGCGGAAGCTGATATCGAGATTAAATGTGTTCAGCTTCTTATGGATCTCTACAGATATCGCCACTGCTTACCACCTCCCGATATTCTTCATCTTCTTGCCTGAGATCAGGTTCATCAGGAAGATGACCACGAATGCGATGACCATCACGACCGCCACCCAGATCCCTGCAGTCAGGTAATCGCCATCCTGGATGACCATGGCGATCTTCTGCGAGATCGTCCCTGTCTTTCCCGGAATATTTCCCGCCAGCATGGAGGTTGCCCCATACTCGCCAAGCGCTCTTGCAAAGGTCAGGATCGTCCCTGAGGCGATCCCAGGACCTGCAGTCGGCACAATGACTTTCCAGAATATTTTTATATCGGACATGCCGAGTGTCCGCGCCGCATAGACCAGATTGGCATCGATCTGCTCCATGGCAGCTCTGGCATTGCGGTACATAAGTGGAAACGCGATCACTGTCGCAGCGATCACGCAGCCCAGCCAGGTCTGGACTACCCTGAAACCGAACTCGTCAAACAGGAATTCTCCCAGCGGCCTCCTCCTGCTGAACAGAAGGAGCAGGAAGAAGCCCGCCACAGTCGGCGGAAGCACCATGGGAAGTGTCAGTATCCCGTCTATGACAGCTTTCTTTCCCGCAGAAGCCTTCACGGCCTTCCTTGCCGCAAAGATTCCCAAGAAAAAGGAGAGGACCGTCGCCACGACTCCTGTCTTCAGGGAGATGAAAAGAGGTCTCCAGTCCAGTTCTTTCATGATCTGCATTATCTCTTCCATACTCATCTACTCTACTTCCGTGTCAAAATAATAGGAATCAAATACCGCTTTCGCCTCATCCGAAAGCACAAATGCGAGGAAATCATCCGCTGCGGCAGACTGCGCTTCATCTGCCTCCTCGTTTACAACGCGGGCGATCGGGTAGATCACGTCTCCTGTCAGATCATAGCTGACTGTCTGAAGTATATCGAGTTCATCCTCATACCCGTATGTATCGGAATAGTATGTTGTCCCCACCTCACAGGAACCTTCCACTACTGCGGAGAGAACCTTGCTCACATTGTCCTGCTCACTGATCTCAACGCCTCCCAGCGCCTCAGATATCTGCTCTGTGGTGATCGATGCCGGATCATCTGTCTCAGGCAGAATGCCGAGGCTGATGAGTGCCTGCCGAGTATATCTGCCGACAGGCACGCTTCCGCCTGCCAGTGCGATGCTCTCTGCTTCGCCGAGATTCTCAAGTCCCGTCACTTTTGTTCCGCTGTCCTTCAGCGTGACGACAACGACCTGATTGTTGACCACATTGGATCTCGTTCCCTCTGCCATAAGTCCGTCCGCTTCCAGTTCATCCATCTGCTTCTGTGCTGCTGAGAAAAAGATATCGCACTCATAGCCTTCCTCGATCTGTGTCAGGAGCGTCCCTGAACTGTCCGGATTGAACGTAATCTTCACCTCCGGGTGCTCTTCATTGTACATATTTGCAAGCTCTGTCATCACTGTATTCAGGCTTGCAGCGATAAACACCTGGATCTCTGTCTCGTCTTTACTGCCCTCTGCCGTCTTCACCTCTCCGCTGCCTGATGTCTGACCGCCATCTCTTCCCGATGAGCATGCCGCCATAGAGAATACCATGCTCCCTGCCAGCAGTACCGCTAAAATCCTTCCCTTCATAATAGGGCTCCTCCTGTATAAAATATCCTGTTTATAGTATATCCGATTATTTTTTAAAAAACAATCGATAAATCCATGAACAGAGATAATTTTCCTGCAGGCACAAAAGAACACCTCCGCATCGGATGAAATATCCGAACGCAGAGGTGTTCTTTCCGTCGGAAAATATTCTACAGAATATCTCCGAAGATCTCTCTATATTTTTTCTCCGCAGCCTCAGCGGTCTCCCGCTCCAGCCTCTCATATTTCTCCATCAGACTGCGGCCGTTCTCGCTGACTCTGGCAGTCCCCCCAGTCCTTCCGCCCGGACTCCGTTCCACGATGGTACAGCCAAGCTCGCGCTCCGCTGTTCGGATCAGGGACCAGCCTTTACTGTATGACATGCCTGCTTTCTCGCATGCTTCACGCACGCTTCCAAGCACCTCGATCTGTTTCAGGATCACCATCATCCCAGGACCGAAAAATGGTTCGTTCTTTACAAGCTGTACCTTGACTCTCGGATAAACAGGCGGTGGACATTCCTTTTCCGCCACCTCCTCGAATCGTTCTTCGCTCCCCGCCCGGATGAGCACGCCGCCGTCGCTCACCTCCGCAGGGACAATCTCTGCTCCGGATGCGTCGATAGCGCCCTTCAGCCCTCTTTCTCCCCGGTATGAGGCAATCCCCCGGGTCAGTCCCGCGTCGATCAGGACAGGATGGCCTTTCCTCCCCTCATATACCGGGATAACTACCGGAGCGTCCTGTTCCAGCATGATCCTGAGCGTATCCTCTGTGAAAAGCGGAACGTCGGACGGGCAGAAGAAAATCCTGCCACAGGTATTCTCCAGGTAGGTGAATCCACGCACCGCGAAATCAATCATCTGCTCCGCCTCATAATCTTCTGCTCTCAGAAAAACAGCCCCCAGCTTTGCCAGCTTCTTTTCTGTCTCCTCCGCCTTATATCCCGTCACTATGACGATATCTTCCACGCCCGCGCGGCGGAAACTGTAGATCATCCTTCTGATCATGCTGCTCCCGTCAATGTGCTCCATCTCATCATAGGAGCGAAACCCGCCCGGCGCTCCCGCGGCGGCGATCACCGCTCCGATCCTCATCAATTCCATCCCCGCTTTCTGACCCGTCTTAATTTATAGCAGCCTGCATCCGTACAGATCTATCGGACCGCCTTCTGCTTTTTTGAATAATATGTATCTTCCATCGGCAGCTTTGTCCGAAGGACATGATCCATGGCATAATACGCCCCCTGCGCTGCCGGCGCAGTCGGTATAGTTGCGATCTCCCCGATCCCTTTTGCGCCGTATGCGAACGGAAGCAGTTCTTCCTTCTCCACATAGATGGCATGGATATCCGGAATCTGCGTGGACCGCAGCAGCCCCAGAGTTCCGTATTTTGCCTGGGGTACTGAATCCTTCAGCGGAAAGTCTTCGGTCAGCGCATATCCCAGTCCCATCAGGACACCGCCCTCGATCTGTCCCTGGATTGAGATCGGATTGACCACCTTGCCCGAATCATGGGCCGCATAGACCTCTTTCACCCTTCCCTCATCATCCAGGATGACCACGTGGGTAGCAAATCCATATGCGACATGGCTCTTGGGGTATGGCACATCTGCCCCAAGCTTATCTGTCGGATCGAAGAACTCCGCAAAGAATTCTCTTCCTTCCAGTTTTCCCAGGTCACCGCCTGCCTTCTTCAATTCTTCATTCAGATCCGCCGCTGCCATCCTGACCGCCTCGCCCGTGATCAGCGTCTGCCGGGATCCCGACGTTGTACCGGAATCCGGTGCCACCTCCGAGTTTGCGCCCATATTCCTGATCTGCTCTTTTCCCAGTCCGGTCGTCTCCGCGACCATCTGGACAAACACAGTGGCACAGCCCTGGCCGATGTCCGAAGCCGCACTGTACAGCTCCACCTTCCCGTCATGTACGATCAGCTTCGCCCTTCCTTTGTCCGGAAGCCCGACGCCCACTCCCGCATTTTTCATGGCACAGGCTATGCCCGCCCTGCCCGGATTGCTCTCATAGGCGTCCTTCACCGCCAGAAGCGTCTCCTTCAAAGCTGTGGAGCAGTCTGCGATCTGCCCGTTGGGAAGGACTTTCCCCGGCTCAATGGCATTGCGGTAGCGGATCTCCCAGGGCGAGATGCCCACCTTCTCCGCCAGAAGGTTAATGTTCGACTCCAGAGCAAACTCACTCTGGCAGACGCCGAATCCCCGGAACGCTCCAGCCGGCGGATTATTCGTATAATATCCGTATCCTCTGATATCCGTGTTCTGATAACAGTAGGGTCCCACCGAATGGGTGCACGCCCGCTCCAGAACAGGGCCGCACAGAGATGCATATGCCCCCGTATCGAAATAAATCTCACAGTCCAGTCCCGTAAAGATCCCGTTTTCATCACATCCCAGCGTGAACGTGCCTTCCATGGCGTGGCGCTTCGGATGGAAATTGATGGACTCCTGCCGGGAAAATACGACCTTTACCGGCCGCTGCACTTTCACTGCGGCCAGCGCAGCGATATGCTGGGCGGACACGTCTTCTTTGCCGCCGAACCCTCCGCCGACCAGCTTGTTCTCAACCACAACACGCTCCGGCTCCCAGCCGAACATAATAGAGATTTCCTTTCTCGTGTCGTAGACTCCCTGATCGGTGGAATAGACCTTAACACCGTCCTTATAGGGGAACGCCACCGCGCACTCCGGCTCAAGAAAAGCATGCTCCGTAAACGGCGTCGTATACTTCTGCGTCACCACATATTTTGAATTGGCCAGCGCTGTCTTTGCATCTCCACGGGTCACATGGCGGCTCTGGCACAGATTCCCCTTCGAATGGACCTTCGGCGCATCCTCCGCCATTGCTTCATGGACAGAGGTGACCGGCTTCAGCACTTCATAATCGATCTTGACCAGCTTCTTTGCCTGGTCCAGGATCTCCCGCGTCTCCGCGATGACCAGACAGACCGCGTCTCCCACACAGCGGGTGATACTGCCTTTTGCGATCATCACATCCCAGTCCTGCTGGAGATGTCCCACCTTATTGTTGGGAACATCATCCGCTGTCAGCACATCCAGTACCCCCGGAAGCTCTAGCACCTTTTCGTAGTGGATGTCGAGCACTCTGGCACGCGGATACTTTGAGCGGACAGCCGATGCATACACCATTCTCTCCATCTCCACGTCGTCCGGATATTCGCCGTATCCAAGCACCTTCTCCCTGACGTCAAGACGAAAGGCTTTCTTTCCGACTCCGTATACATCGCCCTTCTCCAGACTCGCTTCTATCTTCTCATCTCCGCGCAGGATCGCTGCCGCGAGCTGGATTCCTTCGATGATCTTCTTATATCCTGTACAGCGGCAGATATTTCCTTTCAGCGCGGTCTTGATCTCTTCCTCTGTCGGATCCGGGACCCGGTCGATCAATGCCTTTCCCGCCATCACCATTCCCGGGATACAGAAGCCGCACTGTACGGAGCCCTTGGAGCCGAAAGCATATACAAAAGCTTCCTTTTCCTCCTCCGTCAGGCCTTCCGTCGTAATGATATTTTTCCCTGCGGCAAGCTTTGTCGTCAGCACGCAGGACTTCACCGCTTTTCCGTCCACGACGATGGTACACGTACCGCAGGCGCCCTCGCTGCAGCCGTCCTTGACAGAATGCAGGTGAAGATCATCCCGCAGATACCGGAGCAGCGGCTTATCCTGATTTGTGCTCCGCATGATTCCGTTTACTGTAAAGCAATAGTTCTTCTTCATCGTTCCACCTGCACTTCCCGGACCGTAAAGATTCCGTCATAATCTATGATCGCGCCTCTCGGACATTTCACCGCGCACATGCCGCACGCGATACACTTCTCTTCATCGATCACTGCATGACTGTTTTCTATGCTGACCGCATTCACCGGACAGTTCTTCACGCAGATCCCGCATGCGATGCAGCCTGTACTGCAGTACTTTCTCGTCTGTGCGCCAGTGTCCTCGCTGGCACATGCCGGGTATATAGAAGATTCCGGCAGAATGATCCGGATCAGCCCCCGCGGACATGCCTTCACGCATAGACCGCAGCCCACGCATTTCTCCCGGTCCACTTCTGCCGCTCCGTTTCTGTTAATGCGGATCGCCTCCATCCTGCAGACCGCTGTGCAGCTGCCCTGTCCGAGACACCCCCACTTACAGATTCCTTCCGGACTGCTTTCCGACATCTGTCTGCAGTCCCCTGCCCACTCACTCCTCAGAGCATCCATTTCGGCACGGCAGCCGCCCGCGCACTGTACAACAGCCACTCTTTTCTTCCGCTTCTGGCCCATACTCTTCCTCTCCTTTTACCGCGGGAATGCTCCCGGCATTCCCTTCTGTGCGCGCCGGAACTGCCTCTTTTGGTTCTCCCTGGCTGCACGCACCAGTATCCATACTACATCAACAGATCTTCCTTCCGGTCAATGTCCTTCAGTTCCTCCGGATCCGCCTGAACGATCCGCAGGCTGTCCCGATGTCTCCTCATCACCTGTCTGCCGCCCTCATCCCCGGTCAGTCCGAGAAGTTCCGGAAAATATTTTCTGTCCCAGAGGACCGGATTTCCCGTCCTCCCGCCGTTCCCTGCACAGACGATGCTTCCGGGGCGGAGCATCCCTGCATTGAAGATCCGCTGGATCGTTGAAGTCTCAATTCCCGGCTGATCACATACTGAAAAGAGAATGCCTTTCAGTCCGGGATGGCAGTCCAGTGCACGCTCAAGCCCCAGTCTGAGAGAACGGGAGATCCCCCTCTCAGGTTCACAATTCCACACCGGTGTGATCCCTCTCTTCTCAGCCGCCTCTGCGATCGCTTTCTCTCCTGTAACGATATATGCAGGGAAAGCCCCGAATGCCCTGGTCTTCTCCAGCATATGCTCATAGAGAGGCCTGTTCCTGACCAGGGCATTCAGCTTGTTTCCTCCGAACCGTGTTCCTGCTCCCGCCGCCAGGATAACGATCCCGAAACGGTCTTTCATCCGCTCAAATCCGGTCACCGCCTCAAGGACTCCTCCCCCGATCGCTCTGGCTTTATCGGACACCGTATAACAGTGCGCTGTTTCCGTCCTCGCATCGATATCTCCGATCTTCAGGTTTTTCCACACATCAACGCCCTCCTGCAGCATCCCTCGGACGATCCCGGACATCTGGGCGTATACCGGCACGCCGCCTGTAAGAGCAACGATCTGTCCTTTCTCCACATAGTCGCCGATCTGCGCCTTCGGTTCCATCCTGCCGTCTGCGCCTGCGCGGATCAGCCTCTCGATGGTATAGCCCCCTACATTGCCCGGCTCCCCGGTATTAGGGATGGCGCTGCCTTTCCAAATGAGATTTCCCAGCGTATGTCCACGTTTTGTCTCTACCACACAGTTGCAGTCCTTTCCTGCAGTAAATCCCGGTCCTGCGCCGATCACAAACGGGGCATCCGTGATACCTGTCCCCAGATTCTTCTTCGCCAGGATCGCATCCACGATCACATCCGGCCGGAACCATTTCCGGCACTCCATCTCCGGATCGACCATCACCGCGATACCGCCCCGCTCCAGCACTGCCTGCGCCGACTGACCGTCTTCTGCCAGAAAGCCTTCCATCTCTTCAATCTGCACTTTTTTCTCATACACTGCCCTCGAGAGAGCCACTGTCCGCCGTACAGTGAGCGGGACTTCGATCTCTGTCATCAGGATCTGATGCCCGGCTCCATAAAGCCTGGATGCGATGCCCGTCGCCAGATCCCCTGCGCCTCTAATCAATATTTTCATTTTTCCGTTTTCCTCCCGGTTTCAGGACAGAGACGCTCATCCGCCGCTCTCTCCGAAGCAGGTCACGATCGTATTTTCGATTCCTTCCTCCTTCAGCATGTTGCAGATCTCGAGGGCATAACCTCTCCGCCTTGAATCGTCCGCTTTATTTAAAATGACCGTGTACACAGCACCTTTCGGACATCCTTTCCTTCCCGCCTGTTCTGATGCTGCGAGAAACGCCACGTCCTCCACTGTAATCTGTTCTGTTATATTCTTATTCAAAAGCGCTGCCGCCCGCTCTGGCCTGAAGCAGACATCCCCGATCTTCCCGCCGACCGCATCCAGACCGTATACCGAAAGCACGTGGGTCGTCTCCGGCAGGATCACCGGTTCCTGCTCCCCGGGCACTTTCAAAGGCAGACGCCGCGCTCCGTCCGCTTCGATCAGGACAGGCAGTCCCATCTTCCATATTATCTCCAGAAATTCACAGGGAACTCCCTGCATCTTTCCGCCAGGCGCCGGTGTCCCCACCCACGCCTGACCGTACGCTGCAAGCAGCTCCCGCATCTTTTCTTCAGACGGTTCCAGAAGGAACCATGGTCTGTCCTCTGCTGTCATATGTGTGGTCGTCAGAACGATCACCCTCTGTCCGCGCTCAACGTATTCCTGCGCCAGACAGCGGATCGAACTGGTCTTTCCTCCCGCGCCCACTGCTGAGATGACCGGGGAGGGAATTCCGCACAGTCCCACGGCGCTGCGCAGCGAATGGACTTCTCGCAGCCTGCCGTCCCTGACACCGCACACCATGGGGTATCTATTCACCGGCGCCATGCTTGACATAGCACCCTTTTCTCTCTGCGAGGACCTTTCCGTTCTCCGCCACAAGCTCACCTCGCAGATAAACCTGCTCGGCTCTCCCCCGGATCTTCGTCCCTTCCATCGGGCAGTAATCGCAGGCGGACTGCTGATCTTCCGCAGTCATCGTCCACTCTGTTTCCGGATTCCACACCACGATATCCGCATCAGCGCCCGGGATCAGCCGTCCCTTCCACGGATACAGGTGATAGAGCTTTGCCGGGTTTTCCGACAGATACGCGCACATCTGCTCCGGCGTGATGCGCCCCTCATTGACGCCGAACTGCCAGATCAGCGCCGGACGTTCCTCAGCGCCCGGCATGCCGCAGGGCGTCTTCGCGAAGTCCTCTGCTCCCGCCTCTTTCTGCTCTTTTGTAAAACTGCAGTGATCGGTACATATCGTCTGGATCCGCCCTTCCTTCAGAGCCTCCCAGAGGATCTCCTGGTTTTTCTTTTTGCGGAGCGGCGGCGCGATCATATAACGTCTCGCCTCTTCTGCCGGCAGGGAATACCTGCTTTCGTCCATGAGAAGATACTGGGGACAGGTCTCCACATAGACCGTCTGTCCCGCTTCTCTTGCACGGAGGATCTCCCGGTACCCTGCCGCCGTACTCAGATGCACGACGATCACCGGGGTGTCCACACACTTCGCGATCTTAAGAAGCCTTGACACAGCCTCCGCCTCCGCCTCTTTCGGGCGCGTCCACGGATAATCGGAGACGTCCTTTCTGTTCCCTTTTTTCTTCTCCACTTCCTTAAGCCTTGCGCTGATGATGCCGTGGTTCTCACAGTGTACCCCGGCGATGCCGCCCAGCTCCTTCAGGCGGAAGAGCACCTCGTACATGGTCTCATCGTCGACCCGGTTGTCATAAGTCATATAGAGCTTAAAAGAAGATACCTCCTCCTTCACCACTTTTTCCAGTTCTCTGCTGATCTCTTCATTCCATTCAGAGAGCGCAAGGTGGAAGGCATAATCGCAGGACGCTTCCCCGTCCGCCTTTCTGTGCCAGTTCTGGAGCGCCTCAGTCAGTGACTCTCCTGCATACTGGGTGGCAAAATCAATGATACAGGTGGTCCCTCCTGCCAGTTCCGCCTTTGTTCCTGTATAAAATCCATCCGCGGTGACCGTCCCGCTCACTTCCAGCGCCATGTGCGTATGCGCGTCAATAAAGCCCGGGAAAAGATATTTTCCCTTAACGTCTACGATCTCCGCATCCCGGAACGACAGATCCTTTCCAACTGCCAGGATCTTCTCCCCCTTTACGAGAAGATCGAGCTCCTGCATCCGCTCTCCGCTGACCACTGTTCCGCCTTTAAATAACCTTTTCATCACTGACCCCTTCTTTCTGCTGCTGATTTTTTATGCCGACCGGTTGCTCTGCCTCCGGAACGCTCTGCTCATGCAGTACGTCCCGGTTCCCGCTTTCTTACGTTCCCGGACATTTTCTACGGTCTTAACAGGTAAGAATATTCTGTACACACTGTCTCCATAAGCTTCTGGAGAGCATCCGGTATCCTCGTCTCCTCTCCCTTTGTCCAGACGGTCGTCTCTCCGAAGAACCGTACCCTGCATCGCACCGCCTCTCTGTCAAGCACCGCGAACCCCTGATTGCTGCTGTCCTCCATATCCTTCTCATCCGCAAACAGGGTAAACTTATCCAGATAAGGTGCACTGTCGTAAGGACAGAAGCTTCTGCAGTTTCCGCATTCATTGCACATATAATCCACATGGATGATCTGGTGCTTCTCCATTCCCGGCACGCAGATGGAAATATTTGCCCGGTTCGGGCAGACCTCTGTACAGTTCTCACAGATCCCGGAACATCCAAGGCATCGCCCGCTCTCTTCCTTTCCTTCCCTCTGGTCCGCCAGGACTCCTCTCCTGCCATAGATCTCTGTTTCCTCTGTATGTGCCTCATGATCTTTCACAAGTGCGCTGCCGATAACAGCCTCAGCCGCCTTCAGGCCGTCGCGTATCCCTTCTACCACGGTAGCCGGTCCGCCCAGGCCGTCGCCGATGACATAGACGCCGGGAAGGTTCGTCTCCAGAGTCTCTTCGTTGACGATCGCCCGCCCTCTGTCATTTACATTGATTCCATTCGCCTTATAGAATGCTGTCGGAACATGTTCACCTACCGCGGCAATGACAGTATCTGCCGGAATCTCTTTCTCCTCTGTTGTCTCCACAACGCCGCGTCTTCCCGATGCGTCGAAATCGCCCAGCTGCATCACTCTGCAGACGAGCCTGCTGCCTTCCAGCTTCACCGGTGCCAGGAGCTCCATGAATTCCACTCCGTCATCAACTGCCATGACAAGTTCTTCCTCATCCGCCGGCATATACCGCTTCGTTCTTCTGTATACAAGATAAGCGTGCTCCACGCCTTTCGTCCGTTTTACGGCTCTGGCTGTGTCCATCGCTGTATTTCCTCCGCCGATGACGACTACGTTCTTTCCGATATCAAGATCTCCGTCCTTCGCCTTGAAGTCCGCCAGGAACTGCAGAGCGTTCACCGGCTCTCCCTTCTCCAGCTTCAGCACGCCCGGCTCCGACGCGCCCGCCGCCACGATAACGGCTGTGTAGTCCGCATTTTTCAGCATGCTGATGTCGCTGATCTCTGAGTTCAGGAAGATGTTCACACCCATCTTCTCCAGGAGCGCCGCATCTCTGTCGATGGCGCTGCCCGGGATGCGGAATTCCGGAATCACATGGCGCACCACACCGCCTAAGGCATTATTCTTCTCAAACAGCGTGACTTCCATTCCGGCCCTTCTCAGGAAATAGGCCGCCGCCATACCTGCAGGTCCTCCTCCGATCACAGCTGCCTTTCCGGGTCTCGTTACGGCCGGCGTCTCAAGCTTCTCCATGAGTGCCCCATATCCATTCTCCGCCGCTATCAGCTTCATTCCTCTGATATAGACCGGCTCTTCATAGAAATTCCGGGTACATTTTCCCATACATGCATGGGAGCAGATCGTCCCCGTGATAAAGGGAAGCGGATTCTTCTCGACGATGACCTGGAGCGCTTCCTCATATTTTTCTTCCTTCACAAGCTGCAGATAGGCGGTAATATCCTGATGGATCGGGCATCCTTCTTTACACGGTGCCGTAAAACAGTCGATGAGCGGGACCTGCTGCTTCATCTTTCTGGACGGAAGCGGCTTCACCGCCTTCACATGGTACGGGCTGGTCTTTGCCTCCTCTGCCAGTTTTCCGGCTTTTTCTGCACTGACTCCCTCGAAAACAGCATTTTCTTCTTCCAGAAGGGACGCCATCTGCGCCATCCGGTCATATCCGCCCGGCTTCAGCAGCGTCGTCGCAACCGTCACCGGCCAGATTCCTGCATCCACGATGCCCTTTATATTATGAAAATCTGCTCCGCCTGAGTAGGAGATCCTCAGTTTTCCATCGAACTCCTCCGCCAGCTTCGCCGCAAGGGAGATGGACAGCGGATAGAGTGCCTTCCCGGACATGTACATTTCTTCGCTTGGAAGTTCATTCTGCTTCACATCCACCGGAAATGTGTTTGTGATCTTTACACCGAACTCCAGATTTCTCTCCCCGCAGACCTTCATCAGCCTGGTCAGCATGGGGACCGCGTCTTCATACTGCAGATCGTCCTTAAAATGGAAGTCGCCGAACGCCACATAATCATACCCCATGTCATCCATGGTCTTTCTCGCATATTCATACCCGAGAAGAGTCGGATTACATTTGATAAATGTATGGAACCCTTTTTCCGTGATCAGATACATGGCGATCTTCTCGATCTCCTGAGGAGGACATCCGTGAAGAGTGGAGATCGTCACAGAGTTGCAGATGTCCCCTGAGATGCTCTCTATATCTTCCTCTGTAACATGCTCGAACAGATCAGTATTCCTGAGCAGGTACTCCTTACAGGACCTGAAGATCTCTGAATCCTGCGCATGCTTCATCGTATTCAGGAAGCTGTCGATCTTCTCTGACTGAATGCCCTCCAGATCATATCCCACACTGATGTTGAACTGAAATCCGTCCACGCTTCCGAGAGCGAACTCCTTCGCCATCACCTTGCAGAGGAACCACGCCTTAATGTACTCTTCCATCGCCTGCGGCACATACAGCTCTGTAGACCACTCACAGTTATAGCACTCGTCATCCGCCTTGATGCACGGCTTATTGACGCAGGCCGACAGCTCCGCTCCGTCCATGATCTGAACCGTCTTCAGTTCGAAGAAACGGCTTCCCGTATAGTATGCCGCAGCGATATTCTGCGCCAGCTGGGTGTGTGGTCCTGCCGCCGGACCGACAGGCGTCTCAAGAGGACGCCCGAAGATCGTTCTGTCATATTTTTTTTCGGCATGATAGGGATGGTGTGTCCCGAATACTGTGCCGCTCTGCTTCTTCTCCGTCAGAATCCAGTTCAGAAGCTGTTCAAAGGCCATGGGCCGCATTATATCACTCATGCTCTCTCCTCCTTTTCCGGCATCTCCAGATCCTACTCTGCTCCCGGCTTGTCTTTCGGCAGGATCAGATTCAGGATCACCGCAAAGATCGTTGCCAGGACAACCGGCGAAGATGCAAATGTATTATTAATGATAGACTGGAAACTCTCCAGGCTCATGCTCATGTTCAGTGCATTGTGGATGCTGGCTGACATCTGGTTCAAACATCCGTCGTTTAAGGATACGCCCATTCCGATGGCGATGGACAGTCCTGCCACTGTTGTGTTGCGGTACGTCAGTTTCTCTGTCACGAGCAGCTTGATTCCTGTCATTGCGATTGAAGCGAACACAGAAGCGACCGCTCCGCCGAGCACGCACTGCGGAATTGTCCGGAGCAGTGCGGAGAATTTCGGGATCAGTCCCGCGATCAGCAGGATCACTGCGGCTGCGGAAAATACTCTTCTCGCGATAACCTTTGTAGATCCTACGATACCTACGTTCTGGCTGTATGTAGCCGTCGGAGGACACCCGAAGAATGCGCCTACGATGTTGCTGGCTCCGTATCCGATGATACCGCCGTTCAGTTCATCATCCGTCGGCAGTCTGTCCATACCGCCGCTGGTCGTTGCCGAGAAATCTCCCATTGCCTGGATCGAGTTGACAAGGAACAGGATCGCCAGCGGGAGGATGGCTGAAATATCGAACTTCATGCCGAATGCAAGCGGCATCGGAATCTGAAACCATCCTGCGGAAGAGAGTGTTGAGAAGTCCACCATTCCGAAGCACAGTGCCACCACATATCCGCAGAGCAGGCCGATCAGGATGGAGGCCAGCTTAAACAGGCCCTTTCCATAATGGTTCAGGAGCACCACGATGATCAGTGTGATAAATGCCACCAGCCAGTTCTGCCAGGAGCCGTATACGAGCGCCTCTGTCTTTCCCTGCTGCTCCACGATCAGTTCATAGGTGTTGGATGAGTTTCCTGCCATATAGTTGACTGCCGTACTATAGAGGGAGAGTCCGATCGCCAGGATCACAGTACCGATGACAAGCGGGGGAAACACTTTCCTTATCTGCCTTATCGTCAGACCGACGATGATCGCGACAACGCCGCCGATTACCATGGCGCCGAATATGGTATCCACGTCCTTCGCCTGCGCCGCGATTGCAGTCATCGTCGGAACATATGCAAAGCTGACTCCGATGATGACCGGGAGTCCGGATCCCATTTTTATCCTGCTTCCATATAACTGCAGCAGCGTCGAGAGCGCCGCGAACACAAGGGAAACCTGGATCAGAAGTCCCATGTCCACATTTCCGCCCGCATTATTCGCCGCATTCGCCACGAGGATCGCCGGAGTAACGCATCCGACTACCGCGGCGAGCACATGCTGGGCTGCCAGAGGCAGTGTCTGTCCCATGGACGGACTGCCATTCCATTTAAAAAGTTCTGAATTGTCTTTTGCTGCCTTTTTGCCGTTCATTTTCTTATTCCTTTCTCTTCAAGCCTTTTGTCTTGTTTCTTGCAGGACCGGATCTTTCCCGTGCGGTCCGCTGCCTTACCGGCTGTTGATCCTGTCCGCCAGCTCAGCCGCCGCCTGCCTGCAGTCTGCCATGATCTTCTCTTCATCGATCTGTGTGAGCTGTCTGTCCTTCATAAGGACCTTTCCGTTGGCCACTGTGGTCACCACGTCATGTCCGGTCACGCCGAACACAAGATGACCGTTGATATTGCCTGCATTCATCGGTGTGAGCGGATCATAGTCCACAATGATCACATCTCCTGCCGCGCCTTCCTTCAGAACGCCCAGTTCCTGCGGGAAATATCTCCCGGCGATCCTGGCGTTGTTCTTAAAGAGCATCTCCGGCACTTCCGCCCACGCTGCGTTGGGATCGCAGAGATGATGCTTGTGCAGGACGTTCGCCACCTTGAAGGATTCCATCATATCATGGGTGTATCCGTCGGTCCCGAGCCCGGTGAGGATGCCCCGGTGCACCAGCTCCATCGTAGGAGGACATCCGCAGGCATTTCCCATATTTGACTCCGGATTATGCACCACCATGGTATCCGTCTCCCTGATCAGGTCCATCTCATGGGGATTGATATAGATGCAGTGTCCCAGGAGCGTCTTCTCTCCGAGAATCCCGTGATCCATCAGGCGGTCCACGATCCGTTTTCCATAATGCTTCAGGCAGTGGTGAAGATCTTCGATCCCCTCTGCGACATGGATATGATACCCGACCTCATCCGGCTTGTTCTCCGCGGCAAATTCAAATGTCTCATCCGAGATAGTGAACTGTGCGTGCATGCCCATCATGCCGGCGATCATCCCAGTGTCATCCTTCAGCGCATGACGGATGAATTCTGCATTTTCCATGACTGACTCTCTCGCCTTGTCCATTCCGTCCCGGTCTGAGATCTCATAGCAGAGACAAGAGCGCACGCCGGTCTCCTTCGCCGCCCTCTCGATCTCAAAGAGCGATCCCCTTATGGAGCCGAAGCTGGCATGGTGATCGAACACTGTCGTCACACCGTTCTTGATACTGTCAATATAAGTAGCCATAGCGCTCAAATATGTATCGTGGAGCGTCAGGTTTCTGTCGATCGTCCACCACATTCCATCCAGGATATCGAGAAATCCCTTCGGGTCATACCCCCTGATCGAAAGTCCTCTTGCGAACGAGCTGTAAATATGCTCGTGCACATTGATAAATGCCGGCATGATCAGGCCGCCCGCCGCATCTATGTACTCTGCCCCCGGATATGCCTTTCTTACCTCTTCGTCGCCGCCCACCTTACAGATCGCGGTTCCGTCGATCGCCACTGCCCCGTTCTTGATCAGCGGACATGCATCATCTCTTGTGATAACTCTTCCATTACCTAAAATCAGCATGTTTCATTCTCCTTTTTATTTATTTTTACATACCATTTTCAGCACGCTCGGACAGATCTCTGTGCAATTCGCACACCAATCCTGGTCGTTGTCTATAGAATAACATTAATAATGTATAAATGCAACAACGGTGCTAAATAATTTTTAGAGCATCTAAAAAATTTTTAGGATACTTTCGGACACTCCACGCCTTTAGCAGAAGAAAAGGCGTTTCCACTGTCTGTTACAGAGAAAACGCCTTTGTCTCACGGTCTTTTCAACCGGTCCTTTTTCATTTTTCAGACTCCTGACAGCTGCCAGCCGTCCTGCTATGGAGGTAAGTATATACAATTTTCAGGCTTCCGTCAAGACTGATCCACATGGCTTTTGCAGTGATTCTAAATATTTTTTAGATAACCTAAAAATTTTTTAGAAAAACTATTGACTCCGCCCTTTTTTATGCTATGATGGATTTAACGATACACATACAGAGACACATTTCTGCAGAATACTTTCAGGAAAGGGCAGGTGAAATAATGGATCAGAAACTGGATTTTCTAAAGCAGCTCGCACACGGCCTTGCGGTTCAGTTCGGAAGCTCCTGCGAGGTCGTCATCCATGATCTGACGAAGAAAGATCTTGACAAGTCCATCGTCTATATTGAGAACGGACATGTTTCAGACCGTCACACCGGCGACGGGCCTTCCGGAATCGTGCTTGAGACGCTGAGTTCGGATCCGTCCAGGATCAAGGATAAGCTCGCCTATCTCACGCGGACAGATGACGGCAGGATCCTGAAATCCAGCACGCTCTATATCCGCGACGAAAAAGGCCGCATTATCTATATCTTTTCAATGAACTACGACATCACCACCCTGCTTGCCGCGGAGAACTCTATCCGCGGGCTGCTCCGGACAGAACCGGAGACGGATGCAGAACACGACGGTGCCGGCTCACCCCAGAGGATCACTCATAATGTAACAGAACTTCTCGACCTTCTCATCGAGCAGGCCATCGCCAAGGTCGGGAAACCGGTCGCGATGATGAACAAAGACGACAAGATCGCCGTGGTACAGTATCTGAACAATGCCGGTGCTTTTCTCATCACAAAATCCGGCGATAAAGTTTCTTCACTTCTCGGAATATCAAAGTTTACATTATACAGTTACATGGACAAAGGATAATAGTATAAGAAGGAGGTTCCACAATGGACACAATCAAATGGACAGTGAACAAAATGCCGAAGACAGCGGATGCCAACCTGAAGATCATGGGACTGGACGAGGTCCGGAAAGCCCGTACTTTCCACGAAAGCTTTCCCCAGTACAGCGTCACTCCTCTGGCAAAACTCGACCACATGGCAGCGCGTCTGGGACTCAAAGAAGTCTACGTCAAGGATGAATCTTACCGGTTCGGGCTGAATGCGTTCAAGGTGCTCGGCGGTTCGTTCGCCATGGCGCGCTACATAGCCAAGCAGACCGGGAAGGATGTCTCAGAGCTTCCTTACAGTGTACTCACATCGGAAGAACTGAGGAAAGAGTTCGGGCAGGCCACCTTCTTCACCGCAACGGACGGCAACCACGGACGCGGCGTTGCATGGGCAGCCAGCAGGCTCGGACAGAAGGCAGTCGTTCTCATGCCCAAGGGCAGCACGCAGACCAGGCTGAACAACATCCTGGCCGAGGGCGCCCAGGCTACGATCGAGGAATACAACTATGACGAATGCGTGCGCATGGCAAATGCCATGGCGGAAAAGACAGAGAACGGCGTCATGGTCCAGGATACTGCATGGGACGGATACGAAGAGATTCCTTCCTGGATCATGCAGGGATACGGCACAATGGCGATGGAGGCAGACGAACAGCTTCACGGATATGGCTGTGAACGCCCGACCCACGTTTTCATCCAGGCCGGCGTCGGTTCCCTTGCCGGAGCCGTCCAGGGGTATTTCGCCAACCGCTATCCCGAGAATCCCCCGAAAGTCATCGTAGTCGAAGCAGAAGCGGCAGCGTGCCTGTACAAGGGAGCCTGCGCCGGAGACGGAGACATCCGCATCGTAGACGGCGATATGGTGACGATCATGGCCGGACTCGCCTGCGGAGAACCGAACACGATCTCCTGGGATATTCTGAAAAACCATGTAGATACCTTCACGGCAGTGCCTGACTGGGTAGCGGCACGCGGCATGCGCATGCTGGCCGCTCCGATCAAAGGAGACCGGCAGGTGACTTCCGGCGAATCCGGAGCTGCCCCCTTCGGCACACTGGCGTGCATCATGACAATGGATGAGTATCAGCCCTTAAGAGAGCATCTGGGTCTCGACGAAAGTTCAAAGGTCCTCCTCTTCTCCACTGAAGGAGACACTGACCCCGAGAGATACGAGTCCATCGTCTGGGGCGGGAATGACAGATGATCTGCCATTTTCCGAACGCCTTCATAGACAGGAAACTTTTCAACTTTATCTGACCGGGCATCCGGACCTGCTTTCCCGGCAGCCCGGCGCCTGATGAAACATGCACACAGGATTTTAAGAAAAGGAGAATGAGAACCATGGACCTGAACAAGATCAAAGAAGCTGCACAGAATTATGAGAAAGATATGACGGCATTTCTTCGCGCCATCGTGAAAAATCCGGGAGAGAGCTGCGACGAGAAAGCCCACATTGATACGATCGCTGCGGAGATGAAGAAACTGGACTTTGACGAAGTGGTCATCGATCCCCAGGGAAATGTCATCGGCTACATGGGGACCGGGGATAAGATCATCGCCTACGACGCGCACATCGACACCGTCGGGATCGGGAATATCGACAACTGGAACTTCGATCCCTACGAAGGTTATGAGAACGACACAGAGATCGGCGGACGCGGCGTATCGGATCAGTGCGGCGGTCTCGTATCCGCTGTTTACGGCGCAAGGATCATGAAAGATCTTGATCTGATCCCTGAGGGATGCAGGATCATGGTCGTCGGAACGGTACAGGAAGAAGACTGCGACGGTCTCTGCTGGCAGTATATTATCAATGAAGACAAGATCCGTCCTGAATTTGTCGTATCCACAGAGCCGACAGACGGAGGCATCTACCGCGGACAGAGAGGACGCATGGAGATCCGCGTGGACGTCAAAGGCGTCTCCTGTCACGGCTCTGCCCCGGAGCGCGGAGACAACGCGATCTACAAGATGGCTGATATTCTCCAGGATGTACGCGCGCTCAATGAAAATGACGACGCGGACGAGACTGAGATCAAAGGCCTTGTTAAAATGCTGAACCCGAAGTACAACCCGGACTGGGAGGAAGCCCGCTTCCTCGGCCGCGGCACGGTAACTGTCTCCCAGATCTTCTACACCTCGCCCAGCCGCTGTGCAGTGGCAGACTCCTGCGCGGTATCTCTTGACCGCCGCATGACATTCGGCGAGACCTGGGAGAGCTGCCTGGACGAGATCCGCGCACTCCCCAGTGTACAGAAATACGGGGACGATGTGACCGTATCCATGTACAACTACGACCGGCCTTCCTACACAGGATGCGTCTACGAGATTGAATGCTACTTCCCGACCTGGGCGATTCCGAAGGATCATAAGGTCACGAAGGCACTGGAGAAAGCTTATACTTCACTTTACGGCAACAAGAGGATCGGCGCAGAAGAAACTCTTGAGATGCGTCAGAGCCGTCCGCTGACAGACAAGTGGACCTTCTCGACCAACGGTGTCTCCATCATGGGACGGAACGGGATCCCGTGCATCGGATTCGGACCGGGCGCCGAAGCCCAGGCACATGCGCCGAACGAGAAGACATGGAAACAGGATCTGGTAACATGCGCAGCTGTATATGCAGCCCTGCCGAACTGTTACTGCGAATAAAACGTGAACAGGTTTTTAATATGATTTTTAGGAGGATAAACAAAAATGAAAACATTACAGGATTACATTGATAAACTGAATGCCCTGAACTTTAAAGATATGTACAACGGAGACTTCTTCCTGACCTGGGAGAAGACAGACGATGAGCTTGAGGCCGTCTTCACCGTGGCAGATGCGCTCCGTTATATGAGAGAGCACAACATTTCCACAAAGGTATTCGAGAGCGGTCTCGGAATCTCCCTGTTCCGCGACAATTCCACCCGCACCCGCTTCTCCTTCGCCTCCGCCTGCAACATGCTGGGCCTTGAGGTACAGGACCTGGACGAGGGCAAATCCCAGGTGGCCCACGGCGAGACGGTACGTGAGACAGCAAACATGATCTCTTTCATGGCTGACGTCATCGGAATCCGCGACGATATGTACATCGGCAAAGGAAACGCCTACATGCATGAAGTCGTGGACGCTGTGACACAGGGAAATAAGGACGGCATCCTGGAGCAGAAACCGACTCTCGTGAACCTGCAGTGCGATATCGACCATCCGACTCAGGCAATGGCGGACATGCTCCACATCATCCACGAGTTCGGCGGAGTTGAGAATCTGAAGGGCAAGAAGATCGCAATGTCATGGGCATACTCTCCGTCCTACGGCAAGCCGCTCTCCGTTCCCCAGGGCGTCATCGGTCTGATGACCCGTTTCGGAATGGACGTTGTGCTCGCCCATCCGGAAGGATATGAGGTGTTCCCGGAAGTGGAGGCTGTTGCCGCAGAGAACGCAGCGAAGTCCGGCGGATCCTTCACAAAGACAAACAATATGGCAAAGGCATTCAAAGACGCCGACATCGTATATCCGAAGAGCTGGGCCCCGTTCGCTGCCATGGAGAAACGTACAGAACTGTACGGCAGCGGCGACTTCGAGGGCATCAAAGAGCTGGAGAAGGAACTGCTGGCTCAGAATGCACAGCACAAAGACTGGGCGTGCACAGAAGAGCTCATGGCAACGACAAAAAATGGCAAAGCGCTCTACCTGCACTGTCTGCCGGCTGATATCACCGGCGTGAGCTGCGAGGAAGGCGAGGTTGACGCAAGCGTATTCGACCGCTACAGAGATCCGCTCTACAAAGAGGCAAGCTACAAGCCTTACATCATCGCAGCGATGATCTTCCTTGCGAAGTTCGCCGATCCGGCCGACATCCTCAAGAAGCTGGAAGAAAGAGCGACGCCGAGGATCTTCGAGTAAACATATCAGCTTCTGCGGACGGAATATTCCTGCAGAGATCAAATCCATGGGCGCAGGAGAACAAAAACTGGGCTGCGCCCTGAAAATACATCAATAAATTCATCAGGAGGTAATCTGACCATGTTAAAATATGTTGAAACAAAAAACGCACCTGCAGCAATCGGACCGTATTCCCAGGGCATCGTCCTGAACGGAATCGCATTCTTTTCCGGACAGATCCCGCTTTCTCCCGAGACAGGGGAAGTTGTAGGGACTACCATCGAAGAGCAGGCAGAGCAGGTCATGAAAAATGTAGGCGCACTTCTGGAGAGTCAGGGCGCGTCCTTTACAGACGTTGTAAAGACCACCTGCTTCCTTGCAGATATGGGCGATTTCGCCGCATTTAACGAAGTATATGCAAAATACTTCACAGGGAATCCGGCCCGCTCCTGCGTCGCTGTCAAAGATCTTCCGAAGGGAGTGCTCTGCGAGGTAGAGACCATTGCTTCTGTAAAAGAGGACTGATCACAGGAGGCAGGTTATGAAAAAGAAGAAACGAATCGTCATCGCCCTGGGCGGGAACGCCCTCGGCAATACCCTGCCGGAACAGATGAAAGCCGTAAAGATCACATCCCGTGCGATCGTTGATCTGATCGAAGAGGGCTGTGAAGTCGTCGTCGCTCACGGCAACGGTCCCCAGGTGGGCATGGTGAACAACGCCATGATCGCGCTCACACACGAGGATCCGCAGCAGCCCAATACGCCGCTGTCCGTCTGCGTGGCGATGAGCCAGGCGTACATCGGATACGATCTGCAGAATGCGCTCAGGGAAGAACTTCTCAACAGAAATATCACAGACATCCCTGTGGCTACCATGATCACTCAGGTCAGAGTAGATCCCGGCGATCCGGCTTTTGAACATCCATCCAAACCGATCGGAAGATTCATGACCAAAGAACAGGCTGATATGATGTCTGAAAAATATGATTATATCATGAAGGAGGATGCCGGCCGCGGCTACCGCCGTGTGGTCGCCTCTCCGAAGCCGCAGGAGATCATTGAGATCGGAACGATCCGCAATATGGTAGATTCCGGTGATCTCGTCATCGCATGCGGGGGCGGCGGCATCCCTGTCACGCGCCAGGGGAACCACTTAAAGGGCGCCAGCGCGGTCATTGACAAAGACTTTGCCAGCTGTCTGCTTGCGAAGGAGCTGGACGCAGATTTTCTGATCATCCTGACCGCAGTGGAAAAGGCTGCGATCAATTACGGTAAACCGGATGAGAAATGGCTGGATGACATCACAGTGGATGAGGCGAAACAGTATATCGCCGAGGGGCACTTCGCTCCCGGATCTATGCTGCCGAAGGTGCAGGCCGCCGTTGATTTTGCCGCGTCGAAGCCCGGCAGGCAGTCGCTCATCACTCTGCTTGAGAAGGCCCGCGACGGGATTCTCGGGAAAACAGGGACTCGAATCCATCTGTAGACTGAGTCAGACCGCATCAGTGCAGTCTGAGACAGATTCCATTTGACGACTTACCATAACTCCTAAAAATAGAACAAGGGTATCCTGAAGCTTTGCCATGTTGCTTCAGGATACCCTTCATTTTTCAAAACCTAGTGACATTTGCTCCATCCGCAGCACTTGCAGATATTGCAGCCTTCTTCAAATACCAGCGGTTCGCCGCATTCAGGACAGTACATCCTGTCCGTCTCAGTTTCCGTGTTCACAGCCTTCGGCTTCGGCGCCTTCTCTGTCCTGCGGGCTGCCGCGGACCTGTTCCCGCCGTTTTTCTCTGCCAGCTCCTCCTGCATCTCATTGTACATATCCATCAGGGCGTTTCCCACAGCCATCGGACAGCAGGCACCCTTGCTCGTATCTTTTCTCGACACTCTTCTTGCCGTATAAGACGGGCAGGAACCGCTGGAATTGAGCTGATCTACGATCGTCTCAATATCGATGCCTCCTCTGGCACTGATCGAGATCATACGGGAGAGGCCGACCATAAAGTTATTGCAGCCTCCGGTGGAGCCTTTGCTCAGATAAGTCTCCAGCAGTGCTCCGGTATGGGGATCAAAGAGCGCGATACAGTGCAGGCTTCCGCAGCCGGTAGTCAGCTTCCTCTTCTTTCCGACAACGTCATCTGTCACCAGGAGGATCTCGCCGCGCTTCAGTCCTTCCCCTGCTGAGAGCTTCTTTGTCTCCTTCTTGTCACTTGTGTTCAGGATTCCGATCCTCTTACAGCCGTCGCGGAAGATCGTGATGCCCTTGAGTCCCTTTTCATAGGCATACATATACAGATTCTCCGTCTCCTCCACAGTAAATCTGTTAGGCACATTCACTGTGGAACTGATAGAGGCATCAATGTGAGTCTGCCATACAGCCTGCATATCAATCCTCTGACGGTAGTCCAGTGTCATCGCAGTCACGAAATAATCCGGCAGATCCGCATCATTTCTGATCCCGTGCTGCTTCATATAATTCTCCACAATCTTGGTATATACTTTGTAGTACACATCCGTCCCGTGGAGAGACTCTGTCTTGCGCTCATAATAATTCGCATAGACCGGCTCGATGCCCCCGGAGATGCCCAGCATTGTGGAGAGCGTTCCTGTTGGAGCGATGGTAAGGAGCTGTGAGTTCCTCATGCCGTATTTCCGCACCAGCTCCCTTGTCTTCTCCGTTGTATTTGCTTCAAAATACGGAGTCGACATGATCTCCTCTGTATTGCACGCGGCGAACGGTCCCTTTTCCTTCGCCAGCATCGCTGAAGCAGCGATGGCCGAGTCCGCCATGGCGAATCCGATATTGTCGCACATCTCCACTGCATCCTCTTCCCCGTAGGTAAGGCCGAGTTTGATCAGGCAGTCCGCCAGTCCCATAATGCCAAGACCGATCTGCCTCCACTCTGCCACGCTCTCCCTCTGCTCTTCCAGGGGATGGAGCGGAAGCCCTTCCTCGAGCACCTCGTTCAGCGCGCGCACCGCCACGTCCACACAGTGCTTCAGCCCTTCAAAATCAAACTGGGCATGGTCCGTAAACGGATCCTGCACGAACTCCGACAGGTTGATGCTTCCGAGCAGGCAGCTCCCGCCCGCAGGCAGAGGTTCCTCCGCGCAGGGATTGACTCCCGCATAAGAGAACTCTTTCGTATTGCTCAGAAGGTTCCACCCCTCGATCCTGTCCCAGAACAGCGCGCCCGGCTCTGCATAATCCCAGTTCGTCTCCGCGATTCTGCGGAAAAGCTCCCTTGCATTGACGCTGCGCTCGATGACTTCCCCAGTCGCCTCCCTCTTATAATGGAGCAGATACTCCTCATTCTTCTTCACTGCCTCCATGAAATCCTCATGGATCCGCACGGAAATATTCGCCTTTGTCACTTTCTCAAGATCTGTCTTCAGATCAATAAATTCCTCCACATCCGGATGGGAACAGTCGATGGAGATCATCAGCGCTCCTCTTCTTCCGTTCTGCCCGATCAGCGCTGTCACAAGAGAATACAGTTCCATGAAGGAAACCGAGCCGCTCGTCTCCTTCGCTGCATTGTTGATCTTCGCGCCTCTGGGGCTCAGCTTTGAGATATCCACGCCGCATCCGCCGCCGTAGCTGTAAGTCCGCGCCAGCTTCTTTGCACAGTCGAAAATACTCTCTATATTGTCCTCCGGAGGATCGATCACATAGCAGTTGGAGTAGGTCACCTTTCTGCCCTGCTGATCCAGCCCCCTGTTCGACAGGATCCTTCCCCCGAACAGGAATTTTTTCTTTCGGATATACTCCGCTATCTCCTCATTTCCTCCGCTGATACGCGTGATCCACTCATCAAAGCTCTCTCCGTCATTGCAGTACTTCTTCGTCCAGATATCCGTCCCGAGCTGATTCTCCTCGCCCAGCCATTCTTCTACTGTCATTGCCTTGTCCCTCTTTTCACCTTTTTAGCATATTGTCCGCAGACCTTCTGTCCCGCTGCAGACAGACCCGCTTTTTGCGCCAGCCGCAGAAAACGCCCCCGGCTTCTGCATATATGCGGGTGATAACATATAAAATGTTATCACCCGTTTCAGATAATATCAAGGCTTGACATCCTGGAATATATTGTTCCAACCACAAAATATTGTGTTTTTCATGCTTTTTTCACACATTCACTTGAATCAGCTATTTTCCTTATATTCCCATTTTCATGTGATCCGCCGTTTCCGGGGACCGGGACCGTGCTGCGGAGAAACAAAAAGAGGACGCCACAGCTTTGGCATCCCCTGCTCATCCAGATCTGCTTATTTACTTTGCTCTTCAGCGGACTGTCCCGCTGTCCTTTCCGCTTTTCCCTCTCAGGATCCTGCTGAACTTCCGTATGTACATGACAAACGCCAGAAGCATAAAGCAGCCGCTCACTGCGATCAGGACATTTGCCAGAGAATACGGGATCCACGGTATAAAGATCAGTATGACCATGACCGCATAGAATACAGCCGTATTCACCTTACCGTACCACATGGCGCCGTCATTGTGCTCCGTCTTCTCCAGTACCTTATACCCTGCTGCCGCCACAAGGATCTCCTTCACAAGGAAGAGTGCGAACACCGCGCGCAGCAGCGGATATTCTGAGAGGAGGCAGACGATCAGCACACACTGTGTGAGCTTGTCCGCAATGGGATCCAGTATCTTCCCGATCTCGCTGACCATGTTCCACCTTCTCGCGATCTTCCCGTCAAGAAAATCTGTCACTGCCGAGAGAAGCAGCACGCCTGTCAGCCAGTATCTCTTGTTCTCTATCTCCGACGCATAGTACATCCAGAGAAATACTCCTGCAAGTATAAAACGGAACAGACTCAGTGCATTTGGTATCGTGAAAATATCTTTCTTACTGTTTACCAGTTTCATTTTATCATTCCTCCGTCCGTATGGAGCGGAAAGGTTCTCCCCTCTGACAGAACCTTTCCTCCCATGTTAATCATTGTACCCTCTGGTCGGAGAAATGGCAAGGCAAATCTTATTTTGCCCCAGGGTCCTATTCTATCCTTCTCAGTTTTTCCACGATGCTGCCTTTATTCCACACCCTGTCAATGACCGCTGCTGCCGGAATGCACACGAGCGCTGCCAGAGATGCCGGCAGGATTGTCAGAGCATATTTTGCAAACCACCAGCCGGAAACGACCGCTTTTACAGCCGTCAGCGACAGAACTGCACTCAGAAGAACACCGGCCGCCCCGGAGATGACCGCATACAGGATTCCCTCATACAGGAAAAGTCTTCTGAGCTGACGCCGGCTCATGCCGATACTGCGCATTACCGCAAACTCATTCTGTCTTGCAATGGCCCCGGCTGCGCATGATATTTTCCCACGCCATCCGGAAGATACGGTGCTTTGAATTCCTGCCCTTCTTTACCGTCCGCTTCATGTCGTCGCCTTCCTGATATCGGAGGGCCTCCACCGGAGACACCCTGCACGCGATCCTGCCCGGGCGGCTGCAGCTGATCCATACTGTAAAGAATGTGAAAACGGCCGATACGATCCATACGATCAGATTGGGGCGCACGAAAACCGCCTGATTGGTCGTCATGCTCGTCATGACAAGTGGAAGAAGTGCATTTCCGAGAAGCCATCCGAGAATCAGACCTTCCGGTATGCCGGCTGCCGCCAGGAGCCGTCCCTGCCGTTTTACCATATACCGGATCTGTCCCGGAGACGTTCCGATCGTTTTGAGCTGTCCGTACAGCCGGATATCTTTTAATATGGAAATGCGAAATATATTGTAAATGATCAGGTAACCCGCCGCCAGGATAAGCAGCACTCCCGCCACAGCGGCCAGGATGAGTCCGCCGCTCACGCCTCCCTGAGACTCATAAGCCGGATTGACATGATGGACGACAAACTCTTCCTCTCCTCTCTCGGCCTCCGGATCAAAGCCTGCGTTTCTCAGGACCTCATCCAGCTGCGCCTCCACATTACGTGAGGAATCGAAGCTTCCCCGGATACAGTAGCTTCCTGCCACGGATGCATCATGAGTGATCGTACTCTCATCGATCCGCTCCTCTAAAAACGCTTCCGATACCATCATTTCCGCGGTCTGTTCGTATTTCTGCCCTCTCCAGATCCCGCACAGGGTAAAGTCTGTCTCCTGCACACCTTCGTCTGTAATGTACTGAATCGTGATCCTGCTGCCAAGTTCTGCGGGGACTCCCAGAAGCCTCAGCACTTCTGTATCGCAGGCGATATCATACTGCTCCTGTGGCATATGTCCTTCTTCAATCTCCATATAACTGTATTCCGCAAAGGTTTCATCCATCCACGCAAGCGATACGTTCATATTGGCGAGTTCCGGATTGGCCGCATTCCACAGCGGTCTTTCCACTCCCACTGTTTCCCACGCCGGATCCGCCATGATCTCTTCCGTCTCTTCCGCTGTCGTAAATTTAACAGATGCCATAAACCTGGTTCCGGACTGACGAATCCGCTGCTCGGAGATACTCACCTGCGCTCCCTGGAAGACTGTCGCCACAGCGGTAAAGAGCACTGCAGTCAGAATGATGGCGAGAAGTGCGATGACGTTTCTGATCTTGTTCGCCTTTAAACAGTTATCGGACAGCGTCCGGATAAATCTCTTATTGTCATTTCTAAGAAGCATGCCTTTCCCCTCCTATCTCACAGCATTCCCGGACGCGATCTTTCCATCCTCGATCCGGATCATCCGGTCAGCCACCTGAGCGATCTCCGGATTGTGGGTGATCATGACAAGGGTCTGCTCGAACTCTGTGCTTGTCATCTTCAGAAGTTCCATCACTTCCAGGGAGGTTCTGGAATCCAGATTTCCGGTCGGCTCATCGGCAAGAATGATGGCCAGCTTGCTCGCAAGCGCCCTGGCGATCGCCACTCTCTGCTGCTGTCCGCCGGAGAGATTGTTGGGCAGGTTGTCGAGTTTTCCTTCCAGATGAAGCATCCGGATGATCTTTTCCACATATCCACGATCCACCTGATTTCCATCCAGTTCAATCGGAAGAACGATATTCTGATATACGTTCAGGATAGGCACAAGATTGTAGTTCTGAAACACAAATCCAATGTTTCTCCTCCGGAAAACCGACAGCTGTTCATCACTCATCCTAGCAATCTTCTTTCCTCGGATGATGATATCTCCCGAATCCGGGACATCCAGACCTCCCAGCATATTGAGGAGCGTAGATTTTCCGCTGCCGCTCGTTCCGATAATGGAGACGAATTCTCCCTGTTCGACCGCAAGGCTCACTCCGTCCAGCGCCTTTGTGATATTGGGCTCTTTTCCATAATATTTTTTCAGATTTTTTGCTTCTAAGATACAGCTCATGGTCTCTTCCTTCCTTTCTGCCTGTTTTCTATAAGAACAATATAAAAAGAGATTGTCTCAAACTGTTCTCAAAAATATCACAGTTCTGAGACAATCTCCCAGCCATGCATTCTATTCAGCGTTTCTCCAACGGAAGATGGAGCGAAAATATCGATCCCTCCCCTTTTCTTGAACGCACCTCAACGAACCCCTTTTCCTGATTGACGATCTGCCTGGTCAGATAAAGGCCGATCCCAAGCCCCTCCGTATCCTCATTTCCGGGCTCACGGTAAAATCTTTTAAAAATATCGGTCAGCGCTTCCTCATGAATTCCGCACCCCTGGTCTTCTACACAGATCCGTACATAATAGTCAGTCGCCGCCGCGCTGATCCTGATCCTGCCTCCCTGCGGGCTGTATTTCACCGCATTATCCAGAAGATTGAACAGCGCTTCCTGGGTCCATTTCCGGTCATACCAGGCAAACAGCTTCGTACTGCATTCGGTGCTGATATCGATTTCCTTTTTCCTGCTCTGCCGGATTCTCGGCACAGACTCTGCCGACCGCAGGTCACGCCAGCTTTTCCAGCATCACTTCCACGACTCCTCCGCACACCATACCTTCGTCCTCCGCCGCTTCCATCGTCAGGTCCGCCTCACAGATCTGAAATCCCTTTTCTCCGGTCCGCATCATGAGCAGCGCCTTCTGCACGATCTCGCTTTCCACACAGCCGCCTCCGATCGTATCCACTGTGGCTCCGTCTTCAAAGATCAGCATCTTCGTCCCGGTTCCTCTGGGCGCAGAGCCTTTTCTCGAGATGATCGTTGCCAGCACCTTCTGTCTGCCGTCGTCCGCAAGGATAGCCGAAAGGAGTGCTTTCGGATAGCTTCCGCATTTTACACCACTGTGCTTTACCCGGATGATCTCCGCCACGATAGAGACTGCGATCTCTTCCGGGGTCTCAGCGCCTATCTTCAGACCGATCGGTGTGTGCACGCTGTCCAGGAGCTCACGGCTGATCCCCTTCGCCGCCAGCTGGTCCTTCACGATCGCCACGCGTCTCCTGCTGCCCATCATCCCCACATAGGCGCAGGTCTTCTTCAGGATGCTCTCCAGGCAGATGGTGTCATACCGATGTCCTCTCGTCACAATGACAAACCAGGAATCCGAATCTCCTCTGACTCCTTCCAGAGCTTCTTCAAAAGGCTCGCAGATCACGGTGTCTGCCCCTGCAACTCTGGCATTATCTGCGAATTTCGGCCGATCCTCCAGCACTGTCACTGTGAAGCCCAGCATCTTTCCGATGCGGATAACCGGCATGGACACATGTCCTCCGCCGCAGATGATCAGCCTGGGAGTCCTTCCGATGCGCTCGCGGAAAACCGGCGCAGAGCTTTCATCCACAGCAGGAGCTGCATCTTTCACAGTCTCTCCGAAGGGATCTTGAGAAGCCGGCGCACACTCTCCGCAGGAATCTTCCCCTGCCCCGTTTCGGACAAGGTACTTTTCTCCCGCATGACTGCCGCTCAGGACCGTCTCCGCCCAGATATCGCCGGAACTTTCGCCGAGCGCCTCCGACAGCCGGATATAAAATTCCTTCTGATCCAGTCTTTCTCTCTTCATTCCGTATTTCCTCCCTGCCGCCTCTGTGCTTTTCAGGCATGCAGAAGAGGCTGTCAAAATTCACATTTTGCAGTCTCTTCTGCCCATAC
The DNA here is from genome assembly GCA_949294665.1 of uncultured Eubacteriales bacterium. GTDB lineage: Bacteria > Bacillota > Clostridia > Lachnospirales > Lachnospiraceae > Mediterraneibacter. The sequence continues at coordinate 96,961 of CASFID010000065.1, forward strand.
GGTCTCATTATATCATAGGCTGAAATGAAAAAAAAGAAGTATCCGTCAGCCTTCTCAGCTGTCCGGAACCTTCTTTTGTGCTTGCGTTTTCACCCGATCTCCTGTTACACTGATTACATTAAAAAAGAGGTGAACTTATCAGATGAAACATCCTTTTGAATACGAGATCATATACAGCCGCCGCAGAACTGCCGCCATCCAGGTCACATCCGACGGGAAAGTCCTGGTGTGCGCGCCCTTCCGATGCCCCCGCTCCTTCATCGATTCATTTCTTCTCCAGAAAGAGGACTGGGTGCTGAAGCATCTGGAGCAGGCGGAAAAAAACAGAGGAAAGCACCCGGACCCTGACCGGCCGCCCCTGTCCGAAGCGGAACGCGCCCGCTATATCAAGATCGCCCGTGATATTTTCACCCGCAAGACAGAATACTACGCGCGGCTCATGGGAGTAACCTACGGGCGTATCTCCATCCGCGAGCAGAAGACCCGCTGGGGGAGCTGCAGCAGCAAGGGAAACCTGAACTTTAACTGGCGGCTGATCCTTGCCCCGGAGGAAGTGCTGGACTATGTAGTCGTCCACGAGCTTGCCCACCGCCGGGAAATGAACCATTCCAAAGCATTCTATGCCGTCGTTGAATCCATGCTGCCTGATTACCGCAGGGCTCAGAAATGGCTCAGAGATAACGGGCAGTCACTCTGGTACGCCGTGTAAGTTTATACCATGCTTTTCTTCTGTGCAGTTTCTTTCTGCACAGCAGTCTGTCCTTACGCCATACATTCCCCCTGCGCCCCATTGTCATTCTATTCCGCTCTCTGCTCCTGTCCTCTCTCCGCTCAGTCCGGCCTCTCTTTTCTTCCGCTTCTTCAGCTTCAGATGCCATGCGCAGATAACTGATACGATCGGAACGGTTAGGATCACGCCCATTGTGGAGGCAATTCCCTGGATCACTTCAATCCCGATCGAATACATATTGGTAATCTGCATCACTGTGTAGTTATAGACATACATGAATACAAGGGTATTGATGGAACTTCCTGTGAACGCCAGGATCAGCGTATTTGACATCGTCCCCATCATATCTTTTCCCACCCGGATGCCTGATGTGAACAGCTCTTTCCTGCTCAGCTCCGGATTCCGGTAATGGATTTCATTGATCGTAGAGGCAACCGACATCGCAACATCCATCACTGCCCCCAGCGTCGAGATCAGGATGCCCGCATAGAGCAGTTCTCCGATCTTCACGCTGGTCATCTGTCCTACATATTCAAGCTGCTCGATCTCTGCCACATTGTAGCCGGAAATCTGGGTCAGCCTTCCGAACAGCACTGCAAGAATACCGGATATTCCCACTCCCGCCACCGTTCCGATCATGGAAGTGACACTCTTGCTTGAGATGCCTCCGATCAGATACATAGTGACAAATGTCGTCAGCACTGCCACGACAATAGCTGCAAATATAGGAGAAATCCCCCGATAGATCATCGGAAGGAAAAGGAATACGATACATACAAACGTAAAGACGAGGGCAACGGCGGAATTAAAGCCCTGCTTCCCACCGATCACACAGAGGGTGATCAGGAACAGAAGTACGATCGCATACAGCATCCAGGTGCGGTCATAACTGTAGACCGTAACATAGAGAGAGTCATCACTTTCGTTTACCTCGGCAATGACTCTCATTCCTGGTTCACAGTGAGCTCCGTAGAGATAGCTCGAAGAGCTCACTGCTTCCACTGTATTTCCTTTATAATCTCCGCTTAAAAGTTCCAGAGAGACAACCTGATTACCGATCTGATTGCCCGACTCTGTCTCATTATCCTCCAGGATCTCTATGACTCTGGCCTTCTCAAACGTCTTTCCTTCTGTGTCATACAGGCCGATCCTCTCAATCTGGTTGTAACGGTACAGAAAAACTGCAAATACCGCTGTGATCAGCAGGATAATAATGTGCCTTTTATGCTTTTGGATCCACTGCATTTCAGCTTCTCTTTCTCCTGATGTAGATTGTTGTTCCGCCTAATGCCGATGCGAGTACAAGCACTGCAGCAGGGATCACTACATTTGTATGATCTCCCGTCTTCACAGGTTTTATTGTTGACGGCTTCGCATTTACGCCAGGCGCAGATGTATTGCCCTGCGCATTTCCGTTCTGGCCCGGTTCAGCTGCTGTTCCGTTCTGGTCGTCGCCCGCCGGAGTCTGAACCGGTTTCTCCTCCAGCGCATCCATGGCGCTCTTGAGAGCTGTATATGCGTTCGTCAGTTCTTCTGTCGTCGCTTCCGCATCATCATTTACAGCCTTTGCTGCCTCCAGAGCCTGCTGCATTACACTGTAGCTGTCTGCTGTATAGTCGTCCGCTGAGAGTGTCTCTGCCTGAGAGATCAGATCCGCCAGCTGACTGTGATCCGCGGATTTCACAAGCATGAACTGAGTATCGATCGGTTCATCTGTATCTGTGCGGTATGTGTTCAGAGTCAGGGTCGTCTCTGTTACATCGATCACAGAGTAAGTCGGCACATCCTGCTGCCATCTGCTGGCAATGTAAGTCTGCTGTCTCGGCACCAGATCGTAGTATTTACTTCCTGAAGAAGAGCCTGCGGTAAGATACATGATACCTTCGGAATCGATTGCCACATCCTGTCCTTCTGTAAGCTCCAGCACTGCATCATCGTCCATCACGGAGTGCAGATACTCAAGATATCTCTGCTCCGCCGGGTCTGTTGTATCGTCCTGGATATTTCCCGGAGCCTCATATCTTGTCTCAGTGCTGTCTCCCACGTCAAGGTCTTTGTCGAGCTGCTCATCGAACTCATCGTCTGTATATTCGAATCCTGTCGTGTTTTGTCCGCCCTTGAGCATTTTCGTTCTGGAATATGCATGGTCATGTCCTGTCAGGACGATATCCACGTCGTTCTCCTCAAAGATCGGTACAAGACTGTAGCGAAGATTTGTGATCTCCGGCTCGTTTGAATGCTCTGCAGAACCATAGATATCCTGGTGCAGAGTCACGATCCTCCATTTACAGTCCGGGTTCGCAGCTACTGTCTGCTCAATAAAATCTTTATGCTCACTTACATTCGTATCCTGTGTGTTCAGGATGATAAACAGCGCGTCGCCATATGTAAAATAGTAATCTCCGCCTACGTATCCGTTATCACCGAGATCGCTTAAGTTTGCCGTGTTAAAATGATAGGTATAGTTCGCATTGTCCGCGTCATGGTTTCCTACCGTGGTCGCTACCGGAACACTCTTCATGATATCCGGGCTTAAATATCCGGCATACTCCATCTCGCTGACTGTGCCGTCCCCCACCTTCTCTGCGTTCGTCTGGATCTGGTCTCCTGAAGAGAGGATAAAGCTTGCTGTATTACCGGTCTTTGCATAAGCTCTCTCCAGCGTATAATTCCAGTTAAATGTATCGTTGCGCACCGCCTCTGACTGTGCTGTCAGGAAGGTGGGCTTCTGGATATCCTCCGGAGTCTTTGCCTTCTCCTCATTGGAAGAACCGATCTGCGGGTCACCTACGAACACGAAGCTGAATGAGCTTGTGTCATCGTCTGTTGTGAAAGACTCGATCTCTTTTCCTTCCACCTGATAGTAATAAGTTGTTCCCGGCTGAAGCCCCTGCAGCGTAACCTTATTGCTCACATATCCCGGCTGCGCCGCAGCCTGCGTGATCTCAGCGCTCTGTCCGTCGCTCAGGTCGCTGCTCGTTCCATAGACAAACCCTGTCTGCTCACCGTCCTTGCTGTACCATGCGAAATTCATCTGTGTCTCATCAGCTCCCGGCGACATGGAAACCTGTGTCCAGTCCTCCTTGATCGTTTCCCATTCTTCAGACCAGGCTTCCCATGCGCCGTTCTGCGCTGCCTCTGTCTGGCTGGCGTCGGTCATCCCATCCGGAGCCGCGTCCGCGAACACGCTCATCGGCTGACAGACCAGAGCTGCTGTCAGAATCAGCATTGCTGCTTTTTTCCACTTCATCCTTATCTTCCTCCAATCAAAATGTATGGATCATAAATCCAGGAGGAATTATAACACAGGGACAGAGTCTCAGCGCTTTCTTAACCCAGGTTTAACATGAATTAACCTTTCCATTACCTGCAGCGGCAGTCTTCTCACTGATTCTGTGCGTCATCCGCCGACCCGAGGGTTATGCTCAGGGTCTGTGCCTGGTACTCACCATTGTCAGAGCGCTGTACAACAAGATCCACGGTCTCCCCTGCCGCGTAATATTGGAGCACGTCCTGAAGCTGTGCCATACTGCTGATGCTGCGTCCGTCCAGTTCTGTCAGGATATCTCCCTTCTTCACGCCTGCCTGATCAGCCGGTCCGTTTTCTACAATCTCTGTTATTACTGCTCCTGTGGGAATTCCATACAGCTCCGACGCCTCAGCGGACACATCTTCGCCTCTGATCCCCAGGTAAGACGCCTGGCTTGCATCTACTTTTTCTCTTGTCTTCAGGTTCATGAGCTGCTGCAGGCTTTCCTCCGCCTTATCAATCGGGATTGCAAAGCCGATGTTATCAACTGCCGCCCCGGTTGAAGTAGAAGAACTCTTTGCCTCGTTGATCCCGATCAATTCTCCTTTCATATTCAGGAGCGCGCCGCCGCTGTTTCCTTCGTTGATCGCTGCATCTGTCTGGATCAGGCCTGTAGAATTGATCGTCGTTCCGCTCTGATCCGTCAATGTAAGATCTCTGTCCAGAGCGCTCACATAGCCGCTCGTCACAGACTGTCCGTAGCCAAGGGCATTACCGATGGCGACGACCTGGTCTCCCAGCTGAAGATCGTCAGAATCACCGACTGTCGCGATCTTGATCTGATTCATGGTATCCTCCGGGATATCGGAGAGTTTTACTGACACGACAGCCAGATCGTTGTTGACATCCGTTCCCTTTACTTCACCTGCTGCGCTCTCCTCATCAATGAAACCCACAGAAAGGCTGGTGGCGCCTTCTACCACATGGTTGTTCGTGGCGATCAAAAGTTCTGTATCGTTCTCCCCCACGATCACTCCTGTGCCTGCGCCCTCCACTTCATACTGCTGTGTCCCGCCGAAGAAGCTCCTCATCTCTTCCACTGACATTGTGGAGATCGTCACAACAGAGGGCATTGCATTTTTCGCTACCTCTGCGACAGTGCCCTGTCCGCTTCCGTCAGAAGAAGAGGAGTTTGAATCGCTGCTTGTTGTCTGGGTCTGTCCGACCTGATCCGACGAACTGTCGTTTCCCGCCAGATAGTTTCCCGCCGCGTTGACACCAAACATGGTTCCTCCCGCGATCAGCCCGAATACAAGAGCCATTGCAACAACCGTCACCCACTTCTTTCCTGTGGTCATCGGCTTTTTCTCCCGCACCTTCTTTGTCTTTTCCTGCTGTTCATCTGTAAAGTCCCTTTCTATATTTTCATTGAATTGTTCACTCATAACTCTCTGCCTCTTTTCTTTTTCTGAACCCTTCCCGGTCCCATTTCCTTTTTACATCTCACAAGATAGGCTCAAATTGTGACGGAACTATGAAGAAAAGGCAAAGAAAATGTGATTCTTCTCCAGCCTCTCAGACTGCCCGTGAAAGGGCTTTTACTCTATAAATATCTGATACCGCTCCAGCTGATTTCCCGAATCATACACACTCTCTATACGCTCCGATTCTGCCCGGATCCTGAAGACCGGCGGCTCCTCTCCCACATCCTTCTTCTGCAGATAGACATCAATCTCCAGCTCCTCAGGCCATCCCCCGATATCAGTAGAAAAGCGGAGAGACCGAAACGAATTTTCCATGCACATCTTTATCACTTCCCGGGCAAACGCTTCCTTATCCCGGATCTGCCCGCTGTTTGCCACGACAGTGAGACAGCATTTTTCTCCGTCACTGATACTGCTGACCGCATCCGGAATCCCGCACTCGTCTATAATCCGCTCACCTTTCCTTTTAGCCAGATACAAAAAAAGACTGATCAGCAGCACAGCTGCCCCGGCGGTCAGAACAGCTCTCGTCAGTACAGCTTTTGTTTTCACTTTGTTGCTTTTTGCCATTTTTGCTCCTTTTTGTCTCACTTTTACAACCGATTATACATTCCTGCATATATAAAATCAATAAAGGTGGTGCAAAAAGTGAGACAGTGTGCTCACGGAAAGGACAGGTAACTATGCCAAAACCTCAGACGAAAACAGGACAGAAAAATCTGATCAGTGCAAACTTGGTCGAACTGCGGAAACGGCACAACTATTCTCAGCGGATTCTGGCATACAAACTACAGCTTGCAGGGTATGATATGGATAAAAACGTGATTACCCGGATCGAGACGAACAAACGGTATGTGACGGATATTGAGCTAAAGGCTCTCTGCGAAGTGTTTGATGTGTCATATGAAGAACTGATCGACGGAAAACATTCTTCCGAACGAAACTGAATACTGCAGAAAATCCCGCCTCCGGTATCAGAGACGGGATTTTATTATGCATTCTTTTTTCTTGCGAGGAAAGCAGCCGTTACCGCAGAAGCCACCGGCACTGTAAGGACAATGCCGAATGTCCCGCAGATTCCCTGTGCGATCTCAATCGTGAGATAGTTAGAGTTGAACAGCTGATCTGCCTGCACCTGATAAGACAGAAACACGAGCAGCGTGATAAAAGCGCTTCCTGTAAATGCCAGGATCAGCGTGTTTGTCATCGTACCAATCATATCCTTTCCCATCTCGATTCCCGAGAGGAACAATTCTTTTGTCCCGAGCCCCGGATTGTGCGTATAGACTTCATACAATGCCGACACGATCGACATTCCCGTATCCATGATCGCTCCCAGAGATGAGATCAGCACGCCTGCAAAAAGCACGTCCTTGATCTTGAGCCCGGTTTCCTGATTGATCAGTACAAGCCCTTCCGCTTCTGAACTGCTGAATCCATCGATATGCACCAGATGGGACATGATCAGGAAGAGCAGCAGCGAACAGATGACGCCGACTGTTGTGGACAGGATAGCTGCCCATGTTTTCTCACTCTGTCCGTTCAGCAGAAGCAGCGTGACCGCTGTAGAAAGAATCCCGCAGAGGATGCTCATCCATATGGGAGAATATCCTGAAAAAACTGCCGGAAGCACAAGATAAATGATCATGAACAGCGAGTACGCCAGTCCTGCAATGGCCTTCACTCCTTTTCCCCTGCCGATACAGATGATCGCTGCTGCAAGGACGATAAAGCATCCCGCCATCGGCAGGGTCCTGTCATAATTATAGACAGTATAGTACGGATCGATATTGTCCGGTCTGTCTGCATTGATGATCAGCTTTGTCCCCTCTTCCGCATATACATTATGTGTCTGTGTCAGATAATTGGTCACATCAATTATGCTGCCTTCCTCTTCACCGTCCAGCATTTCCACCTTAAGCTCCTGAGTCCCCAGATAGATCTCCAGTCCCTCGTCATATTCCAGACTCTCATCAGAAACCTCCACTACGACTGCTTTTTCATAGTGGAGGGTGTCTGACGCATATCTGGAATAGGACTGAAAACTAAATCTCTGGAGCAGCACAGCCGCAATGACTGTTGCCAGTATGATGAAGAGAACAATACTGTTTTCTTTAATCCTGTTCCACATTTTCCTATTCCTGACTTTATATTAGTTTGCTTTTCTTCTTCTGAGAAGGAGGATCACAGCGCATCCCGCCGCGCCGAGCATGATCACAGCCGGCACTGCTGTCACTGTATCTCCTGTCCTCGGAGTATTTCCTTTCGAGCCGCCTTTGTCTGCGCTGCTGCCCGAATTGCCGTTGCTGCCTGTATCTCCGGCATTGCCCTGGTTTCCGTTATTGCCTGTATCTCCGGCATTGCCCTGGTTTCCGTCGTTGTCCGGATTTCCAGTATTGCCCTGGTTTCCGTCGTTGTCCGGATTTCCAGTATTGCCCTGGTTTCCGTCATTGTCCGGATCATCCGTATTTCCACCGTCTCCGCCCGGAAGTCTTGCCGCAAGCTTATCCATAGCCGCCTTCAGATCAGCATAGACTGCATCCACGTCTGCCTGTGTTGTATCCATGTTTACTTCAAAGTTGACTGCCGCATTGTATGCTGTCTCAAACTCTGTCCAGAGATCCGCCGGATAATCTGCCTGGTTCAGTCCCTGAGCTTCATCGATCAGTGCATCCAGTGCAGAAGTATCTACATCAGACGTCTTATTGATCGTGAACTTATCCAGAACTGTCATATCGTCCGCATAATAGGTCGTCATCGTGTAGGAAGTATCCGTGACCTCCACTTCTGTGACAGTTCTTCTGTGGGACTGATCCATCACCGCCGAGAATGGAGCTTCCGGAGCCTTGATATCATAGTACTTACTTCCACTGGCTGAGTTTGCTGTCAGATACAGGACTCCGTCCGGATCTGTCACCTCGCTCTGCACGCCGTCAGCTGTATCCGGCGTGGTTCCGTTCATCATGTAAGTTCTTGTGTATACATGGTCATGTCCCATCAGCACAACGTCGATTCCGAGCTCGTCCAGTACCGGCGGAAGCTCAGATCTTCTCTGGATGATGTCGCTGTCATCTGTATGGCTTGCTGTTGAATATACGGAGTGATGGAAGATCACTGTTTTCCATTTTACTCCCGGGTTGGCAGCGATCGCAGCTTCCATGAACTCTTTATGCTCTGCAGTTGAGAGGTCATTGGAGTTAATATCCATGAACAGCGTATTGTTATATACAAACCAGTAATCTGTACCCGCTGCTGTCGCTCCCAGACCTGCGCTCTCGTTCGGCAGATTGAAATGCTCGTTGTATGCCGCATTGCCGCTGTCATGGTTTCCGATCGTCGTCACGCTTGCCAGAGATGAGAACGCGTCATTGATATATCCTGTATACTGCTCTTCATTATTGTTCACATTAACCTGGTCTCCCGCTGAGAAGAGGAAGTCAACGTCCATATCGTTCTGGATCGTATCCAGTGTCTCATTCCATCCCTCGATGTCCTCCGGTGTCGTTCCGGCTCCAATCTGCGGGTCTCCCACAAATGCAAAGCTGAAGGAAGAATTAAAGTCGCCTGTCTCAAAGCTGTATGTCCTGCTGACCGTGTCTCCGTTTACTACACGGTATACATACTCTGTGTTCTCTTCCAGGTTAGAAAGCACCGCCTGGTTGGAGTAGAATCCCTCATCATTGGTCGGGACCGCTGATGCGTCAACGGCTGTGTACTCTGCCGGGAACTCCCCGTTCACCATGTCGGCAGCCTTCGCATACTGTACCTGTCCGGCTTCCTCTGTATCCGCATACCATGTAAGCCCCCTGCTGCTCTCATCGCTTCCCAGTGTGAGGAACACTGATTTCTGCTCAACCGTGTTCACTTCCGGAGTTTTGTTGATCGTGAACTTATCCAGCACTGACATGTCGTCTGCATAATAAGTTGTCAGCGTATAAGAATTATCTGTGATATCCACTTCCGTTACTGTTCTTCTGTGGGACTGGTCCATCACTGCCGAAAATGCAGCTTCCGGAGCTTTGATGTCATAGTACTTACTTCCGCTGGCCGAGTTCGCTGTCAGATACAGGACTCCGTCCGGATCTGTCACCTCGCTCTGCACGCCGCCAGCTGTATCTGGTGTGGTTCCGTTCATCATGTAGGTTCGTGTATAGACGTGGTCATGTCCCATCAGCACAACGTCAATTCCCAGTTCATCCAATATCGGAGGAAGCTCTTCACGCCTCTGGATGATATCGCTGTCGTCTGTATGGCTGGCTGTCGAATATACAGAATGATGGAAGATCACTGTTTTCCATCTCACATCCGGATTCTGATTGATCGCCTCTTCCATAAATTGTCTATGCTCTGCAGTTGAAAGATCATTGGAGTTGATATCCATGAACAGCGTATTGTTGTACACGAACCAGTAATCTGAACCTGCGTTTGACACGCCAAGCTCCGCACTCTCATTCGGCAGGTTAAAGTGCTGGCTGTACGCTGCGCTTCCGCTGTCATGATTGCCGATCGTTGTCATGCTTGCCAGAGATGTAAACGCGTCATTCAGATACCCGGCATACTGTGTTTCATTGCTGGCAGTATTTACCTGGTCCCCTGCGGAGAAGAGGAAGTCGACGTCCATATCGTTCTGGACCGTATCCAGCGTCTCGTTCCATCCCTCGATGTCCGTCTCCGTGGTTCCCGCACCAATCTGGGGGTCTCCCACAAAGGCAAAGCTGAAGGATGAGTCATAGCTTCCTGTGGAGAAATTATATACATCGCTGACGGTATCTCCGTTCACGACGCGGTATACATACTCTGTGCTCTCTTCCAGATTGGAAAGCACCGCCTGATTGGAATAGAAGCCTTCATCATTTGCCGGGATCACTGTCGCGTCAACTGCTGCGTACTCTGCCGGAAACTCGCCGTTCACCATATCGGCAGCCTTCGCATACTGTACCTGTCCGGCTTCCTCTGTATTTGCATACCATGTCAGCCCGCGGCTGCTCTCGTCGCTTCCCAGTGTGAGGAATACTGATTTCTGCTCAATCGGAGCAGCTGCCTCATTGTAATTCACTGTCAGGTCTGTAAACTCGAAATAAATATCGGAGCTTGAGGCTCTGTCATTATGTAATTCCACGGACAGAACGTTTTCCCCTTCTACTGCGTACTCTGCGACCTGCTCAGCTGTCAGATTCAGATCCAGTTTTTCCGGCGCTCCCTGGGAAACTCCCGAATAGTACAGGTTGCTTTCCTGTCCCTCTGAATTCAGATACTGTGATTTGATCAGGTGTCCGTTCAGATAGACTGCGACAGCATCGTCATGGCAGAGGGAGCCTGTAATGGAAGTGATCTCACTTACATTTGTCAGGTTGAATTTCGTTCTGAAGAAGAAAGTCGGGACATCCGTCGTAGTTCCCTCGATGTACTGCTGAAGGAGCACTGTGGGAGTGTATCCGTCAAACGAGGTAAGCTCTCCTCTCTTCGCGCCGAAGCTGCCTGCCGCCTCTTTCCAGGAGCTGTCGTCAAACCCTGCCGCTGTCCAGGCTGTCAGTGAGCCGAGCCCTGCTGCCGGATCTGTGTTATTGTCAAGATATTTCCAGCTCGTATTAAGATTTATTACCTGCTGGGACGCACTCTCTGCTCCTGTTCCTTCTTCTGCCTGAACAGTTGCAGGTGCATTTATACAGACATTACCGGGCAGAGTGCTTCCGCCAAGGGCAAACACCACAGCTGCGATTCCGGCTTTTACTCTGTAATTCACCTTTTTCATTGCCATACAACTTAAACCTCCTTTAAAATCGTAAAACATTGGAATCAAGTCCTCAGACATTCTACATTTAAAAAAAAGGACGTTCAATACACTTTGCTTTCATTTAAATTTCTTTACATTCTCTTGATAAAGCTATTACGGAACCGTAATAAAAGATTTGTAAAAATGCAGAAAAATCCCGCCTCTAATACGGAGGCGGGATTATAGAATCTATCGTATTCTGTTTCCGATTAAGCGTTCTTCTGAGCGATTGCTGCCTGAGCTGCTGCCAGTCTTGCAACCGGTACACGGAACGGTGAGCAGGATACATAGTCAAGTCCAATGCTGTTGCAGAACTCTACAGAGCTCGGATCTCCACCGTGCTCGCCGCAGATACCTACGTGCAGGTTCGGATTAACCGGTTTTCCTAACTCGATTGCCATGTTCATCAGCTTGCCAACGCCTGTCTGATCCAGTTTTGCGAACGGATCGTTCTCAAAGATCTTAGCGTCATAGTAAGCGTTGAGGAACTTACCAGCGTCATCACGGGAGAATCCGTATGTCATCTGTGTAAGGTCGTTTGTACCGAAGCAGAAGAAGTCAGCTTCTTTTGCGATCTCGTCAGCTGTAAGAGCAGCTCTCGGGATCTCGATCATTGTACCAACTTCGTACTTCAGATCGCTTCCAGCTGCTGCGATTTCTTCATCAGCTGTAGCAACAACAAATTTCTTAACATATTTCAGCTCTTTCACATCTCCAACAAGCGGGATCATGATCTCCGGAACGATGTTCCAGTCCGGATGAGCGTTTTTCACTTTGATAGCCGCACGGATGACAGCTCTTGTCTGCATCTTTGCGATCTCCGGATATGTGACTGCCAGACGGCATCCACGATGTCCCATCATCGGGTTGAACTCATGAAGTCCGTCGATGAT
>CASFID010000066.1 GCA_949294665.1 uncultured Eubacteriales bacterium
GAGCAAACTGAACACCGTGACTTCCTAACATTGAAACTGCCTGTCCCAATGCAACAATCATAAACTGCGATTTCCATTTTTGTGCTTTTTCCATATCAAATTGTCCTCTCATTCTCAAAATAGTTTTTCAAACAGGGGACAATATCGAATGTGATAGTCCCCTTATTGTGCTGCTGCCGACATCAAGCCACCTCCCTTCAAAAGACTTTGTTTTCTGCTTTTATAACATGGCTTCCAGATATTTTCTTAATCCGTCACGATATTTCTTTGTGAGCGTCAGATATTGCTGCTGTTCCTCCGCTGTCCACTCATTCCAGATTTTGTTTTCAATCTCGTGCAGAGGCATTATTTTTTCTGATGAAAATTTCTTTCCCTTTTCAGTCAGGCAGAGAATTGTATTTCTGCCTTTCCCTTGTTTCAAATATACGATTTCCTCTTTTTCTAATTTGCGAATGGCAGAATTGATTGTCTGGCGGCTAATACCTGTAAGTTTACTTATTTCACTTTGCAGACATTTACCACCCTTCTCACAGAGTACATATAAAATATTTTGAACGCTATCCGAAATCCCCGTTTTTACAGCCGCTTCGTGATATAAAGCGTTGATTTCTCCTGCTAAATAGGTATATTGCCCTGTTTCTAAATAGTGCAAATTTTTTCCTCCTTCTCAATTGTCCGATTTCGTACATTTTTATTATATCCGATTTCGTACATAAGTCAATAGACTTTTTATTTTTTGGAATAATGGTGCTGTTGTCTGTCAAGTTTTTGGTGTGCTCCTTTGTTAACCATGAGCATTACGATAAGTAATTAAACAGAAAAAAGAGCCTTTACCGGTGTAAAAATTGGTAGAGGCTCTTTTTCATTTCTCAGGGAAAGCTCCTGTATTCACTGTTTTCGTTTGATCTTTCCGACGTCAGATGGTCAGAATCGTATCAAAGCATTTGAAGTCCGTATCGATATTGTGGGCGATGATATGGGCTTTCGGATTTCTGGCGCTGCATATGTCTCCGGCGCCCGCAGGACGCATTAAGATCAAGGGGCAGCGTGAGGACATGCTAAAGGGGGTACTCTATTTTGCTTTCCCGTCGATCAGCTCGTCATAAGTTACTTCCAGCACTTCACAGAGCGCTTTCAGCTCGATATCCGTGACATAGCGCTTGTTCGTCTCGATCCTTGTGATCACGTTCTTATCCATGTCATATCCTTTCAGCTGAAGTTGATAGGCGAGGAGCCGCTGCGAATAGTTCCGGGCCTTTCTGAATTCTATAAGATTTTTGCTGATCAGATTTTTCTCTCCGGTTGTTGATCTTGGTTTTGGCATCTTTATCTGTCCCTCCTTTCTGTGTCGCCGCACATGACGGACATGTACGTCATATGCGGGCTAAGAGCTACGGTTCTCATCTGACCTCCGCCCACATGCACATTTGCCGCGCTGACGAGCTTTATTCTGCGCTATGTGCCGAGACTTCTTATGTGAACTGTAACGTCTGTAAAACACCTTGTATCAATATATGCACTATCTTTGTTGATTTTATTTCAAATAAAATGTATAATCGGTTGTAATAGTGATACATAAAGGAGCGGATCTATCAATGCGCAACAGATTGAAGATATTACAGGCTGTTATACTCTGCCTCTGTCTGACCGCGGCAGTGTGTCAGGCCGCATGCACAGGAGAGGGGGCTGCGGCCGGACAGGAACAGGAAGGCAGGCCGGATGCCGTCAGCAGTATGAGCAAGGGGACGAGATGCAGACTGAATGTAGTGGCGAATACGGATTTTATTGATGACCGGACGGAGTTCGCATGTGAGGTGGCGCGGATGTGCAGGGATAATTCGTTCCGGACCATACGATTTTCAACAGATATGGGAGGGCTGCCGGATGAACTGGACATCACAGTGTATCTGAAGAAAGCGGATATAGGCAGGCAAAAACCCGTGATGTATATATATTTGAAAGCGATGGCCGGAGGATATGAAGTGTGCGTTGACGGAAAGGTAGTCGGGAAAGTCTAGATGTGTCACACATTTTTGTCATCTTTTTCATAATTTCTTCACAAATATCTTCTATCTTATAGACTGTAAAGAAAAAACAGATCCGATGAGGATCAAAAGAAAGGGAAAGAGGCAGAAGATAATGAGTGAACAATATTATAATAATGAAAATAGAAACGGTGAATATCATTTTACAGGAGAACAGTTAAACAGAGACACAGCCGGGACCGCAGGGGGAGGAACGCCTCATAGCGGCGCACCTTATGACGGACCGGCGTATGGACCGACAGGTGGTCCGGCAGGAGGAACCGGGCACGACAGAAGGCAGAAGCCGAAAAAACCGATGACGACCGGTAAGAAGTGGGCGGTCACAATATCTATGGCTCTTGTATTCGGGCTGATCGCTGGCGGGACCATGTTCGGAGTCAATTCCATCGGGACATTTCTCGCAGGAGGAAGTGGAAGGCAGCATACACAGCTGTCCCAGACACAGACGACCAGCAATTCTGGTTCAGATTCGGGTTCCGCATCTGAGAGCAGTACGGGAAGCGTGTCAGAGGTTGCGGCAAATGCAATGCCGTCTCTCGTGACGATATCCACAATGACAGTGGAAGAGATGCAGAGTTTCTTCGGAGGAACACAGCAGTATGAGGTAGAAGGTGCCGGTACCGGCGTGATCGTCGGAGAAAATGACACAGAGCTCCTGATCGCGACCAATTATCATGTAGTGGAGGGAGCGACAAGCCTTTCGGTCGGGTTTATAGATGAACAGAGCGTGGAAGGACAGGTAAAGGGAACAGATGTTAATAACGACCTCGCAGTCGTATCAGTCAATCTTTCGGATATCCCGGAAGACACGATGAATCAGATAAAGGTCGCTACCATCGGCGACTCAGATGAACTGCAGCTTGGAGACCAGGTAGTCGCCATTGGAAATGCACTTGGTTACGGACAGTCTGTGACGAGCGGATATGTGAGCGCACTTGACCGTGATCTGACACTGACTGACGCCGGCGGAACAACGATCAATTCTACCGGCCTGATCCAGACAGACGCAGCTATCAATTCAGGAAACAGCGGCGGAGCGCTCCTGAATATGAACGGAGAACTTATAGGCATCAATGAAGCAAAGAGTTCGACTACGATGAGCGGCGCGTCTGTGGACAATGTAGGATTCGCGATCCCGATCAACAAAGCTCAGCAAAGTCTGCAGGAGATGATGAATCTTGAGACAAGAGAGAAAGTAGACGAAAGCAAAGCATCTTACATGGGAATCCAGGGATCGGATGTCTCGTCAGAAGCGACACAACTCTACGGTATCCCGTCGGGGGTTGTTGTGGCAAATGTAGTTGAGAACGGACCTGCTGATCAGGCGGGACTGCAGAGAGGAGATGTTATAACCGAACTGGACGGCCGTACGATCAGCAGTATGTCGCAGCTCCAGGATGTGCTCAAGTATTATGCGGCCGGAGAGAAAGTGGACGTTGTAGTACAGCGTTCCGGGAACGGAGGATATGAAGCTCAGACACTGAGCATCACCCTCGGCTCTGCGGCAGATGCAGAAGCGGCCAGATAATGTCCATTGTTTCATCCCGGAACCGGAGCGGTAAACCCGCGCCGGTTCCGGATTTTTTTGCTGTTTACGCAAACGGTATTCCGCAGAGAACTCGAAATATTACTGGACGTAACCTTCCATCCGAGGTAAAATTAAGACAGATACTGGACAGAGACTGCTCTGTGCAGAAAGGGATACATGGTCAAGTATCCCGACGCCGCGGGAACCGCGGCGGATTATGAGGAAAGGAGATAACATTATGAAGTCGTTTACTTATGTTATCACTGACAGGGTGGGAATCCATGCAAGACCTGCCGGAATACTTGTGAAGGAAGCGCAGAAATACGGGGCGGATATCAGCGTGCGCAGCGGAGAGAAGCAGGCGGATGCAAAGCAACTCATGCAGCTTATGTCGCTGGGGGCAAAATGTGGCGACGAGATATGCGTGACGGCTTCGGGAACGGATGAGGAAGCCGCCTGCTCTGCCGTACAGGAAGTGCTCAGAGAGTACCTGTGATCTGAAAGGTAAAACAAACAGGAGGGTGTTATGGGAAATATATGGCATGATATCAGTGAAGAGAGGATATTTCCGACAGATTTCATTTCCGTGATCGAGATATCAAAAGGCAGCAAGAAAAAATACGAGCTGGATAAGGAGACAGGGCTCATCATACTGGACAGAGTGCTGTATACGTCTACTCATTATCCGATGAATTACGGGTTTATCCCGCGCACACTGGGAGACGACGGGGATCCGCTGGATGTGCTTGTGATGTGTTCGGAGCCTCTGGAGCCGATGACGTTAGTGAGATGCTATCCGATCGGAGTTATGAAGATGACGGACGGCGGTGCGGGAGACGAGAAGATCATCGCTATCCCCTGGGCGGATCCTACATATGAGGCTTATACGGATATCTCGGAGCTGCCGAAGCATATCTTTGACGAGATCAGACATTTTTTCAGCGTGTACAAGGATCTCGAAGGAAAGAAAACGGCGGTAAATGAGTTTGACGGTGCGATCGGGGCTGTTCAGGTGATCGAGGAATGCATCGAGCGGTATAAGGAAAAGTATGCAGAAGGATGATAGGAAGGAGTATAGACATGGAAAAATTCAGTGATAATATTAAAAAAGTTATCCTTGCAGGGATCGGAGCCGTCGCAGTCACAGCGGAGAAGTCAAAGGATCTGCTGGACGAAATGGTAGAAAAGGGCGAACTGACAGTAGAGCAGGGAAAGGTCCTTAACGAAGAACTGAAACACAACATCAAGAACAAAGTAAAGGAGACCGTCGGAAAAGAGATGCAGAATGCAAAGAATGAAGACGGACCGATATCTGATGAGGATATCTCACAGCTTCTTGAGAGGATGACTCCGGAACAGAGAGAAGCTCTTAAATCTGAACTTACAAAAAACGAAGAGGCAGGAGAAAATAAGGAAGAATGAGTACAAGGGAGCCGATCGAATACAATTCGAGACTGCGCGAGATTACTGCCGTATTAAGAAAGCATAATATCACAAGAGGAGTCACTCCGAAGAAGCTCAGGGCGATCCTGGAGGATCTTGGGCCTACGTTTATAAAGCTGGGGCAGATCATGTCGATGCATTCGGACATACTGCCGAAACGTTACTGCGACGAGCTGATGAAGCTCTGCTCGGATGTGACTCCCATGCCTTTTGCCGATGTGCTCTCTGTGATAGAAGGATCTTATGGCCGCTCCTGGAGAAGAGTATTCGCTTCGATAGAAGAAGAGCCGCAGGGCTCTGCCTCTATTGCACAGGTACACCGGGCAGTGCTCAAAAGCGGGGAGGATGTCGTTGTCAAAGTCCAGCGAAAAGGCATCTATGAGAAAATGTCGAGGGACATCGATCTTCTTCATAAGGCTGTAAGACTGATGCCTCCTGTCAGCATCAAGGGGATGGCGGATCTTGATCTTGTGCTCGACGAGATGTGGTCGGTGACCAGAGACGAGATGAACTTTCTCACAGAGGCTTCCAACATGGAAGAGTTTGCCCGCCGGAATAAGGATGTCAATTTCATCGGAACGCCGATCCTCTATCAGCAGTACACGACAGTGAACATACTGGTGATGGAATATATCGACGGCCTGGGAATAGATGACAAGGAAGGGCTGATCGAGGCGGGGTACGATCTCAAGGAGATCGGCAGCAAACTGGTGGACAACTACATCAAACAGGTCATGGACGACGGATTTTTCCATGCGGATCCACACTCGGGAAATGTAAAGATCCGCGACGGGAAGATCATATGGATCGACATGGGCATGATGGGACGACTGACAGAACATGACCGGAAGATGATCGGCAAAGCGGTACAGGGCGTAGCGCTCAATGACGTCGGGCTGATCCAGCAGGCGGTGCTCGCTATCGGAGAGTTCAGGGAACGCCCGGATCAGCGGAAGTTATATGAAGATATTGAGGGACTGCTTGCGAAATACGGCAGTACCGAAATGGGGGAGATCAATGTGGCGGCGGTCATGACAGATCTGATGGACGTCATGAAGAACAACAAGATCAAGATGCCGCACGGTCTTACAATGCTGGCGCGCGGACTGACGCATATGGAAGGAGTGCTTGCGGACATCGCGCCGGATATCAATATGGTGGAGATTGCCACAGCCCATATGTCCGGGAAATTTTTCCGCGACTTTGATCTGAAAAAGGAACTGAGAAGCAGCGGGAGGAGCGTGCTGAGATCTCTCCGTAAAGCGCTCGATATCCCGTCGATGGTGTCGGATATGATGAGCGGATACCTGCGGGGCCAGGCGAAGGTGAATCTGGATCTCCAGGTGACGGACGAACTGGCGCAGCTTCTTCGGAGGCTTGTCCGTAATATCGTTATGGGATTGTGGGTAATGGCGCTTTTGATCAGCTCCAGCATTATCTGTACGACGAATATGACGCCCAGGATCTTCGGCATACCTCTGCTGGGATTCTTCGGGTATGTTCTGGCGTTTATCATTGTGATGTATGTGTTTATCAGGCATCTGCTGTCCCGGAAGTAGGAGCCGGCCGGGAGCATGTGTTTCGATAATTGTTAAGGGAATGGATAAAAACTATGGACGACAGGAAAAAGAACCCGCTCAAAGAGAGTTTCGGATATGCATTTGAGGGGATATGGACGGGGATACGCAACGAGCGGAATATGAAGATACACTGCATCGCTGTGATATTGGTGACGCTGGCGGGAACTTTGTTCCATATTACCGCCGCCCAGTGGTGTATCTGTCTTCTGCTCTTTGCGCTTGTGATATCGCTTGAACTTGTAAATACAGCTGTTGAGGCGGTCGTGGATCTTGTCACGGAGGAGAAAAAGCCTCTGGCAAAGATCGCAAAAGATACGGCTGCAGGCGCTGTTCTCTTTGCCGCGATCGTGTCGGCGATCATCGGGTGTATCATCTTTCTCCCGTATGTATTGGAACTGTTGGGAAAGATATGATACAATAGCAGGGCAGATATCAGATACGGCGTCGTGTGAGACGCCGGCAATGGAAAGGAAAGACAGAACAATGGATCATACCAGTACAACAGTGACGAAACAGGAGACTCTGGCGGCTCTGAGAAATCCGGGAGAACTCTATGTAGTAATGTCGGGTGTTACCAGGCTTCCTTTTGTCGCCTGTGACGAAGAGACATATGATGACGAGGTATTTCTGTATTACCGGAACGAGGATGCTCAGGACAAGGCCAGAGCGCTTATGGAACAGAAATATCTGACGGCAGTGGCAAAGCTTGAGGATAAGCAGCTCCTGCCCTTTTATACGGGACTGTATACGATGGGAGTGAACTGCCTTGCGGTGAACTATGGGACCGATACGCAGATCAGCATACAGCTTCCGGATCTGGTCGTGCGAAAAACGCCGGAACAGCTCCCGGAAGGAAAAAAGTTTGTCGAGAATCCGGCGCTTCATCTGACCGCGATCTATTTCATGCAGGAGATGCGCCGTCAGGCGAAGCCGCAGCCGACAGAGGAACTAAAAGAGCTTCAGGAAGAACTGCTGGCCCATTACAGCAAGGGGACTTTTATCATCGCGATCCAGGAAGATAAACAGATCCCGGTCCTGAAACAAAAGAACGGCGATATCTATCAGCCGGTGTTTACCGATATGCTCGAGCTTCAGAAGTTCAGCAAGGGACAGAAGATGCGGACGGCGGTCGTCCCGGCAGCGAAGATACCGGATATCCTGGTGGGCGCCTCCAGAGGAGTGGTGATCAATCCTCTGGGAGTAAATGTACAGCTTCAGGTGGCAAAGCGAAAGAAACCGGAGGACGGGCAGAAAGCGGACGCATAGATCCGGAGCGACGTACAGAGAATACCGGGGAGCACCGGCTTTCAGAAAGACAAGGTGAGAAAATGTCGATAGCAGTATACTTAAGAAAAGAATATTTCCGCGCCGTTACGATCAAAGATAAGAGTGCGCATATTCTTGAATTCCAGTACCGTCCTCAGAGGGTGGATGTGTTTGAGAACGGATATCAGGTGTTTCGTCTGGAGTATATTCTGGAGAGCAGGACAAAGGCAGAGATCATAGAGTATTATCTGACGGATTTCAGACTGAGAGGAAAAGGATATGGCACTGTATGCATCAATGAGATAACGGATCAGCTCGGGAAAAAGGGCGTGACGCTGATCACTGCGCCGACAGGCTATGAGCTGGCCCCTCTTGGATATACCGGGCCGGATCAGTATCATGAACTGATGACCGGCTTCTATGAAAAGGTCGGATTCTCTATCAGCGGTGACGGCGATATCGCGATGAAGATACTGGAAGAAGAGTGAAATGTAAATACTGGTCGGTGTACGGCGGCGCTCTGCCTGCTGTGCACCGATCTGTCTGTTAAAGGAGGTATTATGTATAAAATATTTATCGTGGAAGACGATCTGCCCATGGCGCAGGCGATACAAAAAGAAATGAAAATGTGGGGGAACGAGGCGGAGTACGTGCAGGATTTCCAGAATGTGCTCACAGAATTTACCGGATATGATCCTCATCTTGTGCTCATGGATATCACTCTGCCCTTTTATAACGGCTATCACTGGTGCAGCGAGATCAGAAAGATCTCCAATGTGCCGATCATATTTATCTCCTCTGCCGCTGACAATATGAATATTATCATGGCGGTCAATATGGGAGGGGACGACTTTGTGGCAAAGCCTTTTGACTTGAGCGTGCTGACGGCGAAAGTCCAGGCGGTGCTCCGCAGGACCTATGATCTGGCGGGGAAGATCCCTGTCCTGGAGCATAAAGGGGCGATACTCAACCTGTACGACACGACGCTCACCTATGAGGGAAATAAGATCGATCTGACGAAAAATGAGTTCCGCATCCTGCAGGCTCTGATGGAAAATAAAGGCCGGCTGGTAAGCCGGGATACTCTCATGACGAAACTGTGGGAGACGGACAATTATATCGAGGAGAATACACTGACGGTCAATATCGCCCGTCTCAGAAAAAAGCTTGAGAAGGCAGGACTGACAGAGTTTATTACGACAAAGGTCGGTGAGGGATATATCATCATGCAGGATACAGAGGGGAGATAAGAGCATGAAACGGTTTTTCAGATATCTGTGTGACTGCCGCTATGTGTGGCTGTGGGCGCTTATGAGTGCGGCGACGTTTGCGGGTGTGTTCGCCCTGTACGGCATTCCCGTGGAAGCAGCGTGGTATCCGATCCTCCTGTCGGCCGTGTTCGGTCTTATATTCTTAGTGCTTGGGTATTTGAGATTTCGGAGGAAACATATTGAACTGGAACGGCTGAAACCGGGGAATTCGCCGTGCGCGGAGTATCTTCCACGGGCTGACAGTCTGACCGAACAGGATTATCAGGATCTTGTGTTCCGGGAGGAGGCGGCGAACCGCGCGAGGAAAGAGGAATGGGATAACGCCAGAAAAGACATGAATGATTACTATGCCGTGTGGGTGCATCAGATCAAAGCTCCAATCGCGGTCATGCGCGTCATGCTGCAGCAGGAAGATACGCAGGAGAACAGGGAGCTTTCGTCAGAGTTGTTCCGCATCGAACAGTATGCAGAGATGGCGCTGCACTATATCCGGCTTGGCGACGGTGCATCAGATCTCGTTATTGCAGAATATGAGCTGGATGATATTGTCCGCAGGGCAGTGCGTAAATACGCAGGGCAGTTTATCCGGCGGAAGATCCGCCTTATTTACAACGGGGCAGAGGAACGTGTTCTGACAGATGAGAAATGGCTCTCTTTTATCATTGAACAGCTTCTGTCCAATGCAGTGAAATACACTCCGGGAGGAGGCACGGTCACGATCTCGGCAGATGATAAGAAGCGCCTTGCGGTCTCGGATACCGGCATCGGTATCTCCGCGGAGGATCTTCCACGGATCTTTGAAAAGGGATACACAGGATACAACGGACGGATGGATAAGAAGTCTACAGGGATCGGACTGTATCTGGCCAGAACAGCGGCCGACAGGCTGGGACACCGGCTTCTGGTACAGTCGGAACCGGGAAAGGGCAGCAGGTTTATCATCGATCTGGAGACATACCCGTTCCAGGGAGAGTAAGCGCCCGCGTATTCGCGCCGTCTGCCCACCCGCGTCGTCCGCTCACCCGCGCCCGCGCCGCCTGCGTACTCGCAAAACCGTACCTGCGGTACTAACTGCCGCATACGCGGCTGTTTTGCTCATCATGCGGCGCTCCCTACATGCAGGAGAAGCGTCAGCCCCCTGTGCGAGCACAGAACTGACGCTTCTTCTGCATGTGTGAGCTGGAGTGTGACAAAAGCGTCACATGGGCCGGCCGGATTGTCACAGGATTCGATGTCGTGGTACCGGACGGCTCTGCTATACTGAGTCCAGAAAACATGAAGGAGGTCAGTTTCATGACTGTTTTGGAAGTGAAGAATCTGAAGAAGGTATACCGTACACGGTTTGGCGGGACTCAGGTGCAGGCGCTTTCCTGTGTGAATTTTTCCGTGGAGGAGGGCGAATATGTGGCGATCATGGGGGAGAGCGGAAGTGGAAAGACAACACTCCTCAACCTGCTTGCTGCTTTAGACAAGCCGACAGAGGGCGAGGTATTCCTGGACGGAAATCCGCTTTCCGTGATCAAAGACAAGAATATCTCGGAGTTTCGCCGGGATAATCTGGGCTTTGTATTCCAGGAATTCAATCTCCTGGATACATTCAATGTAAAAGACAATATCCTTCTGCCGCTTGTGCTCAAAGGGGAAACGTACAAAGAGATGACGAAGAAGCTCATGCCCATCGCTAAGGAGCTTGGGATCGCGCCATTGCTGGAAAAGTATCCTTATGAAATCTCCGGTGGTCAGAAACAGAGAGTGGCGGCGGCAAGAGCGCTGATCACAGATCCGCGCATCATTCTGGCGGATGAACCTACGGGAGCGTTGGATTCCCGGTCAACGGATGAACTCCTGGCGCTCTTCGCGAAGATCAACCGCCAGGGACAGACGATACTTATGGTAACGCATTCTGTTAAGGCAGCGAGCAGGGCGGGGAGAGTTCTTTTTATCCGTGACGGCGAAGTATACCATCAGGTCTACAGAGGAAACATGTCGGATGAGCAGCTCTACCAGAAGATATCCGATACGCTTACGATACTTGCGACAGGTGGTGACAGGCGATGAGGGGCGGATTTTATATCAGACTGGCGAAAGACGGGATCATGAAGAACCGGAAGCTGTATTTTCCGTACATTCTCACCTGTATCTGCATGATCATGATGTTTTATATTGTTTATTATCTGGGGTTTTCTGCCGACTTCACGGCGGTGCGCGGAGGGGATATGCTCCAGTCCTTTCTTGGGATGGGTGTGTTTGTGATTGCGATCTTTTCTCTGATCTTTCTCTATTATACGAATTCATTTCTGATCCGAAGGAGACAGAAAGAGTTCGGACTGTACAACATTCTGGGGATGGGGAAACGTAATCTGGTCAAGATCCTTATATGGGAGAATATCCTGACAGCGCTGATCTCCATTCTTGCCGGACTTGTCATGGGCATCCTCTTCTCCAAACTGGCTGAGCTTGCCGCGATCCGTATCCTGGGCGGGGAGACCGGTTTTAGCATCCGCATAGAGTCCAGGCCGATCATAGTTGCGTCGGTACTTTTTCTTGCGATCTTTTTCCTGATCATGCTCCGGATGATCTTCTATATCTTCCGGCTGCGTCCGGCCGAGATGCTAAAGAGCGAGAATGTAGGAGAGAAGCCGCCCAGAGCAAACTGGGTGCTTGCGCTCGCAGGCGCCGTGCTCCTGGCGGGAGCATATTATCTGGCGGTGGCGGTCATTGATCCGATGTCAGCTATCGTTATGTTCCTTGTTGCGGTGGTTATGGTCATCTTTGCCACGTACCTGTTGTTTATCTCAGGATCTGTGGCGCTGTGCAGGCTGCTTCAGAAAAATAAACGCTACTACTATAAGACGAAGCATTTCGTCTCGCTTTCATCCATGGTCTACCGGATGAAACGAAACGGTGCGGGACTTGCATCCATCTGTATCCTGTCGACGATGGTGCTCGTTACAGTTTCGTCGACCGTGTGTCTCTACGCGCAGACAGAAGACGCCATACAGAGCCGCTATCCTCATGATATCACGATGGAATTCAGATCGGCTGACTACAGAGAGACAGAGCCGTATAAAGAGATCGTGGACGATGTGCTTGAAGAATACAGTGAGACTGCGGAGAATATCGAGGACTTCCATGTGTACAGTATGGCGGGATTTCAGTCCGGGAACGAGTTCAGGCTGAGCGACGGAGGACTTGCCGAAATGGGGACGGGGGACGTGGACTCGATCCGGAGCGTCTATATGATCAGCCTGGAGGACTACAATCGTCTCTCCGGTGAGAACGCGGAGATGTCCGAAGGAGAGTTTCTGCTGTATCCGTTCAAGGCGGAGTATGATTATGATACGATATCGATCGCAGGATGCGGCGCCTGGAACGTAAAATTGCTGGACCAGCCGCCTTTCCCTGACGGAACGGCGCAGGCTAACGTCATCGGCGCATATTTTATCGTAGTGAAAGATATGTCTGTGATCCGGCAGATTGAAGAATACAGAAACTCTCTGGCAAAAGAGGACGGCAGTATTTCCCTTACCTATATTGAGGAAAGCTACGGCTTTGATCTGGCCTGCGGCGATGAGAAACAGACTGAAATCTATAATACGATACTGGAGAGGATCGGTAAACTGACGGGCGGTGAGGAAAATGCCGGGAACAAGACGGCGGACGCTGTAGATTATCCGCACTATTACATTGATTCAAAGGCCGGCGGAAGGACGGACCTTATCGCTATAAACGGAGGGCTTTTTTTCCTGGGCGTGCTGCTGGGAGCAGTGTTCCTTTTCGGTACAGTGCTCATCATGTACTACAAGCAGATCTCGGAAGGATATGAGGATCAGGACCGTTTCGACATCCTGATGAAAGTGGGGATGAGTCAGAAAGAAGTAAAACAGAGCATTAACTCTCAGGTACTGACTGTATTTTTCCTGCCGCTTGTTATGGCGGGCGTCCACCTCGCCTTTGCATTTCCGCTGATCTCCAAGATCCTTCTCCTTATGTCGGCCACCGAGGAGAGTCTGCTCATCATTGTGACGGTATGTTGTTATCTTGTGTTCACCATCCTTTATGTGATCGTGTACAATATCACATCGAAAGGATACTATGGGATTGTCAGCGGAAAAGAAAAGAGATAGCGGATTCCGCGGAATGATGGTATAATCTTACTATAAATAAAAAGCCGGAAGTCCGATGGGCTGAGAAGGATTTCCGGCGTGAAAAATGCAGCGATATGCAGAGAGGAGTGACAGATATGATGCAGCATACCATCATTACGATCGGAAGACAATTCGGAAGCGGCGGTCACGAGATCGGGAATAAACTTTCAGAGAGGCTTGACATCCCGCTCTATGATCACAATCTGATCCGCATGGCGGCTCAGGAGCTGCGCATCAGCAATGAAGACGCGACGAAGGTAGACGAGACGATCCTCGGAAGATTTCTGTCAGCCTATGCGTCCAGCAGTCTGGAATACCGGGTATTTATGAACAGCGACGAGTCGGGAAAGACGCTGACGGACCGTGTGTTTGACCGGCAGTCTGCGATCATCCGCAAGCTGGCGGAGGAAGGACCGGGAATTTTTGTGGGGAGATGTGCGGACTATGTTCTCGGAGATTATTCAAACTGTATCAATACATTCATCTATGCGTATAAGGAGGACCGTATCCGCCGGATCATGAAACTCTATAAGCTGACGGAGAAGCAGGCGGCGGACAAGATCCGAAAGACTGACCGCGACAGAAAAAATTATTACGAGGCGCGTACGAAACGAGAGTGGGGAGGCATCGACGCCAACGGGATGATGTTCAATGCGAGCCTGCTCGGCGTTGACGGAGTGGTGGATGCTCTGGAAGCGATCTACCGCAAGTGGGAAACCAGATAGAGTATTAAAACAGTCAGGGAACGGGCACATTCGGGATGAGAAAACCGAGTGTGCTCGATTTTTCTGTTGTAAGACGAAGAACCATGTGGTATAATCAGATGATGTCGGAAAAGCATTTCCCGACGGAGATGCAGTACGTGAACAGTAGTTTTGGAATGAAATGGAAGGGAATGGATATGAGTTTTATATCGTATTTGATCAACGGATTGAGTCTGGGAAGCGTCTATGCGATCATTGCTCTTGGATATACCATGGTCTATGGTATTGCGAAGATGCTTAATTTTGCCCATGGAGACGTTATTATGGTCGGCGCATATATGGCGCTCATCGCGATGTCTCAGGCGGGGATGTCACCTGTAATGGCAGTGATCATCTCGATCGTTGTATGTACTGTGCTCGGCGTTGTGATCGAGCGCATTGCATATAAGCCTCTCAGGAATGCGTCATCGTCTCTGGCGGTGCTCATCACAGCGATCGGCGTCAGCTATCTGCTTCAGAACAGCGCGCTTCTTATCTTCGGCGCGAACGCGCAGACGTTCCCGTCGGTCATCAAGTGGAGCGGGCTTACATTTGCCGGAGGACAGCTCAGCATATCGGGAGTGACAGTGGTCACGATCGTGGCATGTCTTATCATCATGGCGGTGCTTGTCTTATTTGTACAGAAATCAAAACCCGGACAGGCCATGAGAGCTGTCTCTGAGGACAAGGGAGCGGCTCAGCTCATGGGTATCAATGTGAATGGGACGATAGCGCTGACTTTCGCCATAGGCTCTGCGCTGGCGGCTGTGGCGGGCGTTCTGTACTGTTCGGCTTATCCGAGCCTGACACCGTACACTGGCGCCATGCCTGGTATCAAAGCGTTCGTAGCAGCGGTATTCGGCGGCATCGGATCGATACAGGGAGCGTTCATCGGAGGCCTTCTCCTTGGCATTATTGAGATTTTCGGCAGGGCATACATCACTTCGCAGATGGCAGACGCACTTGTATTCGCAGTCCTGATCATCGTGCTCTTAGTAAAACCTACAGGACTTTTAGGCAAGAAGATTCAGGAGAAAGTGTAGGTGGACGATATGCTGAAGAAAATGAATAAAAATACAAAAAGTAATCTTATAACATACGGCATCGTGATCGCGGCGTTTGTAATCATGCAGATCCTGATAAGTACAGGGAGCGTCTCGAGTCTGCTCGAGGGACTTATGGTGCCTCTGTGCGTCTATGTCATCCTTGCAGTATCCCTGAATCTTGTAGTGGGCATCCTGGGAGAACTCAGTCTGGGACACGCGGGATTCATGTGTGTCGGCGCGTTTTCCAGTGCGTTTTTCTCTAAATGTATGCGGGATGTGATCGAGAACGGAGCGGTGCGGTTTCTTCTGGCTATGCTCATCGGTATTGTAGTGGCGGCGGTGTTCGGCATTATCATCGGGATCCCGGTGCTTCGCCTGAAAGGTGACTATCTGGCGATCGTGACACTGGCGTTCGGCGAGATCATAAAGAATCTGGTCAATGTTCTGTTTATCGGAAAGGACTCCAGCGGGTTCCATTTCTCTACAAAAGACGCGATGTCCCTGAACATGGAGCCCGACGGCATGGTCATTGTGAACGGACCTCAGGGGATAACAGGCACGCCCCAGGACGCTACGTTCCTTACGGGCTTCATCATGATACTTATCACTCTTTTCATTGTTATTAACCTGATCAACTCACGGGACGGAAGAGCGATCATGTCTATCCGTGACAACCGGATCGCGGCCGAGTCCGTGGGGATCAATATCACAAAATATAAGCTGATGGCGTTTACGATATCGGCGGCGCTGGCCGGGGGAGCGGGCGTACTCTATGCACATAATCTGTCCACGCTGACGGCGAACACGAACAATTTCGGCTACAATCAGTCCATCATGATACTTGTATTCGTCGTGCTGGGAGGCATCGGCAATATCAGAGGCTCGATCATAGCGGCCGTAGTCCTTACGCTCCTGCCGGAACTTCTGAGAGGACTTTCGGACTATCGGATGCTTATCTATGCGATCGTGCTGATCCTTATGATGCTCTTTAACTGGGCGCCCAAAGCGATCGAGTGGAGGGAAAAATATCTCACATTTGGGAGAAAGAAAAAGGAGGCTGTGAAATAATGGCATTACTGGAAGTAAAAAATCTGGGCATTTCATTTGGCGGTCTCCGTGCAGTGAATGCGTTTGACATATCGATAGAAAAAGAGGAACTTTACGGTCTGATCGGGCCGAACGGCGCAGGGAAAACGACGGTGTTCAACCTGCTCACCGGGGTATATAAACCGGATACCGGAAAGGTCACTCTGGACGGGAAAGATATTACCGGGAAAAAGACGATCGATATCAACAGAGACGGGATTGCCAGAACATTCCAGAATATCCGGCTGTTCAAGCAGCTCAGCGTTCTGGATAATGTAAAAGTCGGACTGCACAACAAGCATCATTATACAACACTCGAAGGGATCCTGCGTCTCCCGAAATACCGGAAGATAGAAAAGGAGATGGACGAACAGGCGATGGAACTGCTGAAAGTGTTCGATCTGGAGGACGCCGCCGACCTGACTGCGGCGAATCTTCCATACGGACAGCAGAGGAGGCTTGAAATCGCCAGAGCGCTCGCAACGGAGCCGAAGCTTTTGCTTCTTGATGAACCGGCGGCAGGTATGAATCCAAACGAGACCGGCGACCTGATGGATATGATCCGCTTCGTGCGGGAGCGATTCCACATGACGATCCTCCTGATCGAACATGATATGAAACTGGTAAGCGGTATCTGTGAGAAACTGACGGTGCTGAACTTCGGTGAAGTGCTCTGCCAGGGCGCTACTGCGGATGTTCTCAATGATCCTCAGGTCATAACGGCATATCTGGGAGAATAGGAGGGAAATGATCATGGCAATGCTGGAAATCAAGGATCTGCAGGTATATTACGGCGTCATCCAGGCGATCAAGGGCATCTCTTTCGAGGTCAACAAGGGAGAGGTCGTGGCATTGATCGGGGCGAACGGGGCAGGCAAGACAACGACTCTGCATACGATAACCGGACTGATCTCCCCGAAAAGCGGACATGTGATCTTCGAAGGAAAGGACATTACCAAGGTCCCGGCACACAAGATCGTATCTATGGGAATGGCGCACGTGCCGGAGGGGCGGCGCGTATTTGCGGAGTTGAGCGTGTATGAGAATCTGAAGATGGGAGCGTATACACGCAAGGATAAAGGCGAGATAGAAGAGAGTCTGAATCAGGTATATAAAAGATTTCCGAGACTGGAAGAGAGAAAGAACCAGATGGCAGGAACTCTAAGCGGCGGTGAGCAGCAGATGCTCGCGATGGGGCGGGCGCTTATGTCAAAGCCAAAGCTTATCCTGATGGACGAACCGTCCATGGGACTCTCCCCGATCCTGGTTAATGAGATCTTCGACATTATCCGTTCGGTGAGCGAGAGCGGGACTACGGTCCTCCTTGTAGAGCAGAATGCGAAGAAAGCCTTGTCGATCGCGAACAGAGCATACGTGCTGGAGACGGGGAAAATCGTCCTTTCAGGAAATGCGAAGGATTTGCTGGAAGATGAAGCGATAAAGAAAGCATATCTTGGAGAATGATATATTAGAGGCGACGGATGCGCAGCGCCGTATGATCTGTGCGGGAAACAGCGGCCGCATCACAAGAGCCGGAAAAGAGATGAGGAGGTGCAGTTTATGAGAAATATCGTTGTTACGATCTCAAGACAGTACGGAAGCGGAGGAAAGACCATTGGAGCGATGCTGGCTCAGGAACTCGGGGTGAACTGTTACAGCCGCGAGATCCTCAGAATGGCGTCGGAGGACAGTGGGATCAATGAACGGCTTTTCGGTATGTCAGATGAGAAGATACGCCATGCCGGATGGTTCCGTATCCTGAACCGTCCTTATGACGGAGAACTGCTCCCGCCGGAGGACAAAGGTTTTACATCGGATGATAATCTGTTCAACTACCAGGCAAAAGTGATAAAGGATCTGGCTGCAAAGGAGTCGTGCGTTATCATTGGAAGATGCGCGGATTATATACTCCAGGACTATCCCAATGTAGTGAGTTTGTTTATCCATGCGGACAGAAGGTTCTGCATGGAGAGAGCTATGGAACGACACAGCATGAGCGAGAAAGAGATGCAGAAGTTCATCGAGAAGACGGATGAATACCGGGGTGATTTCTACCGTTATCATACTGGTCACGAGTGGGCTGACGCGAGAAATTATGACTTGTGCCTGAACAGCGGCAAGCTCGGATTTGAGAAATGCGTGGAGGAGATACGGTCGTATATCAGGATACGGTTTGGAGAGTGAGACGCTGAAAGATCCGGCGGACTGCCGTTTGAAATGATGTTCCGAATGGGCGGAGTGACAGCAGAGGCTGCATCAACTCCGCCTGTTTTCGTGCAAAAGTAAGCGCTCGTTCTCTAAGATTTTTCTTGAAAAGTCCTGGGGATATTTATAAGATAGTAATGTAGCGCATATGGATATAATGCGTATGAGGTGAGGCGGGATATGGAAAATGAAGAAAAGACAGAAGTAACAGAAGTAAATGAAACAGAAAAGGAAGCGACGGCCGGACGCCGCAGACTGCTGCGCGCGGCCGCCTGTATCGTGGGGATCGCAGTTGTGATCTACCTCGGGGGCGCCGCTTTTTTCGGCAGCCATTATCTTCCGCGTACTGTGATCAACGGACATGATCTCTCGGCGAAGACGGCAGAGCAGGCGGAGAAACTGTTCGCGCAGGATGTGAGCGGATACGGACTTGTGCTGACCGGTATCAAAGGAGATACGGAAGAGATCAAAGGGGCTGAGATTTCCATGAAATATGAGCCGGACTCCGACGCACAGGAGATCCTGAAAGATCAGAATGCTTTCCTGTGGCCTGCCGCTCTTTTTCAAAGCGACCGAAGAAATGTGGAGATACGGGTATCCTATGATGAAGAAGCGCTCAAATCCAGGATAGAGTCTCTGAAAGCGGTTACAGGGGAACAGACACCTGCGACTTCAGCTTATCCGAGATTCGACGGCGGACAGTTTATCGTCGAGCCCGAGCAGTATGGTACGGCCATCGACAAAGATATGCTGGAAAAAAAGATAGCAGAGGCTCTTACCGAATTTGACGACACACTTGATCTGGAGAGCGAGGAGTGTTACGCGCTGCCCGCTTACACATCTGAATCTGCTGAGGTACAACAGGCGTGTGACATCATGAAC
Organism: uncultured Eubacteriales bacterium; assembly: GCA_949294665.1. Classification (GTDB taxonomy): domain Bacteria; phylum Bacillota; class Clostridia; order Lachnospirales; family Lachnospiraceae; genus Mediterraneibacter. Next base: position 19,244 of record CASFID010000066.1, read on the forward strand.
GAGTACAGCAGCGCCAGGATCGTGTATCCGATGAGTGAAGAGGTGGTCGTGGATGCGTCCGTAATCTCCGGCTGGCTTACCGTTGATGACAAGATGCAGGTGTCGATCGACGAAGATGCGGTCAGACTGTGGCTCGAGGAGTTTGGGAATAAATACGATACGGTAGGGACGACCAGATCCTTTATTACCCCTGCGGGCAAAGAAGCTACGGTAAAGGGCGGTACATATGGATGGTCGATCAATGAGGATGCCGAGTTTGATGTGATCATGGATGCGGTGGAGAATGGAAAGACACTGGAGAGAGAACCGGAGTATTATATCGGGGGAACGGCTGCCGTGCACACGATGCCGGACTGGGGAGATATGTATGTAGACGTGGATCTGAGTGAACAGCATATGTGGTATGTGGTAGACGGGGAGATAGCTCTGGAGACCGACGTAGTCACGGGAGAGCCGATTCCGGAGAGGATCACGCCGGAAGGAACGTACTCTGTACTGGAGAAACTGAGAAATACGGTGCTGGTCGGTTCTACCAATCCGGCCACAGGAAAACCGTCTTACGAGACGCCGGTCAACTATTGGATGCGGGTGACATGGACAGGGATCGGACTGCACGACGCTACATGGCAGGCCGCATTCGGGGGGAATCTGAATCAGACGCCGGGAATCGGATCCCACGGCTGCATTAATATGCCGCTTGATCAGGCCTCTGCGCTGTATGAGATCCTGGAGATCGGGACGCCGGTTGTGATCCACTACTGAAACCTATGTCACAGGGGGATGTCACAGGGGGGCTTTCTGGTATGCCATACGTTCACTGCCGTCTTCGGTGTAGACGATGCCGCAGTATCTGAATCCGTTTTTCTCGAGAAGATGCTGCATGATATAGTTGTCCCGATGCGTGTCAATCTTCAGATTGCCGCACTGTTCAAAAGCCCAGTTGAGACAGAAAGAGGCCGCCCCTTTGACCGAACCGTCGGAAATGATGCGGTGGACGACTCCGTACGGCTGCTCATTGAGCCAATCTCCACTGTAGATGCGGCGGTATGTGTCATCCGGGCCTTGTCTGTAGTAGAATGCGGCGATGATCTGGCCGTGTTCTTCGCATACATAGGAACAGCCGGATTCAATGTCGGCGGCAATGAGCGTCTGTTTCGGGTAGCTCTGCCCCCATTGCGCCGGATTGCCGTGGCCCGCCATAAAAAGGCGGGCATTTTCATACATTTTCGTGAGAAGTCCCAGTTCATTGAGCGCTGATTTTCTTATTTTCATATTTGTCTGACACCTTTCAGAATTATTTCCCGGTGAGAGCCGAACACTTTGCAAGTCCTGATGTTATATTATACCAAAATGTGAAAAAAGTATCAATCCACAATAAAAAGTGGTGATGTATATTTACAGCTACAAAATATAGTAAAAATAGGTTGTTTTGCACAAAAATGGATACAATGGCTAAATTTGATAACGATTATCATAATAACTATTGCGTTTTTGTCTACTCAATGCTATACTAGCGCATGTAAGTTATCCGGATATTGATCGTCCGGCGCGATATAAAGAAGATACAAATGAAACCAACAGGCATGGGGATTCAGTAAGAGGAGGATTTACGAATGGCAAAGGTGGATTTCGGCCAGTGGGCAGGTTTTGAGGGACATCTCTGGAAAGAGGAAGTGAATGTGCGTGACTTTATCCAGCACAATTACACTCAGTATGACGGAGATGAGTCTTTCCTTGCAGGTCCTACAGAGGCGACAGATAAACTTTGGGGAGAACTTTCCAAACTTCAGAAAGAGGAGCGTGCAAAAGGCGGCGTCCTTGATATGGAGACAGAAGTAGTTTCCGGACTGACAGCTTATGGACCGGGATACATCAACGAAGATATGAAAGACCTGGAACAGGTAGTAGGACTTCAGACAGATAAACCGCTCAAGAGAGCATTCATGCCGTACGGCGGAATCAAGATGGCGGAGCAGGCTTGTACAACTTACGGATATACTCCGAGTGAAAAACTGCATGAAATTTTTACAAAATATCACAAGACACACAACCAGGCAGTATTTGATATCTATACACCTGAGATGAAAAAAGCACGTCACAACAAGATCATCACAGGACTTCCGGACACATACGGAAGAGGACGTATCGTAGGCGACTACCGCCGTGTGGCCCTCTACGGTATTGATTACCTGATCGAGAAGAAACAGTCTGATTTTGTTGAGTATGAGAGACATGGAATGAAGGGAACGGATTTCCGTCTCCGCGAAGAGATCGCTGATCAGATCCGCGCGCTCAATGGAATGAAGGAAATGGCTTCTGTCTACGGTTACGATATTTCCAAGCCGGCGACAAACGCAAAAGAGGCTGTACAGTGGCTGTATTTCGGATACCTCGCGGCGATCAAGACACAGAACGGAGCTGCAATGAGTGTAGGACGTATTTCTACATTCCTTGATATCTATATCCAGAGAGACCTGGAGAAGGGCATCCTGACA
>CASFID010000067.1 GCA_949294665.1 uncultured Eubacteriales bacterium
AAGGTTGAAGAAGAGGCATAAAAAGATAAGGAGGTAACGTCATGGACTTATCAAACTTAAGACCGGCAGACGGTTCTAAACAGAGTGATAATTTCAGAAGAGGCCGCGGACATGGTTCAGGAAACGGCAAGACAGCCGGCAAAGGCCACAAAGGACAGAAAGCCCGTTCAGGTGCGACAAGACCTGGATTTGAAGGTGGTCAGATGCCTTTATACAGAAGGATCCCGAAGAGAGGGTTCACGTGCAGGAACTCCAAGACGATCGTGGCGATCAACCTGGGAGCTCTTGAGAGATTCGAGGACGGCGCTACAGTATCCGTTGATACGCTGATCGAGAGCGGGATTGTGAAAAACCCAAGAGACGGGGTAAAAATTCTTGGAAATGGAGAGTTAACTAAGAAGCTTACAGTTCAGGCAAATGCATTCAGCGCATCTGCCGCTGAGAAGATTGAAGCGCTTGGTGGAAAAGCAGAGGTGATCTAATGCTTAAGACAGTACGGAGAGCATTTCAGATTGAAGACATCAGAAAACGTATTTTCTATACATTTGCAATGCTTGTCGTTGTGAGGCTTGGATCCCAGCTCCCTACTCCGGGGGTAGATCCAACTTTCATTCAGGAATTTTTTCAACAGCAGACCGGTGACGCATTCAATTTTTTTGAGGCGTTCACCGGCGGTTCCTTTACAAATTTTTCTGTATTTGCACTGAGTATCACGCCTTACATTACATCTTCCATTATCATGCAGTTGCTTACAATTGCGATCCCGAAGCTTGAGGATATGCAGAAGGAGGGCGAGGAAGGAAGAAAGAAGATCGCGGCGATCACAAGATATGTGACGGTAGGACTTGCGCTGATCGAATCCACTGCTCTCGCAGTAGGACTCGGACGTCAGGGACTTCTCGAGAATTACAGCTTTGTCGACTGTGCGATCGTGGTGTGCACACTCACTGCGGGAAGCGCGTTTCTGATGTGGATCGGTGAGCGTATTACGGAGAATGGCGTCGGAAACGGTATATCGATCGTACTTCTGATCAATATTCTTTCCCGTCTTCCTCAGGATCTTACAACGCTGTACCAGCAGTTCGTCTCGGGCAAGAAGATTGCACAGGCAGGACTCGCAGCTCTGATCATCCTGGCAGTGATCCTTGCGGTTGTTATTTTCGTAGTTCTGCTTCAAAGCGGAGAGAGAAGGATCGCTGTGCAGTATTCCAAGAAAGTACAGGGCAGAAAGACGTACGGCGGGCAGTCTACACATATCCCGCTCCGTGTGAATACAGCCGGAGTTATCCCGGTTATTTTTGCATCTTCGCTGATGCAGACGCCGATCGTTATCGCGCAGTTTATCGGAGCGGGCAATGGAACAGGGATCGGAAGTCAGATACTTGCAGGCATGAACTCCAACAACTGGTGTGATCCTGAGCATCCGATTTATTCGATCGGTCTCGTGGTATATATTCTGCTTACCATATTTTTTGCGTATTTCTATACGTCGATCACTTTCAATCCGCTTGAGATCGCAAACAATATGAAGAAAAGCGGCGGTTTCATCCCCGGTATCCGTCCGGGTAAACCGACGGTAGAGTATCTGCAGAAGATTCTGAATTACATTATTTTCATAGGCGCATGCGGACTGATCATCGTTCAGGTGGTCCCGTATTTCTTCAACGGTGTGTTTGGCGCAAACGTTTCTTTCGGAGGTACGTCGCTGATCATTATCGTAGGAGTTGTGCTTGACACGATCAAAAAGATCGAGTCCCAGATGCTCGTGAGAAATTATACAGGATTCTTAAATAATAAAGGAAGCAACATGACAAATAGCTTTCTGGGATATTAAGCCGTTTTAAGCTCGCTGTGTTTTGCTCGATGAGAGAGTGAAATATCGCGGGCTCATGGCGTTTTGAAGCAATAACTCGGCGTAGCCGCGGTAAGCACGTAAGTGCGATTTTGAGAATGCGCTCACCGAGTGTTGTAATATACACAATCAATTAACAAAAAGATCGGAGGTTAGATTATGAAGATTATCATGCTTGGCGCACCGGGTGCAGGAAAAGGGACTCAGGCGAAGAAGATTGCAGAGAAGTATTCCATCCCGCATATCTCCACGGGCGATATCTTCCGTGCCAACATCAAAAACGGCACAGAGCTCGGGAAAAAGGCTAAAACCTACATGGATCAGGGCCTTCTCGTGCCGGATGAGCTGGTTGTGGATCTGGTGGTGGACAGAGTACAGCAGGACGACTGTGCGAACGGATATGTGCTCGACGGTTTCCCGCGCACGATCCCGCAGGCAGAGGCTCTTGACAAAGCTCTTTCAGAGATGGGACAGAAGATAGACTATGCGATCAATGTGGAAGTCCCGGACGATAATATCGTCAATCGAATGTCTGGCAGAAGAGCCTGTGTAGACTGTGGAGCTACCTACCATATCGTATATGCTCCTACTAAAAAAGAAGGAGTCTGCGACAAATGCGGCGGAAGTCTCATCTTAAGAGATGACGATAAGCCGGAGACGGTACTTAAGAGACTGGGCGTGTATCACGAGCAGACACAGCCTCTGATCGATTATTATACACAGGCCGGCATCCTGAAAGAAGTAGACGGCACGGTCGATATCAACGATGTATTTGCCGCGATAGTAGACATCCTGGGAGAATAGGCCGGGATGAGACTGGAACCGGGGATGCTCGTAAAGTCAAAAGCAGGCCGCGATAAGAGTCAGATCTATGTCGTGATCAGCGCAGAAGAAAGGTATGCATATGTGGCGGACGGGGATATAAGACCTCTCCGCCGCATGAAGCGGAAAAACACCAGACATCTTCAGCCGATCCTGAAGATACGGCTGACAGGGACGCCGGATGATACGGCGATCAGGGAGATAATAAAAAAATCTACCCAACACAAAAACAGAATTCAGTAATGAGGGCGGGCAGCCCTGACAGCAGGAGGATTAAAAATGTCAAAAGCTGACGTGATCGAAATTGAAGGAGTAGTAGTGGAAAAGCTCCCTAATGCTATGTTCAAAGTAGAGCTGGAAAATGGTCATATCGTACTCGCACACATCAGCGGAAAGCTGAGAATGAATTTTATCAAGATTCTGCCGGGAGATAAGGTAACACTTGAAATGTCACCGTATGATCTCAGCAAGGGAAGGATTATCTGGAGAGATAAATGACCGAAAGCACTTAGTGAAAGCAAGGCAGAGCCGCAACTTGAACTTAGTGCGAAGTCGTTCCGTGAGATTGGCGAGGTATTTTCGAGCCTGGCGAACGGAACTTCCTTGATTTATATATAATAATAAATTATTTTACTGAAAAAATCATTTAAAATGAAATTAATTGTTGACTCGTCAAAGCATTTGATGCTATACTATGAAATGGTCACTTTTGGGGTGGTGTGCCCAAAAAGACCAGAAAATGTAGGCAAAACACATAAGGGAAGGAGGATTTGACATGAAAGTTAGATCATCAGTAAAACCAATTTGTGAAAAATGCAAGATTATTAAAAGAAAAGGAAGCGTCAGAGTAATCTGTGAGAATCCGAAACACAAACAGCGTCAGGGCTAGAACACTTAGTGTGATGTCTGTTCGGCGAACTTGGCGAGGTATTATCGAGCCTAGTGAGGCGAACGTCCGCATTGTATTCGGATTTTGATTTAGGCGGCTGACAGCGAGACACACCAGGCATTGTGTAGAGCTGTTTAATATACAGTAAGGATACACCGCATCTGTACACAGGTACCGCAGAGCGGGTGGTCTGGCATTTCTGTATATTGCTTCTAATACCCGGCGTTTGCATTGGCGGAACATTCAGAAAGATCCGTGCCGGGAAAGGGCGGGCATACATTGCGCGCCTGGGCTGGGATATCGGGTGAGAGACGCCCGGTAGGATGCACGACACCAAGCGACAGAAAGATTTCTGTACCGCATCCGCAGCCTCAGTTAAAGTAGATATCAACAAAGAAAATGGAGGAAAGACACATGGCTCGTATTGCAGGTGTAGACTTACCAAGAGACAAACGCGTAGAAATCGGTCTGACTTATATCTATGGAATCGGTAGAACAAGTTCAAACCGTATCTTAGCAGAGGCAGGGGTAGATCCCAGCACTCGCGTAAGAGATCTTACAAGTGAGGAAGTAAAGAAGATCAGTGCAGTGATCGATGAGACTCAGGTGGTAGAAGGTGACCTCAGAAGAGAGATCCAGCTTAACATCAAGAGACTCAAAGAGATCGGATGCTACCGTGGAATCCGTCACAGAAAAGGACTCCCGGTACGCGGCCAGAAGACAAAGACAAATGCAAGAACTTGCAAAGGTCCGAAGAGAACTGTAGCAAATAAGAAAAAATAAGCTGAAAGCAGCTTAATCCAGAGAAATAAGAAAGTAGGTTAGTTTAAATGGCAAAGAAAGTTGCGAAAAAAGTAACAAAAAAACGTGTCAAGAAAAACGTTGAACGAGGACAGGCACACATCCAGTCATCTTTTAATAATACAATCGTTACATTAACAGATACACAGGGAAATGCTCTTTCATGGGCAAGTGCAGGCGGCCTGGGATTCAGAGGTTCAAGGAAATCTACTCCATATGCGGCACAGATGGCGGCTGAGACAGCAGCTAAGGCGGCATTAGTACATGGTCTTAAATCAGTAGATGTCTTTGTAAAAGGCCCGGGATCAGGAAGAGAGGCAGCGATCCGTGCGCTTCAGGCATGTGGTATCGACGTAGTCAGCATCAAAGATGTGACTCCGGTTCCGCACAACGGATGCCGTCCGCCGAAACGCAGAAGAGTCTAATCTCAGTGAGAATGTAATCTGGTATAAATACAAAGTAACTAAAACAGCGGTTGTCCGCTGATGTGTATGAAATTAGGAGGATAGACATGGCAGTAAACAGAGTTCCTGTTCTTAAAAGATGCCGTTCATTAGGCATGGATCCGATTTACCTCGGAATCAGTAAGAAATCTAACAGACAGCTTAAGAGATCAAACAGAAAAATGAGTGAGTATGGTCTCCAGCTTCGTGAAAAACAGAAAGCAAAATTCATTTACGGCGTTCTCGAGAAACCGTTCAGAAATTATTTCGAGAAAGCAAAACAGATGGAAGGCATGACAGGCGATAACCTGATGAGACTTCTTGAGTCCAGACTGGACAACGTTATGTTCCGCATGGGATTTGCAAGAACGAGAAGAGAAGCGAGACAGATCGTTGATCATAAGCACGTTCTCGTAAACGGCAAGCAGGTAAACATTCCGTCTTACCTTGTGAAGGCCGGGGACGTGATCACCATCAAAGAAAACAAAAAAGGCTCACAGAGATACAAAGAGATTCTCGAAGCAACAGGAGGAAACATGGTTCCCGACTGGCTTGATGTTGACTCAGAGAATCTTACAGGTACAGTGAAAGAGCTTCCGGCAAGAGAAGCGATCGATGTTCCTGTAGATGAGATGCTGATCGTCGAGCTGTATTCTAAGTAATATCGGCTGCAACAGCGTACCCCTTCAACATTTTAGAACCCATAAGGAGGGTCTGTGTAGTGTTTGATTTTAATAAACCAAATATTGAAATTACGGATGTTTCAGATGATAAAAAGTATGGAAGGTTTGTCGTAGAGCCGCTTGAGAGGGGCTACGGAACGACACTTGGAAACTCCCTGAGAAGAATCATGCTTTCTTCTCTTCCGGGAGTAGCCATCAGTTCCGTAAAGATCGATGGTGTGCTTCACGAGTTCAGTTCCATCCCGGGAGTGAAGGAAGATGTCACAGAGATCATCATGAATCTGAAATCTCTGGCGATCAAGAACACTTCCGAATCTGATGAAGTCAAGACAGCTTATATCGAGTTCGAGGGTGAGGGTGTTGTTACAGGCGCTGACATCCAGGCGGATTCCGATATCGAGATCGTCAACCCGGATCAGGTCATCGCTACATTGAGCGGCGGAAAAGACTGCAAACTGTATATGGAGCTTACCATTACAAAGGGCAGAGGATATGTGAGTGCAGATAAGAATAAGACCGAGGACATGCCGATCGGCGTGATTCCGATCGATTCCATCTACACACCGGTGGACCGCGTGAATCTCACTGTAGAGAATACCCGTGTCGGACAGATCACAGATTATGATAAGCTGACACTTGACGTATGGACAAAGGGAACAATGCTTCCAGACGAGGCTGTCAGCCTTGCAGCGAAAGTATTGAGCGAGCACCTGAAACTCTTCGTCGATCTCTCCGAAGTCGCTCAGGCAGCGGAGGTAATGATCGAGAAAGAGGATGACGAGAAAGAGAAAGTCCTTGAGATGAGTATCGACGAACTCGAACTTTCCGTGCGTTCCTACAATTGTCTGAAGAGAGCCGGAATCAATACAGTGGAAGAGCTTACAAACAAGACGCCAGAGGATATGATGAAGGTCCGCAACCTCGGACGTAAATCCCTCGAGGAAGTTCTTGCTAAGCTCAAAGAGCTCAACCTGGAGTTAAATCAAGGCGACGAATAGCATAAGACGTCTTGTATAAGAAACATTGAAATATATTTCTGTCGATAAGACCGAAGAGCACGGCAGAAGCATTTGATTAATAAGACCGAAGAGCATAACCAAGTGTGAGTTACAGTTCAGGCATACATTGAACGGGAGAAGAAAACATGCTTGCATGTTTTTTCGAGCGGTCATATGTATGAGCTGAGCGCCTGCACATGAAAAACGGCGGCGATAGCCGTAATAAGCACGTAAGTGCGGTTTTGCGAATGCCGCGCTGAACTGTAACGTAAAATAGGAGGAAATTTAAAATGGCAAAGTATAGAAAACTCGGCAGAACATCCAGCCAGAGAAAAGCGTTGATCAGAAATCAGGTAACGGCTCTGCTCAACAATGGAAAAATCATCACAACTGAGGCGAAAGCAAAAGAAATCCGCAAAGTTGCTGAGAAACTTATCGCAATGGCAGTAAGAGAGAAAGACAACTTTGATGAAGTAACTGTCACAGCTAAAGTTGCCCGCAAGGACAAGGACGGCAAGAGAGTGAAAGAAGTCGTAGACGGAAAGAAAGTAACAGTTTATGACGAGACAGAGAAGAAGATCAAGAAAGATCAGCCGAGCCGTCTTCACGCAAGACGTGAGATGATGAAGGTTCTCTGCCCGGTTACAGAAGTTCCGGCAAAGGCTGCAGGTAAGAAAGCAGGCACAAAGAAAGTTGACGTAGTAGAGAAGCTTTTCACGGAGATCGCACCGAAGTATGAGAACCGTAACGGCGGTTACACAAGAATCGTCAAGATCGGACAGCGCAAAGGCGACGCTGCTATGGAAGTTCTGATCGAGCTTGTATAAACTAAATAAAGATCAAGTATAATTTACCGCCGGGTAAATGTAAAGCGTTGAATCTGTATCGGCAGGCCATAGGAGATACAGATTTGGCGCTTTTTTAAGTTGATAAGGCGGATATATAAACAAAAAAACAATAATCTGGAAAGATATATGTGGGAAAGGATGGATAACATACTATGGAATGGATATATCTGGTAATTGCAGGAGGACTGGAAGTATTCTGGTCCACATGCATGAAATATTCAAATGGATTTACAGAATTAAAATTTACAGTGCTGACGCTCGTGGGAATGATATTCAGTTTTCTGTTCCTGTCCCAGGCGACAAAGACGCTGCCCCTGGGAACGGCCTATGCAGTGTGGACAGGAATCGGAGCCCTTGGCGCAGTTATAGTAGGTATCGTACTCTTCAAAGAACCGGTAACTGCAGCAAGGATATTCTTCGTATCACTGCTGCTGATCGGGATAGTAGGTCTGAAAGCGACGTCAGGGCATTGATCCCCGATCGTGAAGCATCGCTCAAAGTCTGAAAACAAACAGAGACGAGGTTCTGAAATATTTTTTTCAGCGCCTCGTCTCAGTTTATTTTCTGCGTTATCGAATTCAGCAGTTGTTTACAAAAATACAGAAATTTTTACCACGACTGGAAAAATACGTTGTCACCTATGACCACGCCATCCCTGCCGGAACCATGTGCATACAGGAAATAGTAGCAGTCGGAAACGGCTGCAAGCCGTGATCCGTTGATCGCATCCTGCGCCACCTGCATGGAAAGACTTGTAGGCCCGCTGGAAAGAACTGAATCAAGACGTCCCGTCCAGACCGGTTCAAACTGTCCTTTTGCATAAACAACGCCTCTGATCGAATTCGGGAAACGTGAACTCTCCACACGATTCATAATAACAGTGGCAACTGCGAGCAGTGAGTCATAATTCTGATACGCTTCACACTGGATGATCGCAGCGAGTAAAGTAACGTCATCAGCAGATGCGCTGGTCCCGCCGTTGTTTATGACAGAATCATCATATCCGCCGCCGGAACTGTTCCCGCCTTGTGAACTGCCGGAAGAACTGCCTCCTCCTGAATTCTGTGAGGAATTATTCCCGGCAGAAGCAGATGCCTCCCGGGCGGCCGCTTCTTCCGCCTCTTCGGCGGCCTTCTTTGCCGCTTCTTCCGCAGCGATCCTTTCCGCCTCTTCGGCCTTTGCTTTCTCAAGCCGTGCCTGAACGTCGGCAAGATTGGTAGATGTTGCCGATGCTTTTGCCTGAAGCTCAGACTCCTGATTTTTAAGCTGGGACTGCAGATCTGTCAGTGATGACTGCTGGACTTGCAGAGTCTCCTGCTGTTCCTGGATCTCCGCATGGATTGCTTTTAATTCGTCGAGAGAGTTGCGGTCATATTCACTGAGATTTTCAATAAAATCTGCCTTATTCAGAAAATCGACCATACTCTCTGCAGAAAAGAGCATCTCGAGCAGTGATGCATTCCCGTGCTCGTACATATACTTAATACGGGTTTTCATAGCCGCGTACTGTCTGGCCTCGTTTTCTTCTGCCACTTTCAGCTCGTCCGAAGTACGGGCGATCTCGCCGTTTAGCACTTCCAGCTGCATCTCTGTCGTAGAGATATCCTCACTTAAGTTGAGAATATCAGAGTTGATCCCATCCAGCTCGCTTTGCAGAGCGGAAGACTGAGACTCCAGACTGTTAATTTCTTCATTGTCCGCGGATACAGGGAAAACTGAAAGTACAACCGCGAAGGAACAGATCAGAGCAATGGCTGACTGCATCCATCGTTTTTTACTTATATTCATATATATAGTCCTTTCTCCGTGTATGAATTATTTACGAACGTTGTCGGATTACTATTATACTACAAATTGCGTTATTTGGCAAACTCTGATAGAATAAAAAAAATATAAAATGCAGCGGAGAATAAAAATGGACTATAAGATAAAAATGATAGGCCTTGATCTGGACGGAACACTGTTTAATGACAGGAAAGAAATCACGCCCCGTACAAGACGGGCTCTTGTCACAGCTCTTTCTGAGGGAGTCACGGTCCTGGTCGCCACGGGACGCCCGTGGATGGGAGTGCCCGAAGAACTGAGAAATTTCCCGGGGATGGAGTATGCGCTGACATCAAACGGAGCGCGCATTATCGAGACACGGACAGAACGGGTGCTGGAGGAACATCTGCTCTCGGCGGAAGAAGCCGGAAAAGCCTTGGCAATCTGCAGAAAATATGATACTCTGCTGGAGATATACTTCGATGGTCAGGGATATGCAGAGAAAGATAAAATGGCTCAGGTCGAGAAATATCATAAGAATCCACATATGTGGGAATATATGCGCAGGACGAGGATACCTGTGGACGACGTCGCTCAGATGGTCAGAAGAGAAGGCAGAGGACTGGACAAGGTGCAGGCGCTGTTTGCGGATATGACGGAACGCGCGGAGGCGTGGAAAGAGCTTGAAAAAGAAAGCGCGCTGGAACTTGTGGGCTCGCTGAGATACAATATCGAGATCAATGCATCGGGAGTGAATAAAGGCACGGGGCTTGTCAATCTGGGCAGGATGCTCGGCATCCGGAGAGAAGAGATCATGGCCTGCGGGGATGGGGACAACGACACCGTTATGCTCCGCGAGGTCGGATTGGGAGTGGCTATGGCAAATGCAGAGGAACAGGTAAAGGAAGCTGCGGACTATATCACACGGTCCAATGAGGAGGACGGTGTGGCAGAAGCGATAGAAAAATTTGTCCTGAGAGGAGGAAATAAATTATGTTAGATATTCTGAAAGCGATACTATTCGGTATTGTAGAGGGGATTACAGAATGGCTGCCGATCAGCAGTACCGGGCATATCATCATTCTGGATGAGCTGATCAACCTCGGGCAGGGGGAAGAGTTCATGGAGATGTTCGAGGTGGTGATCCAGTTCGGAGCGATCCTGGCTGTCGTCGTGCTGTATTTTCACAGACTCAATCCATTCTCTCCGTGCAAGACCAGAAAGCAGAAGATGATGACCTGGCAGACGTGGATCAAGGTTCTCATCGGGTGTCTGCCCGCAGGCGTCGTCGGACTCCTGCTGAACGACTGGATCGATGAGAAGCTGTTTAAATGGCAGGTTGTGGCGGCGACGCTCATAATATACGGAATTCTGTTTATCATCGTTGAGAATTATCAGAAAGATAAAAAACCGGAAGTGACGAAGATGTCTCAGCTTACGCTGCCAATGATACTGTTTATAGGCGTGTTCCAGATGCTGGCCATGATACCCGGGACGTCCCGGTCCGGAGCGACGATCGTAAGCGCTCTGATGATCGGTGTGTCGAGAAGCCTTGCTGCAGATTATACATTCTTTCTCGCGATTCCGGTCATGTTCGGAGCGAGCGCTCTCAAGCTGTTTAAATTCGGCTTGAATTTTACGGGGATGCAGGTGGCCGTCCTTCTTGTGGGAATGATCGTATCGTTTGCAGTGTCCATCGTGGCGATCAAGTTCCTGCTCAAATACATACAGAACAATGATTTTAAAGTGTTCGGTTACTACAGGATCATCCTTGGCGTTATCGTGATCCTGTTCTTCGGGATCCGGTCAATGCTCTGACAGTTGGGCCCGCGCACAGGACATGGGGACAGTTCAGCACGTCTTTCACTCAGCTGCCGGATTTTTATGCAGACATAAATCCGCCTCCTGACGTCAGATAGCCGGACTGTTACTATAAATTTGCAAAACGGGGTTGCATTTTATTTGTAACATGTTAAACTTATAAAGATAATCTGTATGATTATGCAAATAGAAGAATAAGATGGAGGAATGTAAAATGAAAAAGATACTGGCGGTAGTCTTAACGGCGGCTCTTACTGTCGGGATGATCGCAGGATGCGGCAGCAGCGGCGGCGACAGCGGAAAGAGCGGATCCGGTTCAGATGAGAGCGGCGCCAAGACGGCGAAGGTGATCGATGTGGATCTTACAAATGAAGAGTACGCGTTCGGCGTAGACAGGTCACAGCCGGAACTTCTTGAGCAGGTGAATGCTTTCATAGCCAAGATCCAGGAGGACGGAACTCTGGATGAGATCTTTGATAAATACTTTGGCGGCGGGGAGCCGACACCGGTAGAGTCCGCAGCTCTGGACGAGTCAAAGGATCAGCTTGTAGTTGCTACAAACGCAGCGTTCGAGCCTTTCGAGTACATGGAAGGCGAGAACTATGTGGGGATTGATATGGAGATCGCTGCCCTGCTCGCAGAGGAACTGGGGCAGGAACTTGTGATCCAGAATATGGATTTCGATGCAGTATGTCTGTCCGTCGGACAGCAGAAATGTGATATCGCTATGGCCGGCCTTACAGTCAGCGAGGAGAGAAAAGAGTATGTGACATTCTCAGACACATATTATCAGGCGTCTCAGAGACTGATCGTTCCGAGCGACGATACGACGTTTGACGATATGACAGATGCGGATTCCGTTGCAGCGGCGCTTGGGAAGCTTGATTCTTCCGTGAAGATCGGGGTTCAGCAGGGAACGACTGGAAACAGCTATGTAGAGGGAAGCGAGGACCTGGGATTTCCGGGCCTTGAGGCGACATGTCAGACATATAAGAGCGGCTCTCTTGCAGTGCAGGATATGCTCAATGGAAATATTGATTATGTGATCATCGACGCGGCTCCGGCAGCAGCGATCACGGAGGCGATCAACGAGATGCAGTAAATTCAGGAAGGAAAATACAGGCATTCATGGAGGCGAACAGTCCGTCAGAGATGCATGCATTTTCCTTCTTTTGAGAAGGGACGGCAATGGGGAATTTTAGTCAGAAGATAGACAAGTTCATAGAGATATTTATAGATCAGAACGGCTATGTAAGAGTGACGGAGGGGCTGAAGAATACACTCCTCATCGCGGTGTGCGGCCTGATCATAGGTATTCTGATCGGTACGATCATCGCAACGGTCAGGGTACTTCCGAAGTATAAACTTCTTCCGAGAGTGCTGAACGGGATCTGCAGCTTCTATGTGGCGCTGTTCCGTGGTACGCCTATGGTAGTGCAGCTCCTTGTATTTTATTACGTGCTCCTGCCGCTCATCGGCTGGAATATCAACGGGGTGCAGGTGTCCATGCTTGTGTTCGGGCTCAACAGCGGGGCCTACATATCGGAGATCATGAGGAGCGGCATCCAGTCCGTCGATCCCGGGCAGATGGAAGCAGGGCGGGCGGTTGGCCTGAGCTTCGGAGCGAGTATGACGAAGATCGTGATCCCGCAGGCTGTGAAGAATATTCTGCCCACGCTGGGAAATGAGTTCATCTCGCTGATCAAAGAGACGTCTGTCGTAAGTTTTGTCGGCGCGGCGGATCTCTATGTGGCGTTCAACTATATCGGAACAAATAATTATGAGTTTATGGTGCCGTATCTTGTGATGGCGCTGATCTATATCGCCCTTGTACTTGTGATCACCCTGCTCATAAAAATACTGGAAAGGAGCCTGAAGAAGAGTGATAGACGTAATTAATCTTAGGAAAAGCTTCGGTGATCTTGAGATCTTAAAAGGGATCAATATCACTATCAACAAAGGCGATATCGTCGCAGTGCTCGGCCCGTCAGGTTCCGGTAAAAGTACATTCCTCCGGTGTCTGAACTGCATGGAAGATCCGACGTCAGGCAGTATTATTTTTAAGGGCGTTGATATCGCCGACATGAAAGTTGATATCAATGTCCATCGGCGCCATATGGGAATGGTATTTCAGCATTTCAATCTGTTCAACAATAAGACGGTGCTTCAGAATGTGATGATGGCACCGGCATATCTGAGATGTCAGGATCTGAAAAAAGCGAAGAGGAAAAACCGGATGATCCGTTTTAAAAATATGTTCCGACGCAGCAAGGAGGAACTGCTTCCGATCACGACGACAAAGGAAAAGATCAGAAGCGAGGCCAAAGAGCAGGCGCTTGACCTGCTCAAGCGTATCGGGCTCGACGACAAGGCGGATGCCTATCCGTCCACACTGTCCGGAGGACAGAAGCAGAGAGTGGCGATCATCCGTTCTCTCGCAATGGACCCGGACGTGATCCTTTTTGACGAGCCCACGTCAGCGCTGGATCCCGAGATGGTCGGCGAGGTGTTGGACCTGATGAAAAAGCTGGCGAAAGACGGCATGACTATGGTTGTTGTGACACATGAGATGGGATTTGCCAGAGAGGTGGCATCCAGAGTGATATTCATGGACGACGGCCAGATACGAGAGGAAGCTCCGCCGGAAGAGTTTTTCCAGCATCCGAAGGACAAGAGACTAAAAGAATTTCTGTCCAAGATATTATAGAGAGTATGTCAGCTCCACCACAGAGCGGAGTCAGGCGCCGGGATCATGGCTTCATCACGGCAAGGCGGGCATTGCCTGCTTTCGCCGGATGAATGCACGGTCCCGGCGTGATCTTATTATACGGCTCATAAAAGAGGAAGCGGTAAGACGCAGGTTCAGATGGAAAATCCGGCAGAGATGCAGGAAGTGATGAGTGGAGAGAACAGGTGAAAGGAGACATCAGGAGAAGATATGGACTATGAACACATTACGGAAGCGTCATTTATCGAGCGCCCGAACCGTTTTATCGCATATGTCGATCTGAATGGAAAGAGAGAAACAGTCCATGTGAAAAACACGGGAAGATGCGCCGAGCTTCTTACGCCCGGCGCATCTGTCTATATACAGGAGTGCAGCGCGCCTTCAAGGAAGACCAGATGGGATCTTATTGCGGTCAGAAAGAAAAACAGGCTCATAAATATGGATTCTCAGGCGCCGAATAAGGTAGTACAGGGATGGATCGGGAAGGGCGGTCTCTTCGGAGAAGGCAGCTTTGTCCGCCCGGAGACGACCTATGGAAATTCGCGTTTTGATCTGTATGTAGAAGCCGGGGAGCGCAGGATCTTTATCGAGGTGAAGGGAGTGACGCTCGAGGAAGACGGCGTATGCCGTTTCCCGGATGCGCCCAGTGAACGGGCGGTGAAGCATCTGGAAGAACTTATCCGGGCGAAAAAGGAAGGCTATGAGGCATATGTGTTTTTCGTGATACAGATGAAAAACGTGCGCTATTTCACGCCAAATACCGATACCCATCCTGCCTTTGCCAAGGCGCTTAAGAAAGCGAAAGCAGCAGGCGTGGGAATACTTGCCTATGACTGCGAGGTGACTCCGGAACAGATCGAGATCCGGGGACCGGTAGAGGTGGTGCTTGAGAGTCCCCGGCTGAAAGAAACGTCAGCTTTGCTGGTGGAGTGGTTTCGGGAAAATAAAAGAGATCTTCCCTGGCGGCACAGAATGGACGCCTACCGCGTGTGGATCTCAGAGATCATGCTACAACAGACGAGGGTGGAGGCTGTAAAACCGTATTATGAGCGTTTCCTCAGGGAACTGCCGGATGTACGCGCCCTCTCGGAAGTCTCCGAGGACCGTCTCCTGAAGCTCTGGGAGGGACTTGGATATTATAACAGGGCGCGTAATCTGAAGCAGGCTGCCTGCCAGATCATGGAAGAATATGGAGGACAGTTCCCCGATACATATGAAGAGATACGGTCTTTAAAAGGGATAGGCAGCTATACTGCGGGAGCGATAAGCTCTTTCGTATATGGACTCCGGAAACCTGCGGTGGACGGCAATGTCCTGCGTGTTGTGACGCGCATCACAGCGGATGAGGGAGACATTACAAAAGCGGCGACAAAATCAAGGATCGAGGCGGAGGTTGAAGAGGTGATACCTGTCGGAGCGGCAGGGGATTTTAATCAGAGTCTCATCGAACTTGGAGCTGTCGTATGCCTGCCAAACGGAGAACCAAGATGCAGTCAGTGTCCGGTACAGACACTCTGCCTGGCGCATGCCCGGGGACAAGAGAAAGAATTTCCGGTAAAGGCCAGAACGAAAGCGAGAAAGACGGAGAAACGGACCGTGCTCATCTTCCGGGATGAAGAAAAGACGGCTGTCAGAAAACGTCCGGATAAGGGGATTCTGGCAGGAATGTACGAGTTTCCGAATATGCCGGGATATATGAGCAGAAAAGAAGTGATCGAGTATGGACGGGACCTGGGCCTGACGCCTGTGCGGATCAGAAATCTCGGAAAAGCAAAGCACGTCTTCAGCCATGTAGAGTGGCATATGACCGGATATGAGATACTTGTGGATGAGCTTGAAAGAGAGATGGGTACGTCGGAAGAGGCGGGCAATAACGGTATTATTTTTGCAGATATCAGTGAGATCCGAAGCCATTATGCCATACCGTCTGCATTTGAAGCATATATGCCAGAAGAATGAGCGGAGAGCGGCAGCGCGGGAAAGCCGCCGCACGGAAGATGTGTGGAGGGACTGTGTAACAGAGCTCACTCTGTTTTCTTGAAACAGATGGATTCATATGGTATACTGTCTTTAGTCAGAAAATACAGGAGAGTATCATAAAATGAATGAGAAAGCACCAATTTCCAGGCAGCAGCAGAAATCGCAGGAGACGCGGGAAAGGATATTCCAGGCGGCGAAGCGGATCTTGCAGAAGCAGGGTTACGAGCAGCTGTCAATCAAAAATATCTGTGAAGAGGCGGGGGTTTCTAACGGAAGCTTTTATCATCATTTTAAGACAAAGGATGACCTGCTGTCCTACTACATTGAGGATCAGCCCAAGATAGAGCCGGACCTTCTTGAACTGCCCGGCAGTGTGGAAGGGGTAAAGGAAGGGATCATCCAGGTGTACATGAATTATGTGAAGTATTGTCGTGAGCTTGGCGTCGAGTTCGTGGCGGAGTATTACGACACGAAGAATCAGGCGCTCAACGCGTCGAGCCGTATGGAGCGGCCCTATCCGATCGTGACTGTGCAGACTTATGTGGAGAAGGCGATCGAGGCAGGCGTAGTGAACCTCAATGTCAGCATCAGTGAATTCACCACAGATATCAGGATGATTGTGATCGGCAATGTATTCGAGTGGTGCGTGAAACATGGGGATGCTGATTTCGAGGGCAACATGAGTCGTTCGCTCGGGAAATATCTCGATGCAACGCTTATGAGCGGAATGGCGGAGATATAGACAGGGCACGCACTGACTGAGAGAGAGGCGCTATGGGGCAGGGAGCAGAGAGAACAGAGTATCATTTTATCGTGAATCCGAAAGCGCGTTCCGGTATGGGAGAGATGATCTGGAAAAGCATTGAGCCGGAACTGAAGAAACGGCGGATCGCATATAAGCGTTATCTGACTGTATGCCGGCATCATGCGGAAAAGATAGCTGAGGACATAACATCGGACGGGAAGGAGCATACTCTGGCAGTGCTTGGCGGAGACGGGACCGTAAATGAAGTCATAAACGGGATCCGGGATCTGGAGAAGGTGACGCTGGGCTATATACCGATCGGATCGAGCAATGACTTTGCCCGTGGTCTGGGTATTGCAAAAGATCCCAAAACGGCTCTGGAGCATGTGCTGCATCCAGAAAAAGTCCTTCGGGTAGACGTCGGTACGCTCGAACGGCCGGGAGGAAAAAGACGTTTTATCGTAAGCGCCGGGATAGGATTTGACGCCGCCGTGTGCCATGAGGTATGCGTGTCATGGTGGAAAACCGTCCTGAACAGGATAGGACTCGGCAAGCTCAGTTATGCTGCGGTCGCACTGGACCGTCTGAAGAAGGACCGCCCTGTGCGGCTCGAACTTACGCTGTCAGATGGCAGCAGGCAGATTTTTGAAAATACATATTTCGCGGCGTTTATGAATCTGCCGTATGAGGGCGGCGGCTTTCAGTTCTGCCCACAGGCAACGCCCTGCGACGGACTGCTGGACGTGGCTGTCCTGTATGACATATCGGTGCCTAAGATACTTTTCCTTCTGCCGCTGGCGTATTTTGGCAGACATATCTTTTTCCGGGGGATTTCGATACAGAAGTGCAGAGCGGCAAAGGTCTGCGCAGGGAAGGCGCTTCCCCTTCACACTGACGGCGAACCGGGCTTTCCGCGGAAGAATATCAGGGTAAGCGTCATGGATAAAAGACTGAAAGTCATTCTGTGACGGCAGATTCTTAAGATTGAAAAGATTTGCTAAATGTTTTGTGAAGACAGTTGTTGACCGTATGAAATCGTGCTATAATCGATGCGGATTGAGACAATATCAAATACAGACCGGGGAAATAAAAAGCAGACAGAACTGTATTCAAAGGGGCATCGTTATGAAAGCAAAGAGCAGAATTGCAGAACTGATCAGAAAATATAAACATGCATGGGTGTTCTTGTATATTTTTATCTATATGCCATGGTTCATGTTTCTTGAGAAGCATGTGACCACGCGTTACCATGTGATCCAGATCAGGCTGGATGAGCATATTCCGTTTATCGAATATTTCATCGTTCCTTATCTTATGTGGTTCGTATTTATTATCGCGGTATTTCTGTACTTTTTCTTTACAGACGTGCCGGGATTTTATAAAATGGCTAAATTTATGTTCACGGGAATGACGATTTTTCTTATTATATCGACTTTGTTCCCCAACGGGCAGGATCTCAGGCCGGTCGTGTTTGAGCGCGATAATATTTTCGTAGATATGGTCAGGACCTTGTACCGCGCGGATACATGTACCAATGTATTTCCAAGCCTGCATGTGTTCAATTCACTGAGCGCATGTATTGCGATCAGCGAGAGCGATGCTCTTAGAAAGCGCAGAGGCGTATGTATCGGAGCGTATATTCTGGCCGGCCTTATCATACTGGCTACTGTGTTCCTGAAACAGCATTCTGTGCTTGATGTGCTGGGAGCAAGCGTGATGGCGTACGTTCTCTACCAGTTCGTATATGCGCCGCAGAAGCGCCGTATGCCGAAATATGCGCGGCAGAAACGGCCGGTACTGTAGAATATAAGTAAACAGATCAGGAGGAAGAAGAATGAAGAAGATCATGCTTACCGGAGACCGTCCTACCGGAAAACTTCACGTCGGACATTACGTGGGTTCTCTCAGACGGCGGGTGGAGCTTCAGAATACAGGAGACTTTGACGATATATTTATCATGATAGCGGATGCTCAGGCCCTGACCGACAATGCGGACAATCCCGAGAAAGTACGTCAGAATATCATAGAGGTGGCGCTGGATTATCTTGCGTGCGGACTTGATCCGGAAAAATCCACTCTGCTGATCCAGTCCCAGATACCGGAACTGTGCGAACTGTCGTTTTATTATATGAATCTGGTGACAGTATCCAGACTCCAGCGCAATCCGACGGTGAAATCTGAGATCCAGATGCGCAATTTCGAGGCGAGCATCCCGGTCGGGTTCTTTACCTATCCGATCAGTCAGGCGGCAGATATCACTGCGTTTAAGGCAACGGTCGTGCCTGTAGGCGAGGACCAGATGCCGATGCTTGAGCAGACAAAAGAGATCGTTCACAAGTTTAATTCCGTCTATGGGGAGACGCTCGTGGAGCCGAAGATCCTTCTGCCGGACAACGAGGCGTGCATGCGTCTTCCAGGCACAGACGGTAAGGCCAAGATGAGCAAGTCTCTGAATAACTGTATCTATCTGTCGGAGGAGCCGGAGGATATCAAGAAGAAGGTATTCAGTATGTTTACCGATCCGACACATATCCGTATCGAAGATCCGGGCAAACTGGAGGGCAATACGGTATTCACCTATCTGGACGCATTCTGCAGACCGGAATATTTTCCGGAGTTCCTGCCCGAGTATTCCGGGCTTGATGAACTGAAAGACCACTATAAGAGGGGCGGTCTTGGGGATATGAAGGTAAAGCGGTTCCTCAATAATGTGCTCCAGGCGGAACTTGAGCCGATCCGTACCCGCAGAAAAGAGTGGCAGAAAGACATACCCGCTGTTTATGAGATCCTGAGAAAGGGAAGTGAGAAAGCTGAGAAAGTCGCTGCAGAAACACTGAAAGACGTCAAGTCGGCGATGAAGATCAACTATTTCGATGACGAAGAATTGATCAGGATGCAGACGGCGAAATATACAGAAGAATAAGTTCCGTATGGAAATCCCTCATATGGACAGAACGTGGCTGCCGCAGCAGATTCATCAGTGCGGCAGCCGCATTTTAATTGTGAGGGCGGAAATATCGTACAAAAATAAAAGAGCATCCCGACAGGAATGCTCTCGTTTACGTGCGATAGAAGATTCGAACTCCCGACCTTCTGGTCCGTAGCCAGACGCTCTATCCAGCTGAGCTAATCGCACATACCATATCTGCTGTTTCGCTCACAGCATGGAATATTATAGTATACTTTCTTTCGGGTGTCAATATTTTTTCCAAAAAATTTGTTTCTGGGTTCTGTGAGCGGCTGTCAGGCGTGAGCCGCATCTGAGCCTGTCCGGAAGTGTCAGCCATCCAGTATATGTCGCATATCTTCCGGGAGCGGAGCCGTGAACTCCATGGGTTTCCCGGTAACAGGATGGGAAAATGCCAGACGGTATGAGTGCAGCGCCTGGCGGCTGATGTACTCCATATCGGGATTATAGAGGTAGTCTCCGACAAGAGGATGACCGATGTATTTCATATGAACGCGGATCTGATGCGTGCGCCCTGTCTCCAGAACGAGAGAGACGAGACTGTGTCCGTTTCGCTCCGTTACGAGGCGGTAATGAGTGACTGCATGTTCGCCTGTCTCAAAGTCGACTTTACGCTCGATCAGTGAGCTTCCTGTCCTTCCCACAGGGGCGTCTATCGTTCCTTCCGGCGGATCAGGAGCGCCTCGCACGACGGCAAGATATTCCCGCGTGATATCATGCCGTACACACATTCCCGAGAGAATGCTGGAACTTACCATGTGCTTGGCGATCACGGTCAGGCCGGAAGTATCCCTGTCCAGACGGTTCGTACACCGGAAGATGAAAGGCTTTCCCTGTTCCTGATAGTAGTACATAAGCGCGTTGGCAAGGGAATTGCGGTAGTTGTTCAATGACGGGTGGATGGGCATTCCGGCGGGCTTGTTCACTACGAGGATATCCTCGTCCTCAAAAACGATGTCCAGCGGAAGCTCCTCTGCCGGGATATGCGGGGACGAAGCTGTCTCCTGAATATGGACGGTAAGCGTATCCCCGGCCGAGAGCGGCGTGCGCATATAGGACCAGGTCCCGTTTCGCAGGATGCTCCGGGGCATCTTTTTAAGCTGCGTCAGATTCTGATATGAATAGCCGCGGCGGCGCAGATACTGTTCGATGCGCAGGCCGTCGGAACTGTTGTCAATGTGGTAGGTGATCGTACGTTCCATAAAGACACTCCTGTAAATGTTAATGATATTTTGCAGAACTGAGAGGAGAATGTCAACACACTGTCGACGTCTTTTTTATAAATATGCCGCTTTTTTCCGGGAGCGGAACGTGGTAAGATAGGGGAGGAGAAAAATTGGATCAAAAGATACAATGGATCATTGCAAAAAAAGACAGAGAGGACACTGACAGATGGATATTAATCAGAAACTGACCGGAGAAATAGGAGTAAAACAATGGCAGATCGACGCCGCTGTGAAACTGATCGATGAGGGGAACACGATCCCATTTATCTCAAGATACAGAAAAGAGGCCACGGGTTCTCTGAACGACGAGCAGCTCAGAAAGCTTCATGAACGTCTGGTATATCTGCGCAATCTTGAGGAAAAGAAAGCGCAGGTGATCTCCAGCATTGAAGAGCAGGGGAAGATGACGGAAGAACTTCGACGGAAGATACTGGAAGCGGAGACGCAGGTGACGGTAGAGGACCTGTACCGTCCGTACCGGCCGAAAAGGAGAACCCGAGCTACGATCGCAAAAGAAAAAGGGCTGGAGCCGCTGGCGGTCCTTATCATGCTCCAGGAGACAGGAGAGCCTTTGGAGCAGACGGCAGAGCAGTATGTGTCGCAGGAAAAAGAAATAAATACCGCGGCGGACGCCGTTGCAGGCGCAAAAGATATCATCGCCGAGATGATTTCCGATCATGCCGATTACAGGAGCTGGATCCGAAAAACCACAATAAAAAAGGGGAAAGTCATATCTGCAGCGAAAGATCCCGAGGCAGAATCCGTATACGAGATGTACTATGAGTTTGAAGAGCCTGTGGGGAAAATGGCAGGACACAGGATCCTTGCCTTAAACCGCGGTGAGAAGGAGAAGTTCCTGACTGTGAAGATCGAGGCGCCAGAGGAGGATATCCTGAATTATCTGGAGAAGAAGACGATACATAAGAATAATCCGTACACGACGCCGGCGCTTAAAGAAGCGGTTGAGGACAGCTACCGCCGTCTGATCGCTCCGGCTATCGAGAGGGAGATCAGAAACGAACTGACAGAGAAGGCAGAGGACGGAGCGATCGAAGTATTTGGGAAAAACCTTCATCAGCTTCTCATGCAGCCTCCGATCGCAGGAAAGGTCGTGCTCGGGTGGGATCCGGCGTTCCGTACAGGCTGTAAGCTGGCGGTGGTAGATCCCACGGGCAAAGTGATCGGCACGACAGTCATCTATCCGACCGCGCCGACAACGCCGCAGAAGATCAAGGCAAGTAAAGATCTCTTAAAGAAAATCATACCGAAATATCATATCTCGCTTATTTCTCTGGGGAACGGAACGGCCTCAAGAGAGTCCGAGCAGTTCATCGTCGAGCTGCTCAAAGAGATCCCGGAAGAGAACGTGCAGTATGTGATCGTAAACGAAGCGGGAGCCTCGGTTTACTCTGCCAGCAAGCTGGCAAGCGAAGAATTCCCGGAATTTGACGTGGGACAAAGAAGCGCGGCTTCTATTGCAAGAAGGCTCCAGGATCCCCTTGCCGAGCTGGTGAAGATAGATCCGAAGTCTATCGGCGTAGGACAGTACCAGCATGATATGAACCAGAAGAAATTAGGCGAATCGCTGAGCGGCGTGGTGGAAGACTGCGTGAATAAAGTGGGAGTGGATCTCAACACGGCGTCCGCTCCGCTGCTTGCGTACATTTCCGGAATCAGCAGCGCGATCGCGAAAAATATCGTGACATACCGGGAAGAACACGGCCGGTTCACAGACCGCAGACAGCTGTTGAAAGTGCCGAAGCTCGGGCCGAAAGCGTATGAACAGTGTGCCGGCTTTATGCGGATCCAGGGAGGCGTCAATCCTCTGGACGAGACCGGCGTGCATCCGGAGTCCTATGACGCGGCAGAGAAACTGCTTCAACGACAGGGATTTAAGCCGGAAGATATAACAGGACATCGTCTGGCCGGACTGTCTCTCACGGTCAAAGACTATGGAAAACTGGCAGAAGAACTGGGGATCGGCGAGATCACACTGAGAGATATCGTGAAAGAACTCGAGAAACCGGCGCGAGATCCCCGCGACGAGATGCCGAAGCCTATCCTGCGCACGGACGTCCTGGAGATGAAAGACTTAAAAGAAGGGATGGTCCTTAAGGGGACGGTGAGAAACGTCATTGATTTCGGCGTGTTCGTCGACATAGGGGTACACCAGGACGGCCTCGTGCATATCTCACAGATCACAGACCGATACATCAGGCATCCGCTGGAAGTCGTGAGCGTAGGAGATATCGTCGATGTGAAAGTCATGAGCGTAGATCTGAAGAGAAAAAGGATCCAGCTTACGATGAGAGGAGTCTGAAGGACGAGCCGGAGTCTCCTCATTGAAATAATATCCTGCTCAGTTCGTCAGGAGTCCCGGGATAATAGTCCGCCGGGATTTCCGGCGGATCGCAGGCTCCCCAGACTGCAAGAGCAGAGTCCGTGCCGGCGGCAGACGCGCATTCCATATCGTGGCGGGTGTCGCCTACAAAGAGTATGGAGCTCTTGCCGGCTCCGGTCATTTCTATGTATTTCAGAAGTGAATCGGGAGCCGGTTTCGGGTGGACGACGTCGTCGGAACAGATGACAGCCGAAAAATACTGCCGGAGCGGGATGAGATCAAAGATGAGATCCAGTTCTTCGCGCGTGCGCGAGGTGATGATCCCCATATGACAGCCCGAGTTTTTCAGCTGATCAAGCAGTTCCTGTATACCCTCGAAAATATAGAACATATCGGTGTATTTCTTTTCGTTTTCTATCCAGACCGCAAGTGTGGCGTCCGGATCTTTCACCTTGAGACGTTCCAGTGTGACGACTGACGGGCAGGCAAGGGAGAATGTGAGATCACTGATCTCGTATGCAAGACCGTCAGTGGTCCTCAGAGCGTCCCGAAGAGCTGTGAGGATATTCTGCGCTGTGTTTATAAGTGTCCCGTCGACGTCAAATACAACGTGTTTATATTTCATGGAAATCTCCTGTCTGCCGCCTGTATCGTTCCATCTTCTTCCCTTTTGTTCCTGTGCCGGTACTTCTCCATGCGGGCTCTCAGGATCCGCAGGAAAGAGAAAAAGGCGGCATTGTTTTTACGCTATTATAGCAGGTGCGCTTTGCGGAGTAAATAATTTACATAGAACAAAAATTTGAGGATCTGCGCGTCTCTCCCTTGACATTGTTGAAAATAGTTGTTATATTACAAATAGAACAATATGCTTTGAAAGTATGTCCATTTGATGGGTGTTCTGTTTACAGGAGATAGAAATGAAGCAGGAGGGTGATCATAATGTCAGAAAAAAGGGATTATTATGATGTGCTGGGAGTTGGCAGAAATGCTGACGAGGCGCAGATTAAAAAAGCATATCGCAGACTTGCAAAGAAGTATCACCCGGATACGAATGCAGGGAATGCAGATGCGGAGCAGAAATTTAAAGAGGTAACAGAGGCGTACGACGTCCTGAGTGATAAAGAAAAGAGAAAAATGTATGATCAGTTTGGCCATGCCGCGTTTGATCAGAGCGGCGCAGGCGGCCCGGGCGGAGGCGGATACTGGAAGTCATACGGCGGTCCTCAGAGCGGATATCAGGAGTATCATTTTGAGGGCGGCGACATGGACGACATGTTCCGTGATATCTTCGGCGATATTTTCCATCATGCCGGCAGCGGCAGTGCAGGCGGCAGTTACGGATATCACAGCAGGACTTCGCATGGCGGTTACGGCGCTTCGGGAAGCGGTTTCGGCGGCTTTGACGGATTCCAGAGCGGAGGCTTCCGGCAGAGAGGCTCAGACGTCCGGGCAGATGTCACCGTCGGATTTGACGAGGCTGCGTTTGGCTGCGACAAGGTGATCCGTCTGCAGGATCTGTCCGCGTCAAACGGCGGCATACAGTCCCTGCAGGTTCATATTCCGGCCGGCATTGACACAGGCAAGTCCATCCGGCTTAAAGGCAAAGGGATGCCCGGGATAAACGGAGGGGAAGCGGGAGATCTGCTGCTGAAGGTAACTGTGGCGGAGAAACCGGGATATGAGCGGAAAGGCATGGACGTATATACGACAGTCCGCGTTCCCTTTACGACAGCGGTATTCGGCGGAGAGGCCGTGGTAAATACCCTGTATGGAAATGTTCTGTGCAAGATCGCCGAGGGGACACAGTCAGGCACCAGGATCCGTCTGAGGGGCAAGGGCATTGTTTCCATGAAAGATCCGTCTGTACACGGCGACCAGTACGTGACCGTTCAGATCGATGTGCCACAGCATCTGAACGCGGCGGCAAAACAGAAGTTAAGAGAGTTTGAGGCGTCATGCAGCGGGAGAGCGAAGACGGCGTAAAGAAGAGCGGGTAAAAAGATGATCCCTGCCGGAAAACAAATTCGGCAGGGATATTTTTTTTGCCGTTTATATTTTTGCCTTTTATTGCGTTCGACCTGTGAATTTGTTATGATAGAATAGCAAGTGAAAAGGCAGAATAGAGAATACAGTGTCTGTACTTACGGCGCTGTGGCAGGGAGAGAGGACTTAATATGAAAATAGGCATTGGGAATGACCATTCGGCACTGGAACTTAAGGCGGAGATCATAAGCTTTCTGGAAGAAAAGGGACATGAAGTTGTGAATTATGGGACGGATTCCCAGGAAAGCTGCGATTATCCGGTCTATGGGGAGATCGTGGCGAAAGCAGTGGCTGCGGGAGAGGTGGACCAGGGGATCCTGATCTGCGGGACAGGACTTGGAATCTCCCTTGCGGCGAACAAGGTGAAAGGCATCCGCGCTGCAGTGTGCAGCGAGCCGTTTACGGCGAAGATGGCCCGGGCGCATAATAACTGTAATATTCTTGCGTTCGGCGCGAGAGTCGTGGGGGCGGAGCTGGCGAAGATGATCGTGGATACGTGGCTGAACACAGAATTTGAAGGCGGCCGTCATCAGCGCAGAGTGGACATGATCATGGCGATCGAAGATCAAGAGGAGTAGGGATGCACGCTTATCACCTGACACAGTGGGTATTGTTTTTCTTTATCTACAGTTTCATCGGATGGATCTGGGAAAGCTGTTATGTATCGGTAAGGAAACACCGATGGGTAAACCGCGGCTTTCTCCATGGCCCTCTGCTTCCGATCTACGGTTCAGGCGCGCTTGTGATCCTGATCAGCACCATCGGCATCCGGGAAAATCCATACCTTGTTTTTCTGGTCGGGATGGCTGCCGCAACGGTGCTGGAATATGTCACAGGCGCAGTGATGGAGAGGGTATTTCATGTAAGATACTGGGATTACAGCAGACAGAAACTGAATGTGAACGGATATATCTGCGCCAGTTCCTCCTTATGCTGGGGATTCTTTTCCGTGCTGCTTGTGCGGGTGGTCCATGTCCCTGTCGAGCGTGCGGTACTGGACATCCCGATGGTTATAACAGACGCCGCGGCTCTGACTCTGACGCTGGTGACGTCTGTGGATCTGACACAGTCGTTCAACGAGGCTATGGATCTGAAGCATATCCTTGCACAGCTTGAGGAAAGCAAAGAGCAGATCAGGAAAATGCAGGAGAAGATCAAAGCTGTTTCAGAAGAAGTCCTGGAAGCTCACCGATTGCGTTCCGATGAGATCGTGGCGGAGTACAGAGAGCGCTCAGAGAAACTGGCGGAGACTTGCCGGCTGCGTGCAGCGGAAATTGCGGGAAAGAGCCGCTCCCGTAAAGAAATGTATCTGGAGAAGATCAATGAGAAACGCGAGCAGAGGCGGCTTCAGCTGGAAGAGCTTGCAGACCGCGCCGAGGCGCTGATGAAGGAGAAACTCCCCTCCAAACTGGATGAGTTGATCGGGGACGGGGGAAGAAAAGGACTTGCCGAATTCAGAGCGAACATCGCGGAAGAACTGCACAGGATAAGCTCACGGTCAGACAGGAGTTATCTTCACAGTGCAAGCCAGCTCAGAAGAAACCCGACGGCGGTATCGAGAAAGTTTGCCGATGCTCTGGAGGAACTGAAAGATTCACTGGATGATATAAACGGATTTCATAAGAGAGAGACAGAGAGGAAGGAACAGGACAAATGACAAAGAAGCAGCGTGCTTTGGAAGTGATCGAACGGCTGAAAAAGGAATACCCGGACGCCGGATGTACACTGGACTATGACCAGGCGTGGAAACTTCTGGTCAGCGTGCGTCTTGCGGCTCAGTGTACGGATGCAAGGGTAAATGTGGTGGTCGAGGGACTGTATGAAAAATATCCTGACGTCAACGCTCTTGCCGACGCCGACGTCGGCGATATCGAAGAGATCGTGCGTCCCTGCGGACTGGGAAAGAGCAAGGCGCGGGACATCAGCGCCTGTATGAAGATGATCAGAGACGAGTACGGCGGCAAAGTACCGGATGATTTCGACGCACTTCTGAAACTTCCCGGAGTCGGCAGAAAGAGTGCGAATCTGATCATGGGAGACGTGT
Organism: uncultured Eubacteriales bacterium; assembly: GCA_949294665.1. Taxonomy (GTDB): domain Bacteria; phylum Bacillota; class Clostridia; order Lachnospirales; family Lachnospiraceae; genus Mediterraneibacter. The sequence goes on from CASFID010000067.1 coordinate 26,997, forward strand.
TCGGAAAACCGGCCATCGTGACGGATACGCACTGTATCCGCCTTGTCAACCGCATCGGACTGGTGGACGGGATCAGGGAACCAAAGAAAGTGGAGATGGCCCTCTGGAAGATTATTCCCCCGGAGGAAGGAAGCGATCTGTGCCACAGGCTCGTTTACCACGGGAGAGACGTCTGCACCGCGAGGACAAAACCGCACTGTGAGAAGTGCTGCCTTGCAGATATATGCAAGAAAGTCGGCGTATGACAGGTCCGGCTGTAGTCCCGGACACGTAAATACATGGAAAAAGCGCATAAACTGCGCGGAAAAATATAAAAATAAGGAAGAATAAGGAGGCAGATATGAAAAGTATCAGACTAAGAGAAGATTTTTACTGGACAGGCATCATTGACGATCAACTGAGAGTGTTCGACATTATCATGTATACGGAGTTTGGAACGACTTATAACTCCTACGTGATGAAAGCCGGGGACAAGACAGTCCTTTTTGAGACTGCGAAAGCAAAATTTTTTGACGAGTATCTTGAGAAGCTTCAGGAAGTGATCGACGTACACAAGATAGATTATCTGGTAGTAAGTCATACAGAGCCGGATCATGCGGGAAGTGTGGAGAAACTTCTGGACTACAGCCCGCAGATGAAGATCATTGCGACCGGATGTGCGCTCGGATTCCTCAAAGAGATCGTAAACAGAGATTTCGTAGGGATCCCTGCAAGAGACGAGGACAAGATGACGATCGGGAATCGTACGCTGCATTTTATGTTTGTGCCGAACCTGCACTGGCCGGATACAATGTACACGTTTATCGAAGAAGAGCAGATATTAGTTACGTGTGATTCTTTCGGGGCTCACTACTGTCTGCCGGAAGTAGTATCTTCAGAGATCAAAAACGAGGAAGACTATCAGAAAGCGCTGAAATATTACTACGACTGCATTATAGGTCCGTTTAAACCGTTCATGCTAAAGGCCCTCGACCGGGTGGAAAATATGGACATATCCATGGTATGTACGGGACATGGGCCGGTGCTTGTAGGAGACCGTATCAAATCTGTAATGAAACAGTACAGAGAGTGGTCCACCGTAGTCAATCCGAATCCGAAGAAAACAGTAATCATCCCCTATGTCAGCGCGTATGGATATACAAAGTCTCTGGCGGAGAAGATCGCCGAGGGCGTTCGGGACAGCGGCGATATTGACGTGCGCTCCTACGATATGGTGGAAGCCGACGCGGCGAAAGTGAACGAGGAACTGCTCTTTGCGGACGGTATCCTGCTCGGAACTCCGACGATCGTGGGAGAGGCGCTCAAGCCGATCTGGGATCTGACGCTTGCAATGTTCCCGACAACACATGGCGGGAAACATGCCGGGGCGTTCGGGAGCTACGGATGGAGCGGAGAAGGAGTCCCGAATATCACGGAAAGACTCAGGCAGCTTAAGATGAAAGTCTCAGAAGGTTTCCGCGTACGGTTTAAACCGTCGGAGGCGGATCTGGTAAGCGCCTATGAGTATGGTTACCAGTTTGGCTGCGTCGTGCAGGACAAAAATCCGGTAAAACCGAAGAAGAAAGGCTCCAGAAGCCTTGTGAAGTGTCTAGTGTGCGGAGAGATCTTTGACTCTTCGCTGGAGATCTGCCCGGTGTGCGGCGTTGGCAAAGAAAATTTCGTGCCGGTGGAGATTGAAGAGACAGGCTATACGAATGATACCCAGGAATACTACGTGATCCTTGGAAACGGAGCGGCGGGATTCAACGCCGCGAAAGCGATCCGGGAACGCGATAAGACAGGCTCTGTGGTGATGATCTCTAATGAGCCGTATGCATCCTACAACCGTCCGATGCTGACGAAATCTATCGTTGCCGGACTGAATGCAGAGCAGATCGCGATAGAGAACGCTTCATGGTATGAGGAAAACCACATATACCAGATGCTGGGCAAGCAGGTGGCGTCTGTCGATATGGATGCAAAAGAGGTCCTGCTGGACAGCGGGGAGAGAGTCCGGTTTACCCGGCTGATCTACGCGCTTGGAAGCGAGTGCTTCATACCGCCTATGGAGGGACACGGTCTTCCCGAGGTGGTTGCGATCCGCAGGCTGAGCGATGTACAGAAAGTTGAAAACCTCATGGAAAAAGCCGGGCATGCAGTTGTGATAGGCGGCGGAGTCCTCGGTCTGGAAGCTGCATGGGAGCTTAAGAAGGCGGGTATTTCCGTGACTGTACTCGAGGTGGCTCCGGTCCTTATGGGGCGTCAGCTTGACAATGGTTCGGCTGAAATCTTAAAAGAGATCGCGGCAAAACATGATGTGGAGATCCGCACGGGCGTTTCGGTTGCGGCGATCGAGGGAGAAGAGCATGTAAGCGGAGTGCGTCTGGCAGGCGGCGAGACGATACCGGCAGAGATGGTCATCGTATCCGCGGGCGTCAGAGCAAAGACAGATCTGGCAGATGCAATGGGCCTTGAGACCGGGCGCGCAGTGAAAGTAGACAGCCATATGGCGACAAATATTCCGAATGTTTATGCATGTGGAGACTGTGCAGAGTTCAAGGGAGATAATTATGCCATCTGGCCCGAGGCGGTGGAACAGGGCAGGATCGCCGGAGCGAACGCCACAGGAGAGGAACTTGAGTATGAGCCGGTAGAGGCGGCGCTCACCTTCCACGGAATGAACACGGCGCTCTTCGCAGCGGGCGATAACGGAAAGAACCCGAATCTTCTCTATAAGACGGTAGAATACCGCGATATGGGAAAAGGCCAGTACCGCAAATATTATTTCCTTAACAACAGGCTGTCCGGAGTGATCATGATCGGTGATCTCGGCGAAATGGCCAAGATGACGGAAGCGCTGAAAAAACATGCATCCTATCAGGAAGTGATCCAGTAATCAGACGGGTGCGGGCCCATTCACTCTCAGGAACAGGAGAATGCTCCTTACTGCAGGCAAAACGCCGCATTCTCCTGCTCCTGAGTAAGGTTCGGGCAGCAGCGGCCGGGAGCAAAAGATAGAGGCAACTGATAAAAAGTTCTTGCATTTCAGGAAAATATGTGATAATATACCGATTGTGTCAGAGATGACGCGGGTGTAGTTCAATGGTAGAACACCAGCCTTCCAAGCTGGATACGTGAGTTCGATTCTCATCACCCGCTTTTTTTATTGCAAAATACCGGACGGTCCCGCGGACCTGTCCGGTATTTGGTCTGCTATAAAGATTTTCCGGCTTTTAACATGCGGAACATCCTCCTTGCGGCGCTCAGATATAATTCTTCCGCCCGGTCAAGAGCCTCGCTGAGCGGCATGACGCCGTTGACTGTAGTGATGATCGAGTCTATGCCGCAGTCAAAGATATCTTCCGCACCTTTTCCCATACTTCCGACTATTGCCACAGCCGGGATACCGTGATCTCTGCACCGCAGGCCGACGCCCTGCATGACTTTGCCGAATACAGACTGCCAGTCGGCGGCGCCTTCGCCGGTAACGACGAGAGACACTCCGTCCAGTTTCCGGTCAAACTCTATCAGGTCCAGCACGGTCGCGATCCCTGATTTCAGCTTTCCGTTTAAAAAGACCATCAGCGCCGCGCCGAGACCTCCTGCGGCACCGGAACCGGCGACCTCATCCATATTGACGTGAAACTGGCGGAGGATTACATCTCTGTAGTTCAACATGCCCTTCTCCAGTTCTGACAGAATTTCCGGAGTGCCCCCCTTCTGGCCTCCGAATGTGTATGTGGCGCCGTTTTCGCCGCAGAGAGGATTCGTGACGTCGCACATTACGGTGAATGAAGTCTCTTTTACGAGTGGATTAAGACCGCTTATGTCGATCCTGTCCACCTTGATGAGATCCTGACCACAGCCGGACAGCTCTCTGCCGTCGCTGTCCAGAAATCTGACGCCGAGAGCGCGCATACATCCCATGCCCCCGTCATTCGTGGCGGAGCCGCCGATGGCGATAGAAATATCGCGGCATCCTCTGGAGAGTGCGTCCGCAATCATTTCACCGGTACCATAGGTCGAGGTCCTGCGGGGATCTCTGAGTTCATCAGGAACCAGAGGCAGACCGGAGGCCGCAGCCATTTCCATAACGGCCCGCTCTCCGCTGAGGATCCCATAGGAACATTCGGTCATTGTCCGGAGGGGCCCGCTCACAGACAGAGAAACTGTCCGGCCTCCGACAGCTGAGAGTACCGCGTCCGTCGTACCTTCTCCTCCGTCAGCCACCTCCACCTGCGCGCATTCGCATCCCGGGAAGATCTCTCCGGCGGCCTGCGCAAGGAGTTCTCCTGTTTTCTTAGAAGAAAGGGTACCTTTGAAAGAATCCGAAGCAAATAAAAATTTCATACTGCACCTCATTTCGATAAGATTGATTTGATTTCTACAAATATTCTATCAGAGTTCAGACGGCGCGGCATGGTCCGGCCGGACGAAATCAGCCGGTCTGTTTTGTGCCGTACGCACAAAACAGACCGGCGTATAAAGCTATCTGTCCGGCGACTCTTTTCCAGAGCGAGACAGATAAAGGTACAGGAAGATCACAAGCCATCTGTCTTTGGGATCTGACTGGGGATTGATGCCCAGAAGTTCCCGGAGCTTATTGTATTGGTAGGTAAAAGTATTTTTGTGCATATATGTCTTTTTGGCAGCGGCGGATATGCTGAACCCGCAGGCGATGAGACTGTCGGCAAGCTCCATAAAATGGCTCCGGTCATCGGCTGAGAGGAATTTGACATAGGAGTTAAAGATCTGATGAAGCTCTCTGTACGGAACGCGCTGTGTCAGATACTCTCCGGTATGATCATAAAACCACGTCACGTCCTCAGCGGGAGAGACTGCGTGTTCCTCCAGCCATCTGCAGTGAAGATAGGAGGCATGGAAGCAGGAGAGACTCTCCTGGAGCGTCCCGATATAAAAGCGGCAGCGCTCGTCAGAAGATGATGCGTTCTGCGAGGAGGCGGAACATCCTGAACTGATATCGTTCAGATACTCCAGTATCTCTGCGCGATACTGCCCGGGCGCCGGCCCGGAGCACGGGCCTTCTCTGGAGGATGCATTCACAGACTTGAAGATCAGAAGATGTTCGGCATCCGGCAGAAACAGAATATCTTCTCCGGAGTGCAGGGGACTTTCTTTTGCCGCGTTTATGAGACGGTCTCTTTTGGATATTTCCGTGCGGCACAGTATGGCGATGCGCGGAATGTCCGGTCTGTACCCGAGGTCGTGCGTCAGCCCGCGCAGTTTTGCAGGATCCGCATTCTCTCCGGAAATGACAAGTTCCTGCAGGAGTTCCTTCTTTGTCTGCCGCCTCAGAGAGCGGAGTTTCTGTTCCTCATAGCGGATCATTGTCTCGATGGACATCTTTATGATGAGAGCTATGGGGCGGATCGCTTCCGGATCACCTGTTACGCCGACAACGCCCTCGCGTCTTCCGTCGATATCGATGACCATGTTTACACCCCGGCTGACTCCCGGATGATCCTGGTCGGAGCGTACTGCGATGATATCTTCCGTGCCGTGCAGGATCTGCCAGGCCGGTTCGTGGTATGTCCCGACGCGTGCCGGATCCCGGCTGGCGATGATGATCCCGTTCTGATCCATGATATTCACATTATAATCTGTATATTCAGAAAGCTGTTCTATGAGCTTCCTGGCGAGTGATACTTCCAGCATATGCATCACCTTGATTTCCTTTCAGATTTTATTGTCTGTATACTGATGCTATCCTGATTATAGGACAGGATGAACGTGATATCAAGAATCTTCACATTGTATCATTTTTTTTCGTGTGCTATACTGAAAGAAATCAATCAGAGAGCAGGAGACAGATATGAGGTTTAATATTACTGACAATGTTATCGTACGGGCGCTTAACAAGATCTGCGACATGGTGTGTCTTAATGTCCTGTGGCTGATCTGCTGTATACCGATTTTTACGATCGGAGCTTCTACCACAGCTTTATATACGATCATGCTGAAAATGGTCAAAAACGAAGAAGGGTATATTTTCCGGGGATTTTTCAAAGCGTTTAAATCCAATTTCAGGCAGAGTACACTCATGTGGATTATTTTGTTTCTGCTTGGGATCGTCTGCTGGGTCGATTACAGAGTGGCGGGCATGATGCCGGGGACGGCGGGATTTGTCATGAGGAGTCTGTTTCTCGTGCTGGGCTTTGTTCTGCTGGCGGTCACGATCTATGCGTTTCCGCTCACCGCGCGCTATGAGAACAGCATACGTGCGACATTGCAAAATGCACTGCTCCTTGCAGTGGGAAGACTTCCGTACACACTTCTGATGGTGGCGGTCACCGCAGGCGCAGTGATCGCGTCGCTGTGGAACACAGTTACACTGATGTTTGCGATCCCGCTCTGGATCCTGATCGGAGGATCGCTTGTCGCATGGATCAATTCCTATATATTGAGGAGAGTGTTCACGATCTTCGAGGACGATGATAAAAATAAAAACAGTACAGAGGGAGAAGGGTGAGAGATGAATTTTTTAGAAGAACGAATTGTCAAGGACGGTGTTGTAAAAGAAGGAAACGTACTCAAAGTGGACAGCTTTCTGAACCATCAGATGGATATCAGCCTTCTTGATCAGATGGGGGAGGAGTTTAAACGCAGATTCGCGGACAAACCGATAAATAAGATCCTCACGATCGAGGCCTCGGGCATCGGCATCGCATGTATCACAGCACAGCACTTTAACGTTCCGGTCGTATTTGCCAAAAAGTCTCAGAGCATCAATCTGGATGGAGAGATGTATGTGGCAGAGGTAGAGTCTTTTACGCATAAATGTATCAACCATGTGATCGTAGCGCAGAAGTTCCTCACACCGGAGGACCATGTGCTTATCATCGATGATTTCCTGGCAAATGGATGCGCGCTCCAGGGACTCATTCAGATCGTACAGTCGTCGGGCGCTACGGTAGAAGGAATCGGCATTGCCATCGAAAAGGGATTCCAGTCCGGCGGCCGGATCATCCGTAACCTTGGATATCAGCTTGAATCACTGGCGATCGTGGACGGGATGAATGCCGAGACAGGGGAAATCCAGTTCCGGGATCAGAAATAATAGCAGATAAGGCAACAGACATAACAGACCTGAGGTATGGCGGAACCGCCCGGCGCAGTATCTCAGGTCTTAAGTTTTGTCCGGCGGCATCTCTTACAAATCAGAGGAAGGCAAATCAGAGGAATCAGAGGAAATCCAAGTTGACTTTGCAACCCCCTTTATATTGTGTTATCCTATAGAGTGTGAAATTATCATTTTTAAATGAAGATAGAATATAACCGGGAGGGATCACACAGTGAGATTAGATAAACTGCTGGAACGGCTGGAATATCAGGTCGTCCGTGGGAGCGCTGAGACAGAGGTCACAACGCTTGTTAATGATTCGAGAAAAGTGGAGGAGGGTTCCGTCTTTGTCTGTATCAGCGGGGCTGTGTCTGACGGACACCGGTTTATCCCTGATGTGGCGGCAAAGGGGGCGGCGGCTCTGGTGGTAGAGAAAGACGTCGAGACGCCCGGTGGGATAACGGTCATCCGCGTGGAGGATACGAGATATGCGCTCGCCATGATGTCGGCAGCCTACTTCGGATATCCGGCTGAGAAACTGAAAGTAATTGGCATTACGGGGACAAAAGGGAAAACGACTACGACCTATATGATCCGATCTATACTGGAAAGTGTGGGATATAAAGTAGGCCTGATCGGTACGATCGAGGCGATCATCGGCGATGAGAGGATTCCGGCGGCGAATACGACTCCCGAATCTTTTACGATACAGCAGTACTTCGCCCGGATGGCGGAGGCAGGATGCGACTGCGTTGTAATGGAAGTCTCTTCCCAGGGACTCATGCTTCACCGAACGGCCGGGATTCCCTTTGAGATCGGGATATTCACCAATCTGGGAAAGGATCACATCGGTCCGAACGAGCACAAAGACTTTGAAGATTACAAACGATGCAAGGGACTTCTGTTCAGACAGTGTAAGATCGGCATCGCAAATGCAGACGACAAGTATTTTGCAGATGTATTTAAGGATGCTACATGCCGCATCGAGACGTTCGGCTTTTCCGACGGAGTTGATCTGAGGGCCGAGAATGTGCAGCTTGTGTCCAGACCGGGGTACCTGGGAGTGTCCTATCATGTGTCGGGGCTTATGAACTTTGACGTGGAGATCGATATTCCGGGTACTTTCAGCGTGTATAATTCTCTGACGGCGATCTCCGTGTGCAGACATTTCAATGTTCCGGAGGAGAAGATCAAAGACGCTCTCAAGAAAGCGAAAGTAAAGGGACGCATCGAAATGATCAAGGTGTCGGACGACTTCACGCTGATGATCGACTATGCGCACAATGCCATGAGCCTGGAGAGTCTGCTCACCACGCTCAGAGAGTACGAGCCGAAACGGCTTGTGTGCCTTTTTGGATGCGGCGGAAACCGCTCAAAAGACCGGCGCTATGAGATGGGCGAGGTATCGGGCAGACTGGCGGATCTTACGATCATTACATCGGATAATCCGAGACTTGAGGATCCGCAGGCGATCATTGACGATATCAAAGTTGGAATTGGCAGGACGTCAGGAAAATATGTGGAGATATGCGACAGGAAAGAAGCGATAAAATATGCCATAGAGCACGGGCAGCCGGGGGATGTGATCGTTCTCGCCGGAAAAGGTCATGAAGACTATCAGGAGATAAAGGGCGTGAAGTATCCGATGGATGAGCGCGTGCTGATCGCAGAGGTCCTGGAAGAATTAAAAGAGGGAAAGTGACCGAGTGTTTGCAGATGTGATCATAGATATACAACATGAAAAACTGGATAAGATCTTTCAATACCGCATCCCGGAAGAACTTGAAGATAAGCTGACGCCCGGCATGGAAGTCGTGGTGCCGTTCGGCAGCGGAAACCGGCAGATAAAAGGTTATGTGACCGGGATTTCCGAGACGTGCGATTATGATCTGTCCAAAGTAAAAAATATCATATCCATCTCAGAGCGGGGCGTGGAGATCGAGACAAAACTGATCGCTCTGGCAGTGTGGATGAAAGAGAATTACGGCGGAACTATGATCCAGGCGCTGAAGACGGTCCTTCCGATCAAGCAGAAAGAGAACGCGAAGGTCAGAAAAAGGCTCAGGCTTCTTCTGGACAAGGAGACAGGAGAGCGTCAGCTCCACTACTATCTGGAAAAGAATCAGAAAGCCCGCGCCCGTCTGATGGCCGCACTGCTGGACGACCCGGTGCTGGAGTACGAGCTTGTAACGAAGAAGCTCAACGTCACCATGCCTGTCATACGCGCGCTGGAAGAGCAGGGAGTGCTGGCGCTGGAGAGCAGACAGGTGTTCCGGGATCCGGTAAAGAAGGCCGGGGGCACGGAGCAAGAGATTACATTTACAGAGGAACAGACACGGATCATCCGGGCATTCAGAAAGGATTACCGGGAAGGTCTGCGAAAGACATATCTTATATATGGCGTGACAGGCAGCGGGAAGACAGAAGTATATATGGAGATGATACGGACTGTGGTGGATCAGGGCAAACAGGCGATCGTACTTATTCCGGAGATTGCGCTTACCTATCAGACGGTGATGCGGTTCTACCGGAAATTCGGCGATCGGGTGTCCATTATGAATTCGCGCCTGTCCGCCGGAGAACGCTACGACCAGATGATGAGAGCGCGGGAGGGCAAAGTCGACGTGATGATAGGCCCGAGGTCTGCGCTGTTCACACCGTTTCCCGATCTCGGTCTCATCGTCATAGACGAGGAGCATGAGACTACTTATAAGAGCGAGCAGACGCCGCGCTATCACGCCCGGGAGACTGCGATCCGCCGTGCGGAGATGGAGCATGCGGGGGTAGTGCTCGGGAGCGCTACTCCGTCCATGGAAGCGATGTACCGGGCAAAGCACGGAGAGTATATACTGTTTGAGATGAAGAACCGCTCCCGGATGCAGCAGATGGCAGAAGTATATACTGTGGATATGCGGGAAGAATTAAAGAGTGGCAATCGTTCGATATTAAGCCGCAGGCTTCAGGAACTGATACAGGACAGGCTGGATAAGGGCGAGCAGATCATGCTCTTTTTGAACCGGCGCGGATATTCCGGGTTCGTGTCATGCAGAGAGTGCGGACATGTGATCAAATGCCCGCACTGCGATGTATCGCTCTCTGTACACAGGGATGGGATGATGCGCTGCCATTACTGCGGATATGAACAGCCGAAGATCACAGTATGCCCGGAGTGCGGTTCGCATTACATCGGCGAATTCCGTGCAGGGACGCAGCAGATCGAGGATATTGTAAAAGAAAAATATGCCGGGGCGAGAGTCCTGCGTATGGATATGGATACAACGCGCAGCAAAGACTCCCACGAGAAGATCCTTTCGGCGTTTGCCAACGAGGAGGCGGATATTCTTGTGGGGACACAGATGATCGTAAAAGGGCATGATTTTCCCAATGTAACGCTTGTCGGCGTCCTCGCGGCGGATATGTCGCTCTATACGAGCGACTATCGCTCCGGTGAACGGACATTTCAGCTGTTGACGCAGGCGGCGGGGAGGGCCGGGCGGGGAGACCGTCCCGGCGAAGCTGTGATACAGACTTATGATCCCGGACATTACGCAATAGAGACTGCCGCCGCGCAGGACTATGAAGCGTTCTATGAGGAAGAGATACGGTATCGGGAGCTGATGGGGTATCCCCCGGCAGAACAGCTCCTTGCGGTGCTCATATCCGGCGAGGATGAAGCGCTGCTGGAGAAAGGATGTCATTATCTTAAGGAGTATATCCTCCGGCTGGCGGCGAAGGCGGGACACCAGGGGGAGGTACGCGTGATCGGCCCTGCCAGTCCGGGCATAGATAAGATCAAAGATATATTCCGCAGAGTGATCTATATCAAGACAGAAAGATACGGGACGCTCGTCGGTATAAAAGACAGGGTTGAAAAGTATATTGATATCAATCCGGGATTTGACAGGATGAGGATACAGTTTGATTTTAACCCGATGTAGAACAGATGAGAAATGGCGGAGAGATCTGTCAGGTGAAGAAGAGGAGGAAATTATGGCGATCAGACAGGTAAGAGAGATAGGAGACGACATATTGACAAAACAGTGCAAAGAGGTGCCGAAGATGACACTGCGCACAAAGATACTCATAGCGGATATGCTGGAGACTATGTATGAATACCACGGCGTCGGCCTGGCGGCGCCCCAGGTGGGCGTGCTCAAAAAGATCGTGGTGATCGATGTGGGCGATGGCCCTATCGTACTTATCAATCCTGAGATCACAGAGACCTCGGGAGAGCAGAGGGGAGAAGAGGGGTGTTTAAGTGTCCCGGGGAAATGGGGATATGTGACACGTCCCGATCACGTGAAAGTACGCGGACTGGATCAGGAGATGAATCCGGTGGAAATCGAGGGAGAGGGGCTGCTGGCAAGGGCGATCTGTCACGAGATAGACCATCTTTCCGGAGAACTGTATGTGGATAAGACGGAAGACGGTCTTCACGATGTGACATATGACAGCGATGAAGAGGAAGGCCAGGCAGAAGAAACGGAGGAATAATTCATGAGAGTTATATTTATGGGGACACCGGAATTTTCCGTAGGTACTCTGGAAGCGCTGACGGCTGCTGGCCATGAGGTGTGTCTTGCCGTAACGCAGCCGGATAAACCGAAAGGCAGAGGAAACGAGATGCAGGCTACGCCGGTAAAAGAGAAGGCTCTGTCTTACGGGATCCCGGTCTATCAGCCAAAGCGCGTACGCGATCCCGAGTGCGTGGAGGAACTCAGAAAATACGGCGCGGACGTCATCGTGGTCGTCGCGTTCGGGCAGATCCTGCCTGCGTCGATCCTTGAGATGACGCCGTACGGATGTATCAATGTACATGCTTCTCTTCTTCCGAAATACCGGGGAGCGGCTCCGATCCAGTGGGCGATCATTGACGGGGAGACCGAGACCGGAGTTACTACCATGCAGATGGATGAGGGACTTGACACAGGGGATATGATCATGAAAGCGACCGTCCCGATCGGGGAGGAAGAAACCGGGGATTCCCTTCACGATAAGCTGTCCAGGGCGGGAGCTTCGCTCTGTGTGGAGACATTGAAGGCGCTGGAAAGCGGGACGGCCGAATTTGAGAAGCAGGGGGAGAGCCCGACAGAATATGCCAGGATGCTGACAAAGGAGATGGGAAATATCGAATGGACGCAGTCTGCCGTACGCATCGAACGGCTTGTCAGAGGGCTCAATTCCTGGCCGGGCGCATATACGCGCTGGAATGGAAAGGTGATGAAGATCTGGCGCGCCAAAGTGTCGGAGACACCAACGGAACAGTCAGATGAGGCGGCCGGGACTGGAGCGGAGCCGGGAACGGTAGTATCTGTAGGAAAGAATGAATTCACGGTCCGGACCGGAGACGGGGATCTTACCATCCTCGAAGTCCAGATGCCGGGCAGAAAAAAGATGGAGACGGGTGCTTTTCTGAGGGGGAATATAGTGAAAGCAGGCGATCAGATGTCACAAAAGTGACAGAAAGCCGGGAGGTTGATATCATGTTTTACTATTATTATGACTGGACGTATCTTCTTGTACTGATCGGGGCGGCGATCTGTATCGCCGCGTCGGGAAGGGTGAACAGTGTGTTCTCCCGTTACTCCAGAGTAAGAAGCAGACTGGGGCTGACGGGGCGTGAGGCGGCAGAGCAGATCCTGCACAGAAACGGCATATATGACGTACAGGTCATACACATCCCCGGAAATCTGACAGATCACTATAATCCGGGGAAAAAGACGCTCGGACTTTCCGATACAGTATATAATTCAACGTCCGTGGCGGCCGTTGGGGTAGCGGCCCACGAGTGCGGCCATGCGGTACAGCATGCAGTCGGTTATGCGCCGCTCTCTATCAGGGGCGCGCTCGTTCCGGTGGCGAATATCGGATCTACGGCGGCATGGCCGCTCATTATAATCGGATTATTTCTGAATGGAGAGACGGCAATGCTGTTTATCAATCTGGGGATCCTTTTGTTCTCTGCGGCGGTGCTCTTTCAGCTTATCACTCTGCCGGTGGAGTTTAATGCTTCAGGCAGAGCCGTAAAAGTGCTGGAGACGTCGGGGATGCTCTATCCCGACGAAGTATCCTCTGTAAAGAAGGTGCTTGGCGCAGCAGCGCTGACCTACGTTGCGGGCGCTGCTTCCATGATCCTGCAGCTGCTGCGTCTTATCATCATAGGAGGAAGAAAGAGGAATGGCTAAACCGGTAAACGAGCGGGAGATCGTGCTCGCTGTCCTGATCGAGGTGACGGATAACGGCCAGTACAGCAACATCATTCTCAGAGATGTGCTCTCAAAATACCAGTATCTGGAGAAACGGGAGAGAGCGTTTATCACCCGCGTGGTCGAAGGAACGCTCGAGCATCTGATCGAGATCGACTATATTCTGGACCAGTTTTCCAAAGTAAAGGTCAGAAAGATGAAACCGGTCATCCGGGGGATCCTGCGAAGCGCAGTATATCAGATGAAATATATGGACAGCGTTCCGGACCGCGCTGTGTGCAGCGAGGCTGTAAAGCTGGCGGTGAGAAAAGGATTCTCCGGTCTCAGAGGTTATGTAAACGGAGTGCTCCGCAGCATTGCAAGGGGGCTTGACGGTATACAGTATCCGGAGGAAAGGATGACGGCGCTCTCTGTAAGGTACTCCTGTCCGGAATGGATCATAAGCATGTGGAGCCGTTCCTACAGCCTGGATGTGGTCGAGACGATGCTGAGGGACTTTCAGAAAGAAAAAAAGACTACGATCCGCTGCTGCCTGCACAAAAATGAGCCGGCGACATTAAAGGACAGGCTCGAGCGCCAGGGGGTGTCCGCAGAGTATCATCCGTATCTGCCCTATGCCCTTGAGATAACGGGATACGACCATCTGGAGGATCTGGAGCCTTTTTGCGACGGATCATTCACTGTTCAGGACATAAGTTCGATGCTGGCGGGCGAACTTGCCGACCCGCCCCGGGGAGCATATGTGATAGACGTCTGTGCGGCTCCCGGAGGAAAGGCCCTTCATGTGGCGGAAAAGCTCTTTCTTAAAGGAGGGGACCAGGGGCACGTGGAGGCGCGAGATCTGACGGAGAAGAAAACAGAGCTCATCCGGGATAATATCCGGCGCATCGGTCTGACGAATATAGCTGCTGTCTGCCGTGACGCATCTGTACCCGACCGTTCATCAGAAGAAAAGGCTGATCTTGTGATCGCTGATCTTCCATGCTCCGGGCTGGGTGTGATCGGGAAGAAAGCAGATCTCAGATATCGCGCATCTCAGGAGGGGACAGAGAGCCTGGTAAAGCTGCAAAGAGAGATCTTAAGCTGCGCCCAGGCGTATGTAAAGCCCGGAGGAACTCTTATCTACAGTACATGCACGGTCAATCCGGCGGAAAATGAAGAGAATGTACGCTGGTTTCTGGACAGGTATCCCGGATTCTACTCCGATAACATCAGAGACCGACTCTGTCCGCAGCTTGCGGAGTATGTGACGGAAGAAGGCTTTATCCAGCTTATTCCGGGAGTACATAGGAGCGACGGATTCTTTATCGCACGGCTGATAAAGAGGAGGAGATAAAAGAGATGAAAAAGGATATCCGCTCTTACACATATGATGAACTCAAAGCGGAGACCGCCCGTCTGGGGGAAAAGCCTTTCCGGTCCAGACAGATATACGAGTGGCTCCATGTGAAGCTGACCGATACATTTGATGAGATGACGAATCTTTCTCTGGATCTCAGAGAGAGACTCAAAGCCGGCTATGAGATCTATCCGGTCGAACTGACGGAGCGTCAGGTATCGAAACTTGACGGAACGAATAAATTCCTGTTCCGGCTCGGTGACGGGAATATGGTGGAAAGCGTTCTCATGAGGTACAGACACGGGAATTCGGTGTGCATCTCTTCCCAGGCGGGATGCCGGATGGGATGCGTGTTCTGTGCTTCGACTATCGGCGGCCTGAAAAGAAATCTGACCGCCTCGGAGATGCTCGGCCAGGTCTATCAGATACAGAAGATCACGGAGGAGAGAGTATCGAATGTCGTCGTTATGGGGACCGGAGAGCCGCTGGATAATTATGATAATTTTGTGAAGTTTATCCATCTTCTGACAGACGGGAACGGCCTTAACATAAGCCAGAGGAATGTGACGGTTTCTACGTGCGGTATTGTTCCCCGGATCCTCGACCTGGCAGAGGAGAAACTGCAGATCACCCTTGCGCTCTCTCTTCACGGATCAACGCAGGAAAAACGGCGCCGGCTCATGCCAATAGCCGGCAGGTATGAACTTACAGAGGTGCTTGCAGCCTGCGACGCTTACTTTGAAAAGACCGGGCGCAGAGTGACGTATGAGTACAGTCTGGTACACGGCGTCAATGACCGGGACGAGGATGCGCGCGAACTTGCAGAGATATTAAAACCCCGAAATTGTCATCTGAATCTGATCCCGGTCAATCCGGTAAGAGAACGGCATTTTGTGCGGCCAAGCAGGGAAAATGCCCTTAATTTCAAAAATAAACTTGAAAAAAGCGGAATAAATGTTACTATAAGAAGAGAAATGGGCTCTGACATCGACGGAGCCTGTGGACAGCTCAGACGCCGTTACGCGGAAAAAGAGACGGCAACTGACGAGATTTAAGGAGACAGATATGAGGACATTTTCAATTACCGACGTGGGAATGGTAAGACAAGTAAATCAGGATTATGTCTATACGACAGATAAACCCCTTGGTATCCTTCAGAATCTCTTCGTAGTCGCAGACGGCATGGGCGGACATCAGGCGGGGGATTATGCTTCCAAATATACGGTAGAGGTCCTGAAGAGGGAACTGAAGATGAGCGACGGCGAAGATGTAGAGAAATGTCTTGTGAGCGCCATCAAGACGGCGAACCGTGAGATCATCAGAGAAGCGTCCCGCGATGAACATCTGAAGGGAATGGGAACAACGATAGTAGCGGCGACGATCATGAATCAGATGATGTATTTTGCCAATGTAGGCGACAGTCGTCTGTATCTGATCAATCAGGGGATCCAGCAACTCACGAAAGACCATTCTCTCGTAGAGGAGATGGTGAGGCTTGGCGGAATCAAACCCGAGGAGGCAAAACATCATCCTGACAAAAATATCATCACAAGAGCCATAGGCGCAAAGGCTGATGTTGACGTGGACTTCTACGAACATCGTCTGAAACGGGGAGACATCATACTGATGTGCACAGACGGACTGAGCAATATGGTCGAGGACGAAGAACTCTTCCATATCGTCCAGGGAGGAAGAGATATCGTGGAGTCCGGGCAGACTCTTGTGGCGACTGCGAAAGAAAATGGCGGTACGGACAATATAGGGGTTGTCCTTGTAGAACCGTTTGCAGATGAGGTGAGTGTATTATGATCAAAGAAGGAGTTATTTTAGGAAAAAGATATGAGATACTGGGACGTATCGGGAGCGGCGGCATGGCGGACGTCTATAAGGGCAAGGACCATAAGCTGAACCGGTATGTGGCCATCAAGGTATTAAAGAGTGATTACCGCTCGGACGAAGTCTTTATCAAGAAGTTCTTAAGCGAAGCACAGGCAGCGGCGGGACTGATGCATCCGAACGTGGTAAACGTCTACGACGTCGGACAGGACCGGGGGCTCTACTATATGGTGATGGAGCTTGTCGAGGGAATCACGCTGAAAGACTATATTGAGAAAAAGGGCAGGATATCCCCGAAAGAGGCCATCAGCATTTCAATCCAGATGGTGACGGGACTCCAGGCAGCCCATAACCAGAATATCATACACAGAGATATCAAGCCGCAGAATATCATTATCTCAAAAGACGGTAAAGTGAAAGTGACGGATTTCGGTATTGCCCGCGCGACAACGTCCACTCAGACGATCAGCACGAGTGTTATGGGATCTGTACACTATACGTCCCCCGAACAGGCAAGGGGAGGCGTTGTAGATCAGAAGAGTGATATATACTCGATCGGTATTACAATGTACGAGATGGTGACGGGGCATGTGCCCTTTGACGGGGATTCTACCGTTACCGTGGCTCTTAAGCATCTCCAGGAACAGATCACATCGCCGGCGGAGGAAGTAGATGATCTTCCGTACAGCCTGGAATGTATCATCATGAAATGTACACAGAAGAATCCTGCACTCCGTTATCACGACTGTGCATCGCTCCTTACAGACCTGAAGCGTTCGCTCGTTGATCCTGACGGAGATTTTGTCGTTCTCGGAGCCGGCGTGGGTACGGACACTGACCGGACCGTTGTCATGTCTACAGAAGAGCTGGAGCGCGTGCAGCAGCGTAGATACGGTGAGGACGAGGATGAGTACGACGACGATGAAGATGATTATGATGACGACTATGACGATGATGAAGATGAAGATGACGACGACAGATATAGTGACAGAAGAAAGAAAAATGTAAATCCGGACACAAAGCGCATCATGAAGATCCTCATGATCGTTGCAGGCGTGGTCGTTGCGCTTCTTATCCTGTTTCTTGTCGGAAATGCGGCCGGATTCTTCAGCGGTCCGGGGCTTACTAAGGAACAGGAAGAGGAAGAGACCGTGAAGGTGCCGGACCTGAGAGGTATGACGGAAGAGCAGGCAAGAGATGAGATCGCGGATCTGGAACTCGGACTTGACGTCGAGAGTGAACGCCAGCCGTCCAATCAGTACGAAGAGGGCGAGATCATGAGTCAGGATCCTGCGCCGGAAACTGAGGTGGCGCCTCATTCGACGATAACAGTCGTCATAAGCAGCGGCGAAGAAGCGAAGACAGTAGAAGTGCCAAATGTGGTGGACCGTTCGGAGGCTGAGGCCGAGAGAGCGCTCCAGGCAGTCAACCTTACGGTGGTGCACGGAGATGCACAGTACAGCGATGATATCAGGGAAGGCAATGTAATCTCCAGCAGTCCTTCGGCGGGGACAGAAGTTGAAGAGGGAACTGAGGTGACTATCATCGTAAGTCTTGGCGCAGAACCTGCCACAGTGCCGAATCTGCTCAACAAATCAGTCTCAGCTGCAGAATCAGCGCTCGCAGATGCCGGGTTAAGCGGAAGTTCCAGCGAGGAATACAGTGATGATGTGCCGGAAGGTCAGGTCATCCGTCAGAGTATTGATCCGGGTACAAGTGTGGACAAAGGAACCACGGTTGAATATGTGGTCAGCCGGGGACCGGAGACGACTTATGTAACGGTGCCGGGACTTGGAGGATACACCGAGGACGTTGCAAAGCAGAGACTTGAAGACGCAGGACTCAGCATCGGACGAATCGACTATTCCTACAGCGACACGGTCGGGGAGGGATATGTCATCAGTCAGACAGCCAGCCCGGGCAGCTCTGTAGAAGAGGGGACGAGCGTTGGCTTCACAGTCAGCCGGGGACCTGAACAGACGATCCTTCCAAGTGAGGAAGAGAGCGGCACGGACACAGAAGAAACTGCCGGAGATACAGAACCTCAGACAGAATGAACGGTGGGAAAGTCAGTTAATATATGCAGGGAAAAATCGTAAAAGGAATTGCCGGATTCTACTACGTTCACGTAGCAGGATCCGGTGTTTATGAGTGTAAGGCAAAAGGGATCTTCCGAAAAGACGGGATCAAACCTCTCGTGGGAGACGACGTCAGAATAGAGATACTGGATGAGAAAGACATGGAAGGAAATATCATGGAGATCCTTCCGCGAAAAAACGAACTGGTGCGCCCGGCGGTGGCCAATATCGATCAGGCTCTTGTCGTGTTCGCAGTGGCAAAACCGAAACCGCATCTGAATCTGCTGGATCGTTTCCTTGTTACGATGGAGAACAGGGATATTCCGGTGGTGCTCTGCTTTAACAAAACAGACGTCGGGAAAGGACCGGAAGCAGAAGAACTGCAGGAGATATATGCAGGCTGCGGCTACCCGGTCATCTTTACAAGCGCCAGGAAAGAGGACAATATCGGGGAGCTTAAGACACTCCTGAGAGGCAGGACAACTGCGATCGCAGGTCCGTCCGGCGTTGGAAAATCCTCTCTTATCAATCTTCTCCAGTCGGACGTCAAAATGGAGACCGGAAGCATCAGCCGTAAGATAGAGAGAGGAAAGCACACGACGAGACATTCGGAACTCCTGGTCATAGGAGCGGATTCATATATCATGGATACACCGGGATTCAGTTCCCTTTATCTCAATGAGATCGAAGCGGAAGATCTGAAGCACTGCTTTCCTGAATTCAGAGAATACGAAGGACATTGCAGGTTTAACGGCTGCGATCATGTCCATGAACCGGACTGCGCGGTCAAACAGGCAGTGGAGTCTGGCAGGATACACAGAAAGAGATACGAAGATTATCTTGGCATGTACCAGGAACTCAGAGAAAGGAAGAGGTATTAGGCGATGAGAAATATTCTGGCGCCGTCCATACTGTCGGCTGATTTTAAAATACTTGGGGAACAGATACGGAAGACGGAAGAAGCAGGAGCACAGTATATCCATTTCGATGTGATGGATGGAATATTCGTTCCGAGCATCTCTTTCGGCATGCCGGTGCTCTCTTCACTGAGGGGAGTGACGGAGCAGACAATGGATGTTCATCTCATGGTGACGGAACCGATACGGTATGTCAGAGAGTTCGCAAAGTGCGGAGCGGATATCATCACGGTCCATCTTGAGGCCTGTGACGATCTGGGAAGGACGATAGAAGAGATCCACGACTGCGGTGCGCGGGCAGGGGTATCTATTAAACCGAAGACGCCGGTTGACAGTCTTATGCCTTATCTGGAAGACGCCGATATGTTTCTTGTCATGAGTGTCGAGCCCGGTTTCGGGGGACAGGCGTTTATCCCGGAGTCGCTGAAACGCATCTCCATACTCCGCACTATGCTGGAGAATCGGGGCATAGAGAAGGATATTGAGGTTGACGGCGGCATATACCACAGCAATGCAGCTGATGTGCTGAAAGCCGGGGCGAATGTTCTGGTGTCGGGATCCGGCGTCTATAAGGGAAACATTTTCGACAACACTGAAAAGTTTATGGAGATATTGAGAGATTATGAGTAAGAGAACTGTGATCGTAAGCGGCGGGATGATCGAAGAAGAGTTCGTTCTCCCAATATTGAAAAGCGAAGAGACAGAATTTGTCATCGGAGTGGATAAAGGACTTGAGTTCCTTTATCGGCACGGGATAAAACCGGACTACATCGTAGGAGACTTTGACAGCGTCTCAAAGGAACTGGTCGATTACTACAGAGAAAAGATCAATGTTCCGGTCCGTGAATTCAATCCGGTAAAGGACGCTTCTGATACAGAGATCGCACTGCGGCTCTGTATCGGACTCAACAGAAAACAAATATGGATACTGGGTGGAACCGGCAGCCGTATCGATCATCTCTGGGCGAATGTCCAGTGTCTGCAGATTGCCCTGGATGCCGGGGCAGATGCCAGGATCATAGACAGCCATAACAGGATACGGCTGATCGATAAAGAGATCACCCTGAAAAGAGAAGAAGCTTTCGGACCGTATTTCTCACTCTTCCCGCTGGAGATGCCGGTGGACGAACTCACGATCAGAGGGGCGAAGTACCCGCTTAAGAACCATTTCCTCAAACCGTCTGACAGTCTTTGCGTCAGCAATGAATATCAGGAGGATGAGGTGACGATCTCGTTCATCTACGGGAAAGTGATCCTGATGGAGACGAGAGATTGAATACAGAATAGACACAATGATATGATAAGGAGACTAAAAGACTATGAAGTTAGGAATTGTGGGACTTCCCAATGTAGGAAAGAGCACATTATTTAATTCACTGACAAAGGCGGGAGCAGAGTCGGCGAACTATCCGTTCTGCACCATTGATCCGAATGTGGGTGTTGTGACAGTGCCGGATGAGCGGCTGAATGTTCTCGGAGAAATGTATCACACAAAGAAGATCATCCCTGCAGCGATAGAGTTTGTAGATATTGCGGGACTGGTAAAAGGCGCCTCCAGGGGAGAGGGGCTTGGCAATCAGTTCCTCGCGAATATCCGCGAGGTGGATGCGATCGTTCATGTCGTGCGCTGCTTCGAGAATACGAATATCGTCCATGTGGACGGCAGCATCGATCCGATGCGCGATATCGAGACGATCAATCTGGAACTTATCTTCTCAGATCTCGAAGTGCTTGAGAGAAGAATAGCCAAGACAGTCAAGCTTTCGCGCAATGATAAGACGGCGGCGAAAGAGCTGGAACTGCTAAAACGGGTGAAAGCTCATCTGGAAGACAATAAACTGGCAAAGAGTTTTGCGACAGATGATGAGGACGAGCAGGCATGGCTTGCAGGATATAACCTTCTTACAGCAAAACCGGTCATCTTTGCAGCCAACGTCTCCGAGGAAGACCTGTCGGACGATGGAGCCTCCAATCCCGGAGTTCAGTCGGTCCGTGAGTATGCACAGAGAGAAAACTGTGAGGTGTTTGTCGTCTGCGCGGAGATCGAGGAAGAGATCGCTCAGCTCGACGACGATGAAAAGAAAATGTTTCTGGATGACCTGGGGCTGAAAGAGTCAGGCCTTGAAAAACTGATAAGGGCAAGCTATCATCTTCTGGGACTGATCAGCTATCTGACGGCGGGAGAACCCGAAGTGCGCGCATGGACGATCACAAAAGGGACGAAAGCTCCTCAGGCGGCAGGGAAGATACACACCGATTTCGAGCGCGGTTTCATCCGTGCCGAAGTTGTGAGCTACGACGATCTCATAGCGTGTGGTTCCCACGCTGCGGCAAAAGAAAAAGGACTTATCCGTCTGGAAGGGAAAGACTACGTAGTACAGGACGGCGATATCATGCTGTTTCGGTTTAACGTATAGCGCCAGTTCAGCCATGCAGATGTCAGGAGACGGATTTATGCCTGCATAAGGATCCGCCGACTGGCATTTATATGAGCTGAGCGCCAGAATACGAGCAATAAAGCGGCGGGAGAAAGGGGCATTTTTATGCATTATGACATAGCTTTCCCCAATCTGGGCATTTACCTGGACCATGTGGGAAAGAATATTGATATATTCGGATTCACGATCGCGTATTACGGCATCATCATAGGGGCTGCGATCCTGATCGGTTTTTTGATCGCCGCATCAGAGGCCAGGCGGACGAGACAGAATCCGGAAGACTATCTGGATATGGGGATCATCGGAGTGATCATCGGCATTGCGGGAGCGAGGATATATTATGTTGCTTTCTCGTGGGATATGTATAAGGACAATCTTCTCGATATCTTTAACCTTCGGGAAGGCGGCCTTGCTATCTACGGCGGGGTAATCGGTGCGGTGATCGCTGTTTTTGTTCTGGCAAGAGTTAAGAAACTGTCTCCTTTTCAGATTTTTGATACGATTGCTCTGTCCCTGCTGAACGGACAGATGCTCGGACGCTGGGGGAATTTCTTTAACCGTGAGGCATTTGGGGAATATACGGACGGACTGTTCGCCATGCGGCTGCCGGTGGATGCGGTGCGCTCTGGTGACATTACTGAGAAGATGAGGGAGCACATGGAGACGATCGACGGCGTCAGATATATTCAGGTAAGTCCCACTTTTCTCTATGAGTCGGTGTGGTGCGCGGTTCTTCTGATCTTGCTGGTGCTGTATCGAAAGCATAAGAAATACGAGGGTGAGCTGTTCCTTCTGTATGTTTTCGGCTATGCGCTCGGACGGGTGTGGATCGAGGGACTCCGTACGGATCAACTTCTGATACCGGGGATCGGATTTCCGGTATCGCAGGCACTCGCCGGATGTGTAGTCGTATTCGCCGGAGCAGCTCTGATCTATCTTCGGAAAAATCATAAACGTATGCCGCTCTTAAAGAGCGAGAAAGTGTACGAACCCATGCCGGATAAGATCGAGGGAAAGAAGCCTCCAAGGAAGAAAGACAGGATATTTAAATTTAAAGACAGATAAACGTCAGCCGGCTTGCCGCCGTCTCTTATGCTGCCGAAGATATTAACATTTTGATTGTGGTTTGTACTGCAAGCGGATCCTGGCAAACAGAATCATCCTGCCTGGATACTGAAATATGTAGCTGAAGAATCTGCCGATATGAATATGAACCGGATCAAAAAAGGCATGAAAAAGCATTTAACCCAGCAGATAATGAAGAAATGTGCCAAGGGAAAATCGATCGCAGAGATAGCATCTTGATTCTTTCGACACTATCCGATATAATGTTTACGTAGTCGACCGGTGGTCAGCTCCTGCTGTAATGCCAGATGCCGGTATCGTCTATAATTTTACATTGGAGGAAGAAGAAATGGGAGTAGCATCACTGGTACTTGGAATCGTATCGATTGTGATCGGAGTGTTCAGTGCGGGCAGCCTCGGCTGGTTCGGCGCGATCATCGCGATCATAGGGATCGTTCTCGGTGTGCAGGGAAAGAAAAAGCCGGAGCAGGCGGGGCTTGCACAGGCAGGATTTATCTGCTCTATCATCGGCCTGGTCCTGTGTCTCCTCACATATGCCGCCTGTGTGGCATGTGTAGGATGTATCGCACTGGCTTCATAAGAACCGGATGTACATCGCAATGTGAGAAGCATAAGAAAAGTCCTTTGGGTAATGGAAAGAGTTTCGGGATCGAAACTCTTTCTCTGTGTGATTATGAGGTAAATGCAGAAAGAATCCTGCTGGGCAGGATATAATTTTGAGGGTAAAAATGGGAATTGAGATCGGAATGATAACAATACCGTGGTATGGTCTGTGTATTGCGCTGGGGGTAATGGCAGGTGTTATCCTGGGATATGTGCTGACGCGTATTTATGATATGAAGTTTGACGACTTTATCCAGATCGCATGTTTCACGGGACTTGGAGCTATGGTGGGCTCCAAACTTCTGTATCTTGCTGTGTCCTGGAAATCAATCGATATTGCAAGACTGACAGATCTGGATTATCTCAATACGCTGATGGGAGGAGGTTTCGTATTTTATGGCGGCCTCGTTGGAGGTTTCATCGGGCTGTATCTCTG
The DNA here is from genome assembly GCA_949294665.1 of uncultured Eubacteriales bacterium. Lineage (GTDB taxonomy): Bacteria > Bacillota > Clostridia > Lachnospirales > Lachnospiraceae > Mediterraneibacter. The sequence continues at coordinate 50,996 of CASFID010000067.1, forward strand.
CGGAAGGTTCCTGCACATACCAGTATTGAGATACGCGCAGACTGCAATCCCGGTCATTCCACTGGTACATGCCTTTGGAAGGGTGGGGTGTGCGCTGGTCGGATGCTGCTATGGTATCCCTTATAATGGACCGGGTGCTGTCATCTATACAGAATCCGCGGCTGCCCCCACAGGAGTGCCGCTCTTTCCTGTCCAGACGGTTGAAGCGTCGGCCAATTTTGTGCTGGCAGCTGTTCTGAGCCTGTATGTCATATCCTGCCGCAAGAAAAAGAAAAAGCCGAAAAGTGTACAGCTGTATCTGGTCATATATTCGATCCTGCGTTTTGTTCTGGAATTTATGCGGTATGACGACAGTGAGAGGGGAATCCTGCTCGGCCTGTCTACTTCGCAGTGGATCAGTATCGTGATATGTCTTATTGTAATCATACTGGAACTGTCCGAAATAAGAACGCGTCTGAGAAGTATGCGTACATCGGACGAGAATCGGTGATATAAAATAGATTGTGTTGAGAGATTTCAGATTGAGGTGACTATATATGAGAATAATCGAATCCGAAAAGAAAAACCATTCGGCGATAATCGTACTGGCAGTCGTCCTTGGCATTGCTGTTGTTGTGATACTCCTTGCTGCAGCGTTACTGATATTTATGCCATTTTCAGCAGGTCAGACATCATCTTCAGACGACGTACAGAAAGTCACGGCTGAGGAACTGATGACAGAAGCGGGAAATGCGCAGGACGTACAGTCTGAGGTGAAAAGCGAGATTGTTATAACAGGGGATGGAACCGAAAGTGCAGCAGAGGAAAACGCAGCAGACTCTGCCGATACTGAGGTGGATCCTGTCATGGCAGATTTTGAAATTTCTGCCTCTTCTGTCCTGAAAGGACAGGAATACAGCTATGAGCCCTCCAACATGGCAGATATGGATACGTCTACATGCTGGGCGGAGGGAGTTTCCGGCGATGGTACGGGTGAGAGTATTACATTTGCAAGTGATCAGGCGCAGGATATAAGCGGACTTGCCATACTCCCAGGATACTGCAAGAGCCGGGATCTGTATGATAAAAACGGGGCTCCTGCAGCCATTCGCATCGAGTGCGGCGGGCGGAGTATGGAATATTCATTCAGTGAGGAGGAACTGGCTTATCACAGTGAAGATCCTCTGAGCGGAATGGTCTATATACCGTTTGATGAGACGATGGAGATAAGTGAGTGTATTGTGACGATCACCGGCGTCAGGGACGGAAACAGGTATGATGACTGCTGTATATCGGAGATGTTCCTTTACAGATGATGAAAGTCCCGCGGATATGATATATGAAAAGAAAAGAGATAATCTCAAAACTCGTTTGAAAAATGTGATCACCTGTCGAAAAATACATATGAAGAGAGATGGACAGAGAAGCTGCTGTTAAGTTAGAAAAGTGGAAAAACAGCGCCCACAGAAAACCATTGATCCTGAGAGGAGCCAGACAGGTTGGAAAGACATGGCTTATCCAGAAAAAATAAAAACTTCGTGCACGAAGAAAATGATATTTTTTACTGGTCGGCAGAACGGGGCACAGGAGAAATTGACTTCTTAGTACCGAAATACAATATGAAATATGAGGCGAGAACTTCGATGTCAGATTACAGAGAGCAGGAGTGGATGGTGAAAACTACGGAAAAAGATTGATATTCTGCTGATAACGGCATGCACTGTATGCAGACTGCCTGTAACTGTTGCTGTAGCATAGCAGCGAAAGGAGCGTATATGCGTTATTGATCATCGCCTGAGAAATAATATGTAAACTGCACTCCAAAAGATACAAAAAACCCGACCGCACTCTATAGACTTTTGTCATTTTTGGCGATATAATAAAACTATATGTGAGCCGGGCGTCCTTGCACCCGTGCGGGACGCCCGGCTTTCGCGACATTCGCCAGCTACGTGTGCTCCGCGCCCGTGCATGGCTCGTTGTTTCGCGGATATTAATTTTTTGATGTAATTCTTAAGGAGGAACAAGAAAATGGCAAGAAAAATGAAGACCATGGACGGTAACCAGGCTGCTGCTCACGTGTCATATGCTTACACAGAAGTTGCGGCGATCTACCCGATCACACCGTCATCCGTCATGCCGGAGCATGTTGACGAATGGGCGACAGAAGGCAGGGAGAATATCTTCGGACAGACAGTCAACGTTGTTGAGATGCAGTCCGAGGCAGGTGCGGCAGGCGCTGTACACGGATCTCTGTCAGCAGGAGCGCTGACGACAACATTTACAGCGTCCCAGGGACTTCTGCTTATGATCCCGAACTTATATAAAGTAGCAGGCGAGCAGCTTCCGGGTGTGTTCAACGTATCTGCCCGTGCACTGGCAAGCCACGCACTTTCCATTTTTGGCGATCACTCAGATGTTTACGCCTGTCGTCAGACTGGTGCGGCTATGCTGTGTGAGTCAAGCGTACAGGAAGTTATGGACCTGACGCCGGTTGCTCACTGTGCTGCACTGGAAGGAAAACTTCCTTTCATCAACTTCTTTGACGGATTCCGTACATCCCACGAGATCCAGAAGATCGAGACATGGGATTACGAAGATCTGAAAGATCTGGTAAATATGGACGCGATCGATGAGTTCCGTGCACATGCGCTGAACCCGAATCATCCGTGCCAGAGAGGTTCTGCACAGAACCCGGATATCTTCTTCCAGGCAAGAGAGGCATGTAACCCGTATTACGATGCAATGCCGGGAATCGTCCAGAACTACATGGACAAAGTAAATGCCAAGATCGGAACAGACTACAAACTGTTCAACTACTACGGGGCAGAGGACGCAGAGCATGTGATCATCGCTATGGGTTCTGTCTGCGACACAATCGAAGAGACGATTGATTACCTGATGAAAGCAGGAGAGAAAGTCGGTGTAGTTAAAGTACGTCTGTACAGACCGTTCTGCGCGCAGGCTCTGATCGATGCGATCCCGGATTCTGTTAAGAAGATCTCTGTTCTCGACAGAACAAAAGAGCCGGGAGCTATGGGCGAGCCGCTGTACCTTGATGTTGTTGCAGCACTCAAAGGTTCCAAATTCGATGCAGTGCCGATCTACACAGGACGTTACGGACTCGGATCCAAAGATACAACACCTGCTCAGATCGTTGCTGTATATCACAATGATGAGAAACAGAAATTCACGATCGGTATCGAAGACGATGTGACAAATCTGTCGCTGAAAGCTGACGAGCCGCTCGTTACAACACCGGAAGGAACGATCAACTGTAAGTTCTGGGGACTTGGCGCTGACGGTACAGTCGGAGCAAACAAGAACTCCATCAAGATCATCGGTGACAACACAGACATGTACGCTCAGGCATACTTTGATTATGATTCAAAGAAATCCGGCGGTGTTACAATGTCTCACCTCCGTTTCGGTAAACTGCCGATCAAATCAACATACCTGATCCATCAGGCAAACTTTGTGGCATGCCATAACCCGTCCTATGTGGACAAGTACAACATGGTACAGGAACTTGTAGACGGCGGTACATTCCTTCTGAACTGCCCGTGGGATATGGAAGGACTTGAGAAACATCTGCCGGGACAGGTAAAAGCTTACATTGCAAATCACAATATCAAGTTCTATACGATCGACGGTATCAAGATCGGTAAAGAGATCGGACTTGGCGGACGTATCAACACAGTGTTACAGTCTGCATTCTTCAAACTTGCCGCTATCATTCCGGAGGAAGAGGCGATCGACCTGATGAAGGCTGCCGCGAAAGCTACTTACGGAAGAAAAGGCGACAAGATCGTACAGATGAACTACGATGCCATCGATGCAGGCGCGAAACAGGTTGTAGAAGTAACAGTTCTGGAGAGCTGGAAAGATGCAGCTGACGAAGGCCTTGCACAGCCGAAGGTAGACGAGAACGGAAGAAAAGACGTTGTTGACTTCGTGAAGAACATCCAGTCCATGGTCAACGCTCAGGAAGGAAATGCGCTTCCGGTATCCGCATTCAACGACTATGTAGACGGCTCTACACCGTCAGGTTCCTCCGCATATGAGAAACGTGGTATCGCAGTAGATATCCCGATCTGGCAGCCGGATAACTGTATCCAGTGTAACCGCTGTGCATATGTATGTCCGCACGCGGTCATCCGCCCGGTGGCTCTGACAGAGGACGAGCTTGCGAAAGCGCCGGAAGGAATGGAAGGAATCGATATGATCGGCATGCCGGGCATGAAGTTCTCCATTACAGTATCCGCTTACGACTGTACAGGATGCGGTTCCTGTGCGAACGTATGTCCTGGCAAGAAGGGCGAGAAAGCTCTCGTTATGGGCAACATGGAAGAGAACGCCGGCAAACAGGATTTCTTCAATTACGGAAGAGAGATCCCGGTGAAACCGGAAGTTGTCGCAAAGTTCAAAGAGACAACTGTAAAGGGAAGCCAGTTCAAACAGCCGCTGCTTGAGTTCTCAGGCGCATGTGCTGGATGTGGCGAGACGCCATATGCGAAACTTGTTACACAGCTCTTCGGAGACAGGATGTACATTGCAAACGCAACTGGATGTTCCTCAATCTGGGGCAACTCTTCACCGTCCACACCTTACACGGTTACACCGGAAGGCAAGGGACCGGCCTGGAGCAACTCACTGTTCGAGGACAATGCTGAGTTCGGATATGGTATGCTGCTCGCGCAGAATACGATCCGTGACAGAATGAAAGGCTACGCAGCTAAGCTTGCCGAGGATGCAGAAGATGCAGATGTTAAGGCAGCAGCTCAGGAGTACATTGACACATATACATGCGGCGCTACAAACGGAACAGCTGCGGACAAACTTGTTGCAGCTCTGGAGAAATGCGGATGCGACCGTGCAGAGAAAGCAGAACTTCTTAAGAACAAAGACTTCCTCGCTAAGAAATCCCAGTGGGTATTCGGTGGTGACGGATGGGCTTACGATATCGGATTCGGCGGTGTAGACCACGTACTTGCAAGCGGTCAGGATATCAACATCATGGTATTCGATACAGAAGTTTACTCCAACACAGGCGGACAGTCTTCCAAGGCTACAAAGACAGGTGCTACGGCACAGTTCGCGGCAGGCGGTAAAGAGACGAAGAAGAAAGACCTTGCGGGAATGGCAATGAGCTACGGATACGTATACGTTGCACAGATCGCAATGGGCGCCGACTTCAATCAGACAGTCAAAGCCATCACAGAGGCTGAGGCTTATCCTGGACCGTCACTGATCATCGCTTATGCTCCGTGTATCAACCACGGTATCAAGAAAGGCATGAGCAAGGCTCAGACAGAGGAACAGCTCGCAGTAGAGTGCGGATACTGGAACAACTTCCGGTTCAATCCGGCTGCTGAGGGTAACAAGTTCTCGCTTGACAGCAAAGAGCCTAAGGAAGAAGATTATCAGGCATTCCTTGACGGAGAGGTCCGTTACAATGCTCTGAAGAGATCGAATCCGGAGAAAGCTGCAAAACTGTTCGCTCTCAACGAGCAGGAAGCTATGGACAGATATGCATACCTGAAAAAACTCGTAGATGTATATGCTGCAGATAAAGCTGAATAAGACCTGATAAACAGGCATACTTTCCTATAGCCGGAGCATATGATATAGTATGCATGGGAAAAATGATATGAGTTTTTAATAAGACGGAAAGAAAGGACTGTCGGGAAATAGACAGTTCTAAACAGGGGAGGGAGTGACTCATGCGAGTCACTCCCTCCCCTGAAATTTATCCGTTAAAAAGAAAAAAAGACGGCTGATGACAGCCATCTTTCGCCCTGTTGTATGGCCGCAAATATATTTTACCGTTTAAAACTGCCATGAGAAAACAGAGCTTGACCTGATTTTTTTAAGATAATATAATCATATGAAGAGTTAGATTGATTTTCTGGACTGGGAGTGAGAACCATGCTGCGAATAGCGATCGTGGAAGACGAAGACAGTTATATCACTGTATTGAAAGAGTATTTGGACCGGTATAAGCAGGAGTCCGGGGAGCAGATAGAAGTGACGGCCTATCACGATGGCGACGAGATTGCGGCGTTTTACCGGGCGCAGTTTGACATAATCCTCATGGATATCGAGATGAAATTTATCGACGGTATGACGGCCGCCGAGGAGATACGGAAAGTGGATTCAGAAGTATCTATCATATTTATAACGAATGCACCTCAATATGCGATCCGCGGTTATGAAGTAGGAGCGCTGGATTATATACTCAAACCGGTATCCTATTTTACGTTCAGCCAGAAGCTTGGACGTGCTGTTGCAAAGTTAAAGAAACGGAGCAGCCGGAAGCGGATCACAGTGTCGGTCAAAGGCGGCGTCATGCGAATGGAGCTTTCAGATATTTACTATATTGAGAGTGAGGGACATAATTTGATCTATCACACAAAGGATGGGACTTCCGTTTCATCCGGTACGATGAAGTCCGTAGAGACAGCGATGGATGGGATGGATTTCTGCAGGATCAACAAGTGCTATCTCGTGAATCTGGAACATGTGGACGGCGTTCAGGATAAATATGCCATAGTCCACGGAAACCAGCTTTTGATCAGCAGACCCAGGATGAAGCAATTCATGCAGGAGCTTACAAGATACTGGGGGGAACGATCATGACAGTGACGGACTTTATTACCAATCTTCCCGATATTCCGAGGATCATAACGGCTCTTGCGGAGTGGCTCGCCTGCCTTATGTGCATTCTTTCTGCACGGAGACGGATAAACGGCTGGAGGTTTGCAGCAGTGAGCGCAGGGGCGCTCGCTGTACAGAGTATATTTATGGTGCTTACAGATGCATTTGAGGGAATCATATGGAACCTGTGCATGCTCTGCGCCGTACTGCTGATGTTCTGCTATATCAGAATATGTACGGATATGGACCGCAATACAGCGATATGCTGCTGCGGCACAGCTTTTATTGCATCTGAGTTTGCGGCGTCTTTTGAGTGGCAGCTCTGGTGCTATGCGCATGATATCCTCGGACTCAGGATGATGTTCTGGAGTGTCATTGTCCTCCTCCTGGTCTATGTGGCTGTATTTTTTGTTGTCTGGCAGCTTGGCCGCAATGTTTCTGCTGCAGATGAAGATTTTACTGTTTCGGGAAAGGAAACCGTCATGACTGTTGTGGCAGTTCTGCTTATATTTGCGGTGAGCAATCTGGGTTTTCTTCCGGTCGCTGTGCCTTTTGCGGGGCGGGACAGTATGGAGATCTTCAATATGAGGACACTGGTAGATCTTGGAGGAATGGCTATTCTCTATGCTTACCAGGCGCAGTGGAAGTCCTCGCATATCCAGCACGAACTGGACACGATCCATACGATCCTCGACAGTCAGTATGAACAGTACAAACAGGCACAGAGGACGGTTGATCTTATCAATTACCGATATCATGACCTGAAAAATCATATTATTGCGCTCAGAGCTGACTCAAATGCTTCGCAGCGCCATGAGTATCTCGATAAACTGGAACATGAGATCCGCGATTACGAGGCGCTTAATAAGACGGGAAACCAGGTGCTTGACACGCTTCTTACAAGTAAGAATCTGCGGTGTATGCAGCACAAGATCAACATGACATGCGTGATCGACGGCAAACTTTTTGACTCCATGGATGTCATGGATATCTGTTCGATCTTCGGCAATGCTCTTGACAATGCGATTGAGTGTGAAGTGAAGATCAAAGATTACGATAAGAGGATGATCCATGTGGATGCATTTTCCGAGAAGCGTTTCCTCATCATACGTGTCGAGAATTATTATGAGGGAGAGATACATTTCGAGAAAGGCCTGCCTGTCACAAGTAAGAAAGAGAAGAGCATTCACGGATACGGCCTGAAGAGCCTTCGATATACAGTTCATAAATATAAAGGGGAAGTTCAGATCGATACGAAAGACAACTGGTTCAGTCTCAGAGTACTGATCCCGATGGAAATGCCGGAGAAAAGTGTAACATAAGTCGCCTGTCCGGAAAATACCCCCCGGGAGATCGATAACAGAAAAGGATAGTATTGCGCATTTGAAATTGTGAAAGTTGCACAATTTTGAATGCGCATTTTTGTTGTATATTGACATAGCGTAAAACAGTTTATGCGAAAAATGAACAATTTGTGAATGTTTCGTAAAAGAACAGTTAATTCCTGCTATAATGACGCAGGTTAACGGAATGAGCCGTTGAAAACCAAATGAGAAAGGGAGGAACAAATTATGTTAGCAATTAACATGGCTGATGTGGTAAATGTGTTAAACACATGTAAGCCATATCTGATTGGCTTTGGAGTTGTTTTTGTAATTGCAGTGATCGTACTGATCGCGGCATTCAAACTGAAGAACAAGGCCAAAAGAAAACTGGTCCGCTCGGAGGCGGGCATCGCAATCCTGCTGGCGCTGGTCATAGTAGTAAACATGATCTGCTTCGGGCCGATGAGCAGCATGATCTCGCTGGCAACAGGAAACGGTACGATCAGTGAGGAGACCTCTGCAGAGGCGACAGAGCTTGTGGAGCAGATCGCGGAAGAGGGCATCGTAATGCTCAAGAATGAGGATAATATCCTGCCGCTCGCTGATTCCAACAAATTAAACGTATTTGGCTGGGCTTCCACCAATCCGTGCTACGGCGGAACAGGATCGGGTTCTCTTTCCGACGCATATGAGACAGTGTCTCTGCTTCAGGGACTTGAGAACGCAGGATTTGAACTGAATACAGAACTTTCTGATTTCTATACAGACTATAGAGCCGAACGTCCGGAAGTTGGCATGTGGGCTCAGGACTGGACATTGCCGGAACCGACTGCTGATTCCTACGGCGAGGATCTGATGAATAATGCAAAAGAGTTCTCAGACACAGCGATGGTAGTGATCACACGTGTCGGCGGCGAGGGCGCAGACCTTCCGACGGATGTAAGTCAGGTGACTTACACGAATAACTCGGAAGAGTACAATGACTTTGAGCCGGGCGAGCATTATCTCCAGCTCAGCCAGACGGAGAGGGACATGCTGGATCTGGTATGCGGAAACTTCGACAATGTAGTTGTTGTATACAATGGAGCAAATGCCATGGAACTTGGCTTTATCAATGAGTATGATCAGGTCAAAGGAGCGCTGTGGTGCCCGGGAACAGGTCAGTCCGGCTTTAATGCTCTTGGAAAGATCCTGAGCGGAGAAGTAAATCCGTCTGCAAAGACAAGTGACACTTTTGTGGCAGATCTTACAGAAACTCCGACAGCAAACAACTTCGGAAGCTTCTTCTATGACAATACAGAAGAGTTCAATATGACACAGGTGGGCTTCGATGGAACAGAGCAGATCGTTCCGCCGAGTTTTGTAAATTATGTAGAAGGCATCTATGTGGGATACCGCTTCTGGGAGACGGCGGACGACGAAGGGTTTATCAACTATGACGAGTCGATAGTATATCCGTTCGGATACGGACTTTCCTACACGACATTTACTCAGGAAATGGGCGCGATCACGGAGTCTGACGGGACGATATCCTTCGATGTTACCGTAACAAACACAGGCGATGTGGCAGGCAAGGATGTTGTAGAAGTATACTATAATCCTCCGTACACAAACGGCGGCATTGAAAAAGCATCTGCGAATCTGATCGCATTTGAGAAGACGGAAATGCTCGATCCGGGCGCTTCCGAAACAGTTACGATCACATTCAATGCAGAGGATATGGCGTCTTATGATTATCTGAATGCACAGGCCTATGTGCTCGAGGCGGGCGACTATGAGATCAGCATTAACAGTGACTCTCATAATGTAATCGATTCCCAGACATATACCGTGGATGAAACGATTACATACAGCGGAGATAACACACGTTCTACAGATCAGGCGGAAGTTACAAACCAGTTCGCTTCGGCAGAAGGTGATGTGACATATCTTTCCCGTGCAGACGGATTCGCAAATTATGATGAGGCGACGGCGGCTCCGGCTTCTCTGTCCATGACAGACGAGCAGAAAGAGACATTCCTCAACAATGGAAATTACGATCCGTCGAACTATAACAATGAAGAAGATGAGATGCCGGCCACAGGTGCGGACAACGGACTTGAACTGGCAGACCTCAGAGGCGTTGACTATGACGATGCTCAGTGGGATGAACTTCTGGATCAGATGTCGGTATCCGACATGGATCAGCTCATCGCTCTTGGCGGATACCAGACAATAGCAGTATCCAGCATCGGCAAAGTACAGACGATCGACTGTGACGGACCGGCTTCCATCAACAATAACTTCACAGGGACAGGCTCTGTAGGATTCCCGTCAGCAGTTATGATCGCGAGTACATGGAATAAAGACATCGCGATGGCATTCGGCGAGAGTATCGGTAAAATGGCTGACGAGATGGGAGTATCCGGATGGTATGCGCCGGCTATGAACATCCACCGTTCCGCATTTGCAGGACGTAACTTCGAGTATTACTCAGAGGACGGACTCCTCTCCGGTAAGATCGCATCCGCAGCAATCCAGGGAGCAGAGGAATACGGCGTATATGCTTATATGAAACATTTTGCCCTGAATGACCAGGAGACAAACCGCAACAGTATGCTGTGTACATGGTCAAACGAGCAGGCGATCCGTGAGATCTATCTGAAACCGTTCGAGATTTCCGTAAAAGAGGGCGGTTGTGACGCTGTTATGTCTTCCTTTAACTATATCGGAACGGAGTGGGCAGGCGGATATGCACCGCTTTGCAATACCGTTCTCCGTGATGAGTGGGGATTTAAGGGCTTTGTGCTTACCGACTACTTCGGAGTATACGGATATATGAATTCTGATCAGGGTATCAGGAACGGTACAGACTGTATGCTGGTTGCCTACGATACGGAGACGAACCATGTGGAAGATCAGGAGAGCGCGACAGGCGTTCAGGCGATGCGTCAGGCCTGCAAGAACATCCTGTACACTGTTGTAAACAGCCGTGCATATGCCCCGGCTAACCTTGAGACAGGTCTTATGGGCTGGCAGGTGGCGGCCATTGTGATCGACGTAGTTCTGGCAGCGGTCATCATCGTACTTGAGGTTGTGGCGGTCAACAAGTTTCGCAGGAGAAATGCAGAAACCGTCAAAACTGAGGTTGAAGAAAAATAGCAGAAAGAAGCAATAATGCGTGGAACGGAAAGCCGGCGCGGTCTACTTAAGCCGGCCGGTTTTCCTTATAATCTGGAACGGAGGCAGCTATGAGCAATTTAAAAAGCTGGTGGATGGACAAGTGGGGCGCTTTTGAGAACGGCCATCCGAAGCTGGCAAAATGGGTTTATCAGATCTTTTATTTCTTTGTATTCAGTATGGGCGTCACGATCTTCCAGTACCTTGTATTTACCCTGATGCCCCACATTCTCGGAAAAGGACTTGCGGGTACGGAATTTATGTGGCCTCAGATACACATGAATCTTTTCGGCGTGGATTTCGACTGGAGTCTGCTGGGATATGAAGTGCTGAAAGATAAGACGACGGGGGAAGTGCTGATCGGGGGAGGACTCGGGTATTTTATCAGTTATGAAGTGGGCTCTTTTCTGGCTCAGTGCATTAATTTTCCTCTGCAGAGAAATATTACTTTCAAGAGCAAAGGAAATCCGGTCTATCAGGCGATGTGGTACTTTATCGCATGGGTAGTCATCTCTCTGATCTGCAACGGATTCAATAATCTGTGGATGCCGATCGCGCAGCAGTATGTGGCTCCGGCTATTTACAACCTGCTCGTCACATTTATCACAGGCGGCGTTTCCATGATCATATTCTTCTTTGTATTTAAGATCATCTTCCCGGAAGGCGAGCCGGAGAAAAAAGAAGCAAAATAAAAAAGAAGACAAGATAAACAGGAGAAGAGGAGGAACGTTGTGAAACATAAAGACATCATTGAGAAAATGAAATTAGAAGAAAAAGCGGCTCTCCTGAGCGGAAAAGGAGAGTGGCAGACATGGGATTTTGAACGTCTGGGAGTGCCGTCGATGTACTGTTCCGACGGGCCTCACGGCATCCGTAAACAGGCAGGGACCGGGGATCATCTTGGACTGAATCCTTCGCTCCCGGCGACCTGTTTCCCTACGGCGGCCACGATCGCCAACAGCTGGGATCCAAACCTTGGCGAGGAGATCGGTCAGGCCCTGGGCGAGGAGGCGAGCGTGCAGGGCGTGAATGTCGTGCTCGGCCCGGGACTCAACATCAAGAGAAGCCCTCTGTGCGGGCGGAACTTTGAGTATTTCTCCGAAGATCCATATCTTGCGGGAAAGATGGCGGCGGGATACGTCAGAGGAATACAGAGTCAGGGCGTTTACGCCTGCCCGAAGCACTTTGCGGTGAACAGCCAGGAACTTCGCAGAATGGCGATGAACGCTGTGGTAGATGAGAGGACGCTTCGCGAGATCTATCTTACCGGTTTTGAGATTGCAGTAAAAGAAGGTGGGGCAAAAGCGATCATGACCAGCTACAATCAGGTCAACGGCACATATGCAAACGAGAATATGCACCTTCTCAAGGACATTCTGAGAGACGAGTGGGGATACGACGGAATCGTGATCACTGACTGGGGCGGTTCCAACGACCACGTAAAGGGCGTCGAGGCGGGATCAGACCTTGAGATGCCGACGCCGGGACTTGACTCGGCAAGACAGATCGTGGCAGCGGTCCGGGAAGGAAAACTCCCGGAAGCGGCTGTGGACGAATGTGTCGACCGTCTCCTGGAAGCAGTGCTTTCCCTGACAAAAGAAAGGGAGATACCTGGAGATTTCGACAAGAAAGCACATCATGCCCTGGCGAGAAAAGCGGCCTCGGAAAGCGCGGTCCTCTTAAAGAACGAAGACGGCATTCTTCCGCTCAGATCAGGGACGAGAGTGGCTCTGATCGGTGACTTTGCGTTTGAACCGAGATATCAGGGAGCAGGATCTTCCATGGTCAATGCGACCATGCTTGACAAGATGTCGGAGATGATCGGAGAATACGATCTCGTGCTTGCCGGAAGTTCAAAAGGATATATCAGAACAGGAGAGGAAGACGCGGTCCTCGCAAAAGAAGCGGTGGATCTTGCACAGTCGGCGGATGTAGTTCTGTACTGTTTCGGACTGGATGAACTGAGCGAGTCTGAAGGGATCGACCGCAGTCATATGCGCATCCCTCAGAATCAAATATCGCTTCTGGAGGCTATGGCGAGGGTGAACAAGAATATCGTAGGGATATTAAGCGCCGGCGCGGCTATCGAGATGCCGTGGCATTACTGTCTGAAAGGTCTGCTTCACGGTTACCTGTACGGACAGGCCGGGGCAGGCGCGATGCTTGATATCCTGACCGGAAAGGTCAATCCGTCTGGAAGACTTAACGAGACATATCCCTTAAGATACGAAGATACACCTGCATTCCGGTACTTCCCAAGCGAGGAACGCAATTCCGAGTACAGGGAAGGGCTTTATGTCGGATACCGCTACTATGACACAAGTAAAGTAAGAGTGATGTATCCTTTTGGATTTGGGTTGTCTTATACGGAATTCGACTACAGCGGACTGAAGGTCGATGACACAGGCGTTACGTTTACCGTGAAAAATATCGGAGGGGTGGATGGAGCTGAAGTAGCGCAGCTATACGTGGGCATGAAAGATGCGAAAATATACCGCCCGGAAAAGGAACTCAAAGGTTTCGCAAAAATATTCCTGAGAGCCGGTGAGAGCACAGAGGTGAGGATCGACTTCGACGATAAGACGTTCCGCTGCTGGAATGTGCGGACGAACCGGTGGGAGATCGAGGGAGGCGTCTACCGCATCATGATCGGGGCGAGCTGTATGGATATCCGCCAGGAGACAGATGTGCAGATCAGCGGTACGACAGAAGAATTCCCGTACTACACGAACCGGATGCCCTCCTACTATTCAGGCCTGATCCAGCAGGTGGAGGACAAAGAGTTTGAGGAACTGCTCGGCACGCCGATCCCGCACAGAAAATGGAGCGGAGAGCTTACGGTCAACGATGCGATCTGCCAGATGTATTATGCGAAGAGCGCTGTCGCGCGGTTTGCGTATAAGAAACTTACAAAGATGAAAAAGAAGAGCGAGGAAGCCGGAAAGCCGGATCTGAATATTCTTTTCATCTACAACATGCCTTTCAGGGCCATCGCAAAGATGACTGGCGGGATGGTGAGCATGGAGATGGTGGAAGGGATCGTGACCATGGTGAACGGGCATCTGTTCCGGGGGCTGGGCCGGACGATAGGCGGATTCTTCCGCAACCGGAGGCTCAATAAAAAATATATAAAAGAGATTACCGGAAACGGGTGATGGCCGCCGACCGGCCGACCATACTGTTAAGAGAGGGGTGCGCTTAAGTATTTCTTAGGCGTTACCCCTTTATATTTTTTAAATGTTTTGATAAAGTAGCTTTCATCGTTGAATCCGCAGCTCATCCCGATCTCCGAGATGGGATCGTTTGAAGTGGCAAGCTTAAAACATGCCTGCTCAATCCGGTAATAATTCAGATAGTCGATAGGCGTGCGGTGCGTCATCTCTTTGAAGTAGCGACAGAAATACTTGGAGTTCATCCCCGCAGCCCGCGCAAGATCTTCCAGAGTGATGCATTCGTCGTAGTGTTCTTCGATAGTGGATATGACATTTTTCAGATGTTCGATCCTGCGCCCGTCCTTGACGGAAATACTCTGCGTCTTTCGATAGTAACCGTGTTCCAGTATGTAACCGAAAAATTCATAGAAGGCTCCGATGACTGTCAGCTCATGTCCCTCCTCGCGCAGCTTCATGTGCTCAAACATGCGGTCCGTGATGTGCGAAAGCTCTTTGTCGCACGGTGAAAAATGGTCGGTGATCTCGATCGAGTCGCTGCTGATCTTCTTGAGCAGGCGTTCGCCTGCGAGACTCGAAGTCATAAGCGAATCCAGGTTGAATACGATACATTCATAAAGACAGTTGTCGGGGATGCCCCCGTGGAGCAGCCCTCCTTTGACAAAGATCACGTCACCGGCTCTGGCGGTGAATTCCCTGTCTCCTACCGTGAGCAGCAGCTCGCCTTTGAGTATCCGCATGATCTCATATTCAATATGCCAGTGATAGGACATCTCATATCTTGGATGCGACGGTCCTACATGATAGAATTCCATTGGGAAATCGAAAGTTCCGTGTTCCTTTGTCTCCCTGTATTTGATATATTTCACAGCATGCTCTCCTTTGCGTTTTCTCATGTCCATGCGCCGGATCGAATCCGGTGCGTCGCCCGCGGATGTCCGCGCATGTTCTGGTTATGTACAAAAAGTGAATATCTTTATATTATTATTCTATTATAGCACGAGACAAATAAAAAAAATAGTATTATAATGGTAGACAGGAACGAGCTAAAGAGCCAAAGAATAGGAGGAATGTTACTATGGCAGAAAGCAGATATGTAGGTTCTTACCCCGTGATCGGCATCAGACCTACAATTGACGGAAGAAAAGGCGCTCTTGACGTAAGAGGATCTCTGGAAGATCAGACAATGGCTATGGCAAAAAATGCTGCAAAACTGTTTGAGGAAAACTTAAGATATTCAAACGGAGAGCCTGTGAAGGTTGTTATCGCTGATTCAACGATCGGACGTGTCGGCGAGAGCGCTGCGTGTGCGGACAAGTTCAGGAAAGAAGGCGTTGATATCACGCTGACAGTTACACCGTGCTGGTGCTACGGATCCGAGACAATGGATATGGATCCGCAGACGATCAAGGCTGTATGGGGCCTGAACGCTACAGAGAGACCGGGCGCTGTTTATCTTGCGTCAGTTCTTGCTACACATGCACAGAAAGGGCTTCCGGCATTCGGGATCTACGGACACGATGTTCAGGACGCAGACGATATGACGATTCCGGAAGACGTAAAAGAGAAACTGTTAAGATTCGGACGCGCTGCGGTTGCGGCTGCTTCCATGAGAGGAAAATCATGGCTGCAGATCGGTTCTGTTACAATGGGTATCGGCGGCTCTATCATCGATCAGGACTTCATTGAGTCCTATCTTGGCATGCGTGTTGAGTCTGTCGATGAGGTTGAGATCATCCGTCGTATGACAGAAGGCATCTACGACGAGGTCGAGTATCAGAAAGCTCTTACATGGGCAAAAGAGAAATGCCACATCGGATTCGACAAGAATCCGCCGGAGCTGCAGAAGTCTGACGAAGAGAAAGAAAAACAGTTCGAGTTCGTCGTTAAGATGGCGGTTATCATCAAAGATCTGATGCAGGGAAACAAGAACTTCCCGGAGAAATTCTCAGAGGAAGCCATCGGACACAATGCCATCGCGGCAGGATTCCAGGGCCAGAGACAGTGGACGGACTTCTATCCGAACGGCGATTTCGCAGAGGCTATGCTCAACACGTCCTTTGACTGGGACGGAGCGCGTGAGCCGTACATCCTCGCTACAGAGAACGATGTGCTCAACGGACTCGGAATGCTGTTCATGAAACTGCTCACAAACCGTGCGCAGATGTTTGCAGATGTTCGTACATACTGGAGCCCGGACGCTGTCAAGAGAGTGACCGGATATGATCTCGAGGGCGTTGCGAAAGAGAACGGCGGTATCATCCACCTGATCAACTCCGGCGCATGCTGCCTGGATGCGTGCGGCGCTGCGAAAGATGAGAACGGCAACGGCGTTATGAAAGAATGGTGGAATGTAACAGAAGAAGACCAGCAGGCGATCATGGACGCTACGACATGGAATATGGCAGATATGGGATACTTCCGCGGCGGCGGATATTCAAGCCGTTTCGAGACAAAAGTACAGATGCCGGCTACAATGATCCGTCTGAACCTTGTAAAAGGCCTTGGACCGATGCTTCAGATCGCAGAGGGCTGGACAGTAGCTCTTCCGGAAGATGTATCCGATACTCTGTGGAAACGTACAGACTACACATGGCCGTGTACATGGTTCGCTCCGAGATGCGATGGCAAAGAAGGACCGTTCAAGTCAGCTTATGACGTGATGAATAACTGGGGCGCTAACCACGGAGCTATTTCCTACGGACATATCGGAGCAGACCTGATCACGTTTGCTTCCATGCTTCGTATTCCAATCGCCCTGCATAACGTACCGGAAGATAAGATCTTCCGTCCGGCTGCATGGAATGCGTTCGGTATGGACAAAGAGGGCGCTGACTACAGAGCATGCGCAAACTACGGTGCACTTTATAAACCATACAAATAAAGAGCCCGACTGACAGTTGTATAAAGTATGAAGAGAAAGGAGAGGGTTGAAAGAAGATCTTTCAGCCCTCTTGTCTAAGGAGGACAGTATGGAAAAGAAAGTATTGGCTTTTGACTTCGGCGCTTCCGGCGGCAGAGCGATGTGCGGGACTTTCGACGGGGAGAAGATCGCGATTGAGGAACTGCATCGCTTTTCCAACGATCCGGTTATTTTAAACGGTACGATGTACTGGGATGTGCTCCGTCTGTTCTTTGAGATCAAGCAGGGACTTATCAAGGCGAAGAAATGCGGAAAGATCGAGAGTATCGGTATCGATACATGGGGAGTGGATTTCGGACTGATCGACAGTGAGGGACGTCTTCTAGAGAATCCGGTACACTACCGTGACAGCAGGACAGAAGGTATGCTCGCTGAGAGTTTCAAAATGATAGACAAACAGAAATTCTATGAGATCACCGGGAATCAGTTCATGGAGATCAATACCGCATTCCAGCTTCTTTACCTGCTGAAAAACAGAAAAGAACTGCTAGACCGTGTGGATAAGATGATTCTTATGCCGGATCTGTTCAACTATTTCCTGACAGGGGAAAAGAAGGCAGAGTATTCGATCGCGTCTACGACACAGCTTCTCGATGCAAGAAAGGGACAGTGGTCGGATGAAGTGATCGACGCCCTGAAACTTCCGAAACATATCTTCCCGGAGATCGTTCCTACAGGGACGAAAGTCGGAGAACTGACGGATGATATCTGTACGGAACTGGGACTTGACAAGATCGACGTCATGGCCGTTGCCGGACATGATACACAGAGCGCGCTTGTGGCGGTTCCCGCATCGGAGGAAGACTTCATTTTCCTGAGCTGCGGTACGTGGTCCCTGCTTGGAACAGAACTCTCAGAGCCTATTATCAATGATAAGTCGGAGTATTATAACATCACAAATGAAGGCGGATACGGAAGAAAGATTTCTTTCCTTAAAAATATCATCGGTCTGTGGTGTATCCAGGAGAGCCGCCGTCAGTGGATCCGCGAGGGACAGGAGTACGGCTTCGGCGATCTGGAGGTCATGGCAAAAGAAGCTCCGTCGCTCCGCTGCTTTATTGATCCGGATGCACCGGAATTTACGCCGGCAGGCGATGTGCCGAGCCGCATTCGTGAATTCTGCAGACGGACCGGCCAGCCGGCGCCGGAGAGCATTGGCGAAGTCGTGCGCTGCATCGATGAAAGCCTTGCAATGAAATATCGTCATGCGATGGAAGAGATCAAAGACTGTACAGGTAAAGATTACCAGACCGTCTACATGGTGGGAGGCGGAACTCAGAGCGCCCTTCTCTGCCAGTTTACTGCAAATGCCTGCGGATGCCGTGTGAGCGCGGGACCGATCGAGGCCACCGTACTTGGCAATGTTGCGCTTCAGCTCATGGCATCGGGCGATATCAAATCTCTGGACGAGGCGAGAGAGATCATAAGGCGCTCTCAGGATATCAGAATTTATGAGCCTCAGGACACAGCAGCCTGGGATGAGGCTTATGAGAGATTTAAAAAGATTCTCGTATAGACTTGACTGTCAAAGTGCTGTGTGCTTTAATTAAAACAGCATTTGCATTGGACAGAATGCATAAAACGGTTTGCCAGCTCCCTGAAAGGAGTAAAAATGGCTGCAACGATCCGCGATATCAGGGACAGGACCGGTCTGTCCCTGGCGACGATCTCGAAGTATTTAAACGGGGGGAATGTCCTTCCGAAAAACCGGAAACTGATAGAAGAAGCGATCGAGGAGCTTCACTATGAGGTAAATGAACTGGCAAGAGGGCTTGTCACAAATCGGACGAAGACGATCGGCGTTCTTGTCTACGACATACAGTGTGTATTTGTGGGAAATATGCTCCATTATCTGGGGCAGGCCCTTCACAAGGACGGATACGGGCTGCTGATCTGTGATTCCTGCAACGACGCTGAGATAGAGGCGCGGAACCTTCAGTTTCTGCTGAGCCGGAAAGTGGATGGCATCCTGGTGTTTGCGGTCAGTCTCAAAGGTTCGTTCCTCGACGCGGCGAAGAAAGCAGAAGTGCCGGTGGTGCTCCTCGACCGGGCTTTCCGCAACGAGGAGTTTGACTGTATTGAGATTGATAACAGGACGGCAATGCTCCGGGCTGCGAATAAGCTGATTGAGCGCGGCCACCGTCGGATCGCGGTGGTTGCATCGGATATCGAGTATACCGGAATGGAGCGCATGAAAGGGTTCGAGGATGCGCTTGCGGATGCCGGGATCACAGTCCCGTCTGCTTACCGTGTGTGTGGGAGGCATTCTTTTGAACTGGGGTATCAGGGTGTGAGAGATCTCCTGAGACTTCCGGAACCGCCCAGCGCGGTGATCCTCAGCAATTATGATACAACGCTGGGAGGGATCATGGCTGTGAATGAATCGCGGTTTAACTGCCCGGGAGATATTTCAATCATTGGTTTTGACGGTCTGCTCATGACTAAAGTCATACGCCCGCGGCTCTGGATCGTCGTACAGCCCATGGAAGGGATGGCGAAAAGTGCGGTTGAACTGCTCCTGAAACGTATCTCCCATGAAGAGAACGGAAGCCCTTTGAGGATAAGTTTCAGCGCCGGGATAAGAGAAGGCGATTCGATTCGTAATCTTTAGAAAAATTGGTCGATATGTACAGAATGGTAAGAGGAAAACGTAGAAACACATCTGTTAATTTGGTGAAATTAACGAAAGCGAACCGTTTCGCTCTTAAAAATGCTGTATTTATTGACAAAGAATAAAAGCGGCAGTATAATTTGATTATACAGGTGGTTTTCATTTAGGATAAATGTAAAAATGCCCGAAAATGTAACCTGAATCAATATTGGGAAAAAGCGAACCGTTACGTGAAAAAAGTGAGGAATGGGGGAATCATTGGTCCAGTGAGGCACCATGAATCATAACAAATCATCTAAGCAAAAGATGGGAGGAAGAAAAGTGGAAAGTATCAAACAAAATCCTTTAGTCAAAAAGGTGGGATTTAACAGGATCGTGCTGTGCATCGTTCTGCTCCTGATGTACGTTCTGTTCTGTGCTCTGACAGGGGGCTCGTTCCTGGGGACGAGACGTATCCTGAGTGCTCTGAACTACGCATATTTCCTGGGATTCCTGTCACTGGCAGTTACATTCGTGATCGCGACGGGAGGAATTGACTTCTCGATCGGACCGGTCATGTTCTGCTGCGCCCTGATCGCGGGCTTCAGTTTTAACATCCACGGAGTTCCGATGGGCGGCGCACTTGTGATCAGCCTGGTGGTAGGACTTGTATTCGGTATCTTCAACGGATATCTTGTAGCGTACTGGGACGTGCCGTCGTTTATCACATCTATGGCAAGCATGAACATTGCGAAAGGACTTGCCTCCGTGTTTACGCAGACACAGTCCGTAAGCTGGCCGCAGGCAAGCCAGGAAGGCGGCTGGTTTAAGAATCTGGTGACTATGGATGGGATTCCGGTAGGCCTGATCATCCTTCTCGTGGCTGCTGTGATCTGCGCGGTAGTCCTGAACAAGACGAAGATGGGACGCTATATCCTTTCTCTTGGCAGCAACAAAGAAGCAGTGAGGCTCTCCGGTGTTAATGTAAAGAAATGGGAAATGTCCGCATATATTCTCTGCGGCCTTCTGGTCGGAATCGCAGCGATCTTCTTCGTAGGAGCTTACACGACAGTGCAGCCCGGTTACGGCGACCAGTATAACAACGAGGCGATCGCCGGCTGCGTTATGGGCGGAACGTCGATGGCGGGCGGACTTGCTTCGATCAGCGGTACGATCATAGGCGTATTGATCATCTCTCTTCTTCAGGAAGGGATCATGGCTCTCGGCCTTGATAAAAACCTGCAGCTTATTATCACAGGTATCATCGTTATCATCGCGGTATTTGCTGATGTTGTTGCAAGACGCAGGAAGAATTGATATCGATACATGGAAATCAGAAAGTGTGATTGAGAAAGGCAAGGGTAAAGAATATGGGCGAAGTTATATTAACAATGAAAGGAATCGACAAATCTTTCCCCGGTGTTCATGCACTGGACCATGTAGATCTGGAAGTCAGAAAAGGTGAAGTACACGCACTCATGGGAGAAAACGGTGCCGGTAAGTCAACACTGATGAAGGTGCTGACAGGTATCTATAAGAAAGATTCCGGAACGATTACATATGAAGGAAAAGAAGTAGAATTCCATAGTACAAGAGAAGCACAGGACGCAGGTGTTGTCATCGTGCATCAGGAGCTGAACATGCTCGGTCATCTGACGGTTGCTCAGAATATTTTCATCGGACGTGAGTTTAAGAAGGGCATCCGCATTGATGACAAGAAAATGAATGAAGAAGCGAAAAAGCTTTTTGACAGAATGCATATTGATATCGATCCGAAGGAGACGATGAGCAACCTGACGGTCGGAAAGCAGCAGATGTGTGAGATTGCAAAGGCAATTTCACATGAGGCGAAGGTTATTATCTTTGACGAGCCGTCAGCAGCGCTGACAGAGGCAGAGATCGAAGAACTTTTTAAGATCATCCGTGACCTGAGAGATCAGGGACTGGGAATTATCTATATTTCCCACCGTATGGATGAGATCAAAGTTATTACAGACCGTGTAACCGTTATGCGTGACGGCGCGTATGTAGGTACTCTGATCACAAAAGACTGTACCAAAGACGATATTATCAATATGATGGTCGGACGTGTAATCTATGAGGATCCGAAGACACAGAACATGACGCCGGAAGGATCGCCGGTTGTACTGAAGGTAGATCATCTCAATGCCGGTAAGATGGTCCAGGATGTCAGCTTTGAGCTTCACAAAGGAGAAGTGCTCGGATTTTCAGGCTTGATGGGCGCTGGCCGTACTGAGACAATGAGGGCGCTGTTCGGGGCAGATCCGATCGACAGCGGAGACATCTATATCAATGGTGAGAAAGTTATCATCAGGAGCCCGCAGGACGCAGTTAAGCACGGCATCGGATATCTGTCTGAGGACAGAAAGAGATTTGGAATTGTCGTTCAGAAATCAGTGGCAGAGAATACAACGATGGCTGATCTGGATGAATTCTCCAACGGACCTTTCATCAATAAGAAGAAAGAGAAAGAAGTTGCAGAGAAGTTTGTAAAAGAACTTGACACAAAAACTCCAGGTGTTGACCAGCTTGTCATAAACCTGTCTGGCGGTAATCAACAGAAAGTCGTCATCGCAAAATGGCTGACAAAAAACTGTGATATCCTGATTTTCGACGAGCCGACGAGAGGTATCGATGTAGGAGCTAAAAATGAGATCTATAAGCTGATGAACCAACTTGCGGCAGAAGGCAAAGCCATTATAATGGTTTCCTCAGAAATGACCGAGATTTTGCGTATGAGCGACAGGATTGTCGTTATGTGTGAAGGCAAGAAGACCGGCGAACTGGATATTTCCGAGGCTACACAGGAAAATATCATGAACATGGCTACAAGAGAGATTAGTTAGGGAGGAAAATGTAATGGCAAATAAATCAGTAAGTAAAACGGCCGGCACGAAGAAGTCGTTCATTGACAGGATGGGCGGTCAGCAATTTATCGTCCTGATTATCGTCATTGTAATGTTTATCTTTTTCAGTGCAATGAGCCCTGGATTTAGAAAGTATACAACAGTAGTAAGTATTCTTGACTATTCTTACTATATCGCGTTGATGGCAATCGGAGTTACGTTCCCGCTCCTGACAGGCGGCGTTGACCTTTCCATCGGGACAGGTCTGATCTGTTACTCGCTGATCGGCGGCCTTCTGGTACGTCAGCATGGAATGCCGGTTGCGGTTGGTATGCTTGTGACAATTTTGATTGGCCTTATTTTTGGTATAATTAACGGATGTCTTGTAGCGCTGATGGATCTGCCGCCGTTTCTGGCAACGTTATGTACCTGCATGATCACCCGTGGATTTGGCGCATTTGTTGTAGGCGGTTATGGTATTCCGTGGCCGGCAGCAGGACAGGAAGGCGGCTGGTTCAGAAATATCTTTAAGATTCAGATGGGCGGACAGAACATTCCCATCGGTTTCCTGTGGATCATCCTTCTGGTCGTCATCATGAGTTTCGTGCTTAACCACACAAAGATGGGACGTTACACACGGGCGATCGGAAGCAACAAAGAGGCAACCAGACTTTCAGGAGTCAATGTCAGATTTTACCATGTAATGGCATACGTGATCTGTGGACTTTTCGCAGGACTTGCCGCAATCGCTTATTCGGCAATCTTCGCTACAGTTCAGCCGGGAAGCGGCGCAGGATTTGAGATGGATGCGATCGGCGGCGCGATCGTCGGAGGAGTATCCATGTCAGGCGCTGTAGGCAATGTTACCGGTACACTGATCGGTGTCTTTGTCATCTGTCTGCTGAAGACAGGACTTCCGTTCATCGGTCTGACAGCAAACTGGCAGCAGATCATTACAGGTTTTGTCCTGATCGCAGCCGTTCTGATCGATATCTTAAAGAGAAAGAGAGAGGCAGGAAACTAGTTTTTTGTTACACTGATAGATAACAGCCGGGGCTGTATACACAGTGATCTTTAAGCCGGCTGTTACTATAGAAACCCCAAAAGGCAGGCCATGCCCGGAAGATCTTCCTATTTATGTGCGGTTGTACTTATGTGATATATATGCACGGTATCAGCATATAGGACAGTGCACGTATAGAAGAAAAGTCTTCTCAAAATGGCCGGAAAAATTATTTCAGGAGGATATGAAATATGAAAAAGAAAGTATTGGCAGTATTACTTGGCGGATGTATGGTAGCTGGACTCCTCGCAGGATGCGGCGGAAACAGCAACAGCAGCAGCGAAGGATCAGCAAACGGTGGCGATGCAGCGGAAGAGGAATCTTCAGGCGGCGGAGACTATCACTTTGAAGTAGTTGTTAAGAGCTTCCAGTCCACATACTGGCAGGCAGCTATCCAGGGAATCGACGCTGCAGTTGAGGAACTTGGAGTTACTGTAAACACAACAGGACCGAATGCAGAGTCTGATATTGCTGATCAGGTCAACATGCTGAACAATGCCATCAGTGCAGCTCCTGACGGAATCGCTCTTGCAGCGAACGACCAGAGTGCAGTTCTTGATTCACTTCAGGATGCACTTGATGCAGACATCCCGGTTGTATGCTTCGATACAGGTGTGCCGGAAGCACCGGAAGGATCAGTTATCGCTACGATCGCTACAGACAATGAGTCTGCAGGTGCTGTTGCAGCAGAGAACATGTATGAAGTGATCAAAGATACAATCGCAAATGCTACAGAGCCGGTAAGAATTGGTGAAGTTAACCAGGATGCTACATCAGCTAACATTTCCGGTCGTGGTATGGGATTCATCAACAAGATGAAAGAACTCATCGAGGCTGATGGAAAAACAGTTGCAGTTATCGGTAACCAGTTCTATGTAGACCAGGTAGAGAACAACGGTGATGAGGGATCAGCTGACGTTATCATCGAAGTAGCAGTACCGGCTCAGACAACAGTTGAGCTCTCCGCTACAGAGGCTTCCAACATCATGAACAAAGAAGATACGATCGCTATCTTCGGATCTAACCAGGTTACAGCAGAGGGTGTTCTCACAGCGAACCAGAACCTGAGCGTTCTTGCAGCTACTCCGGATGAAGGTATCGTTGGTGTAGGATTTGACGCTGGTGCTACTCTGAAAGCAGCAGTTGCTGACGGAACACTCATCGGTGCGGTTACACAGGCTCCTGTTGATCAGGGTAACCTTGCCATCCACGCTCTGTACGATTACTGCGAAGGAAATGAAGTACAAGACATCGCTACAGACAGCTACTGGTATGATGCAGAGAACATGGAAGAAGCTGACATCGCTCCTAACCTGTATGACTAATCTGCAGTAAATGTAAACCAATAGTCATCTAAACCAAAACGTGCATATAGGCCGCGGAGATGCCGGCACGGATACTGAACGGCGTGAATGACGGCCTGAATATTAAAGGAACCGGGAAATTCCCGGTTCCTTTTTGAAACAAGAAATACTATAATATAAAATAGCGACAGAAAAAGAGCGAATAATAAGGAGGATATGATATGTTAAAAGGAATTCCAAAGATATTATCACCTGAACTTCTGAAAGTGCTGGCTGAAATGGGACACAGCGACAGGCTTGTCATTTCTGACGGTAATTTCCCGGCGGAATCCATGGGTAAAGACGCTATTGTGATTCGCTGTGACGGGCATGGTGTGCCGGAACTGCTCGATGCGATCCTGCAGGTGTTCCCGCTCGACACATATGTGGAGCATCCGGTCAATCTTATGGAAGTAATGCCTGGAGACGATGTGGAGACTCCGATTTGGGACACATATAAGGAAATTGTCAGAAAATATGACGACAGAGGCGATTCGGTAGTCGGTAATATCGAAAGGTTTGCATTCTATGATGAGGCAAAGAAAGTCTATGCTATCATTGCAACGGGCGAGTCGGCTCTCTATGCGAATATCATGCTGCAGAAAGGGGTAGTCACCGACTGACAAAGAGTACCGAAAGGCAGACTACGGAAAAGAACACAGACGGAGGATACGATATGCTGGATCACATAGAGATTATTTTTGAAGATATGAAACCGATGATGAAGAAGCTCAAGAAAAAGAATTATAAGTCAAACATGGAAGATTTCCTTGCAAGACACGGCCACTACTTCGGGGAGATGACGGAACACGTTGGAAGTGCCGACGATAAGTCGGCCGCCGCCGACGAGATCGCGCGTATATTCACGGAAAAAGTGGAGAAAGCATATCTCTCACCCAAGAAAGGGAGAATAGAGCCAGTCGTGCAGCTAGACCTGAATTTCTTCATGATCTATTATGTCTTCCCCGCAATCCTCAAGACGGAACATGAAGATGCGGGACTGATCGCGGATCACCTGAGAGATGAGTGGAGCCGTCGTTTCAAGGACAGCGATATCCAGTATACAGATTATGACTCTCTGTATGCCGCGTTCCGCGAAAAGATATTCGGCATATTCTAGAAGCTGGCGTTTCCTTTCCTTTTGAACAGCCTTGATAAAGGCTATGCCGTATCTGTCCGGGACTCTCCTCAGAATGGTTTTAGTGCTTGCAAAGACCGGTCAACTGTGATAGAATAATCGTGGTTTATCCGCAGGAGGTGTAGGTAATGGATATCTTGAAGATTGTGATAACAATCATCTTTGTTATAGACTGCATTGCGCTGGCTGCGATCATTCTTTTACAGGAAGGCAAGTCGGCGGGGCTCGGCACGATCAGCGGAGTAGCAGACACATATTGGGGACACAATAAAGGACGTTCTATGGAGGGTACACTCGTGAAGGTTACCCGTGTGCTGGCGGTACTCTTTATCGTGCTTGCCGTAGTACTTAATCTCGGAGCCCTGAATTAGTATCAAATGCACTATATCAGAAGATAATAACCACGTAAGCACTCTATACGGATATAGAGTGCTTATGTTTTTATTTTGCGATGAGCCAAAGTCCGGATTTTTCCGGGGCTATGGCAGCCGCTCACAATCCCGGAATGCGCCTTTGAGAATTTCCGGTGATTCTAAGAGAGAAGACGGGAGCAGAAAAGATATGGATCAGACATTTGAGAAGCGGAAGAAAGTGATATATGATTTTATCGGCGATGATCTCTATGTGCCGATGAAGATAAAAGAGATAGCGGCCGTGCTTCAGATACCGGGGGAACAGCGGAGCGAACTCAGGGAAGTGCTTGACGCTCTGGTAGAAGAGGGGAAGATATCGCTCTCCAAAAGGGGAAAATATACAAGAGGACATGCGGTCCATCACAAAGGGATCTTCCAGTCTAATGCGAGAGGATTTGGCTTCGTAACGCCTGAAAACGGAGAAGCAGATGTATTCATTCCGGAAGAAAACATTTCCGGCGCCTTTCATGGAGACGAAGTGGAATTTATCATCACCTCGGCTCCGTCGGGCAAACGCAGAGAGGGTAAGATCGTACGGATACTCGCCCATCATGTAGTACGGATCGTGGGCATGTATGAAAAATGTAAAAATTTTGGCTTCGTCCGCCCCGATGACCAGAGATATCTGAAAGACATCTATATCCCGGCAGGCAGGGAGCACGGGGCGATGACAGGACATAAAGTCGTAGCAGAGCTGACCTCATATGGAGAGGCTCATATGAAACCTGAGGGGGAGATCGTTCAGATCATCGGTCATATCGGCGATCCCGGTACAGATATCCTCTCGATCGTGATGGACGCGGGAATTCCGACAGAATTCCCGGAGAGAGTCTTAAATCAGGCGGAGCGAGTGGGGAAACCGGTCAGTGAAGCGGACTGTGCAGGCAGGAAAGACCTGCGCGGCTGGACGATGGTGACGATAGACGGCGAGGATGCCAAAGATCTGGACGATGCGGTTTCACTGACCAAAGAAAACGGCGGCTATCGTCTGGGTGTGCATATTGCTGATGTCAGTAACTATGTCCAGGAAAAAAGCGCCCTGGACCGGGAGGCGCTTAAACGGGGGACAAGCGTATATCTTGCAGACCGCGTCATACCGATGCTGCCCCGCAATCTGTCCAATGGGATCTGTTCTCTGAATGCGGGCGAAGACAGGCTGGCTCTGTCCTGCATCATGACGATCTCTCCCGATGGAGAGATAACAGATCATGAGATCGCGGAGACAGTGATCAGGGTAAATAAACGGATGAGCTATAACGGTGTGGCCGCGATCCTCTCCGCTTCTGCTCCTGACGGCGCAGACAATGAAAAACAGACAGAGGATACAGGCGCGATCTGCACTGAGTACACGGATTATAAGGAATATGTGCCCCTTCTGCTCCTGATGCGGGAACTGTCGGAAATCCTCAGAAAACGCAGGGGAAGAAGAGGATCTATAGATTTTGACATGCCTGAGACGAAGGTTGTGCTGGACGAGAGTGGGAAACCGGTAGATATCAGACCATATGACCGTAATGATGCGACGAAAATCATAGAAGATTTTATGCTGGTCGCAAACGAGACTGTGGCAGAAGAATATTACTGGCTGGAAGTGCCCTTTATTTACCGGACGCATGATGTGCCGGATGAGGAAAAGATCCGTCAGTTATCTGCTTTTATCAATAATTTTGGATATCATATCCATGTAAAGAATGAAGTGCGCCCAAAGGAGATACAGAAACTTCACGACCGGGCGGAGGGAACGCCTTATGAAGCCATGATCAGCAGACTTGCACTGCGCTCGATGAAACGTGCCAGATATACAACGGAGAATAGCGGTCATTTCGGCCTTGCAGCCCGGCATTATACTCATTTTACATCTCCGATCAGGAGATATCCGGATCTTCAGATACACCGTATCATCAAAGAAAATATAAGAGGACGCCTGAATGAAGAACGTATCTCCCACTATGCAGAGATACTTCCCGGAGTTGCCGCGCAGTGCAGCGAGCGCGAACGCAGGGCTGAGGAGGCAGAGCGCGAAGTGATAAAGATGAAGAAAGCAGAATACATGCAAGATCACATCGGTCAGGAATATGACGGCGTTATCTCCGGAGTAACAAAGTGGGGAATCTATGTAGAGCTGCCCAATACTGTCGAGGGACTCGTCCATGTGGCGGATATGCATGAGGATCATTATGAATTTTCGGAGCAGTCATATGAATTGGTCGGAGTGCATACCGGGAAACGATACAGGCTCGGACAGACGGTCAGGGTATGTGTGGCCGACGCAGACAAACTGCAGAGAACGGTGAATTTTGAAATCCTATCTTGAATGAAGCAATAAAGCGGATCTACGTATCCGATCTTAAAGGAGAGTAAGATATATGGCGAAGACAGAGAGAAAACTGATCGCGAATAATAAAAAAGCATATCATGATTATTTTATCCTCGAGAAATATGAGGCGGGGATCGTGCTCCACGGAACTGAGGTGAAATCTCTCCGCATGGGAAAATGCAGCATCAAGGAGGCGTTTATCCGCGTGGAATCAGGAGAAATGTATCTATACGGCATGCATATCTCTCCTTATGAGAAAGGGAATATTTTTAATAAAGATCCGCTGAGAGTGCGGAAACTTCTTCTGCATAAGAAGGAGATACTAAAAATATCCGGCAAGATGAAGGAGCAGGGGATAACCGTGATTCCCCTTCAGGTATATTTCAGCGGGAGTCTTGTGAAAGTGGAGATAGGACTTGCAAAAGGCAAGAAACTCTACGACAAACGTGCGGACATTGCGAAAAAGGATCAGAAGCGGGAAGCCCAGAGAGACTTCAAGATAAAGAATTTATAGGAGGTAAGGATCATGATTCAGGATATCGGACCGCATCATCTTGATAATCAGTACAGGGCGGTTCCCCCGGATGCGGAAAGCTATGCGCTGTATTATGAGGACCATGCGGCGCTTGTGAAAAAGACGGACGAGGGGATCGAATTCCCCAGATTTCGGGACCTGGAACGCCTCAACGAGGAAATCTATGAAGATTACATATATTTGTTTTCCGTGGACGACGAGCGCTATTATCTCGTACAGGAGATCAACCGTGAGCCGCTGTCAGAGTTTAACATGGAAAACACAGAGATATTTCGGAGAGCTGTGCCCAGACATCGTTCTTTCGCGGGCATTACGGGGTATCAGCTTTATAACTGGTACAGGATCCGCAAATACTGTGGAAGATGCGGACATCTGATGAAACATGACGAGAAAGAGCGGATGCTCTACTGCGAGGAGTGCCGCAATATGGAATTCCCGAAGATCTGCCCGGCTGTCATCGTAGGAGTGACCGACGGGGACCGGATCCTTATGTCAAAATATGCAGGAAGAGCATATAAGAATTATGCGCTGATCGCCGGATTTACAGAAATCGGAGAGACTGTGGAGCAGACGGTCGCAAGAGAAGTGATGGAGGAAGTCGGTCTGAAAGTCAGGAATATACGCTATTATAAAAGTCAGCCGTGGGCATTCAGCGACACTTTGCTGATGGGATTCTACTGTGATCTCGACGGGGAAGATACGATAACTCTGGATCAGAACGAGCTCGCTCTTGCGGAGTGGTTCGACCGTCGGGACATACCTGAGGTGATTTCAACGGAAAGTCTCACAAACGAAATGATATTACGGTTTAAAAATGGGCCGGTCTAATGTATAATAGAGAAAGATATTCAATTACTGAATTTTTAGATCATAGGAGGTATATATTAATGAGAGCAGAATTTGATGAGAGCCTTGTGACAGGAAATGAGATGATCGATACGCAGCATAAGGAACTGATTGATAAGATCAATAAGCTGCTGGACAGCTGTGAGACGAGCAAGGATAAAGTCGTAGCGGTGAAGACGCTGGATTATCTTGCAGATTACACAGAGTTTCATTTCGGTGAGGAAGAGAAGCTTCAGGAGTCTATCAGCTATCCGGCGATCGCAGAACATAAAAAGGAGCACGATAAACTTCGCCAGGTGGTGAAAGATCTCTACAACATGCTGGAGGAAGAAGAGGGCCCGTCAGATGCGTTTGTAGAGCAGGTCAACAAAAACGTCATCGAGTGGCTGTACAGACATATCAAAGGGTTCGACAGATCAGTGGCAGAGTATAAATTTATGAATGAGAACAGCGAAAGACTGTGAGAGAGAAATCGGGAGCGGCATCATATGCCGCTCCCGATCTGATGTCATGTCGCATCCGGGCCGTCCGGTCCGCGAGGCAGGTTGTGTTTCCGGTCAGTCTACTTTATAACATGCCATCTCATATGGGATGAAATATCCCTGTTCATGCCGGCATACCGGACATACCGGCGGCGCCTGTTTCCCTTCGTGGATATAGCCGCAGTTTGTGCACATCCATCTGGAAGTCTGCTGCGGAGCATAGTACGAATCATTTTCGAGCATTGCCGCCAGCTTAGCGAAACGCTGCTCGTGGATATGCTCGATCTCTGCGATCTGGTAGAATGCAGAGGCGGCTTCAGAGAATCCTTCTTCTTTCGCGGTATCTCCAAACGCCTGGTAGACATCCGCATATTCCTCGTGCTCATTATGCTCGGCGGCGCGCAGAAGTTCCGGAAGGGTGTCCTGCTGATCCACGGGATACGTCCCGTCAATATGGATGGTCTCCCCGGATAAGTCTTTAAGCAGATCATAGAAACGTTCAGCGTGAGCGCGCTCCTGGTCTGCGGTATATCGGAAGATATCAGCGACAGTGAGCATTCCGGATTTTTCAGCCCGTTCCGCAGCGATCGTATAGCGGTTGCGGGCCTGACTCTCTCCCGCAAACGCCCTCATAAGATTTTCTTTTGTCATACTTTCAGAGAAATTAACAGCCATGGTATACACTCCTTTTTTAAATAGAAGTATGTGCCATGGCTGGAGAAATTATACATACAGATCTGAAACTTAATTAAAGCCGATCAGACGTCTCGCCACGCTGTAAGCGAGGGAGGAGACTTTTCTGCCCGGCCGTCCGGGCAGATTCATCGTCTGACCAAGGATGCCGTATCGGATCTTTATATAGGTCTTGTAGTCTTTTCTCTTAAGATAATCCCAAAGTTCTTTTTTCTTGACAAGATTTTCCGGTTTTTTGGACCGTATACAGAGGATCGAAGATACAGTCATCATGATCGCGAGATAGTTTATCATGTACTTTCTGAGTTTCTTGCTCGTGATCATGCGAAGCTCGTACATGGCGATCATCGTTCTCGTGACAAAGAGCTGCTGATCGATCCGGCTGATCATGACTTTTTCATTGACAGACTGGTCCTCACGTCCGATAAAATATCTGTAGAAATCCACGTTCAGATAGTACAGTGTGCGCACGTGCGGGAGCGGATAATACACATAGATGTTATCCACATAGAACGTGTGCTTCGGCAGATTGAGCTGGCAGAGCTTGAGCATCTCCGTGCGATAGATGACGGAGTGCATAAGGATGTACTGATCCAGCCTGAAACGCCCGATATCGTCCCAGCGGAAGATCTGGTTTTCCGGCAGGACATTGTTGTAACGGATCACTTTCTTGTGCTCCATCCCCACTTTTTCATATACGTAGTTGGCGATCACCATGTCCACCTGCGAGTCGGCGTCCACGAATCCCTTTACCGCCTCCAGGATCCTGAGCAGAGAATCTTTGTCCACCCAGTCGTCGCTGTCCACTACTTTGAAGTATTTCCCGGTGGCATATTTGAGGCCCCAGTTTACTGCATCGCCATGGCCGCCGTTTTCCTTGCTGATCGCTCTTACGATAGTAGGATATTTTTCCTGATAGCGCTCGGCAATGGCCTGCGTGCCGTCCATGGAGCCGTCGTTGACAATGATGATCTCGACGTCTTCGCCGCCTTCAAGTATAGAATTGATCGCTTTTTCCATATAAGCTTCTGAATTATAACATGGAATTGCAAATGAGATGTATTTCATCTTTTCCCTCCCCGGAGTGTCGCTGACGCGTATTTTGGCGCAGCAGTCTTTTATCCTTAGTCTGCGCCGTTTAAGTATTCTTTATTATACCATTGTTGTCTGTATATTGTAAAATCTATTTTTTTCAGATATAGTAAAGGGAGAAACAGCGTATGTGCATACAAGGAGGAGACAAATGAAGAAAAATGTGATCGTCGGGCAGTCCGGCGGGCCGACCGCCGTGATTAATGCAAGCCTTTACGGAGTGGTGTACGAGGCTCTTAACAGAGAGGACGCCTGCGGGACTGTATATGGCATGATAAACGGGATCGAAGGCTTTTTGAATGGAAAGGTCATGGACATGGAGCCGCTGGAGCGTTCCGGAGAGCTGGAACTTATACGGACGACTCCGGGATCCTATCTGGGCTCGTGCAGATACAAACTGCCGGAAGACCTGGAAGATCAGGTGTATCCGAAACTGTTTGAAAAATTTGCAGAATACGGCATAGGATACTTCTTTTATATCGGGGGAAATGATTCGATGGATACAGTGAGCAAGCTTTCCCGCTATGCCGCGAAGAGAGGGAGCGATATCCGTTTTATCGGGATACCCAAGACGATAGACAACGACCTTGTCCATACGGACCATACGCCCGGATATGGGAGCGCAGCCAAATATGTAGCCAGTACGGTGAGAGAGATCGCTCTGGACGCTTCTGTGTATGATAATAAGAAGTCTGTCACCATCGTCGAGATCATGGGGCGCCACGCAGGCTGGCTGACTGCCGCGAGTGCGCTCGCACGAAAGTTTGACGGGGATAATCCTCTGCTGATCTATCTGCCGGAGACAGCGTTCGACACGGAGAAGTTTCTTTCGGATGTGAGGTCGGCGCTTGAAAAAGTATCCAATGTCGTCGTATGTATCTCGGAGGGGATCAATGACGGCAGGGGAACGTTTATCTGCGAACTTGCCAGCAGTGTAGGGGTAGATACATTCGGACACAAGATGTTGACGGGTTCCGGAAAATATCTTGAGAACCTTGTAAAAGACAGGATCGGCGTCAAAGTGCGCTCCGTAGAACTCAATGTATCTCAGAGATGCTCTTCTGCCATGCTCTCCGGGACGGATCAGAAAGAAGCGATCGCTTCCGGCGCATACGGAGTGAAGTGCGCGATAGAAGGCGAGACAGGAAAGATGATCGCATTTCGCCGTCTGCCCGGAAAAGAATACTGGACAGACTATGTGACAGAGGATGTCAATGATATCTGTAACCGGGAAAAGACAGTTCCGCACGAGTGGATCACAGGCGGCGGCTCGGATGTGAGCCGGGAGTTTGTTGAGTATGCCAGCCCGCTCATCCAGGGCGAGGTGAAAGTCCCGATGAAAGACGGGCTTCCTCTCTTTGCATATCGAAGGTAGCTCAGATATGCAGAGGCATTTCACTAGCACAGGCGGGTGGAGCACGGACGCCCCTCTGCCATATCGATCAGCCCCAGGACGCCGCAGCAGACCATGCTCTTTACCGCGCTGTCTGTATAGAAAGCCATGTGCTGTGTGTGGATTACATTTTTAAACTGTCTCAGATAAGCCATGTCCCGGTTGGAGAGGATATCGGTGCGCAGGTCCCTGTGCACGATATCCTCTTCTGCCTCAATGCAGTCAAGACCGAGTGCGCCGATCTGCTCGGATTTGATACCTTCAATGAGAGCCTGTATGTCTGTGAGCGCCCCTCTGGAACAATTGATGAGTACAACTCCCTTTTTCATCATGGAGATGGTATCGGTATTTATCATATGGTGCGTTTCCGGCGAAAGAGGGAGGTGCAGAGAGATCACGTCGGATTCGCGGTACAGTCTGTCCAGCGGGACATACTCCGCCAGTCTGCCCACCGCCTCATCCTTATGACGGCTGTACGCAAGGATGCGGCAGCCGAATCCGGAAAGTTCCCGGATGACAGTGCTGCCGATCCGGCCGGTCCCGACGATCCCGACAGTGAGGTCCTTTAATTCTCTGCCGATCAGTCCGGTGAGAGAGTAGTCGTTGACCTGGGTGCGCCAGAGAGCCTGTTTATAGTTGCGCAGACAGAGAAGGATCATCATGACCGTGTGGTCGGCTACGCCGTGAGGATCATAGCTCGCGCAGCACACGTGCAGTCCGGTCTTCTGTGCATAACTGATGTCGATGTGATTGTATCCGACCGTCCGTGTAGACAGGCAGCGGATCCCCTGTGCATTCATAAGATCAAGCTCCGGTTTACGGTAGGTGTACATTCCCAGTACCGAGACGCCGCTGCCGCTTTCCAGATGAGGGATATATTCCCGGGTAAGCCCTTCCGGGTGAAGCTCCAGGTCGATCCCCGGTATCAGCGAGAGCTCTTCAAAATATTTTCGTTCATCCTCTCTTACTTCAAATGCATATATCTTCATGAGATTTCCTCCCTTATGATATCAGTCAAACAGAAGTATAAAAAACGCTGCGCATCCTGTCAATACAGCGCTTCGACGCGTCAAACCGCAGAGCTTTAATGCGGCAGACCGCAGAGCTTTCCTGTGAGAAGTCCCGGCGCATTACGGATAAAACCCGGCGTGTTATGGCGGCAAAAAAGACGCTGTCAGGATAAATACTGCCCACAGTACATAAGGTATATACGGAGGTGTGAACATGAGTCAGAAGATAGAAAACATACTGAACCTGGCGCTGGATGCCACGGAGGACGAGAGAATGCGTTCGGAGGAACTGGAAGTAGGCTATGATTCCGCAGAACATGAGTGGGAGCTGATCGTGAAGTATTCGGGGGATCTTGATGCGGCCAGGGAGATCGCCGTATCTGTGACAGAACTGCTGAACGGGTATGCGGTGATCGTGATCAAGGAAGAGAGGATCAGTGAACTGGCCGCTCTGCCCGGCATCGATTTTATCGAGAAGCCGAAGAGTCTTTACTTTCAGGCCGATACAGGGCGCCAGGTCTCGTGCATTGATACCGTACAGAATGCTACTTATTCTCTCAGCGGGAAAGGAGTTCTCGTGGGGATCGTAGACAGCGGCCTGGACGTCAGCAGTCCTGATTTCCGGCGGGAGGACGGCTCCACTCGGATCGCTGCTATGTGGGATCAGTCTGTTCCGGGAGATCCGCCTGCAGGATATGCTTTGGGAAGTGAGTATACAAGAGAGCAGATCAATGAGATACTGCAGGAGACGGAGAGCAGCGGGACAGAACAGTCCGGGATAAGCCGCCGGACTCTGCCGGGCCTGGATGTGAGCGGACATGGGACGGCAGTGGCGGGGATCGCAGCGGGAAACGGAAGAGGAAGCGAAGGGGGCCGATACCGGGGCGCAGCCCCGGAAGCTGAGTTGATCATCGTAAAGATGGGCACGTCCCGGCCCGGTGGATTCCCGAGAACAACGGAGCTGATGCTCGGCGTGGACTATGTGATACGAAAAGCGCTTGCACTTCGTATGCCTGTAGCGGTCAACATCAGTTTCGGAAATACATATGGTTCGCATGACGGGACATCTCTGGTAGAAAGATTTCTAAATGACATCTCTGATACATGGAAAAATGTTATCTGCGTAGGCAGCGGGAACGAGGGGACAACAGCCGGCCATGTGTCAGGACGGGTGGGCGATGAGGAAGAAGCTGTGACAGAACTGGCTGTACAGATGCGGGAGCCGACACTGAACGTTCAGATATGGAAATCCTACGTGGACGAAATGGACGTTACGATCGTCAGCCCGTCAGGAGAACGCACGGGGCCGCTTCGGGAAAATCTGGGCTCCCAGAGATATTTTACGGGGGAGACGGAACTTTTGATCTACTATGGGGAGCCGAAGCCTTACAGTGTACGTCAGGAGATTTATATATCTTTCCTGCCGGAAAGGACCTATGTGGACAGCGGGGTGTGGCAGATCATTCTGACGCCCCGTCGTATCGTGGACGGGAGATATCAGATGTGGCTCCCCGCACAGTCTGCCCTGAATGTGGGGACCGCGTTTCTGCGGCCCAGCAGTTCGGGCACGCTTACGATCCCGTCTACCGCTGCACTTGTGGTCACAGTGGCTGCCTACGATGCCAGGACATTTGCCTACGCGGATTTCTCGGGGAGAGGGCCATCAGATATCTATGAGGACGGCGGCGCTCCCAAGCCGGATCTGGCGGCGCCGGGAGTAGGAGTCACTGCACCTGTGCCGGGTGGGGGATACCGCTCTTTTGACGGCACATCTTTCGCCGCACCCTTTGTTACAGGGAGCGCGGCACTCTTGATGGAATGGGGGATCGTTCAGGGAAACGACCTGTATCTCTATGGAGAAAAGGTTAAAGCATACTTAAGGCGCGGAGCAAGGGAACTGCCAGGATATGACCGCTGGCCCAATCCCCTGCTCGGATACGGAGCGCTGTGCGTCAGAGACAGCCTGCCATGAAAAGGGGTAAAAAAGTGGCAGGAATTATCCCCGCTGCTAAATTCCCGGACAAAGCCGATAAATTTTATTGACAAATACAGACACTTCCCCTAAACTTATTACGATTATGTGCAGTCGATAAATACATGCTCCGTCAGAGCAGTTGACATGGTAAGGAGAAAAGCCATGAGAGAGAACATTATAGAATTAAGAAATATCAAGAAAGTATTTGACGATACAGTTGTCGTAGATGACTTTAATCTGACAGTAAAGAAAGGGGAATTCGTCACGTTTCTTGGCCCGTCCGGGTGCGGCAAGACGACGACGCTCCGTATGATCGCGGGATTTGAATTCCCGACGGAGGGAGAGATCCTGTTAAACGGGAAAGACATCAGCAGCCTCCCGCCGAATTTAAGGCCGATCAACACGGTCTTTCAGAGGTACGCGCTGTTCCCGCACCTGAATGTATACGATAATGTGGCCTTTGGACTGAACCTGAAAAAGCTTCCAAAGTCAGTCATCAATGAAAAAGTAAAGAACGTGCTGGAAGTGGTAGATCTGGAGGGATTTGAAAAGAGACGCATCTCCACGCTGTCCGGAGGGCAGCAGCAGAGGATCGCCATCGCCCGCGCGATCGTCAACGAACCGGATATCCTCCTGCTCGACGAGCCGCTCGGAGCCCTTGACCTCAAGATGAGAAAAGAGATGCAGCTCGAACTCAAATCCATGCACGAGCAGCTCGGTATTACGTTTATCTACGTGACGCACGACCAGGAAGAGGCGCTCACAATGTCGGATAAGATCGTAGTCATGTCGGACGGTATGATACAGCAGACAGGTACTCCCGAGGAAATCTACAATGAACCGAAGAATGCGTTCGTGGCGGACTTTATCGGAGAGAGCAATATTTTCGAGGGGAGAATGGCCGCGTCCATGACAGTCGAATTCTGTAAGACGCAGTTTCCCTGCGTGGACAATGTGCCGAAAGATACCCGTGTGGACGTGGTCGTAAGGCCCGAGGACGTCATCATCACAACGCCCGAAGAAGGGCAGATAAGAGGGGTTGTGGATTCAGCTGTCTTCAAAGGGATGTACTATGAGATCACGGCTCTGTGCGGAGATAATGAGATCGTGATAGAGAGCACGAGGAACGCCAGCCCGGGACAGGAGATCGGTATGAAGATAGATCCTGACGGTATCCACGTCATGCCCGCAGGTGTTCTGATGAACGTCTATGACGGCGTGATAACAAAGGACGGCCGGGCGGCGTTTGCCGGCGGGGAGTACGAGTGTGATCTGACACAGCTTTACGAGGGCTCACGCCAGAGCGGAGAGTGCTCTGTGATTACTGCAGGGGGTGAGGAGATCGATCTGGCAGGAACCTATGTGACGGTCGAGGTGCCTGTGAAAGCCGTTTCCATGAGCGATGAGCAGAAAGAATACAGAGCGTCCGGGAATATTATCTCCTTTATTTATAAGGGAAATCACTATAACTATACAGTACGCACAGCAACAGAAGAAGACTTTGTGCTGGACGAGGATGATCTCTGGAACGAGGGTGATCATGTCAGCCTGATGATCCCGAAAGACGAGATCATATTGAAGAGAAAGTAGGGACGATGTATGAAGATGTTACGATTCAGCCGTAAACAGCTGTGTATTCCATACGCTCTGTTTCTGATCTGCTTTGTCGTCCTGCCTCTGGCAGTGATCGTCTATTATGCATTTACAGACGGAAGCGGAAGATTTACATGGGAGAATCTGCTTGGATTTTTTACAAACGGCAACACGATAGGAACGCTCTGCTACAGTATTGTGATCGCAGTGGTGGTGACGGCGGTCTGCCTTTTGATCGCGTATCCCGCGGCTTACGTGCTGGCGCGCAGCGGACTGAAAAAGGGGCCTGTACTCCTTATGCTTTTCATCATGCCGATGTGGATCAACTTTACATTGAGACTGACCGCGCTAAAAGAGATACTGACGATCCTTGAGGGGAATCTGTCTCTGCATCCGTTCCTGAATACAGTGATCGCGATGACTTATGACTTCCTGCCGTTTATGATCCTTCCGCTGTACACTACGCTGCTGCAGCTAGATGACAGCCTGATCGAGGCGGCAAAAGATCTGGGAGCGGGACCGGCGGCGGTATTTTTCAGAGTGACGCTGCCGCTTTCTATGCCGGGGATCGCAAGCGGCATTACGATGACATTTCTTCCCGCCATGACAAATTACGTCATCCTGGATATGATCTATAACAGTACGTATATCATGGGATCGCTGATCGGAAGCTATTTCAATATCTATGACTGGAACAATGGATCCATGATCTCACTGATCCTGTTTGCCGTCATATGCATTGTTTCGCTCGTTACCGACCGTGAGGACCAGAATGATGCGAAGAACAGGGGGGCAGTATTATGATGAAAAAGGCAATATCATATTTGTGGCTCGTCCTTGTCGCTCTGTTCATGTATATACCGGTGCTGATACTGGCGTTTTACAGTTTTACAGACTCTACGACGATCGGAGCTGTGAGGGGATTCTCGCTCCAGAACTATGTGACTCTTTTTACACTTGAAGAGTTGAGAAATATGATCGGGGGAACCCTTCTTCTGGCGGTGGGGGCGGCTGTTATCGCCTCTCTTTTGGGAACCGTAGGGGCGATCGGCGCTTTTTATTCCAGACCATTTGCAAGGCGGCTGGTAGAGACGGCAAACCGTGTTCCGGTCGTCAATGCAGACGTGGTGACGGCGTTTTCGATATGTATACTGCTTATCGTTGTGTTTGGAGTAGAGAAGAATACATTTATTCCCCTTGTGATCGGACATGTAGTGCTGTGCACTCCTTTCGTATATCTGGCGGTGATCCCGCGGCTCAAGCAGATGGACAACGGGCTGTATGAGGCGGCGATGGATCTGGGCGCGACGCCGTTCCAGGCTCTGCTCAAGATTGTGATCCCGCAGATCGTACCGGGAATCGCGTCGGGCTTTCTGCTGTCAGTCACGCTGTCTCTCGACGATTATTTTATCTCTACCTATACGAAACCGGCTACGTTTGACACGATCAGCACTTATGTTGTGAACGCCACAAGAGGCGCTCAGACAGAGATCAAGACAGCACTGTGGGCGCTGTCGACGGTGATATTCCTGATCGTGGTGGCGGCGGTGGTGATCATGAATCTGGCATCTGCCGGACCGGCAGGAAAGAAAGAGGTGAGCGCATATGCGGACAGGGAAAAAGATTAGATTTCTGGCGGTCGCGGCAGCTCTGGCAGCGGGGACAAGCGCTCTCTTCACGACATGGAGCGTGACCGCACTGGCAGCCGGCGTATCACATAATACACAGAGCAGGACGGCAACGGCGTCAGCAGTACCGGATGCGGGCTCTCCCGGAGGGACAGGCAGACAGGAGAAGGTGACACTGCGCATCGCCAACTGGGAAGAGTATATCGATGAAGGGGACTGGGATGAAGAGGAGGCGATCGAACTCGAGGACCGCAATGGGACGGTGATCCTGGGAGAGAACTCGATGATCGATGATTTTGAGAGATGGTACGAAGATACTTATGGGATCGAGGTGGAAGTAGAGTATTCTACGTTCGGGAGCAATGAGGATCTCTACAATCAGCTCACACTCGGCAATGAGTTTGATCTCATCTGTCCCTCCGAATATATGTTTATGAAACTTATAGCCGAGGGCCGTCTGTGGCCGCTCTCCGAGTCGTTTTTCGACGAGAACTTGGAGGAGAATTACTATATACGCGGTGTGTCGGATTATATCCGAAATATATTCGATACAAACACGATCAATGGAGAACCCTGGAGCAGATATGCCGCCGGGTATATGTGGGGGACGACCGGGATCGTCTATAATCCGGACAAAATCTCAAAAGAAGAGGCGTCGCACTGGGCTCTGCTGGCAGATCCGAAGTATAAAAGACAGGTTACGATAAAAGACAATGTGCGTGACAGTTATTTTGCTGCGCTTGGAATCCTCAACGAAGAAGAACTTCTGGAACCGGATCTTGTCTCTTCGCCGGACAGGCTGGAGCAAATCACGGAACTGATGAATCGGACGGATGAAGAGACTGTGGCTGCCGCTGAGGCAGTGCTGAAACAGATGAAAGAGAACGCCTACTCATTTGAATCTGACAGCGGAAAAGCGGATATGGTCACGGGGAAAGTGCTGGCGAATTATCAGTGGTCAGGAGACGCGGTCTATACGCTTGACCAGGCGGAGATAGACGACTATTATCTCGCCTATACCGTGCCGGAGGAGGCTACGAACGTGTGGTTTGACGGATGGGTGATGCTCAGAGACGGGATCAGCGGGAACGAGGCAAAGCAGCACGCAGCAGAGGCGTTTATCAACTTCATGTCCCGGCCTGACAACGTAGTCAGAAACATGTACTATATCGGATATACGTCCGTCATATCGGGCGGCGAGAGCGATATCATATACGCTTATGCCGACTGGTGCTACGGGGCGGAAGATGACGGGGAAGATACGATAGAATACCCTGTGGGATTCTTCTTCAGCGGGAACGATGCGGATGAAGACTATATCATCACCGCTGCTTCCGATCAGGCGGACAGGCAGTTGTTCGCACAGTATCCGCCGCAGGAGGTGCTTGAGCGGGCGGTTGTCATGCAGTATTTTGCCCCGGAGGATAATGAGCGGATCAATCAGATGTGGGTGAATGTCAGGTGTTTTGACATCACGACACTGACATGGCAGGACTGGGCGAAGATCGCCGCAGGAGCCGTTATAGTGCTGGCGGCAGGCGCGGCGTTTATAAAAAGAGACAGGATAAGAAACACGATAAGAAGTATGAGGCGGTCCTGACGGACCGCCTCATACTTCTTGCCATATTCTCAGGTACAGTGCCGAAAAGACCGGTCTGTGAGTATTCTTGCGAAGATAAGTCCCAGCGGAAGAGCCATGATGATGAGCAGTGCGGAGACGAGCCATGGAGCAGAGAGCGTAAGGGACATCTCTCCCATGTTATAGACCGCACGGTACAGATACAGTCCCGGAACCATGATGACAATAGACGGGACTGTGACAGAAATCCGCGGATATCCGAGACGCTTCATTGCAAAGGAGGCCAGGAGTCCTGCAGTCAGGGCCCCGAGGAAAGCGGCTACAGCCGGCTGAAATGATGCCAGACTGACAAGCTCTAAGCGCAATGTGTTGGCGATCGCGC
The DNA here is from genome assembly GCA_949294665.1 of uncultured Eubacteriales bacterium. GTDB lineage: Bacteria > Bacillota > Clostridia > Lachnospirales > Lachnospiraceae > Mediterraneibacter. The sequence goes on from CASFID010000067.1 coordinate 93,148, forward strand.
CGATCCCTGCGGCAGAGGCGGCCATCTTTATCGTGCTGTTGAACATAATGGAGAATCCGAACACCCCGACGAAACTCATGGCCAGCCTGAGTATGAGATGCAGCGCCGGCGATATGGACATCTCAGGAAAATCCGCCGGATGCAGTCCGAGTATTATGGACATGATCCAGGCAGTTACAGTGGCGATCACAACAATGATGACTGCATAGGCCAGCCTCTCCAGCCCGGAGCGCATATCCAGCTTTGCCAGGTCAATGCCGCTCGTGATGAACGGGAACCCGGGAATGATAAAGAGCATGGCGCAGATGTATCCGGCTTCGTGGCTGCCAGGCACAGAAAACAGCGCCTGTGCAAGCCGCAGGGAGCCTATATATACAAGACATGCCAGAGCGACGGAAGATACGATGCAAAGATACAGCGTATAGTGACGTCCGATCAGCCTGCTCCTTACAAAATTACCGATTCCTGCGCCGATAAAAGCGCAGAACATCTCTATCGGTCCTCCGCCGAGAAGGAAAGTGAACGCCGCGCAGGCACAGGCTGCCGCGAGACCTAATTTTGCAGGCGTGTAAAGCCCTCTTATCTTATCGATCTCGTCCAGTTCCAGATGAAGCTGTTCGCCGGATCTTGAGATGCCTTCGGAAGGGAATTTTTTGACGAAACGCTCCAGACGGTCAAGCTTGGATGTGTTCACTCCGGTGTTGTTCAGGCACAGAGAATTTGTAAATGTCTTGTGACCGTCAAAACAGGTATATACAATGGTCATTAACCCGATGCTCGCAGTGCATGTGATGCCGAGCTGTTCGGACAATGCGTTCATGGAATTCCTGACACGCCACGCTCCGGTGCCGCATGAGAGCAGCATCAGTCCGACACGTCCGATGAGGGCCGCTTTTACCGGAAGGCTTGTCTCGGTGATGGCCTTGTTTTTGACGTGGCCGGTATAGTCATGCCAGTAGATATCCATATGATTGGGGATGATATTGTTCTGAGACATTTGGCTTCCTTTCTCTACATAATCTAAATCTGCAGTTCAGTTAAACTCCGATATCAAATATCAGTATAGATGGAATCGGTGAAAAGTCAAGAAGAGCCGGAAAAGATTGAAAAAAATGTGTAAAGCATAAAAAAATAATAAAATGTATTGACCGGAAAAACTGATGTGGTATGGTTTTATATAATGAGGCATGAAGCCGGGAGCGAGCGTCGTCCCCGCTTCGGGCAGCAGGAGAACAGGAAACGGATCAAGGAGACAATAAAGATGAGCAGAGTGATCGGAATAGATCTGGGGACCACGAACAGTTGTGTGTCTGTGGTCGAGAATGATACGCCGGTGATCGTACCGAGCAAGACGGGAGCATCGACGACTCCGAGTATCGTCGCATTTACAAAAAACGGGGAGCGGCTGATCGGAGAAGCGGCGGCGAGACAGGCCGTGACAAACTCCGAGCGGACGATCACTTCTGTCAAGCGGCATATGGGATCGGACTGGTCAGTGCGTATCGACGGAAAAGAGTATAAACCCCAGACCATCAGCGCCATGATATTGATGCAGCTTAAAAAGGACGCAGAGGAATTTCTTGGCGAGGAGGTGACCGAGGCGGTCATCACGGTGCCGGCCTATTTCAATGATATCCAGAGACAGGCGACAAAGGACGCCGGCCGGATCGCCGGACTGAATGTAAAGCGCATTATCAACGAGCCGACAAGCGCGGCGCTGTCATATGGTCTTAATCACGGGGAAGCGCAGAAAGTTATGGTCTATGACCTCGGAGGAGGAACCTTTGACGTATCGATCATAGAGATCGGGGAGGGGATCATTGAAGTGCTGGCGACTTCCGGGAATAATCACCTGGGAGGGGATGATTTCGATGAGCGGCTCGTTCAGTGGATCGTAAGAAAATTTAAAGATATGAACCGCGTTGATCTGTCAAAGGATTTCGCGGCGATGCAGAGGATCAGGGAAGCTGCAGAACGGGCGAAAAAAGAACTCTCCACAAGCGAGAATACGCATATCCTCCAGCCGTATATCACTCAGGCCAAAGGCGAACCGCTCCATCTGGATATGGTGATCACTAGACAGGAGTTTGAGTCAATGATAAGCGATCTGATCGCGGAGACAGAGGATCCGGTGAGAAACGCTCTGAGCGATGCACATATTACACCGGGGCAGCTTGGAAGAGTCCTCCTTGTAGGCGGATCTACAAGGATACCGGCGGTCCAGCAGAAAGTAAGAGACCTGACGGGCAAAGAGCCGTCCAGAAATATTAATCCGGACGAGTGCGTGGCAAAAGGCGCAGCCATCCTGGGAAGCACACTCCAGGGAAGAGGACTGGTAGCAGCGGGGACGGGACAGGATCTGCTGCTGCTCGATGTAACGCCTCTCAGTCTTTCCATAGAGACTGTAGGCGGCGTGGCAACGCGCATCGTGGAGAGGAATACAACGCTGCCTGCGCGCTATTCCCAGATATTCTCCACGGCCGCGCCCTATCAGAGAAATGTGGAGATCCATGTCCTCCAGGGCGAGCGTCCTATGGCAAGGGACAATAAGACGATCGGAAAGTTCCGGCTGAAAGGGATCAAGCCTGCTCCGGCGGGTGTGCCGCAGATCGAAGTTACATTTGATATCGATGCAAACGGGATACTCAAAGTATCCGCCCGTGACCTGGACACGGGCAGGGAACAGTCTATCACGATCACGGCAGACGACAGGATGTCGGATACGGAGATCCGGCAGGCGATGCAGGACGCGCAGAACTATGCGTCTCAGGATCAGACGAGAAAGGACGCCATCGAGCTTCTCGGGGAGACGAACAAACTTCTTGTCAGAACGGAGAGATGCCTGAAAAATGCCGGGAAACAGCTTGACCGTGTAACAAAGAAACAAGTCAAAAATGACAGCGGAAGACTTCAGAAACTGGTGGCAAAGTGCAGGCTCGACCGTGTGGAGGAGAGCCAGCTCGCAGAGATCAGGGCGGCTAAAGAACAGCTTGAGCAGAGCGCCGATCAGATCCTGAGAATGTATGATGGACAGCTGTAGGAGCAAGGAGTCTTTCCAAAAGATTTCCCAAAAGTCTAAAATCAGGGTTGACAATCGCCTGTCCGCGGTGGTATGATTATGAAAAATTTGTTGATTTAACAATTTAATAAGTTAAACCGATGATGCGGAGATAACGGCAATGATGCCTTTACAGAGAGCCTGTGATGCTGAGAGTCAGGTGAGAAACAAGTTGTCAAATGGACCGCGGAGGGTGCAGTCAAATGCGAGTGATCGCAGAGTATTCTGCAACGTGTGGGCATACGTCAGTTGCCGGGGATATGATGGTATCCTGCTAAGTGCACAGGTCAGTCCTGTGAATCAAGGTGGCACCGCGGATAGTGTAGAAGTGTATATTATTCGTCCTTGACAGAATCTAGTTCTGTCAGGGGCGATTTATTATTTCAGGAGCTGCTCTGGCAGAAAAGTCAGAGGGGCTCTTCTTTTATCCGGAGCCCGCACAGAGACAGGAGGGATACACCATGAGATTTTCACCAGACCTGAATGAAGTAAAACGCATCGCTGAAGACGGCATATATGACGTGCTGCCTGTAAGCTGTGAGATCCTCTCGGATTTTACTACTCCGATCGAGACGATGAAGATACTGAAAAACGTATCTTCCCACTGCTATATGCTGGAGTCTGCACGGGCAGACGACAGATGGGGGCGCTATACCTTTCTGGGATATGATCCGAAGCTGGCGGTCACCTGTACAGACGGGGAACTGAGGGCAGGCGATATCAAAATAAGGACCGATGATCCGTCAGGCTATCTCCGACAGATCCTTGACGGGTACAAAAGTCCCCGGTTCAGATATCTGCCGCCTTTTACCGGAGGGCTGGCGGGATACTTTTCCTACGATTATCTCGGATACAGCGAGCCGTCGCTTAAGTGCGGGGCGGAAGACACGGAAGGGTTTAAAGATGTAGATCTGATGCTTTTCGACAAGGTGATCGCCTTTGACAACCTGCGCCAGAAGATCATCCTGATCGCGAACATCCGGCTGGAAGAACCCGAGACAGAATACAACAGAGCGATGATGGAACTCGGACAGATGGCGGACCTGCTGCAGAAAGGCGGAAAAAAGAAAGAACCCGGAGGCCGGCTGAAAGGGGAAGTCACTCCGCTGTTCGACAAAGAGCAGTTCTGCCGGATGGTCGAGAGGGCTAAGCATCATATCCGGGAGGGCGATATTTTTCAGATCGTACTGTCCAACCGTCTGTCAGCCCCGTTTGAGGGAAGCCTTCTCAACACTTACCGGGTTCTGCGCACAATCAACCCATCCCCGTACATGTTCTATTTTTCAGGAACGGATGTGGAGGTGGCCGGAGCGTCCCCGGAGACGCTCGTTAAGCTTGAAGATGGCGTGCTCCATACGTTCCCGCTGGCGGGTACGAGGCCGAGAGGCAGGACAGAGGAAGAGGATCAGGCGCTGGAAAAGGAGCTTCTCACGGATGAAAAAGAGCTTGCAGAACACAACATGCTAGTGGATCTGGGGAGAAATGATCTCGGAAAGATCAGCCGATTCGGAAGCGTGAAGGTAGAGAAGTTCCATACGATTGAGCGGTATTCTCACGTAATGCACATCGGATCTACAGTGCGTGGAGAGATCCGGGAAGACTGCGACGCCCTGGACGCCGTGGAGGCGGTCCTCCCGGCGGGGACGCTCTCGGGAGCCCCCAAGATACGTGCATGCCAGCTTATAGCAGAACTGGAGGACAACAAGCGGGGAATCTACGGAGGCGCGATCGGATACATCGGATTTACAGGAAACATGGATACATGCATCGCCATACGGATCGCCTACAAGAAGAACGGGAAAGTATTCGTAAGATCAGGCGCGGGGATCGTGGCAGACTCCGTGCCGGAGAAAGAGTACGAGGAGTGCATCAATAAGGCGAAAGCCGTGATAAACGCCCTGAAACTGGCAGAGGAGGTGGAGATATGATACTGCTCATAGACAATTACGACAGCTTTTCATATAATCTGTACCAGATGACCGGCGAGATCACCACGGATATCCGTGTCATCAGAAACGATGAGATGACAGTAGGTCAGATCGCGAACCTCCGCCCGGAGGGCATCATCCTCTCCCCGGGGCCGGGACGGCCCGAAGACGCGGGAGTTACGATGGAGACAGTGAGAACGCTGGGGAAGACGGTCCCCATCCTGGGCGTATGTCTCGGGCACCAGGCCGTGTGCGCGGCATACGGATCCCGCATTACATACGCGAAAGAACTGATGCACGGCAGACAGTCTGAAGTGCGGTTTGACACAGACTGTCCGCTGTTTTCGGGCTGTACGGAGAGGGGACCTGTGGCGAGATATCATTCTCTTGCCGTGGACCGGGATACGCTCCCCGGAGAACTTAAGATAACAGCACAGACGGAAGACGGCGAGGTGATGGCCGTCATGCACAGAAGTGATCCGGTGTACGGCGTGCAGTTCCACCCGGAATCCATCCTGACAAAAGACGGGATGGCGATGCTGAAAAACTTCGCGCGTATAGCAGGGATACAGGCGATATGAGAACAGATCAGAGATGTTTTAAAACAGAGAAAAGGAGACTGGGACAATGATAAAAGAAGCAATCGTAAAGATCGTAAACAAAGAGGACCTCACATACGATGAGGCATACAGCGTAATGAATGAGATCATGAGCGGGGAGACGACGCCTACGCAGAACGCGGCGTTTCTGGCTTCCCTCTCGACAAAGAGCGCCAGGGCGGAGACGACAGATGAGATCGCAGGATGTGCGGCAGCCATGCGGGACCACGCTACGAAAGTGGAGACGGGCATGGAAGTGTTTGAGATCGTAGGGACCGGCGGAGACAATGCGCACAGCTTCAACATCTCCACAACATCTGCGCTGGTGGCGGCAGCAGGCGGGATGAAAGTGGCAAAGCACGGGAACCGGGCGGCTTCGTCCAGATGTGGAACGGCGGACTGTCTGGAGGCGCTTGGAGTAAACATCATGCAGAGTCCGGCGAGATGCGTCGAGCTTCTGAAAGAGGCGGGCATGTGCTTTTTCTTCGCACAGAAATATCACACGTCTATGAAGTATGTGGGACCGATCCGAAAAGAACTGGGCTTTCGCACTGTGTTCAATATCCTTGGCCCCCTGACCAATCCCGCTGTTCCGTCCATGCAGCTTCTGGGCGTATACGACGAGTATCTCGTCGGACCTCTGGCGCAGGTACTGACTACCCTGGGGGTGAGACGAGGAATGGTCGTGTATGGGCAGGATAAGTTAGATGAGATCTCGTTGAGCGCGCCGACGACGATATGTGAGATAAAGGACGGATGGATCAGGAATACCGTCATCACACCGGAGCAGTTCGGTTTCGAGCGGTGTACAAGAGAGGATCTTGCAGGGGGATCGCCCTCGGACAACGCGGCGATCACCCGGGCTGTCCTAAGCGGTGAGAGAGGGCACAGGAGAAACGCGGTCCTTATGAACGCAGGCGCTTCGCTGTATATCGGAGGAAAAGCGGACAGTATGAAAGAAGGGATCGCTCTTGCGGCGGACATTATAGATTCCGGAAAAGCCGCCGAGACACTTGATAAACTCATTGAGATCAGCAATCGCCCGGAGGTGGAAGAATGACGATACTTGACCAGCTTGCAAAATACGCGGCAGAAAGAGTGGAACAGGCAAAAAAGCAAATTCCGGCAGAAGAGATGAAACGTCAGGCGCTCGCTCTTCCCGAAGAGAATTTCAGATTTGAAAAGGCTCTGAAAAAGCCGGGACTCTCATTCATCTGTGAATGTAAGAAAGCGTCTCCGTCAAAAGGATTGATCGCACCCCAATTCCCATATCTTGATATTGCCCGTGAATACGAGGCGGCGGGAGCGGACTGCATCTCCGTGCTGACAGAACCGGGATGGTTCCTCGGGAATGACCGTTACCTGCGGGAGATCGCTTCTGCAGTGCGGATTCCCTGCCTCAGAAAGGACTTCACGGTAGATGAGTACATGATCTATGAGGCAAAGGTACTGGGGGCGTCGGCTGTCCTCCTGATCTGCGCCATACTGAGCGTAGAACAGATCAAAGAGTATATCGGCATCTGCGATACACTTGGGATATCGGCCCTTGTAGAGGCTCACGATGAAAGGGAGATCGACAGTGCACTGAGCGCGGGCGCCCGTCTCATCGGGGTAAACAACCGCAATCTGAAAGATTTTACAGTGGATACGGACAACAGCAGACGGCTGCGCAGCCGGATCCCGGACGGAGTCCTGTTCGTCTCGGAGAGCGGTGTGGAAAATGCGGATGACGTAAGATCGCTCCGCGCTGCCGGCGTGGACGCAGTGCTCATAGGCGAGACGCTCATGAGAGCACAGGACAAGAGAAAAAAACTATGCGAACTGCGGGGGAAACTGTGATGGAAAGACGGGGAGCTGGGGAGGAGAAGAGGACGAAGATCAAGCTCTGCGGACTCTCAAGACGCTGTGATATTGAAGCGGCAAACTTACTCTCCCCGGAATATATCGGCTTTGTCTTCGCGCCTTCAAGCAGACGGTATGTAGAGCCGGATCGGGCGAAAGAGTTGAAAAGACTGCTCTCTCCTGATATCATAGCAGTTGGAGTGTTCGTCAACGACAGTCCAGGCCGTATCGCACGGCTGCTTGAACTGGGGATCATAGATATGGCTCAGCTTCACGGACAGGAGGACGAGAGCTATATCAGAAAACTGAAAAGGATGACTCAGAGGCCTGTTATCAAAGCATTCTGTATCGAATCAAAGCAGGATGCGGAGGCGGCTTCGGAGAGCAGCGCGGACTTTGTGCTCCTTGACTCGGGAAGCGGAGGAACCGGAGCGACGTTCGACTGGTCGCTCATACAGAATGTAGAAAGACCGTATTTTCTCGCGGGAGGACTCACCCCGGAAAATGCGGGAGAGGCAGTCGGGAGACTGCATCCGTACGCCCTTGACATAAGCTCGGGGATCGAGACAGACGGATACAAAGACAGAGAGAAAATGACGGCATTTGTCCGTGCCGTGAGAAAGGAAGAAAGAAGATGACGAATCCAAAGGGACGCTTTGGCATTCACGGCGGGCAGTATATCCCGGAAACACTGATGAATGCTGTGATCGAGCTGGAAGAAGCGTATGAACATTATAAAACGGATCCCGGATTTAACCGGGAACTTACAGAACTCTTTAACGAATATGCAGGCAGGCCGTCCAGACTGTACTTTGCAGAGAAGATGACGGAAGATCTGGGTGGCGCGAAGATCTATCTCAAGAGAGAGGATCTCAACCATACCGGAGCGCACAAGATCAATAACGTACTCGGACAGGCGCTCCTGGCTAAGAAGATGGGAAAGACACGCCTGATCGCCGAGACCGGCGCGGGACAGCATGGAGTGGCGACAGCCACAGCGGCTGCGCTGATGGGGATGGAGTGTGTCGTATTCATGGGAGAAGAGGACACGAAACGCCAGGCTCTCAACGTTTACCGGATGCGCCTGCTCGGGGCGGAAGTCATACCGGTGCAGTCGGGAACAGCCACTCTGAAAGACGCTGTATCGGAAGCAATGCGCGAGTGGACGTCAAGGATAAGCGATACACATTACTGTCTTGGCTCAGTGATGGGCCCGCATCCGTTCCCGACGATCGTACGGGACTTCCAGGCGGTGATATCAAAAGAGATAAAGGAACAGATGATTGAAAAAGAAGGACGGCTGCCGGACGCGGTGATCGCATGTGTGGGCGGCGGATCAAATGCTATAGGGAGTTTCTATCATTTCATAGAGGATAAAGACGTAAGGCTGATCGGATGCGAGGCGGCCGGGAGGGGGACAGATACGTTCGAGACTGCGGCGACTGTGAATACCGGAAGAGTCGGCATCTTCCACGGGATGAAGTCCTATTTCTGCCAGGATGAATACGGACAGATCGCACCGGTCTACTCTATCTCCGCCGGACTTGACTATCCCGGCGTGGGACCGGAGCATGCCTGGCTGCACGATATCGGGAGAGCCGAGTACGTGCCCGTCACTGATGAAGAAGCAGTGTGCGCATTCGAGTATCTGGCAAAGACGGAGGGGATCATCCCGGCGATCGAGTCGGCGCACGCCGTCGCGTATGCCATGAAGACCGCACCGTCTATGGGAAAAGATAAGATCATCGTGATCACCGTATCAGGGCGGGGAGATAAGGACTGTGCCGCTATCGCACACTACAGAGGGGAGGATATCCATGAGTAATATCAGAAAAGCATTCGGGAACGGGAAAGCATTTATCCCCTTTATCACATGCGGGGATCCTGATCTGGAGACAACAAAAGCTGTGGTCCGGGCCGCTGTGGAAAATGGAGCGGATCTGATCGAACTTGGGATCCCGTTCTCCGATCCGACGGCCGAAGGACCTGTGATCCAGGGCGCTAATATCCGGGCGCTTAAAGGCGGTGTGACGACAGACAGGATATTTGCAATGGTCAGGGAACTGCGCCGTGATGTGACAGTCCCGATGGTGTTTATGACTTATGCCAACGTCGTATTCTCCTACGGAGCAGACCGGTTTATCTCGACATGCAGAGAGATCGGCATCGACGGGCTGATCATTCCGGATCTCCCGTATGAGGAGAAGGAAGAGTTTCTGCCCTACTGCCGCAAATATGGGGTGGATCTGATCTCACTTATCGCGCCGACGTCAGAGAACCGTATCGCGATGATCGCCAGAGAGGCGGAAGGATTTCTCTATATCGTGTCAAGTCTCGGAGTGACGGGGATGAGAAGCGAGATCAAGACGGATCTTGCCGCCATAACGGACGTTGTGAGAAAGAATACGGACGTCCCGTGCGCGATCGGGTTTGGCATCTCTACGCCGGAACAGGCAAAGAAGATGGCGGACATCTCGGACGGCGCCATCGTAGGATCCGCCATCGTAAAACTGATCGGGGAACACGGAAAGGACGCGCCGGAATATGTGGGAGAGTATGTAAAAGCAATGAAACAAGCGATGACGATATGAAATACGAAGAAGACCTCCATACAGGCTCAGATATGGAAGTCTTCTTCAAAAACTTTTAGATGGAATTATTAGAAATGATTAATCCTCTTTGTGGAGTGCGTCAAGATCATAAACAGCGCCCATACCTTCGCGTACGTCATTCTGGATGCCGTACTGGGACGATGGGTAACGCATCCCGTTTTTGGAAAGTTTCTCGATGCCGCGGATCATCTTGCATATGTATTCAGGCGGAAATGCCATGACCATCTCGTCTTCCAGGACGCCGCCGAAACGCCGCTCGCCAAAACAGGGAATCGTAAAGCATGGCTTGCGGGTAACTAATGTGCGTGTCCAGGAATCCGAACAAGAACTTTCTCCGATAAAGCTGCATTCAAATTTCTCATATCCCTCGTACTGCAGGGCGCAGCACATGAAAACTACCTGCTCCGGAGTCGCGTAGACAAGGCATACATCCGGATTTTTCAGACGTCCGGAGACCATCGGAGATACGGCAACGCCTTCATATTTCTCTTTCGGGAGATAAGCGGCCTGCTGATGCGCGAGGGAATCCTTGTCTGTCTCAAACCACTTTCCGGTGAGGTGGGTAGCCTCTCTGAAATGGTGATTGCTGATCAGGCCGAGCACCCCGGAACACTGCAGAGTAGGAACGACGTCGTTGGTGATCCCGACGGTATAGTTCAGTCTTGTAGTCTGACCCACCATCTGACAGGCCGTGTACATTGCGCCTGGCTTCGGAATGCGGATTTTCGGCACCGCCAGCATATCTTCTTTGTTCTTGAAAAACTTCATTGCAGTCGGCGTGGTCCGGATACGGAGTAATTCGATCAGACGTTTTGTGTACGCCGGTAATAATTCGTCTTTGTAATTTTCCAGATCTAAAGTTTCCATTCTTCCAGCTCCTTTCAAAGTCATAATTTTTCAGGGCATTCTTTGGCAAAGAATATATAGCATTTTGTAAAACGTTTTCATGTCTGATTTTATCTAGGCATCAGGGAAATGTCAATACGGTTTTTTAAATATATTGATTATATAAGAAAATGAAAATTTATCTTTGGATGAGTTGACGGAATTGAAAAAAACGTATGTAATTTTTATGCTGTATCAGGGCGCAGAGACCGATAAAACGCACATTTTCGTACTTGATATTCATTCCGGGAAAATTCTGATATAAACGAATGATATACAATATACACATAAAAATAATAATAGAAAACGTTTTAAATCATACAATATGTATATTATTCTATTGCGTTTTGTAAATTTTACGCTTTCGTTTCATGGTAATTATGCTATTGACAAATTGCTTTTTAGTCCTTATATTTGTTACAAATTAATAAAAATGAATTGGAGGAACATATTATGGCAACAGCACTTGAAGGAATCCGAATCGTTGATTTCACCCGTATGTATTCAGGACCATACTGTACGATGCTTCTGGGAGACATGGGTGCAGAGGTAATTAAGATCGAACGCGCAGGGGGCGGAGATGAGGCGCGTCTGCTCTATCCTGTAAAAGATGGAGAAAGCGGATATTTTGCATATGTAAACAGGAGCAAAAAGAGCATCGCCCTCAACCTTAAGAGCGATGAAGGGAAAAAGATCGCTCTCGATATTATAAGAACTGCGGATATCCTGATCGAGAACTTCTCTCCTGGAACGATGAAAAGGCTTGGGCTGGATTATGAAACGGTAAAACAGGTGAAACCTGATATCGTATATGCATCCCTTTCCGGTTTCGGACAGACGGGACCGTATCATTTTAAACCTGCGTACGACGGGATCATCCTTTCTATGGCGGGCATGGTTTCGCTGAGCGGATTCCCGGACAAACCGGTGCGGCCGGGCCCGGCAGTCGCGGACAGCGCCACCGGGGTACACTGTGCGCTGGCGATCATGACGGCGCTGTGCCACAAGCTCAGGACCGGAGAAGGACAGTATATCGATATCGCGATGTTTGATACGATCTTCTCTATGCTGGAAGGATTCGTCCCGATGGCGACTATGCTCGGCACAGTCCCGGATCGCTTCGGGAACGGAAACGCAAGCTCAGCTCCGTATAATATGTATAAGACAAAAGACGGATATGTGAACATTGCAACGGCAAATGACAAACTGTTTGCCAGCATGGCAAAAGCAATGAAGAGGGAAGACCTGGTCGAGAATCCGAAGTTCTGTACAAATTATCTGAGGAAGCAGAATGTTGACGAGCTTGATGAAATCGTTTCCGCATGGACAGCGCAGTTTACATGTGATGAACTGATCTCTATCCTGGATGAGGCGAAAGTCCCTGCAGGCAAAATGAATACGATCTTTGATCTTCTGGAAGATCCGCAGATCGAGGCGAGGGACATGCTGATCGATCAGGAAGTTCCCGGCTCCGGAACATACAAATTCCCGGGAAATCCGATCAAATTCTCAAATACGCCCGTGGATACTTCGAGAAGAGCCCCGGAATTAGGAGAGAATGCGGCTGAGATACTTGCGGAATGCGGATATTCCCAGGAGCAGATAGATAAATTGTCTGCGGACGGCGTGATCTGACGGGATATCAGAAAACATAAGGGGAAACTCCCGTATAAATTTAGTAAATTTGGATTAAAAAGTTCCTGATCTGTACTTTCAGGAGCTTTTTATTGTTCAGAACTGTTATGATCCTCCCCGGGGGAAAGATGCAAGATTGATTTTTGCCGGCCGATAACATAAAATTATATAAAGAGTATAAAGATCAGAGATAAAAGGTCTGAATTCGCATGGAAATCAGAATGATCGAAAGAGGAAAGGAGAGACCGGCATGGGAATCACGATCAAAGAACTGTCCAAGATCAGCGGGTATTCCACCGCGACGATCTCAAGAGTTATTTCGGGGACCGGAAGTGTGAAAAAAGAAACAAAAGAAGCGATAGAAAAACTTCTGGTGGAGTACAATTACCGAACGAACGCGATGGAGATACGGAAAAAAACCACAAACAATAAAACGATCATGATCCTTGTAGGAGATCTTGACAACTGGTACTATATGGAACTGGTCAGAGTGCTGAACAGACAGATCTGGGAGAAGGAATATATTCCGATCGTGGCTTATACCGATAACCAGATCGAGCTGGAAGAAGAATACGTCAGGCTTGCCCTGCTCAAGAACTATGCCGGAGTTGTTTTTATGAATGTGAGGGGAGGCGACAGGCTCAAAGAGATACTGAAGATGAATCAGTGCCCTGTTGTTTTTCTCAACCGGGGGATCAAGCTGGCTTCGTTTGATACAGTGTGCAATGACAATTACCACGGCGGTTATCAGGCCACCACTTATCTCATTTCAAAAGGACATAAGAGGATAGGCCACCTGATGGGCAGCCTGTATTCCAAGACTGCCCTGGAAAGAAGGCACGGATATGAGGACGCGATGCGCGACAATGGCCTTATCGTCACGGAAAACAGTATCCTGCTGGGGGATCTGAACTATAAGAGCAGCTACAAATGCGGAGAAGATGTCGTCAAAGCCGGACTTGATTTTACTGCGCTGTTCTGCAGCAGCTATCAGATGATGGAAGGGATACTCGACGCGTTTATGGATTACGGCGTAAGGGTGCCGGAAGATATCAGCATGATCTGTTTTGACGAGACGCCGACAACGAAAAGAAAAAATATCACAACTGTATGTACGGATCCCGATAAGATGGGGACCACGGCGATAAAGCTCCTTACAGAGAGGATAAAAGACGGGGAGAAAGAGGCGTCTACAGTCTATCTTGAGACAAAGATGAGGATCAGAGGAAGTGTAAAGGATCTGAACCGGTAAAAGGGATAGCCAGGGGAAAATATCGCCTGTGTTTTTGGATGTAATTATTGATATGACTGCACATATATGTTAATATATGCAATAGAAATCGTTTTCGCCCTCAAGATTATTATAATTTTTTGAACAGGAGGTTTTTATGGAAGGGATTTTAAAGGGAGTCCGTATTTTGGACTTCGGACAGTTTATAGCGGCGCCGTTCTGCGGTATGCTGCTTGCAGATATGGGGGCTGAGGTCATTAAGATCGAACGGGTAGGTACGGGAGAAGACGGGAGGCGTCTCGGGCCGTATAAAGACGGCGTGAGCGTATATGTCACAGCCTTCAACCGGAATAAGAAAGGGATCACATTGAACTTACGGAGTGAGGAAGGCAAAGAGATCCTCACAGAACTGATAAAAAAATCAGATGTGATCATTGAAAATTTCCGTCCGGGCACTATGGCAAAGCTCGGATTTGACTATGAAACGTGTAAAAAAATCAATCCTCGCATTATCATGTCGTCGATTTCCGGGTTCGGCCAGGAGGGCCGGTATCGCAACAAGGCGGCCATGGACGGTATCGCATCTGCCATGAGCGGTCTGCATGCGATCAATTTTACGAAGACAGGACCAAGACCTACAGGTCTCCCGCTTGGCGACCATACCGCAGGCGTCTATAACGCGCTCGCCATCGTACTCGCCCTGTACGACAGAGAACGGACGGGCCAGGGGCAGCGGATCGATACGGCGATGCTGGACTGCCTGTTCTCGTTCTTCGAGACAAGGCTGCCGGGGTTTGCAGTCAACGGCACGGATATCGGCGTCGTGCCCAAATATGATACAGGAGATCCTCTGGCGTGTCCGTCGAATGTTTATCAGTGTAAAGATGGCTGGATCTGTATCCATGCCGGGGCGGATTCCAATTATAAACGCTTCTCGGAGGCGACAAAGGATCCCGCGCTGCTCCAGGAAAAATATCAGACGATCGAAAACCGCATGGCGGATTATGTTACGGTCGACCGCCTGACCGCGGAGTGGTTCGCGAAGCATACAGTGGAAGAAGCGGATGAGATCATGACCGGAGCAGGTGTGCCGTTTGGCGTAGTGCGGAATCTTGAAATGATCTTAAATGATCCTAATTCTATCGAGCGTGAAATGGTGATCTACGCAGAAGTTCCGGGAGCGGGCAAGTTTCCGTTTGTCGGAAATCCACTGAAACTGCAGACGCGTCCGATCAAAAACCGGGAGCGGGCGCCGCTTCTGGGGGAACACAATGATGAGATACTGAAAGGCCTGCTGGAGAAGTCCGAGGAAGAGATCGAAAGGCTGAAAGCGGACGGGATCGTATAAATTCCTGTTCACAGATCTGTGTGTCGCGACTGTTTACTGAAAAAACAGATTTCCGTACTGTAAAGTATGTAAATTTACAGTACGGAATCTTTTTTTTGTGGAAATTAACATGCCTGGTATCATCATGCGGCCGAAAGATATCAGGAAAAGCCCGGAAATACGTTATAGAAAACGATTACGGATATATATTTAACAATTAGAAATGATATAAAAGTGGATAAAAAGATTCAAAATTACATTTTAAAATTGTGAATATTGTATAAAAAAATAGAAGATACTTCGGTGTATTGCCAATTTACAAATATAAATGAAATATGTATCATAATATCAATGAAAGCGATTTCAATTTCACTTAAAAGAAATTCAGGAGGGATCAAATATGTCAGCTTATGTTTACAGTGAATTGCAGGTGGGTGATTCCAACTCGTTTGAAAAAACGATCACTTCGGCGGATATCCTGATGTTTTCCGCGGTATCCGGCGACTGCAATCCGATGCACACCAATGAGAAATTCGCACAGAAAAGTTCATTCGGCGGAAGGATCGCACACGGAGCTCTGGTATCAAGCCTGATATCTACCGCGCTTACAAATGCTTTCCCGACATCGATCTACATCTCCCAGAGCGTGAATTTCCTTGCGCCGGTCCATATAGGGGACACGATCAAAGCCGTCGTCACCTGTAAGGAGAAGCTGGGAAAGGGAAGAGTCCTGATGCAGACAGACTGCTTTAACCAGGATGGCGTGAAGGTGATCGAAGGAGAAGCGGTTACAAGACTTGCAAGGGAACCTATTCCGGAAGAACATAAATGGCTGTACTGATCAGAAAATGATCATGTAAAAGCAAGTATAAAATGAAATTAACAGGAGGAAGGCGAAAGTGGAAAAGAACAGTGAAAACATTTACAAAGTGGAAGTGACAAAGCAGGCGACAACATGTTCTGATCCCGGCGGAGCGATCGGGTTTATCTTCGGAACATATGCGGTGATGTGCTGGCTGTCCATGGGAGGGATCTTAAGCCCGGACGCTACGCTTACGATCGGTATTTTTCAATTTTTATATGCCATCGGTTTCCTTGCCAGTTCCGTGCTGAACACGCAGAAGGGGAATCCGTTCGGAGCCGTCAATCTGGTGTTTACAGTTGCGTTTGGTTTCGTAGGAGGCGCGAATCAGATCTGTGCCGTCCTGCTTCCGGCGAAGGGACTTCCGTATGACGGAGCGGTGGGAGCTATCTTTTTCCTGATATCAGGTATTTATCTCTTGTTTATACTGCCGGGAATGCTTTCAATACCGAAATATCTCTTTATCGCTTATCTTGCGGGCGCGGTCGGACTTATCCTCGCGGGGATCGGCGGTACGGTCGGCCCGGCATGGACCAACGTAGCTTCCGGATGGGCTTTCCTGATCACGGCGATCGGCGGACTTTACAATTCCATCAGCTCTACAAACGCGGGGCTCGGACTCAACTGGCCGCCGGATGGAACCGGATTTAAAAAATAAGACATATAGAAGAGGTGGAGACAACAAGTTGGACTATCAATTTTTTTCAATCGAGATAAAAGATAAAGTGGCATGGATCACTTACAGTAAACCGCCGATCAACGCGATGAATGCGCAGGCCTACAGAGAAATGGCAGATGTTTTTGAGAACACGGGAAAGCGGAAAGACATCAGGTGTATCGTTCTCAAGACAAAGGGCAAAGGGTTCATTGGGGGAAATGATATCAACGAGATTGCGGAGCATACAAAACAGAATCATGCTGAATATCAGAAGACAGTAGGTTCGGCGATCATAGCTCTCCAGAACAGCGAAGTTCCGGTGATCGCCATGGTACACGGCTATGCGATCGGTTCCGGTATGCTCATCGCTCTGGCGTGTGATATGGTATATGCGGACGATACGGCATGGTTTACGCTTCCCGAAGTAAAGCTGGGGATCATCGCAGGTATGAGTTTCGCCATGAGCGATATACCGAAGAAGGTTCTGTACCATATGTGTCTTACCGGCGAGAAAGTCACGGCGGAAGAGATGCTCAGATACGGGGCGGTCAATGTAGTGACCATACCGGAAAAGCTGGAGTCAAAGACAGCGCAGGCGGCTGCGGCGATCGCGGCACAGCCTCCGCACACGGTACGCGTTTTCAAGCAGTGCACAAGGCTCTGGTATGATAACCGGGCGGCGGACAAGTTCGATATGGAAACGATCTTTACCCACGAGATCCTCGAGACAGAGGAGAAAGAAGAGTGCATCAAAGCATTCTTTGAGAAGAGACCGGCAGTGTTCAGCGACAACTGGTAGGAGACTGCCGCGGAAGATGATCTGAAAGCCTTATTTATAAGGAGTGAAGATAAAAATTAAATTACATGAAAAACAAGGAGGTTGACAAATGAAAGGACTGGAAATCAGAATTTTTGATCTGGGGTATCTGGCAACGATCGGAGAAGAAATCGTGTCGGGATTAGGAAACAATCCGTTTAATTCTCCTATCAGCGCGGTGCTGATCCGTCACCCGGAGAAAGGCTATATCCTCTATGATACAGGAAATGACGGCGCATGGCCGGATACATATCCCGAGCCGATCAAGAAAACGTTCCCTGTTGCAAAATTTATCAAGATCACAGATGCACTCAAAGAGGAAGGCGTTGACGCAAACGATCTGGATACGATCATCCTGTCGCATCTGCACCTCGATCACTCGGGCGGCCTGAAATATTTCCAGCGCACGGAGGCAGCGAAGAACGTGATCGTGGCAGAGGCGGAATTAAGAGACGCGCTCTATCAGACACACGTGGTATCAGACGGAAAAGTAGGAGCCTACTCAAGAGTACATTTCTCAGCCCTGGACGGCGTCGGATTTAAGCCGGTATCCGACGAGGTAGAGATCGCAGAGGGCGTGAGAGTATTCGAGCAGCACACGCATACAGCGGGCGTGCTCGGCCTTGAAGTAGATCTTGAGGAAGCAGGAACGATCATCTTCACTGGAGATACGATCTATACACAGAGATCCTACGACAAGATCCTTCCGCCGGGCGGCAGTCTGAACGCAGGCATGGCGCCTTTCCAAAAGAACATCGAGATGGTCAAAGAGCGCGAGAAAGAGAAAAACGCGACGGTCCTCTTCGGTCATGATCCGGATCAGGTGGCAGAGTGGTCGAAAAAAGGCTGGATCCGCTGATAAATACTATCTTTTTTCTTCCGCAGAATGTATAATGATATCATGAATTGAGCGGAAGGAACGGATATTACAGTGAGTAAAAAATATACGATCAAAGACATAGCGAATATGGCAGGCGTTTCACCGGCGACCGTCTCGAGAGTTTGTTCAGACACTCCGGGGGTAAATACGGTGAAGCGCCAGGAGATCAAAGATCTGATCAAGAAGACAGGATACCGGCCGAGCAGCGTGGCGCGGAGTCTTGTCAGCGGCAGGACAAATGTAGTAGGGCTGATCGTGAGAGATCTGGAAAATCAGTATTATTCATCTATGGCGGTGGCATTTCAGAAAGAACTGACAAAGATCGGCTACATCCCCATGGTGATGAGTGTGGATGCGATGGACGATCAGCAGAATAAGAATTACCTCTCGGAGGTCATCAGTCTGTTTGATTTTGCAGGGCTCTTTATTACCGTTCTGGCAAAAGAAAGTGTTCTCGAAGAAGCGCTCAGAGAGTGCACATGTCCGGTGATCCTGCTGAACAGGACATTTGATATTTCCTGTGATCAGGTCGTACAGAATGATTACCGTGCCGGCGCTATGGCGGCCGAGCATCTGCTTGGACTGGGACACAGAAAATTCCTGCTCGTGGGCGGGCCGTTCCAGACGAGCGCGTCGCTCAGATTCCGCATGGAAGGTTTTCAGCAGGCTCTGGCGGCGGCCGGTATCGGGATCTCCCGTGAGAATATCCTGAGATGTGAACTGGATATGACGTCCGCCCATGAAGCGGTAAACAGATATCTGGAAGAGCAGGAAGAAAATCTTCCGACAGCGGCTTTCGCCGCAGCGAATAACATGGCTCTCGGACTTTTGCAGAGCTGCAGCGAAAAAGGCATCAGGATCCCTGAGGATCTGTCAGTCGTGACAGCCGATAACCCACCGATCATGAGCCTGCCGGGGATCGACCTGACAACGGTCAGCATCTCCGTCGACGACATGGTGAGAGAGGCTGTGAAGATGCTAAAAGCACGGATAGACGGCAGAAAGACAGAGCAGGATCTGGTCGTACTGCAGCCTGAGCTGATCGTTCGCGGTTCGTCAAAAAAGAGATAGCATGCGGAAAGGACGTTGAGTCGAATATAAAAGATACAAAATAAGTGACATTGTCACTTATTAAAATGAATTTAGGTGAAAACGTTTTCTAGTATAAACAGGAGGTATAATCATGAGATTAGAAGGAAAAGTAGCAATCGTAACAGGTGCAGGACGCGGACTTGGAAAAGGAATCGCAAAGAAGCTGGCAGAGGAAGGCGCAAGCGTGGTTCTTGCGGATATGAATCCGGCGGATGAAGCTGTCAAAGAGATCACGGACAACGGCGGAACAGCAGTTTCTTATACAGTAAATATTTCCGAGCAGGAAGAAGTAAAAGCTCTGGTCAACTTTGCGATCGAGAAGTACGGCACACTGGACATTATGGTAAATAATGCGGGCATCAACCGCGACGGTATGCTCCACAAGATGTCAAAAGAGAACTGGGATCTTGTCATCGCAGTGGACCTGACAGGTACGTTCTACGGCACACAGGAAGCGATCAAATATATGCGTGAGAAGGGATACGGACGCATCATTAACATTTCTTCCGGAAGCTGGCTTGGAAATATCGGCCAGGCAAACTACGCTGCAGCGAAAGCAGGCGTTGTAGGTCTTACAAAGACGGCGGCCAGAGAGAACGCAAAGAAAGGCATCACATGCAACGCGATCTGCCCGGGATTCATCGAGACAGATATGACGAGCAAGCTTAAAGAAGTAAACGACGGAGCGGCATGGGAGAGCATGATCTCAAGAGTGCCTATGGGATATGCAGGCAAACCTTCAGACGTAGGAAACATGGTAGCGTTCCTTGCGTCTGACGAGGCGTCCTACATCACTTCAGAAGTCATCAACGTAGGCGGCGGAATGATCGTATAATATGCAGCGCTTGTCCGGAACGGAGAGTGTGATCGGACGAACGGGGTTTGAACTATAAAAGAACAGAACATGTAAGAAAGGATGAAAGGTCATGGATAAGTTAAAAGATGTTGTAATCGTATCAGGTGTGCGTCTTCCGGTAGGCTCCTACGGCGGAAGTCTGAAGACGGTAAGCGCCATCGATATGGGAGCTATGGTGGTAAAAGAGGCAGTGAAACGCGCGGGGATCGAACCGTCACAGGTAGATGAAGTGATCGTAGGCCAGGTAGGTCAGATCGCGGAGTGCGGATTTGTGGCAAGAGCGATCAGCCTGTCGGCAGGCATGCCCAAGGAGACGACAGCTTATTCTGTAAACCGCCAGTGCGGTTCCGGTCTCCAGGCGATCGCAGACGCAGTTATGGAGATCCAGACAGGCTTCGCAGATGTAGTTGTGGCAGCGGGATCTGAGAACTTAAGCCAGCTTCCCTACTATGTGAAAGATGCAAGATGGGGCGCAAGGATGGGACACAAGGTATTCGAGGACGGAGTCATCGATATCCTTACATGGCCGCTGAACAATTCTCATAACGGAACTACGGCTGAGGAAGTGGCAAAACGCTTTAACGTAAGCAGGGAAGAGCAGGACGCTTATGCTCTGCAGAGCCATCAGCGCGCGGTAGCAGCGATCAAGGCCGGCAAGTTCGTCGATGAGATCCTTCCGGTAGAACTCAAAGACAGAAAAGGAAACGTGACAGTATTCGATACAGACGAAGGCCCGAGAGAAGGCCAGACAATGGAGAAACTTGCGAAACTCCGCCCGGCATTTGTCAAAGACGGAACAGTTACGGCAGGAAATTCCTCCAGTCTGAACGACGGCGCTGCTGCAGTTGTAGTGATGTCCAGAGAAAAGGCAGAAGAACTCGGCGTTGTGCCGAAGCTCAAAGTTGAAGGCTATACGGTCGCAGGGATCGAAGCAGAGATCATGGGATATGCACCGAAGCTCTCAAGCGAGAAACTGGCGGCTCAGCTCGGTGTCAACTTAAAAGACATCGATATGTTCGAGATCAACGAGGCATTTGCAAGCCAGGCATACGCGGTCAGAAGAGACCTGGGACTGGATCCCGAGAAAGTCAATATCTATGGCGGCGGCATCTCCATCGGACATCCGATCGGAGCAACAGGATGTATCCTGACAGTCAAGGTTCTCTATGAACTGATGCGTACAGACAAGAAAGACGCGATGATCAGCATGTGCATCGGCGGGGGACAGGGAATCTCCATGTATTTTACAAAGTGCTGATCTTAAGATAAACGGCTGTTAATATCGTAAGAAAGGGAAGGATTGTATATTCCTTCCCTGTTTTGGAAAAGGAGCCTATAGCGTATGAAACTCGAAGATTTAAAGACGATCGCGGTTATCGGACCGGGCGATATCGGGCACGGTATCGCACAGCTAGCTCTGATGTCCGGCTACAGGGTAAATCTGTGTGGCAGAAGACAGGTGAGCCTGGACGGAGGTATGGACAGGATCCGGAAAAGCCTTGAGAAGCTGACGGAAAAAGGAAAGATACAGGGAACAGTGCTGGAGGCATTTCACAATGGCGGCATGAAAGCGACTCTTTCTCTGGAAGAGGCGGTGAAGGACGCGCAGTTGATCATAGAGGCTGTGCCCGAGGATATGGAGATCAAAAGACCGGTGCTGCGGCAGATATCAGACGCCTGCAGCAGAGACGCCGTCATAGCTACGAACACGTCTTCAATGAGTATCACGACACTGGCCGGGAACGTAGCTCATCCCGAGAACATGGCGGGGATGCATTACTTTAACCCGGCAGTGCTTATGAAACTGGTAGAAGTGATCCGAGGCGGCAAAACTTCAGACGAGACGGTCAGGTTTATCTGTGACTATGCGAAACATGCGGGAAAGACGGTCGTTCTTGCCAGGAAAGACACCCCGGGATTTATCGCAAACCGTATCGTCGCTCCTGTCGTGGTATACAACGGTCTCTGTGTGGATATTGATGGTTTTACACCGGCGGATATCGATCTCTCCATGATGAAGAACGGACAGAAGATGGGGCCGATGGAGCTGGCGGACTATACGGGGATCGATGTGACGTCATCCTGTCAGGAATATTATCATACCCATCTCTCTCCTGATTACGGACCGTCTGAGACGGCGCGGAAGCTGATGGCAAAAGGATGTCTGGGGAAAAAGACGGGATCGGGATATTATAAATGGCCGGAAAAGGGAAGGCCCGATATCGATCCGGCGCTGTATACGGGGAGGTACGACCCGGATATCCCGAATTTTATCCAGGCAAATGAGGCGTGCAGACTGTACGAAGAGGGCGTCTGTACACTGGAGGAGTGCGACACGGCGATACGGCTCGGATATAATATGGAGGGACCGATCGAGTATATCCAGAGATTTGAACCAAAAGAAGTGACCGGCGCTCTGGAATATCTGTCCGTCCGGTATCACAAAGAGATATTCAAGCCTGTGGAGACGATCAGAACAGGGGCTTATAAGCGGAAATAGAATAAGATATTATCGAAAGGAGAGAAAAATGAAAAGGCCGAAAGTGATTAACGCCAGAGAGGCGGTAAAAATGATCCAGGACGGAACAACACTTGCCATTATTGCGATGACCCAGGTGTCGGCAAGTACCACGATCCTGAAAGAAATAGAGAGGAGTTTTCTGGAGGAGGGACACCCAAGAGATCTTACATATGTTCATACGTGCGGGCAGGCATCTGTAGGAAAACCGGGAGGAATGCAGTATATCGCCTATGAGGGATTGCTCAAACGTGTGATCGGAGGCCACTGGGGACAGTCGGCAAAGATGATGGACCTGATCACAGAGAACAAGATCGAGGCATTCAATCTCCCACAGGGACAGATGGCCAACATGTTTCACAGCATGGCTCTGCGTGAGCCGGGCAAACTCAGCAAAGTAGGGCTGGGCACATATATCGATCCGCGCATCGAAGGCGGCAAGATGAACCAGCGCGCGGTCGACAGCGGCTATGACACAGTGGCTGTCGTCACAGTGGACGGAGAAGAGTATATCCAGTATAAACCGATCCCCATCGACACGCTGCTGATCCGGGGGACATACGCCGATGCAAACGGCAACATTTCGACAGAGAGGGAAGCTATGGTATTGGAGATGCTCCCGGCAGTCATGGCGACAAAGAGATGGGGCGGCAAGGTGATCTGTCAGGTGGAGTCGGTCGTTGAGAACGGTTCGATCGCACCGAAAGATGTAGTTGTGCCGGGTGTGTTTGTGGATGCTGTCGTCGTAGCGGAGAATCCTTATGAAGAGCACAGACAGACCTATTCCTGGTACTATGATCCGTCCTACAGCGGGGAAGTGCGGGTTCCCGAGGACTCGATCGAAGTTCTTCCGACAGACATGCGTAAGATCATCTCGCGCAGGGCTGTCTCAGAGCTGAAACCGGACCAGATCATCAACATCGGTACGGGAATCCCCAACGAGAACATCGGTCCGATCATTGCGGAAGAGGGAATATCGGATATCGTCACGATCACGGTAGAGTCCGGAGTCTACGGCGGCGTGCCCGCAAGTACGATCGACTTTGGAATATCAAGAAACGCGCAGGCGCTCATCTCTCATGACCGGCAGTTCGAGTTCTATAACGGCACCGGCATCGACTATACGTTTATGGGAGCGGGAGAACTGGACCAGAACGGGAACGTCAACGCTACGAAGATGGGAAGCAAGGCTCCGGGAGCGGGCGGATTCATCGATATCACCGCGACAGCCAAGAACGTGATCTTCTGTTCCTCATTTACAGGCGGCGGACTGAAAACCTCTTTCTCTGAGGACGGCGTCAGGATAGAGCAGGAAGGAAAATTTAAAAAGCTTGTAAAAGAAGTACAGCAGATATCTTACAACGGGAAAGAAGCTCTGGCGCAGGGACAGAACATGCTTTACGTCACAGAGAGAGCAGTATTCAAACTGACAGAAAAGGGCGTCATGCTCGTAGAGGTGGCAAAAGGCGTGGACCTGCAGAAAGATATTCTGGACCAGATGGAATTTAAACCGCTCATAGCAGAAGAACTGAAATATACAAGCACAGACTTTTATAAAGAAGGCGCTTGCGGGCTCAGAGAACTGATCGAGAGAAATGTCGCGGAGGACAGATAGGAGGCGCAGTTTATGTATAATGGAACTGAATTGTGGAAAAAGCGGATTCCGCTTGATATGGTCACAAAAACACTGAGCAACGGACGGGTGATCGAGAC
The DNA here is from genome assembly GCA_949294665.1 of uncultured Eubacteriales bacterium. Lineage (GTDB taxonomy): Bacteria > Bacillota > Clostridia > Lachnospirales > Lachnospiraceae > Mediterraneibacter. The sequence continues at coordinate 117,661 of CASFID010000067.1, forward strand.
ATTTCCGGATCTGCCGGAAAACATGTATAAAGCGCTCACTGTCTCCGCCGGGAAATATCCCGATAAATACGCGGTGATCGATGATATGGGACGCAGGTTCACATATTCGGACCTTGTAAAAGAAGTGGACCGGTTCGCGGCATGTCTGAAACATCGGTTCGGCATCCACAAAGGCGACCATGTAGCTCTGATGGTGTACAGCAGCAATGAGTTCTGCACGGCTTATCTGGCGCTCATAAAGATCGGAGCGGTTACCGTTATGCTGCCGACCAAATACAAAGAACCGGAGATACGCTCTCTGGTAAATAAAGCCGACCTGAAATGCGTGATCTGTGACAGGGATTTTGAAGGATGGTTTGAGAGCGACAGGAAAAAAGGAATTACCGTGATCAGCTATAAACCTTCCCACGAAAAATTTGCTTTTGATGAATATAAAGACGAAACATATCCCATCGAACCGTGTGAAGGCGGTTATGAGGATCATGCGGTCATGATGTTCACATCGGGGACTACGTCCGAGAGTAAAGGCGTGATGCTGACGAACTTCAATTTTATGCATGCGGCGGCGGCATATAAGGCATGCTTCGCCGTAACCGATCAGGACTCAACAGTCCTTCCGGTTCCAAGTTATATGATCACCGGGCTGTCGGCGCTGTTCGATCTGATCATATACAGCGGAGGGACGGTCTATCTGCAGAGGATCTTTCATGCAGATCAGGTGCTGGAGTGCATAAGAGAGAATCAGATCACCTTTATCCATGCGGCTCCGACGGTATACAATCTGCTTCTTGAGCAGAGGGATAAATTCCCCGAACTGCCAAGTCTCAGGTGTATGGCATGCGGCGGCAGCAGGACGCCAAAGGAGAAGATCAAAAAGATACACGAATGGCTGCCGGACTGTGAGTTCCACACTGTCTACGGGATGACAGAGACGACTTCTCCGGGTACGATCCTCCCCGAGAACGCGATAGAAAGCGAACATATGGGATCAAACGGCATCCCGGTGCCGGGACTGTGTTATAAGATCGTTGACGAGGACGGGAATGAACTCCCCGCCGGAGAGACAGGCGAGATCATGGTATCGGGCGCATGCATCCTGGACTGCTACTATAAGCTGGATACAGATCTTTACAGAGACTGGTGGCTGGATACCGGTGACGTCGGATATTTTACAGAGGACGGCTACTGTTATGTGATGGACAGAAAAAAGGACATGATCAACCGCGGCGGTGAGAAGATCACCAGCATTGACGTGGAAAACCAGCTCTATCAGATCGAAGGGATCGCAGATGCTGTTGTCGTAGGCGTCCCGCATAAAGTGTATGGGGAGACGCCGGTAGCGCTCATCCGGCTTGAGAAAGGAGCAAAGTGGGATGAAGCAGGGATTCAGGAGTATCTCAGGAGCCGGATGGCGAAATACAAGATACCCAGCAGGATCATATTCACAGAGGAAATCCCTCTGACTCCTAACGGGAAAGTGAATAAGAAACTGATCCGGACAATGTTTTAGAAATCAGGGTAATTGGATTATGGAGACAAAGAAATATAAACATGTAGAAGATTCGCTGACAGAACAGGTCTATGTAATCCGCTATTATCAGATCAATGGTTACGGCAGACTGTTCGGCGGACAGCTTATGCAGTGGATCGACGAGACTGCCGGAGTCGTGAGCTGGCGGCACTCCGGTATGACCGTGACGACGGCGTCTATCGACAATCTGAATTTCAAAGCTCCGGCATATGCAAATGACACTGTTGTACTTGTCGCAAAACTCACCTATGTGGGAAAGACCTCTATGGAAGTAAGGGTAGACACCTACATAGAGGACACTCAGGGGATGCGCAGGAACATCAACCGGGCATATGTAGTGATGGTCGCTATCGATGAGAACGGACGGGCGCAGGAAGTACCCGGACTGATCGTGGAGACAGAGTCGGAAAAAGCAGAGTGGGAGAGTGGCCGGAAGCGATATGAGCTCAGAAAGAAGAGACGGATAGAAGGATTTTAGATCTCTGTACCGGCAGGCGGGCCGGTACAGTCCCCGTCATCCCGCGCCATAGGCGCACCGGCTGTACTTTCTTCATCGGGAGTATCCCCGGGGAAAAATCCGGTGCACAGGACTACGGCAGCGAAAGTTATGGACGCGATAACAGCGAATAAAAGAATATATACTATGCGCCTGCGGCGCCCGGAGTCCCGACCGCGCTTGTCCGTATCCTGCGGGGAGGGTACGGGCGCCGTATGCGTCTGTGTCAAATCAGAGTAATAGATATAATGATCCTTCATGGTTTACTTACCTGCCTTTCAGGACAAGCGTAGCGAAGTTATGTGAAATATTTTTAGCAGAAAAGTGAATAATCTATGTTCTACGTTTGGTTCGGTGAAATGAAGAGATCTATAAATGACTTCATATTGTCGGTGAGATATTTACTCTTATGATAAATAATGTTCAGATTCCTTTTGATCGGCTGATCCAAGGGGACTGCCCTGACTTCGTGTTCCTCGATATCTTTCTTTACAAGCAAAAACGGGAGAACGGCCACTCCCAGTCCTTCTGCCACTCCACGGACGATCGCCTGTGTGCTGGAACTTTCCCACAGGGGGCGGACGCTGATATTCCGGATGGCAAAACATGCATCCAGGATCTCCCGCCCGGCGCTCCCTTTTTCACGCATCAGAAGAGGGTATTCGGCCAGTTGCTTCAGTGTGATCTCCCGGAATCCTGTAAGGGGATGATCGTTGGACACTATGGGACACAGAAAGTCTTCCATAAATGGCAGGGAGACGATATCCGGGTGATCCGGCTGCGTCTCGATGAGTCCGATATCCGTCTTATTGTCTATGATCTGCTGCTCGATCGCGGCAGACTGTCTGATATTCACTTCTGTCCTCAGATCGGGATATAAAGCCTGGTATCTCTTTAAAAGCGACGGCAGGATATGAGTGCCGATCGTAATGCTCGCGCCTATCCGGACAGTTCCCAGGGCATCCCAGTTGCGGATCTTTTGCTCCATTTCATTAAATATAGAAACGATATGCAGTGCATATCCGTAGAACTCTCTTCCGCTCTCTGTGGGAGAAATGTGACGGCCGATCCGTTCAAACAGCCGTATTCCATAATAATCCTCCAGTTCCCTGACTGCAAAGCTGACGGACGGCTGGGCGAGATGCAGCTCTTCTGCGGCCCGGGTGATATTGCTGTGTCGAAATACAGATACAAAGATCCTCATATGGCGAAGCGTCATGAATAAATCCTCCATATATAAGAAAATTATTATATATATAATAGAATAATAGTATTTTACTTATAAATCAACAAGAAATATACTTGGACTAAAGGAGGACCGATAATGGAGAATAAAAAGGAAGTATTATGGAAGATTTTTATTTCGACACTTTACCTCAGCGCCTTCACCTTTGGAGGCGGATATGTGATCGTCACCCTGATGAAGAAAAAATTCGTGGATCAATATCACTGGATCGAGGAAGATGAAATGCTGGATCTGATCGCGATCGCTCAATCTTCTCCCGGAGCTATTGCGGTAAACGGAGCTATCGTTATCGGATATAAACTGGCGGGAATGACAGGAACCCTGGTTGCAATAATCGGGACGATCATCCCCCCTTTTATGATCATATCTCTGATCTCCTTTTTTTATAATGCATTTCAGAGCAATTACTTCGTAAGCCTGATGCTGGAAGGAATGCAGGCGGGTGTGGGAGCAGTGATCGCAGCGGTTGTTTTTGAGATGGCGGCTGGCATCATTCACGGGAAAAATGTGATTTCTGTTATGATCATGGCGCTCGCTTTTGCCGCCACGTGCTTTTTAGGTGTGAATGTGATCTATGTGATCCTTGCCTGCGGGCTGATCGGAGCAGTCAGGACGATTATAGAGCAAAGAAAGGAGAAAAGATGATATATCTGGAACTGTTTTTAAGTTTTCTTCAGATCGGACTTTTCAGCTTCGGCGGAGGATATGCGGCTTTACCTCTCATTCAGGGACAGGTAGTTACGGAACACGGCTGGCTGACTATGAAAGAGTTCACGGATCTGATCACGATCTCCCAGATGACGCCGGGCCCTATCGCCGTCAATTCCGCTACCTTCGTGGGGATCAAGATTGCAGGAATACCGGGGGCTCTGGCAGCAACACTGGGATGTATCCTGCCGTCCTGCATCATCGTGACAGTGCTGGCCGGCCTGTACCTGAAATACAGAAATATGGGAATGCTCCAGGGGATCCTCAATTCCCTCAGACCTGCGGTCGTGGCAATGATCGCCGCGGCAGGGATCTCCATCCTGATCACGGCATTCTGGGGAAATGACGGGGCGATTATTTTATCGAAGACAAACTGGATAATGGTACTCATATTTGCCGGATGTATCGTGCTGCTCCAAAAGCTCAGGATGAATCCCATATGGGTAATGGTCCTGGCAGGAGCGGCCAATGTGGCTGTATCTGTGATCAGGGGGTAAAAATATGAGATCGTCAGGAAAGGAACACATAATTTCTATAGTTATTTCCTATTGAAAAGTATATGATATAAATAATTGAAATGAAACTTCATGCATTATACAATGATGTCAGAACAGAAAAGACATGAAAGGAGTTTCAGATATGGATGCAAAAATGTTAGACGGGAAAACTGCAATTTCCCCGGGCCGGAATGTGATCCAATGGATCAGGCTTATGCAATGCCTGTTCCTGGCAAGCAGGATGGGGAAAGCCGTGAAAGGACAGGTCCTTCAGGGTTGTAACGGAGCATTTCTGTAAAGTCAGAAAGGCGGAGTTGTTTCGTGAAAAAATATATTTTTATAGTATTTATGATTGTATGTGCTCTTACAGCAGTATTACCGGGCTGTGCGGACAGCAGCCAGACGGAGGAAACAGAAGCGCAGCCGGCACATACGGAAAATGGAGCCGGAGAGGCGGATACGGAAAATGAAGTTAGAGAAGCAGATACCGGGGAGGAAGAAAGTATGGACAGAAAAATGATCGTGGAGATCAGCGGCAATCGCTTCACTGCTACATTAGAGAATAATAAAGCAGTGGATGCTTTGGCAGAGATGATGGAAGAGGGACCGGTCACTATTCAGATGAGTGATTATGCCGGATTTGAAAAAGTGGGAGCGCTGGGAACCGATCTCCCGGCAAATAACAGGCAGACAACGACTCAGTCGGGGGATATCGTACTCTATCAGGGGGATCAGATCGTTATTTTCTATGGCTCTAATTCCTGGAGCTATACAAAACTGGGAAGGATCGACGACCTGACCGGCTGGTCAGACGCTCTTGGAGACGGGGATGTAACTGTGACTTTTTCACTGGAAGAATTATTCCGGTAAAGATCCGGAGTTTATCGAAGGAGATATTTTCAGGATTATAGTTCCGCTGGACGACTATTTTTTTGATTTTGGACAGGATAAACCTGGATATGATACCGGAAGTACGGAATATGCAGATATAGGTGGTAAATCAGGTGACAGTACGGGAAAAGTACGGGAAAAGTATATGAAAAGTTAAATGCAAGCCAAAAAAAGGTCATAGAATATGTCGAAAAGAATGGAATGATAACTAGTAAAGAAGTGCAGAAGCTTCTAGATATAAAAGAATCAAGGGCACTAAAGATATTAAGAGAATTAACTAATTTAGAATTGCTAAAGAAAGAAGGAAAATCAAAGGGAACTTATTATGTGTTGCAAAATAAGGGAAAATAGGATTAAGCTGGGTTACAGGATAAGCCGGATCAGATAATCATACCGCCCAGGCATACTCCATCATGTAAACTAAGCATTTTCCTATAGACTCAACCGGTTATACAATATATGCAGGCAAAAAGAAATTGTATAAAAACTGGAGGAATTATCAATGGATACAGAGAAAATGAAACAGGACTTAGGCGGCGGAAATGTATTTGAGGTCGGCGAACCGAACACAGCGTTCGCGCAGTACTTCATCGGACAGAGCTATCTGAAGATGCTCACTACAGAGAGAGTCGGAATAGGCAACGTAACTTTTGAGCCGGGTTGCCGTAAAATGTACTAAGATTTTGAGTGTGTATCGTGTGTATAGCGTTTGAAATATAGAGGCATATTGTACAGTGTACACAGTTGAAGAAGAAAAGTGTGTATGGTGTTGAGATAGATGAGAAGCTGGCTGAAGGAGTAAAATCCGGATGCCGGCTTTTTTAGAAAAACAGAACGGTATGGGTTTATATGAAATCAGAAAGAGAGAAGGGTGTAGGAGAGAAAAAAGAAACATATTAGACGGAAGGCCAATTAATTCTTGGGTGATTATACAACTATAAATTCTACAGTAAATTTGCGATGTTCTTATCAAATTAATTTAACTGAAAACTAGAAATTTAACTATATGGATGATATAATGATAAAAAGCAGTTAAAACGAAGGTGATTGCATGGAATATATTACAGAACTTTTAGGCATCCCAGTGATTCGCACAGAATGGCGGCAGCAAAGCAGGCTTCCGTTTTTTCTTAATGAAAAATATTATTTTGAACAGGTAAAACTCGGAAAAACAGTATGTCTGTTTTTACATCCACAGGAAGAATTGGATCCTGTGAATTCACTAAAAAAGCATTTAAGACGTATTGGTGAAATCTGTGGATCCCCAATGGTACTGGAAATGCCACGGCTTACCAGTCAGCGGCGCAAGACATTAATTGAGGCACGAATACCATTTGTTATACCTGGAAAACAGCTATATCTTCCCTTTCTGGGGACAATGCTTACAGAAAAATGTGATGCAGAGTTAACGGGGACGATGACGGATAAATTCCAGCCGTCCACTCAGCAGTTGCTTTTCGCTATGATACTTGGAGGGTGCGAGCCTATGTTACTATCACCTCTTTCCAAAAGGTTTGGGGTTACAGCTATGACGATAACTCGTGCAGCTGATCAGTTGTGCAGAACCAATTTGATAAAAAAAGTTGGAACCGGCATCGGAGCAAAGAAAATGCTTGTAACAGAATGTACACCCAAAGAACTGTATCAGGAGATGCAGCCATATCTGATCCAACCGGTTCGAAAAACCGTATATATTTCTAAGGAGGATGTGCAGCCGGAAATGTTTTCAGCAGGACTTTCAGCACTTTCCCATATGAGTATGCTGAATCCGCCGACTATCCAAACCTGGGGTACACTGAAATTATCTTTAGAAAAAGATTCTTACACAAGCAGTCTGTTGGATTCGGACAGACAATGTGCCCTGCAGATTTGGAAATATGATCCCCGAAATATCAGCCAGACGGAGATGGTCGATGTCTTATCACTGGCCTTGAGTCTGGCAGAGGATGAAGATGAACGTACCCGGCAATGTCTGGAAGAATTAACAGAAAGGATATGGTAAGCACATGGTAACAGGATTAGAAAGTTTTCGACGGTGGTTTGCGGAGTATACCGACCAGTATACAATTATTGGCGGAACCGCATGCGACCTTTTGATGAGCGAGGATGGTCTGGACTTTCGGGCAACACGAGATATTGATATGGTTCTGATCGTGGAAAGCCTGACTCCGGAATTTGGACGCAGATTTTGGGAGTATGTAAATGCGGCAGATTATGAACACAGGAATAAAAGCACAGGAGAACCGTAGTTTTACCGCTTTTCAAAGCCTTCCAGCCGGGATTATCCTTATATGATTGAGTTATTCTCCGGGCGCGTTGATGCAATCGAGCTTCCAGAAGATGCAGTCTTGACTCCTCTTCCAGTGGATGATGAGATATCCAGTTTATCGGCCATTTTGATGGATGCTGACTATTATCAGTTCCTTCAGGAAGGAAAAGTCGTGCTGAAAGATATACCGATTTTGGATGCGGGCTATCTGATTCCTTTCAAAGCGAAAGCGTGGCTGGATCTGACAGAACGAAAAGAACAAGGAGAGCATGTTGACAGCAAAAATATCCGTAAACACAAAAATGATGTATTCCGTCTGAGCATTTTATTGACGCCTGACACGAAAGTGATACCGCCGTCTTCAATTCAGAGGGATTTAGAGACATTCTTTTCAGCTATGGAGAAGGAAACGGTTGATCTGAAATCGTTTGGTATACGAAGCCAGAGTCTGAAAGAGATTATCCAGAAAATGAAGTTGATTTATGGGCTGATAAAATAATCATACCTCCCAGGCATACTCCACCATGTAAACTAAGCATTTGCCTATAGACTCAACCGGTTATACAATATATGCAGACAAAAAGAAATTGTATAAAAACTGGAGGAATTATCAATGGATACAGAGAAAATGAAACA
>CASFID010000068.1 GCA_949294665.1 uncultured Eubacteriales bacterium
ACAATACTACTATTAGGACTTGCTTTCCACTGTTTTTGTTATAGAAAACAAAAAAATCGCTATACGACAGCTTTCGCAGGCCATCGCGTAGCGATTTTGTTCAATTCGTGTTTGTCGTGGGAGAGACTGCCGGATCCGATAGAACAGAAAAAGTTAAGGAACTGGAAACTGATGTTAAGCCGCAAAATGGACTGTTTGAGCCAAAGGCGAGTTGTCCGTTTTGCGCTTTGCTTTTCATCAGATTTCAGTTCCTTCAGTTTTTCTCAGATTATGGAGCGGAGCCTGAAGCACATGCCGGTCCTCTCAAAGAAGTATTTCCGTGCCTCATCTCCGCCTGTTTTCGGACTTCATATTATCGGCATCCAAGCCGACAAACACGAATTTAATCCTCAAAGACTTCTTTCATCTTATCCATGAAGCCTTTCTTTTTTTTCTTATCGCCTTTCTCCCCCGCACTGTCCGCATGATCGTTCTGATGCAGCGTATTTCCTGTCAGTTCGTCGAACCTGCGCAGAGCCTCTTTTGCCTCCGCACTCAGACGCTCGGGTGTCTGGATCACGAGTGTGACATAATGGTCTCCTCTTACCTGAGAATTCCGGAGCGACGGCACGCCTTTTCCTTTCAGGCGCACTTTCGTATCTGTCTTGGTTCCCGGTTTGACAGTATAGATCACATCGCCGTCCACCGTCTTGATGCGGATATCTCCGCCCAGAGCGGCGACTGCAAATGAGATCGGAACCGTTGAGAAGATATGGACGTCCTGCCTCTGGAAGACAGGATGATGCGACACGTTTACCTCTACGAGCAGATCGCCTCTGGGACCGCCGTTTATACCCGGCTCACCTTTGTCGCGGATGCGGACGCTCTGCCCGTTGTCGATGCCGGCGGGGATCGATACCTTGATGCGCTTTTTACTGGATGTATATCCGGTACCCGAGCACTTCGGACACTTCTCTTTGATCACCTTACCGGAACCGCCGCAGTTCGGACAGGTCTGGACATTCTGCACCGTACCGAAGAAGGACTGGGAAGTATAGACTACCTGTCCGCGGCCTCCGCACTTGGGGCAGGTCTCCGGAGACGTGCCCGGCTTCGCACCGGTACCATGGCAGTCCTCGCACGGATCCTTCAGGATCAGATCAAGTTCCTTCTCGCATCCGAAGACAGCCTCTTCAAATGTGATACGTATACTCTTTCTTATATTTGCGCCTTTCATCGGTCCGTTGCCGCCGCGGCCGCTCCTGCGTCCGCCGAACAGATCGCCGAATATATCGCCGAATATATCGCTGAAATCAGCACCGCTGAAATCAAAACCGCCGAATCCTCCGGCACCGCCGGCGCCGCCCTCGAACGCCGCATGACCAAACTGATCATACTGCCTCCGTTTCTCAGGATCACTTAAGACAGCATATGCCTCCGAAGCCTCTTTAAACTTTTTCTCAGCTTCTTTGTCTCCCGGATTCATGTCGGGATGATATTTTTTCGCAAGCGCGCGGTAAGCTTTCTTGATCGCCGCGTCGTCAGCGTCCTTACTTACTCCGAGCACCTCATAATAATCTCTCTTTGCCTCTGCCATAACTCGAATACTCTACCTTTCACGAAAAAATCTACGAAACCACCCAGTGGTTCCGTAGAATTTTTCTTATTCTTATCATGAAACAATGGGAACGTTCCCTCTGCTCTATTCAGCTTTGGTGTTTAGACTTCCTTGTAATCTCCGTCTACTACATCATCGCCCTGAAAACCGTCCGGCGCCGGGCCTGCACCCGCGTCTGCCCCCGGATTCGGGCCTGCGCCCGCTCCCATATCCGGACCTGCGCCTGCCGCGCCTGCCCCGGCCTGCTCATACATCTTTGTGAACAGTTTCTGTGCACTCTCCATCAGTTTCTCTTTTGCAGCCTTGATCTCTGCCACATCAGCGTCTGCTGCTGTCTCAGGAGTTGATTTTGCAAGGACGTCTTTCAGTGCCTGCATATCGGCCTCAACTGCTGCTTTATCATTTGCATCCAGCTTGTCGCCCACGTCTTTGAGGGCTTTCTCTGTCTGGAATACCATTGCGTCTGCTTCGTTTCTCGCATCGATCGCTTCTTTTCTCTTCTTGTCCTGTGCCTCGAACTCAGCAGCTTCTTTTACGGCTTTGTCGATATCTGCATCAGACATATTGGAGCCTGCTGTGATCGTGATATGCTGCTCTTTACCTGTACCAAGATCCTTAGCGGATACATTTACGATACCGTTTGCGTCGATATCAAATGTAACTTCGATCTGCGGTACTCCACGCGGAGCCGGCGGGATTCCGTCCAGTCTGAACTGTCCGAGCGACTTATTGTCCTTCGCGAACTGTCTCTCGCCCTGTACTACGTTGATATCAACGGCTGTCTGGTTATCAGCAGCTGTGGAGAAGATCTGGCTCTTCTTTGTCGGGATCGTAGTATTTCTCTCGATCAGTCTTGTAGCGACACCGCCCATCGTCTCGATGGAAAGTGACAGCGGAGTAACATCCAGAAGAAGGATATCGCCTGCGCCTGCATCGCCTGCAAGTTTACCGCCCTGTACGGAAGCACCGAGTGCAACACACTCATCCGGGTTCAGGGATTTGCTCGGCTCTTTGCCTGTCAGTCTCTTAACCTCTTCCTGTACAGCCGGGATACGTGTAGATCCGCCGACCAGAAGTACCTGGCCAAGGTCTGCAGCTGTGATTCCCGCGTCGGAAAGAGCACGTCTAACCGGCTCTGCTGTCTTGTCTACGAGGTCTCTTGTAAGCTCATCGAATTTTGCTCTTGTAAGGTTCATATCAAAGTGCTTCGGTCCCTCAGATGTAGCTGTGATGAACGGAAGGTTGATATTTGTCGTTGTTGCGGAAGAAAGCTCTTTCTTTGCTTTCTCTGCTGCTTCTTTCAGTCTCTGGAGAGCCATCTTATCGCCTGAAAGGTCTACGCCCTCTTTTGCCTTGAAGTCTGCCAGCATATAGTCTGTGATCTTCTGGTCGAAGTCATCACCGCCCAGCCTGTTGTTTCCGGCTGTGGAGAGAACTTCGATGACACCGTCGCCGATCTCGATGATCGATACATCGAATGTACCGCCGCCCAGGTCATATACCATGATCTTCTGCTCTTTCTCATTGTCGAGTCCGTACGCCAGCGCAGCTGCCGTAGGCTCGTTGATGATACGTTTTACATCAAGTCCGGCGATCTTTCCGGCATCTTTTGTAGCCTGACGCTGTGCGTCATTGAAGTAAGCGGGAACTGTGATGACAGCATCCGTTACTTTCTCGCCGAGATAGCCTTCTGCGTCTGCTTTCAGTTTCTGAAGGATCATTGCGGAGATCTCCTGCGGAGAATATTTCTTTCCGTCAATATCCACCTTATAATCTGTACCCATCTCTCTCTTGATCGAAGAGATCGTCCTGTTTGCGTTTGTTACCGCCTGACGTTTTGCAGGCTCTCCTACCAGACGCTCGCCTGTCTTTGTGAATGCCACAACAGACGGTGTTGTTCTTGCGCCCTCTGTGTTTGCGATGACTGTCGGCTGACCGCCTTCCATGACAGCCACGCAGCTGTTTGTCGTACCAAGGTCAATACCAATTATTTTGCCCATAATAAAGCTCCTCCTTTTAATGATTCATTTTTATATTCTAATATTGGAAAAATTTTTTCAGGATGTTCAGTTTGCCACTTTTACCATGCTGTGTCTCACAACACTGTCACGGTACATATAGCCTTTCTGGAATTCCTCTGCGATGATGTTCTCGCCGAGTTCCTCATCCTCCACATGCATCACTGCATTGTGGAAGTCAGGATTGAATTCCTGCCCCACTGCTTCGATCGGTTTTACTCCGATCCCTTCCAGTGTAGTCATAAGCTGTTTGTAGATCTTTTCCATTCCCTCTGCAAAAGGAGTGGATTTTTCTTCTTCCGGCATTGAGGATAATCCTCTTTCAAAGTTATCAACGATGGGAAGGATCTTTTCTATGATATCTTTCGCTCCTATCTCGTACATCTGAGATTTTTCTTTCTCTGTACGCTTGCGGAAGTTATCAAACTCTGCCATCTGACGGGTAAGCCGATCTGTAAGTTCATCGATCTTCTCGTCCTTTTTGTCTTTCTTGTTCTTCTTTCCAAAGAACTTCTTTTTCTCTGCTCCGGAAGCGCCGTCTGCATCGGTCTCTTCCTCCCCGGCGTCGCCGCCTTCGAGGTCGTCGTCCCCTGTTTCCGGCTGACCTTCCTTTTCTCCTGCGGGATCTGTATCCGCCTTCTCCTGTGTCTCTTCCGGATCCGCTCCGGCCTCTCCGGTCCCGGAGGCTTTTGCCTTAGCTTCTTCCACAGCTTCTTTTACCATATCTTCCTTGCTCATCTTGTCACTCACCAGCTTTCCACCTTCCTATTCTTTCTGGTTTTTATTGTAAATCGCATCCAACTCATTCTGCAGAGTCTTCAGCGTCTTCATGACATGTTCATAATCCATCCGCTTCGGACCGATAATGCCGATCGTTCCTTTCATGCCCTCGCCGAGTTCATATGTGGCTGTCACAACACTGCAGTCCTTCATGTTTTTTACAGGGGCTTCATCTCCGATGTAGACCTGGATCGCGTGATCATTCTCACTTGCAAGTGTCTCTGTGACCAGATCTTCCAGCTGCTGTTTCTCCTCAAATGCACTGATGATCTCCTGCGCGCTCTGCTTGTCGCTCAATTCAGGATATTTGAAGATATTCGTCGTGCCGCTCGTATAGATCTTCATGTCATCTTCCACATGAATGATCTCCGCCACCGCGTCCAGCACATGCCCGATCACTTCGCTGTGGATGCCGGCCTGTTCTTTCAGTCTGGCGATCAGTCCCAGTGTGATCTGATCGATCGACATCCCGTTGAGTGTCGTGTTCAAAAGCATATTCAGCTTCAGCAGAGTTTCATTACTTAGTGTTTCACCGACTTCGATGATCTTATTCTTGATCACATTGCCGCCCAGCACGATGACCGCCACGATCTGTTCTTCATCCACCTGTGAGAGCTGAATAAATTTTAATGTATTGCGGCTGTTCACCGGAGCCGAAACCATCGTCGCATAATTTGTATTGGAAGCAAGCACCTTTGCCGCCTGCTGCAGTACTTTCTCGACCTTGTCGGCTTTCTCCAGCATCGCATCCTCTCGCTCTGTGATCTCCTGTTCTTTCTCCTCCATGAGCATATCCACATAGAGCCGGTATCCTTTATCCGAAGGAATTCTTCCCGCTGATGTGTGGGGCTGGAAAATGTATCCGAGATCTTCCAGATCCGCCATCTCATTTCGGATCGTCGCGGAACTTAAGTTCAGTTCCGTGTATTTTGAAAGAGTACGCGAGCCGACCGGTTCACCGGTCTCAAGGTAATTCTGGATAATGGCTTTCAATATGATCAGTTTTCTTTCACTTAATGATGTATCGACCGCCATTATGTCTCCTCCTTTCCCGCTATTAGCACTCCCTCGTTTCGAGTGCTAACATCTTTCGTATACTAAGATAGCACTCACTTTTCAGTTTGTCAACCTTGTTTCGAGATTTTTTATCAAAATAAATTCAGCAAAGGGGCTCGTCCCTGACGGCTGATCTGTTCCTAAAACAGAAACTCACAGAACACATAGTTGCTGACGTCGACGCCGCGTTCCGTCAGACGCACCCGTCCGTCTGACACGATGAGGAGTCCCAGATCTTTCATCTTATCAAGCTGCGGCCCATAGACCTTGTCGATCTCTTTTCCGAATGTCTCACGGAAAGTATCCGTGGAAATTCCTTCTGTCTTTCTCAGCCCGAGGAACATAAACTCTTCCATCTGGTCTTCCACAGACAGACGTTCCCTCTCTTCGTACATATCTGCTCCGGCATGGTCCCCGGCGTATCTCAGGTAGAGTCCCATATCCGATGTGTTCCGGTATCTGTACCCGCCGATCAGAGAGGAAGCTCCCAGCCCCAGTCCGAGATACTCCCTGCGTTCCCAGTATCCCAGATTGTGCCGGCACTCGCATCCCTCTTTCGCATAATTCGATATCTCATATCTGTGATACCCGTACTCCGCAAGTATCTTCTCTGTGGATTTGTATATCTCGCGCTCTGTATCCTCATCCGGCAGAGGGGGCAGATGAAGCCCGGGAGCTTCCTCCTCGAAGCACGCATAAAACGGCGTCCCGTCCTCCACGATCAGACTGTATGCCGAGATGTGCTCCGGTCCGAGCTCCGCCGCTGTCCTAAGCGTCCGTTCCCAGCCCGGGACCGTCTGACCCGGTATGGCGGAGATCAGATCGATATTCACATTCTCAAAGCCTGCTTTTCGCACAGTTTTCCATGTGTCCAGAAAGTCCCGGTATGTGTGGATGCGCCCGAGCATGGCAAGTTCATCGTCATTTGCCGACTGAAGCCCGATGCTCAGTCGGTTTACTCCGCATTTTTTCCACATCTCCGCTTTCTTTTCCGTGACTGTGCCGGGATTCACTTCTACGGTGATCTCGGCACCGGCCCCGATATCAAAAGAAGCATAGAGGGCGCGGAAGATCTTTCCGGTCTCGTCTGTATCCAGTATGGAAGGAGTTCCTCCTCCGAGAAAGACCGAACATACCTGACGGCCCCGGAATTCCTCTTTCTTCTCCCTGATCTCCGCGGTCAGGGCGTTGATATAAAGCGTCCGCTCCTGCATATCTGCAGGAGCGGACAGGAAGTCACAGTATGCGCACTTCTTCACACAGAAAGGAATATGCACATACAACTCTAAATCCTTTGATCTCATCACATTCTCCGCCATGTCAGTCGTCATCCAGTTTCAGGACGCTCATGAACGCTTTCTGAGGGATCTCTACGCTGCCCACCTGGCGCATGCGCTTCTTCCCCTCCTTCTGCTTCTCAAGGAGCTTCTTCTTACGGGAGATATCCCCTCCGTAGCACTTCGCCAGCACATCTTTTCTCATCGCCTTGACCGTCTCTCTGGCAATGATCTTGCTTCCGATCGCCGCCTGGATCGGGATCTCGAAGAGCTGTCTCGGGATTTCAGCTTTAAGCTTCTCGCACATCTTTCTGCCCCTCTCGTATGCGCTTCCTGCGAACACGATAAATGAAAGCGCATCCACTTCTTCTTTATTAATAAGGATATCGAGCTTCACAAGCTCCGATCTCTGATAGCCCATCATCTCATAATCAAAAGAAGCATAACCTCTTGATCTGGATTTGAGCGCGTCAAAGAAATCATAGATGATCTCATTGAGCGGAAGATGATAGTGGAGCACGGCCCGCTTTTCTTCGATATACTCCATGCTCTGATAGATGCCGCGGCGTTCCTGGCACAGATCCATGATCGCCCCGATGTATTCGGATGTGACCATGATCTCCGCCTTTACCATCGGCTCTTCCATATAGTCGATCTCCGCCGGATCCGGCATATTCGTCGGGTTCGTCAGCTCGATGACTTCACCGTTCGTCTTATATATCTTGTAGATAACACTGGGCGCCGTGGTGACAAGGTCCAGATTGTACTCTCTCTCAAGCCTTTCCTGTATGATCTCCAGATGGAGAAGCCCCAGAAAGCCGCACCGGAATCCAAAGCCGAGAGCGACCGACGTCTCCGGCTCGAACTGAAGCGCCGCATCGTTTAGCTGCAGTTTCTCCAGAGCGTCTCTCAAGTCAGGATACTTTGCTCCGTCCGCCGGATAGAGCCCGCAGTAGACCATGGGGTTGACCTTCTTATATCCGGGCAGTGGTTCCGCGCAGGGATTCTCTGCATTCGTGATCGTATCTCCCACATGCGTGTCTTTTACATTTTTCAGGCTGGCGGTAATATAACCAACCATCCCGGCGCTCAGCTCATCACAGGGAATGAACTGGCCGGCGCCGAATGTCCCGACTTCAACGACTTCCGCCTTCGCGCCCGTCGCCATCATGAGCATCGGCGTCCCTTTCTTCACCGAACCTTCCTTGATCCGGCAGAACACGATAACCCCCTTGTAGGGATCATATTTTGAATCGAAGATAAGCGCTTTTAAAGGCGCGTCCGGATCTCCCGAGGGAGCCGGTATCTTTGAGACGATCTGTTCCAGCACTTCATGCACGTTCTGTCCGGTCTTAGCTGAAATAAGCGGTGCGTCCCCGGCATCTATACCGATCACATCCTCGATCTCCTCTTTCACACGTTCGGGATCCGCGCTGGGCAGATCGATCTTATTGATGACCGGCATCACGTCCAGGTCATGATCCAGCGCCAGGTATACATTCGCCAGCGTCTGCGCCTCCACGCCCTGAGCAGCGTCCACCACGAGGATGGCGCCGTCGCACGCCGCAAGGCTCCTGGACACCTCATAATTAAAATCCACATGTCCCGGGGTATCGATCAGGTTGAACATGTACTCTTCTCCGTCGTCCGCCTTATAGATCGTGCGGACCGCCTGCGCTTTGATCGTGATGCCCCTCTCGCGCTCCAACTCCATATTGTCCAGCACCTGAGCCTGCATCTCACGATCTGTCAGGAGTCCGGTCATCTCAATGATCCGGTCCGCCAGAGTAGACTTTCCGTGATCGATATGTGCAATGATACAAAAGTTTCTGATCTTGCTCTGATCTATTACTGCCAATTTGATTCCTCCAATTTATCTGTCATTTTCACTGTGCAGAATGCTTCACGATGAAGAGTTCTACCGCCAGATGATCCGTCAGCAGACCTGTCTTGACTCTCTGCTCGACGTCCGCGCTCTCCTCCATGACGCTCCTGAGTTCTTCCATCTGAAATCTCTTCGCCAGCTCCATATATTTTCCGGCGACGAACGGGTGCAGTCCCGCTCCTGAAGCGATCTCCTTTCTGCCAAGTCCCCGCCCCGCCAGTGCCTTTACATGAAACAAGTCGCGGTATTCCTTTGACATCAGGGCCAAAATGCGCATTGGCGGCTCCTTGAGCGCCAGAAGATCGTAGTACAGATCCAGCGCTCGGCGCTGGTCCTTAGCAGCCACTGCATTGACCATATCAAAGATATGGTTCGTGATCTGGGTAACGCATATGGCATCTATATCTGCGCGTGTCAGAGTATCCCGGTCCAGACAGTAACAGCAGAGCTTCTCCAGCTCCTTTGTGATATTCTCCATATCTGTCCCGACTTTCCCGATAAAGTAAGCCACATCGGACGGCTGCATCTGCTTGCCCTCTTTCCTCACAAGCCCCTGTACCCATCGCCTGAGTGTGTTCTCGTCCTGAGCGGTAAGCTCCACCACATGTCCCTTTGACCGCACTGATTTGTACAGCCGGCTGCGCTTGTCCACTTCTTTTTCCACAAAGAGAAAATACGTTGTCGCGGGCACGCCGCCGCTGATATAATCTGCCAGGTCGTTTCCCCCACTCTTGAAAAAGCCGGTATCTTCCAGTACGATCAGACGTCTCTCGGCAAAGAAAGGCAGCGTCTCCGCAAGATCGATAACTTCCTTTACATCCGTCTTCTTCCCCTCATAACAGGAATAGTTCATAGTGTCCCCTTCCGGGACCATGGCTTTGACGAACCGTTCTTTATACTGTCTCTTGAGATATCCTTCCTGCCCATACAGCAGATATATCTGTTTAAATTTTCCCGTTTTCAGATCTTCATTCAGGCTTTTCATAACTCTTGTATTATAAAGGAGATGCAGTCGTTTTGACAAGAGGTTTCCGCCACTTCGCCCAAAAGCGGCCTGCCGCTTCCTCTGAAAGACGGCATACTTACTCTCCTGCAGCCCCGGTCAATTCCATGCGCTCTCCGTCCGTCCACAGCGTGAGCGCCCCGTTATCCTGGGTGGAGTATACTGTGCATCCGGCTTCTTTAAGCCTTTCGATCGTCTCCTCGTGGGGATGGCCGTACCGGTTGTCCACTCCTGCCGAGATCAATGCATAGTCCGGCGATGCAGCTGCAAGGAACTCTTCTGAGCCGGAATTCTTCGAGCCGTGATGCGCGGCCTTGAGAACATCATACTGTCGGAGAATCCCGGAACTGATGAGATTCTTTTCTCCTTCTCCCTCCAGATCCCCGGCAAGCAGTACAGAGCAGTCTCCACAGACTGCTTCAAGCACAAGGGACGCCGTGTTTCCCGCATCCAGCCCTTCATCTCCTTTCGGGGCAAGACATGCGAGCCTCGTCTCATACGCGCCATCCCCTCTGTCAAAGATCTCGTCTCCGGCTCCCATCTCCAGTACCTCTGTCCCGTTTTCCACGGCTGTGCGCGCTATCTCCGTTAGTTTTTCGTCATGGTACTGCGCCGGCGGCAGCACGAGGTCATCGATGCCGACTCCCAGTTCCTGGCTCTCCAGCATCTCAGCCAATCCGTTTACATGATCCTCGTCCCCGTGTGTCACAAATATGTAGTCCAGCCTGTCCACGGCACGGCTCAGGAGAAAGGGCTCGATCCGGTAGACGCCGACGGATGACACGGTACTGCTTCCGCCGTCGATCAGGCAGTGCAGAGACGGCGTCCTGACATAGATACAGTCGCCCTGCCCCACGTCCAGGACAGTAACCTGCATCCCCTCCT
This sequence comes from uncultured Eubacteriales bacterium, assembly GCA_949294665.1. Classification (GTDB taxonomy): domain Bacteria; phylum Bacillota; class Clostridia; order Lachnospirales; family Lachnospiraceae; genus Mediterraneibacter. The sequence continues at coordinate 10,502 of CASFID010000068.1, forward strand.
GTCCCCTGTAGTGGCAGCGGCATGCCAGCGCCATACTCCCGGCAAAAAGCAGAAGCACGCAGCCCGGGATCCTGACATATATGCTCTGGCGCTTCATCCGCCGGGGACGCTCATATCCTCCCGAAATCTCCGCCCGCTCCAAATCCTGTTCTCTGGCATGGGAGAGATGACGATACAGAAGAACCGCCGCCGCGATCCCTGCATAGTATACAATGAGCCAGACCGTTCCCGGCTTCCCTGTCACGAACCGGCTCCCCGGAAGAACAGAGCCCGCTGCACACGCCAGATCATACCCCCGGAGCACCGCGCAGCATATCTGAAGTACGCATCCGCCCGCCGTATCCCAGACAAGCGCCAGCAAACATCCCGCCACACCCGCTCCCATGAGCACCGGCATGACCGGTATGACAATAAGATTCAAAAGCACAGAATAAGGAGGAACCTCATAATAGAAGTAGAGGAGCGGTCCCAGCAGGAGCACATTGACCGCCAGACTGCTGCACAGTCCTCCCAGGATCCGTCCCGGCCGCCTCCTGTCCCCGGCGAAGCCGAACATCTCCTCAAATACCGGCGTAAGCAGAAACATCCCCAGGATCGCTCCATAGGAGAGCAGAAACCCTGCGTCCGTAAGCCAGAGGGGCTTCCATGTGCAGAGGATCGCGGCGGACAGTGACAGGCTTGTCAGGAGATCATAATCCCGCCCTGTGATCTCTGCCACGATCTTTACAAAGAACATGATGAGCGCCCTCAGACTCGATACCCCTGCTCCGATCATCAGGCTGTAGAGCAGAAGGATCACTCCGCCCGCCGCACCTGAACAGAGGAATCCACACCCGGCTCTGCGCAGCAGTCCGTAAATCCCCATGCCGATAAAGGACATATGAAGGCCGGATATGGCGAGCAGATGACTGATGCCGTTTTTCTGATAAATCTTCTTCATCTCGTCATCCAGTCCACTCTTTTCTCCCAGGAGGATAGCGCTCATCGTACTGCCGTAGTAGTCTCCCAGATGGCGGTGCAGAAGTCTGTCCCACTCCATTTTCATCTCTAAGAGGAACTGACCGGCCCGGTCTGTATCATCGGAGAGGATATCCGCTTTCTCCGCCCACACAAGCACATGGATCCCCTGTCTCTGGTAATAGGCCCGCTGGTCAAAACTGCCCGGATTACGGGCTTCCTCGAAAGTCTGAGCCTCTCCGCTGATCCTCAGGAGGTTTCCCAGACGGATCACATCGCCGTTTCCATGGGAACCGTTGTTTTCTTTGTTTTTCTCTGTACTGTCATTGGAAATATAGACAAGAATCCGGGACTCTTCCATCGTCCGGCTGTCTGCAGACACGGCGTTCTCTTTCAGGGAGAGCGCCGTCACTTTCTCTTTCTTCTCGATCTTATATACAGTTCCGACAAGCTCCACCTTCGTCTCTTCCCGGGCAGCTCTTTCCAGCGCAGAGGCTTTCGTGTCCTCTGTGCCGAAAAAGAGCACTCTCATCCACTGTGCTATAAGAAATAAGATACATATTGTACTAAGCGGCCGTTTCTTCATTCATTTTCTTCATCGGCTGCGACGAGATCCATATTCTCTTCCAGAGGCTGCGACAGATCCACAGTCTCCATATATTCGGCGTTGGACTCTCCGTTGATCGTGATCTGTACCTGTAACGCCTCTGTTCCCTCAACCAGAGAATTCACGATCGAGTATACGGTTAGATCGGGGAGTATGTCATAAGCCCCTGTGAGAAATGTACTGTCAAAATTGACATAGCATATTCCATCCTTTGTCGTCACACTCAGGAGCGTCGCATCTGGATTGATCGTCGGATAAGCCCCGGCTCCGTCCGGTCCCTGCATCAGTTTCTCTACAATAAGCTTGTCTTTCGAGACATTGCTGCTGTACCGTACGTCCACAGTCTGCGGCACCAGTCTGTCTCCGCTCTCATTTGCAAAGTATAGCGTCAGTGTATCCGTCTGGTAGGAACTTGGTGAGGAGCTCATATCCCCGACAAAATCATCCTCATTCATCAGCCCCACTTCGATACCGTCACTGTCCGTCAGCGGCACACCGTCGATCGTAAAGGCTACCCCGTTGATGCCGTCGATCTGGACAAGCGACTGGACGACGGCAGCGCGCAGGAGCTTCTCTCTGAGCTGTCCGATTTCAAGATACTCCCGGCTGAAATCAACCTCGAGGATGCTTCCGGACAGTTCACACTGCTGTATCTCTACTTCCCTGGGGATCGCGCTGACATACTCGATATCCCCTGCGGGTTCCTGCATATCCTCTAGCATCTGACGCGCTGTCTCCAGAGTGTCCCCCTCGTACAGCCTGTATTCCGCTTTCACGATCCCAGTATTATCTTCATTGAGACAGTAGATAAAAGACTCCCCTTCATCCGGCTCGCTGCTTCTGCCGCAGGCCGTCGCTGCCAGGATGATGAACAGCAGCACTGCCGGCAGGATCTTTCTTATCGACATCTTCCTTCTCCTCCCATCTGTAGAACGGATACCCGGGGATCTGCTCCGCTTTTCCCCGTGTCCCTGTTAGCGGAACCGACGTGCGTCACGCCGCCACATAGGTCAGCGGGATCCGCACGGTAAACGTAGTGCCCTCCCCCTCGATGCTGTGTACCTTGATCGCTCCTCTGTGAACGATCACCGCATTGCGGGCGATAGCCAGTCCGAGCCCCGTGCCTCCGATCTCCCTGGAATGGGACTTGTCCACGCGGTAGAAGCGCTCGAAGATATGCGCCTGATCCGCTTCCGGGATGCCGATCCCCGAATCTTCGACCTTGATATAGAAATACTTGTGGTCCGCGTTCAGCGACACATGCACCCATCCGTTGTCATGGTTATATTTGATGGCGTTTTCCACCAGATTGGATATAGCCAGCGTAAACTTCATCTCATCGATCTCAGCCGTTACCGGTCGAAAACTTTCCATGACCATCTCCACGTTCCTTTTTTCTGCGATCGGCCGGATCCTCTTTAATATCTGCTCCAGAAGATCATTGATATTGACGGACTCTATGTTCAGGTTCTGCCCGGTCTTATCCATCTTGACAAGAGAGAGAAGGTCCGTGATGATCTGATTTTCCCGGTCGATCTCTTTCGCGATATCCTGCATGAACTCGCGGTACATCTCCACAGGAGCATCTCCCATCTCGAGCAGAGAATCCGCCAGCACTTTCATGGACGTCATGGGAGTCTTGAGTTCGTGAGAGACATTTGATACGAATTCCTCCCTGGATTCATCCAGCAGTTTCAGTCTGCCAAGCATCTTGTTGAACGCCTCGCTTAACTGTTTCGTCTCGGTAAACGTCTCCACATGGAGTACGTCATCGCTGTATCCTTCTGAGACATTCTCGATCGCGCCCGTGATCTTGTGCATCGGACGCACCATCCGGTCTGCCCAGAATACACTGAGCAGCGCCAGGAGCACCAGGATGATCCCCACTACGACTCCGCCGTGGGTGAGGAGGATCTGCCTTGTCACTTCGATATTGTCTGTCGACACGCTTGCAAGCATAACGCCGATGACGTCGCCTTCGCTGGTCTCGGTGATAGGAGCCGTCACTTCGATGTAATGATTTTTCTGATCGTAATAGTCTGTATTTTCCCCGCGCATACAGCGGACTACATTCTCCGATACGTCCGTCTTGCCTTCATCCAGGCTGTATGTATCTTTTACGACCTTCAGTTCCCTGTCTATGATCATGACACGTCCGTTGTAAATGTTTGTAAGCTGATTGAGACTTGAATTGATGACCTCTGAGGATGTGTCTGTGAGATACCCGTAGGTATTGAGCTGGTTACAGATGATCGTACACTGATTCTGGATCTCGGCGGTCCGGAGTTCCACCGCCCGGGCCTCGTAGAACTTCACTGCTACAAAAAGCACGACAAGACAGGGCAAAAGCCCTGCCAGCATGAACAGCAGTATAAAGCGGAAACGCATGTTTTTGAAAATTCTGTCTCGTAATACAAGACGACGCCTAGCCCTGGAAATAATAACCCACTCCCCACTTTGTATGTACATATTTCGGCTCGCTGGGATTGACCTCTATCTTCTCCCTCAGACGCCGGATATGCACATCCACTGTCCTCGCGTCTCCCGGATAATCATATCCCCATACGAGATTCAGAAGATTCTCCCTGCTGTACACTTTATTCGGATTCGTTGCCAGAAGTTCGAGCACGTCAAACTCCTTGGCAGTCAGGTTGATCTCTTTCTCCCCGATGAACACTCTCCTGCTCTCACAGTCTATCTTCATATTACCCTTGATGAGCACCGGACTGCCCGCGGGTTCTTTCCGTTTGGACGTCCGGCGCATGATCGCCTTGATCCTTGCTTTCACTTCCAGGATATTGAAAGGCTTTGTGATATAGTCGTCCGCACCGTATTCCAGACCGAGGATCTTATCCATGTCTTCACTTTTCGCGGTAAGCATGACGACAGGCATATCAGAGAATTCCCGGATCTGCTGACATACCTGAAAGCCGTCCATCTTAGGGAGCATGACGTCCAGAAGAACGAGATCGTACTCTGTTTTTCTCGCACACTCCAGCGCCTCCTCACCGTCGTAAGCGCAGTCGACTTCCATTCCTTCCTGTTCCAGACTGAACCGGATTCCCTTTACGATCAGTTTTTCGTCATCTACGACTAATATCTTTTTACTCATACTCCTCTTCCCGACTCCCTGTGTCAAATCATTATGTCTTCTTTTATCTTTCCAAATACACCTTCCTTGATGCCCTCGATCTCCATCAGTTCCTCGATGCTCTCGAACCTCCCGTGTTCTTCGCGGTACGAAAGGATACTCTCTGCTTTTGCCTCCCCGATGCCGGTGAGCGTCATGAGTTCCTCCCTGGAAGCTGTATTGATATTTATCTTTCCCTGTTCCGCACCTGTGGCTACACTGTTTTCTCCAACCCCTGCACCCTGCATCTGAGCTTCATCGCCGGACGGCACATAGATCTGCTCTCCGTCTGCGACGGTCCTCGCCAGATTGACCGAGGCCGCCGAAGCGTCCTCACTCATGCCTCCTGCTGCCTGAACAGCCTCAAACACCCGTGCCTGCTTATCAAGTTCGTATACTCCCGGAGTGTTCACTGCCCCGCATACATATACATAGACGGTATCTGCCTGCGGGCGCTCTTCCGTTTCTGCGCTGCCGGCAGATACTTCCTTCCCTGATCCGTCTTCCTCACTGACTTTGCCGGAACCTCCGTCCGCACTGTCTTCACCTGCGGCCCCGTCCGAGAGCGTGATCTCCTCAAGCCCGCTTTCTTCCGTCTTTGCTCCGCAGCCCGCAAGAAAGAAAAACGCTGTCAATAGAAGCGTTCCTTTCAGAAGTCTTTTCATAATAGTCACGATTACTCTGTCTTGCATATCTTTCTCCCTGGTCTTATATGCCGGGAGAGATACCCCTGTTATGCCGGACAGTAGTATTGTAACGAATTTTTACGAAAATTACAATAGACATTTAATCACTTTTAAAGATACTGTTACAGGATTATTACAGTCGGAGTCACATTTTGCGGCTTTCCCGGTCTATTCCCACTGAAATACGGCGATCCCCACGACCGCCAGGGCGAGCCCGCCCAGTTTTCTTAAGGAAATCGGTTCTTTGTCCATGCCGAACAGGCCGAAGATCTGGATAATATACGACACCGCAATCTGTGCGATCACAATAAGAAGCGCCGACTTCGCCGGTCCCAGCGCCTCTATGCTCTTTATGACCGTCCATGTGATCCCTGCGCCGATCACTCCGCCAAGGAGCATGTATCTTGGTTCCACTTTTCCAAGTGCGGTCACATTATCTCTTCCTGTAAAGAACCAGGCTGCGAGACAGACCGCGAAAGCCGTGATCTGCACCCAGCCGTTGCTCACCCAGACTCCTGTCGTCTTCGTGACCTGCGTGTTAAATACTCCCTGGATGCTCATCATGGCGCCTGAGAGCAGAGCGATAAAGAAACCAATCATAAGATCATACCTCCATGCATTTTATGCCTGTTTAATAGTATGTCCTGTGACTGGCTTCTTATGCGTATTATGATCGATCTGCCTTCGGAAAGATGTTACGGGCGCGGAAGTCACGCAAGCGCGGCACGAAGTTTGACGATCATCTCATCGATATGCTTTTCTTCTACGATCAGCGGTGGAACAAACCGAAGCACGTTTCCCTCCGCCTGGATCACCAGCAGGCCGCCCTCCACACAGCGACGGTTCACCTCGGCGACGGGCTTTGTGATCTCGATCCCCTGCATCAGGCCTTTCCCCTTGCGCTGTACAACACAGTCCAGTTCACCGACGAGCATATCCAGCTTTTCTGTCAGATAAGGCGACACGCGGTTGACATGACCGACGATGTCGTCCCTCTCAAAGATCTCGATCACCTTCTTCACCGCAGTGCACGCAAGCGGGTTGCCTCCGTAGGTGGCCCCGTGATCGCCGGGCTTGAGAGAATACTGCGCCACCTCTTCCGTCATGGCGAAGGCTCCGACCGGAACACCGTTTCCGATCGCCTTTGCCATCGTAAGGATATCGGGCTTTACGCCGAACCCCTGCCATGCGAACATCGTGCCTGTCCTTCCCATCCCGCACTGCACTTCATCGCAGATCATAAGGATGCCGTTCTCATCGCAGATCCTGCGGATGCCCTCCATAAACTCCTGCGTCGCCAGATTAATGCCTCCCTCGCCCTGCAAAGGCTCCAGGATGATCGCGCACGTCTTATCGCTGACCAGCGCTTTCACACTTTCCAAATCGTTAAACTTTGCGAATTTCACACCCGGGACAAGGGGTTCAAACGGCTCTCTGTAAGAGTCATGTCCGGTCACCGACACAGCGCCGAACGTCCTTCCGTGGAAAGAATGCTCCATGGCGATGAACTCATATCTCCCTGTTCCTTTCGTATACGCGTAGCGTCTGGCCGACTTTAAGGCGCCTTCCACCGCCTCGCCGCCGCTGTTCGTAAAGAAAACTCTGTCCATGCCGCAGATACGGTTCAACTCTCTCGCCGCCTCGCCGCAGCTCTGATGATAGTAGAGGTTGGACGTGTGATATAGCCTGTCGATCTGGGCTTTGATCGCCTCGTTTAACTCTTTGTTGTCATATCCCAGTCCCGTCACCGCAAACCCGGCGGCAAAATCGAGATATTTCTTGCCGTCTGTGTCATAAAGATACATTCCCTCGCCGTGGTCCAGAACGATCGGGAAACGGTTGTAGACATGGACCAGATTCTCCTCCGCCGCCTGTATCTTGTTATTCACCATGATAATACCTGCTTTCTTCGCTGTTCAGTATCGCTGTTCCGATTCCTTTGTTTGTAAAGATCTCAAGAAGCAGACAGTGGGGGATACGTCCGTCCAGGATATGCACTCTGGACACGCCTGCCTCGATGGCGTCGATGCAGTTCTGCAGCTTCGGCAGCATTCCCCCGCCGATATATCCGCTGTCCATCAGCTTCTTCGCCTCGTCCACTTTCAGTTCCGAGATGAGCGTGGAAGGATCGGACGGATCCTTGTACACGCCCTCGATATCCGTCAGGAACGCCAGTTTCTCCGCCCTGACTGCACGGGCGATGGCACATGCCGCGTCGTCCGCATTGATATTGTATGTATTGAACGCATCGTCCAGACCTACCGGACATACGATCGGAAGGAAATCCTTCTCCAGCAGATCATAGAGGATCTGTCCGTTTACTTCTTTGATATCTCCTACATATCCGATGTCCTGGCCTTCGGAATATTTCCTGTCCACTTTCAGAAGCGCGCCGTCCTTGCCGCTGATGCCGATAGCGCGCACCCCCAGGCTCTCCACAAGCTGGACAAGACTCTTGTTTACACGGCCAAGGACCATCTCCGCTACTTCCATCGTATCCTCGTCCGTCACGCGCAGACCGTTGACAAACTTCGGCTCCATGCCGACTTTTCCTACCCATTTGCTGATCTCTTTCCCTCCGCCGTGTACGATGATCGGCTTAAATCCGACGAGTTTTAAAAGCGTGACATCCTCTATGACGCGTTTCTTTAATTCCTCGTCGACCATGGCGCTTCCGCCGTATTTGACGACGATGATCTTGCGGTTAAAGCGCTGGATATACGGCAGAGCCTCAATGAGCACCTGCGCCTTGTCCAGATACTGCTGCATATTCTTATTCATATTAACCTCCTTGATCGGGGACGTAGTAAAACCCGATTTGACTACGTCCCCAATCGGACTTTACGGTGTCCCAAATCGAATTTTGCCCTGTCCCTGTTTTCAGCTTTTTATTGTTGAATATTTCAATCATGCAGTTTAACTGCGATAGTCTGCATTGATATTGATATATTCATGTGTCAGGTCGCATCCCCACGCCGCTACTTCGACGTCTCCCTCTTTGATGTCCGCGATTGCCGTCACTTCCGGCTGTGAGAGGATCTCTGTCGCTTTCTCCTCGCTGTACTCAAGGGCGACTCCGTTCTCAATGATCTTTAATTTCCCCGCCCTGCTCTCGAAGTAGAGATCGACTTTCTCCGGATCAAACTGTGCTCCCGAGTATCCCATGGCGCACAGGATCCGTCCCCAGTTGGCGTCGTGTCCCGCTATGGCTGCTTTCGTCAGATTGGAACAGACAATGGATTTTGCGAGTTTCTTAGCCTGTTCTTTCGTATCCGCGCCAATGATCCTTGCCTCAAAAAGTGCGGTCGCACCCTCTCCGTCACCGGCCATCTCTTTTGCCAGAGTCTCATTTACATCATGAAGCGCGCTCTTAAAGACCTCATATTCCCGCGTCCCATATCTGATCTTCTCATTGCCGGCGGCCCCGTTCGCCAGAAGGAGAACCGTATCATTTGTCGATGTGTCTCCGTCCACGGAGATCATATTATAGGTGTCCTCCACGTCGGCGCTGAGTGCGGCCTGCAGCGCTTTCCTGGAAATCCTGGCGTCTGTTGTGATAAACGCGAGCATCGTGCACATATTCGGATGGATCATACCGGATCCTTTCGCCATGCCGCCGATCGTCACGGTCACATTCCCGATCTCTACCGTAACCGCCGCTTCTTTCTTCTTCGTATCCGTCGTCATGATCGCCTGAGCCGCCTGTGTACCGCTTTCGAGATCCGCTTTCTTCGTCTCTGACAGCTTTCGGACTCCTTCTCTCACCCGGTCCATGGGAAGCTGCATCCCGATCACCCCCGTAGAGCCCACCAGGACGCTCTTCGCATCTACTCCAAGCGCTTTTGCTGCTTCCTCCGCCGTCTGCGCACAATATCTCATGCCCTCTTCCCCTGTGCATGCATTTGCTATGCCCGAGTTCACCACGACCGCCTGGGACTTCATGCCGCTCTCCACGATCGCCCGGTCCCATTTCACAGGCGCCGCTTTTACGACATTTGTCGTAAATGTTCCCGCCACTTTGCACGGCTTCTCACTATAGATAAGGGCCATGTCCGTACGGTCCTGATACTTGATTCCTGCTGCCGCCGCTGCCGCCTTAAATCCTTTCGCTGCTGTCACTCCGCCTTCAATCTTCTCCATTCGTCGTCCCTCCGCTTTCTGATTGATCTGTTTTCCGTCTCAGCTTATCCTTCGATATCATTTACTGTTCGTTAAAAGCCGTAATATTTGCTTCATTTAATGTAAAGTCATAATAATTCAGGTCAAGACGCTCTGTCCATCCGATCGTATTCCAGAATGCATTTCCGATATCATTCTTTGTGAATGCGATAAGCGAGACCTTGTTGATCTTCTCCTCCCGGAGAGCCTTCATCGCGTAAACGACCATACTGCGCCCGATCCCGTGACGCCGGTACTTCTCGTCCACACATACATGGTAGAGGCACCCCCGCCTCCCGTCATGACCGCAGAGAATACTGCCCACGATCTTTCCGTCCTCCACTGCAACCACGCTGGTCGTGGGATTTCTCTTCAGAAAACGGTCCACTCCCTCTCTGGAATCATCGATACTCCGTATTCCGAAACCACGGATCTTCTTCCACAGAGCGTATATCTCGTCATAATCGTCTATTGTCATAACTCTTATCATAATGGAATCTTCCTTTCACCTTCATCTGGGGACACCCTTTCCACAGCTTTGGGACACCCTGAACTCAGATTCGGGACGTAGTAAAACCCGATTTGACTACGTCCCCTAAGGGAACATTGGGACCAGTTCAAGCCCTTCGCTCTCCTCCAGACCGAACATCAGGTTCATATTCTGTACCGCCTGTCCCGCCGCGCCTTTCACCAGATTGTCGATAGCTCCCATCATGATGATGCGCCCCGTTCTCGGATCGATCTTAAATCCGATATCCACGTAATTGCTGCCCTCTACCCATTTCGTCTCCGGGCATACGTCTTTATCAAGGACGCGTACAAATTTTTCATCTGCATAATATTTATCGTAAACAGCCTTTACTTCTTCCCAGCTTACGTCCTTTGTAAGTCTTGCGTATTCTGTGGAGAGGATTCCTCTGTTCATCGGTACAAGATGCGGGGTAAAATTGAGCACCACTTTCCCGCCTGCCGCATACCCCAGCTGCTCCTCGATCTCAGGTGTATGCCGGTGCGTCGCCACGCCGTATGCCTTCATGTTCTCGTTTACTTCACAGAATAGATTCTGCACTTTCGCGCCTCTTCCGGCCCCGGAAGTGCCTGATTTGGCATCAATGATCAGGGTATTCATATCGATCAGTCCTTCTTTGGCAAGAGGATATGCCGTCAGGATAGAGCATGTCGTATAACAGCCGGGATTCGCCACCAGTCTTGCTCTCTTCACATCCTCACGGTTGATCTCGCACAGCCCGTATACCGCCTCGTCAATGAACTGCGGCGCCTTGTGCCCGATCTTGTACCACTCTTCATAGACTTTCACGTCTTTCAGACGAAAATCCGCACTCAGATCAATGATCTTTGTCTTTGAGAGGATCTCTTCATTTACGAGGGATGCACACAGCCCCTGAGGCGTGGCCGTAAAGATTACGTCTACCTGAGACGAGAGTTCCTCCATATTATCGTCCATACAGACCGCATCCACGATCTGGAACATATTCCTGTATACGTCCGCATACTTCTGATCGATATAGCTTCTTGATCCGTACCACTTGATCTCCGCGCCCTTATGCCCGGATAATATTCTTACAAGTTCACCGCCCGCATAGCCGGTGGCGCCGATGATACCAACTTTAATCATATCTCTGTCCTTTCGTATATACTCTGTAATTCTTCCATTTTAAGCCTGAGAAATACTGAAGCTGCTGATGGTAACTTCGCATTTCAGTTTCCTATGATATACCTCATTTCATAGGAAGTAAAGCATTTCATAAAAATAGTCAGGAATTGTGCTTGCATAATAATACATCCTTTTTGCATATTATGCAAGTGTTATTTGTATATATTCATTCAATATCACTTGATTTTTTCTTAATTATGCAAAGAAATCAGCCAAAACCCAGTGTATAATAATATGAATACTTATAATATTGGGCTGTATCTGTGTAAAAAAGCACGGATACAGGCCGCAGTTTTTTTGTTCCAGAGCGCACACTTTATAAAGTTCATACGTTATACATTATGAAAGGAGGGGCTCTGCTGATGAATCTGGAAGAATACTACGATGACATTTACCGGTACTGCTTTTTTCGTATGCGGGACCGCAGTCTTGCTGAGGATCTCACACAGGAGACTTTCCTTAAGTTTCTGGAAACTTCTTCTTATCATGACAGGGATAAGCCCCTCGCTTTCCTGTACACCGTCGCGCGGAATCTGTGTATCGATCACATCCGCCGCGCAAAAACTCGGCCGATATCCGCCATGAACGATGATATAGCCATAACCGATACTGTGTCTTACGGGACTGATCCCCCGGCATTCTCTCCCACCACATCTGTCTCGGATCTCACGGACACATCTGTTGTTCTGGCTCAGGCTTTGCAGACACTCAGCGAGGCCGACCGGGAGATCGTCTGCCTGCGCTATGTACTGGATCTGAATCCCGGAGAGATCGGCCGGATCATGAATCTTTCGCGTTTCGCAGTATACCGCACGCTGAAACGGGCTTTAAAACTTTTAGAAAATCAATTGAGAAAGGAGGATTTTCAATGAGGAGAAATCATTTCCGTCAAAAAGCTCTTCTGATAAAAACTGTACGCAGTCTTTATACCGCCCCGGCGCCGGAACAAAAAGAGGCTTTCTTCCGGGACATCGGTTACTGTGCTGCGGCAGAAGACACATTTTTCTCTTCCCGTATCTCATGGTCAGGCTTTCTGCGGATCCAGATGCACTATATCCGAAAATGGAACTGGATCTTGTCCGCCTGTCTCTTTGCCGCTGCCGTCCTTCTGACTTTGCAGCCGTGGCAGACGCCGGGCGCGCAGGAACAACTGCAGGAGTTCTCCGTTCCCGGCACTTTGTCCGCCTGTATCCCTTTCCTCGCACTCTCAACAATCGCAGAGGCCGGACGCTCTGCACGGTTTGGCATGGAGGAACTGGAACTGTCCGCACGGTTTTCCCTGCAGGCTGTCCTGTGCGCACGGCTGGGCATACTGGGCGGGGAAAATCTGCTCCTGCTGGCAGTGCTGATGCCCTTTGGCGTCCACTTCTGGGGAGAAGGGCTCAACATGACCTCTGCCTGTATCCTGCTGCCCTATCTGCTGACCTGTGTCCTTACGCTTCCCTTGGTCCGAAAACTCCGGGGAAAAGACTGTACAGTTTTGTGTGCGGGAATCGGCGTTTTTGTCAGCGCGCTCTTTCTCACCGCAGATACCACAGGCTTTCTGTACCGCGCGGCGGATACCTCTGCACTTATCCCCGCGTTACTCCTCTTCTTCGGAATCGCAACAGGACTGGAACTTAGAAAATATATCAGACAATCGGAGGAATTCACATGGAACTTCACATTGACCGGCTGAGCAGGCACTATAAAAATAAAATCGCCGTGGATCGGATCTCTCTCACTCTCGGGAAAGGGGTCCACGGACTGCTGGGCGCCAACGGAGCCGGAAAAACGACTCTCATGCGCATGATCTGCGGCGTCCTGCGCCCCGACAGCGGCACAGTAACTTTTGGAGGAGCTGACGTATCCACGGAAGAGTACCGGAGTATTCTCGGATATCTTCCTCAGGACTTTGGCTATTATCCAGGCTTTACCGCCGAAGACTTTCTCATGTATATGGCCGCCCTTAAAGGGCTGCGCAAAACCGACGCCCGCTGCCGCACGGAAGAGCTCCTGTCCCTTGTCGGACTTGGTGCACATAAAAAACAAAAGGTCAAAACATACTCCGGTGGGATGAAACAGCGTCTGGGCATCGCGCAGGCGCTCTTAAACCGACCGAAACTCCTTGTGCTCGACGAACCCACGGCGGGCCTTGATCCAAAAGAGCGCGTCCGGTTCCGTGAAATGATCGGCCGGCTCGGTCAGGAAAGCATTGTCCTGCTCTCCACCCACATCGTATCGGATATTGAGCTGATCGCGGACCGCATCCTCATGATGAAAGACGGCCGCCTGATCTTCAACGGAACGCATGATGATATCGGGGAGAATCTGGAAGAATTTTATCTGGAGCAGTTTGACGATATCAATCCGTCTGATAATACACCGGACGGCACCGTGACGGGAAGTAAGGTAAAACACGGAGGTATCTGACCATGTATAATCTGGGAACTCTCATAAAATATGAATACAAAAAACTTTTTCAGCGGAAAGCTGTCTGGATCGTGACGCTCACGTTAATGGCGCTGGCAGCACTTTCCGTCATCCTGCCGCCTTTTATGTCCGTCGTTTCGTCAGATGACGGCGATTCCTATACTGCATATGACAGCTGCAAAGTTCGGCAGAAGCTGGCGGCTGATCTGTCCGGCCGTCCTGTTGACAGTGAAATGATCAGAGAAATGAACGCCGTCCTTTCGCCGGATTACAATGAATCTCCCTGTTCCATGATCCCATATTCTGTAAAATACGACGATATCGCCTACTTTGCAGATGAATGCGGCGCGGCATATCTTACCGGAAGTGAGGAATCTGAGCGAAATGGTGCGATATACCCGTATACAGGCAGCACAGACGACCTCTACCGGCTCCGCCGGGACACAAATGAAAAGATATGGGACAGATTCTGCCTGTCGGATCAGGAGAAGACGTACCTCTCCGTACAGGAGGACAAACTCTCCACGCCATTTACTTATCAATACTGCGCAAGTTATAAATCCATACTTTCCTGCGCTGTGATCGCAGCCGTCATGCTCTCTTTTCTCACAGCAGTATGCATCCCGCCTGTATCTGCAGATGAGCATTCCCGCAGGACAGATCAGATCATCCTGTGCACGCGGCTTGGCAGGCGTACGGCTTTCCTTGCAAAACTGTTTACCTCCGTCACATTTTCCGTCTGTGCTGTGCTCCTTCTTTACGCCTCTATTGCGCTGCCGTCATTTTTCATGTATGGTACAGAAGGCTTTTCAGCACAGATACAGGTCCCTCTTCCCGGATGTACATGGGATCTGTCTATGGGACAGGCGGCATGCATTCTAATCGGCGTCAGTGCTGCCGCTGCAGTTTTCTTAAGCTGTACAGCGCTGTTTCTCGCAGAATGTTTCAAGAGCAGTATTCCTGCCATGGGCATCCTTATCGGTTTCCTGCTCATCAGTTCCTTTCTGAATATACCGGGACAGTTCCGCGTGTTATCACAGATCTGGTCATACTGTCCCGCCCAACTGATCTCTGTGTCGGGCAGTATGCTTGATCCGCGGCTGGTTCCTTTCTTCAGCACTTATCTGCCGTCATATCAGGCAGGACCATTTGTGTATCTTATCCTCGCTCTTCTTTTTTCCCTTGGGGGATATCAGTTCTGGAGGAGATGGCAGGCAGGCGGAAGATGAACCGTCTCTTTCAGACGAACTTTTTATAAAATACTCAGGCGGATCGTCAGAAGTTTAACCTCTGATGCTCCGCCTGAATATTATAAATCCTTTCTTCATTTGCTTCGACCTCTATCAGGTCCTTTGTTTTTATCTGCCCTGTCTCTGACTGTTTCTTTTACTTCATCAGCCATCTGTAAAATCATTACGATATTCCGGTTCTTCTTCCTTGTCACAGTCAACGTCTCATAATCGTCTGGAACTTTATCCATGCATTCTTTCATATTTCCGCGAAACTTATCACTTCCGGATCTGACCGTTCCCGAAGATGATATATTTGGTCGTAGTCAGCGCCTCAAGCCCCATCGGTCCTCTTGCATGGAGCTTCTGGGTACTGATACCGATCTCCGCGCCGAATCCGAACTCAAATCCATCGGTAAATCGGGTGGATGCGTTCACATACACTGCCGCCGCGTCGACCTCATCCTGGAATTTCAGTGCGTTGTCATAGTCTTTCGTGATAATGGACTCAGAATGCCCGGTATTATACCTGTTGATATGTGCGATCGCCTCGTCAATGGAATCCACGATCTTCACGGAGATAACGGCGTCCAGATACTCTGTCCCCCAGTCCTCCTCCGCTGCCGGGACAATCTCACTGCTGACCGCCCGCGCTCTCTCGTCTCCTCTGATCTCCACGTCATGTTCTTTCAGCTTCTGCACGATCTGCGGAAGGGCCGTATCCGCGATCGCGCTGTGGACAACGAGAGACTCGCAGGCATTGCACACGCCCATGCGCTGCGTCTTGGCATTCTCCACGATATCTGCCGCCATCCTTATGTCGGCAGTCTCGTCTACATAGATATGGCAGTTGCCTGTGCCGGTCTCGATCACCGGAACCGTACTGTTCTCTACAACATTTGCGATAAGCCCCGCACCGCCCCTTGGGATCAGGACGTCGATGCCGCCGTGCATCTTCATCATTTCATTCACAACATCGCGGCTTGTATCCTCCACAAGTACGACCATATCCTGACAGAGCCTTTCTTTGCGCAGGCCCGTCTTGATCGCCCGCACGATTGCCTGATTGGAGTGGATCGCATCGCTGCCGCCGCGCAGGATAACTGCATTCCCTGTCTTAAAGCAGAGCCCGAAAGCATCTGCCGTCACGTTCGGACGGGATTCATAGATGATCCCCACAACGCCGAGGGGCACTCTCTTCTTCCCGATCCGAAGACCGTTCGGCCTCGTCTTCATATATAAAACTTCGCCGATCGGATCATCGAGCCCGGCAATCTGTCTTAAGCCCTCCGCCATATCCGCGATCCTCTTTTTCGAGAGAGCCAGTCTGTCGATCAGAGACTGCTTGATCCCTTTCTCTCTGGCTGCTTCGAGGTCCTTTTCATTTTCCGCGAGGATCGACTCCTGCTGTAAGATCAGTTCGTCTGCTACTGAGAGAAGCCCTCTGTTTTTCTCTGTCGTTCCAAGCCTGGCCGCCTCTGTGGCAGCGCTTTTCGCACGCCGGGTAAGCATTTCCATGTATGTTTCTTCCATTGTGCTCTCCTTTCATTTAGTTCACACTGTGGTTTTTTGCACATGTCATGCATCTGCTGTCCCCTATTGTACCATTAAACACTGATTTCTGCCACCATCTTATTGCAAAAGCAGACGCCGCCCGGCTGGCCAGATATCTCTTTACCGGGCAGTGTCTGCTCTTCTCTGATCTTGTTCACTGTTTTATGGCCCGGGACAGGCCCCGGATCATTCGCTGTACTCTGCACTGTCTTCCCCCTACACCTTGATCCTCTCTGCCACCTCATGTCCGAGAGCCAGTCTGACGTCCTGCGCTCCGATGATCACAGTGTCGCGCCCCTGCTGGATCACCCGGATCGTGCTGCCCTCTTCTACATGACGGCTGTGCAGGAATTCCAGTATATCCGGCAGTCCGAACATCCACTTAACTGTATAAGATTCTCCCGGTCTTGCATTTGATAACGCCTGCATACTATCCCTCCTTTTCTTAATCTTAGGGAATCCACGCAGAGTTAGTCAATCGCAATCTTCGTTGCATAAAGGGTACATCTGTAAGGCCTGCCGCACCCCGGATCGACAGGATTCCCGTTTTACCGTTATCCTGTCCGGTCCGGGGCAAAATAATGTGCCTGTAAATGATAAATTTTATGCAGTTACACTATCTCACATAAACGATATAATCGTCTTTTCTCGGCTTTGCCTGCGGCATGGCGCCGTCCGCCGGATATCCCAGGATACAGTGTCCGACGCCGATATAGTCTCCCTCGACGCCCCATTTCTTTAGAAGCGCTTTTCCCTCTTCCGAATCGAACACCTCGCGCGCGCGATGGATCCAGCAGGATCCCACTCCTACGGCATACGCCGCATTCATCAGGTTCCCCAGCACGAGAGAACCGTCCTCCACACATGTGTTGCGGTTTTTGTCTGCAAGCACCACGAGAACTGTCGGAGCCCCGTAGAACGGATCGGTGTCAGAGCCCAGATATTTCGCGTTCAGCTCAGACAGGTGATCTCTCGTCTCCTTATCCTGTACCACCACGATCTTCGGAGACTGCATCCCCATCCCCGTGGGCGCATAGGTCCCCGCCTCAAGGATCTTCTGCAGTTCCTCCTCTTTGATCTGCTCCGGTCTGTATGCGCGGATGCTTCTTCTCTCTTTTAAGTCTTTTAATGTTGATTCCATGTTCGTCTCCTCCTTTAAGTCCAAAAATCCCGCCGCAGACAGCAGGGTGTCAGACCGGCGTCTTCTGCCGTCCCTGTCCGCTGCTTATTCCAGACTGGCAAAGAACATCTCATAGAGATCATCCTCGCCTTCCAGTTTCGGAGAATTCTCTCCGCCGCCGTTAGTGCTGCGCTTCATCGTCGCATAGAACTCATCGCCTGCCTGGATCACGTCCATCGGGTAGATCTCATATCCCGCCTCCCGGCAGACACGACAGAAAGCTCCCAGAGCATCTTCCTCTTCCTTCGTCTTTAAAAACCTGTCTCTTAGTTCCTCGTCATGCAGAGCCCTGTTCTGCAGTTCGTCCAGCATCTCTACCGTGTTCATCTCGGTCACCCTCTCGCATTCTTGTAAATCCGGTACATATCCTCTTTGTCAAGCTTTTTGATGCAGCCGATGGTCCGTCTGCCGAAATGGCTGCATTTTTCCGCCAGTTCCCGCATCTGGTCCTCATTGAGCTCTATCCCCATATCCCGGATGCTCACCGGCATTTCCAGCGCCCGGTAGAAATCTTCCATCGCCTCTATGCCTTTTAGCGCTGTCGCAGCGTCATCCTCTTCCGGCTCCACTCCCATGACATTTACCGCGAACTTTGCAAAACGCTCCAAAGCCGCATCCATCACATAGCGGGCCCAGCTCCCCCAGACCGCCGCAAGTCCGGCGCCATGGGCCACGTCGAACATCCCGCCAAGTTCATGCTCCAGCTGATGGCTGGCCCAGTCGCCGCCGTCTGTCCCGCATCCGGTCAGCCCGTTGTGAGAAAGGCTGCCTGCCCACATCACCTCAGCCCTTGCATTATAATTGTCCGGTTCCGTCATCAGGATCTTCGCATGTTTCATCACCGTCCGAAGCAGATGTTCACTGATGCCGTCGGTTATCTCCATGTTATCGCAATGATTAAAATAGCGCTCCATTGTGTGCATCATAATATCAACGCACCCGCTGGCAGTCTGATATTTCGGCAGCGTCATAGTCAGTTCCGGATCCATCACTGCAAAACGCACTCTTCCAAAGTCGCTGCTGTATCCCCGTTTAAGCCACCCGTTCTCATTTGTTATAACAGAAGAATCGCTCATCTCCGAGCCCGCCGCCGCGATGGTCAGGACTACGCCGATGGGCAGACAGCCTTCTACTCTCCTTTTCCCGTCATAGAAATCCCATACGTCGCCGTCATTTGCCACGCCGTAACCGATCGCTTTTGCAGAATCGATCACGCTGCCGCCGCCCACGGCGAGGATAAAATCAGCGTTCTCCCTTTTGCAGAGCTCAATCCCCTCATACACAAGAGACAGCCGGGGATTCGGCACGACTCCGCCCAGAGAAATGTAACGGATCCCCGCCTCGTCGAGAGAACGGTATATGCGCTCCAGCAGACCACTCCTTATCACACTGCCGCTTCCATAATGAACAAGCACTTTCCGGCAGCCCTGCTCCGCGACGAGCTGCCCGGTCTGATCTTCGGTTCCTTTTCCAAATACGACTTTCGTCGGTGTGTAATACTGAAAATTTTCCATGCCTCCATCTCCTTTTCCTGTTATCCTGTCATACTTTTCTAACGCTTTCCGGCAGCACTTGCCGCCTGCGACGCTATACGATTTCAATCTGGCACATCTTCATTGCCTCCGCCGCCTGCTCATGGCTCTGCGGCGTCACGCCCGCACAGCACGAAATGTCGACCTCGACCGGCACTTCCGGCAGGTATGCTTTCAGGAGCAGCGCATTGGAGATCACGCAGATGTCTGTGCACAGCCCCACCAGTGTGATCTTTTCAACCGGCTCTGCAGTATCGTTTAACTGTTTTACATATTCGCCCAGTTCCACGCTTCCAAACGTAGGCTTATCGATGACCATGTACCCTGCTTTACTGCCCAGGGCTTCCGCCACTTCCCTGTCGAGCTGCCAGCCCGGTGTGTCCTTCACGCAGTGCACGACCGGAAGATGCCTTCCTTCCGCACTCTCCAGATAATCTTCGTCATGCGTATCTCTCGTAGCGATCACTTTTCCTTCAAATTTACGGATCTTCTCCACGACGGCCGGGACGATCCCGACGGCTTCCTTCGTGCCGAGAGAGCCGTCGATAAAATCCTTTTGCATGTCTACAACTACAAGTACATTCATTTTTCTTCTCCTCTCTTCCAGTGTGCCGTCCTCTCTGCACTCATACTATGTGCGGGCGGTATTTCACATCATAATAAAATATGTATTGCTGCATCACTCCTGCGCACCCTTTATATCTCTCAAACGGGAATCCGCCGGGATAGTGGAGTTCCAGCACTTTCTTAATATGGGTATCCACCGGAAAGGCGTCCATCTGGTGCAGGGCGAACAGACAGATACAGTCAGCCACCTTGCCGCCGATGCCGGAGAGCCGCATAAGCTCCGCACGGGCTTCCGTATACTCCATTCCTCTCAATGCGTCCAGATCGATCCCGCCCCCGGCGACCATCCCGGCCGTCTGACAGATATATTTACTTCGGTATCCCAGTTTCAGTCCCCGCAGTTCCTCTTCCGTTGCCTGTGCGAGTTCCTCTGCCCGGGGAAACGCGTGATACGCTCTCCCGTCCGGCGTTTTCTGTCTCTTTCCGTACCTTTCGCTGAGCGCCCGGATCAGCCCTTTGATCCGGGGGATATTGTTCTGCTGGGAGAGAATGAATGTAATGATCATCTCCCATACATCCTGCCTGAGAATGCGGATACCTCTGCCGAACGCGGCGGCGCTTTTGAGATATCCATCTTCCTCATCGATCAGACCGATATAATCGGAATACGGCGCCGAAAGATCGAAATACTCTTTCCAGAATGCCTCATATTCTTCCTGTGTGCAGTGCAGAATCGTCTCTCCATATGTCTCTGTCCTTCCTGCTTTGTCCGCTTCATCTGCCAGAGCCTTTTGCCGGATCCCGATCTTCAGGTATCTGTCGCCCGCCAGCAGCTCGTATGTATCCTCTGACACAGCGTCCAGCCGAAAGCATTGACCAGACTCGCAGATCTGAGGGATGGAGAAACAGTTGTCCTCTATCGTAACCATGATGTATGCCACTTTCCCGTAAATTTCGATGTGATCATTATAGCACGATTCTGTCTTCCGAAAAAGTATGAAATAAAACAGACAGCAGAAGGCGGAAATGATCTCCGTCTGCTGCTGTCCGTTTTTATTCCTGTTTTGCGCTGAGTCCCAGCGTCTCTTCTATGATGCTCCTCATGATATCTTCCGGCATCTGTCCGGGGACATATCCATACAGATCCCCGTCTTCCGTTATCATAAATGTGGTCGGGAAAGCGGAAATCCCATACTCGGCGAACATCTCACCACTCTCGTCCATGAGCACCGGATAGGTATATCCGTTCTCTTCCATAAACGCGGCGATCTCTTCCGCCGATCCTTCCTGTCCGATCTCCGGTCCTGCAACCCCAAGTATGGCAACTTCTGCGTCCTCGCCCTGCGCCGAATATTCTTCATAAAGTTTCTGGATATCGGGCATCTCTCTCCGGCACGGTCCGCACCATGTCGCCCAGAAGTTCAGAAAGATAACCTTTCCCTTGTAATCCGCCAGAGTGTGCGTATTCCCATACTGATCGGTCAGCTCAAGATCCGCCAGCGGAGCCGGACTGAGTTCGTATTCGCCCTCCCCGGAATCCTCCTCTTCCGCCGCGCTCTCCCCGCTGCCGGAAGCAGCGTCTTTCTGAGCGTCGTCTTCTTTCGCGGCGCTGTCCTCCTGCGCAGCGTCCTCCCCGGACGAACTGTCGTCCCGAGCCGTTTCTTCCTCCGAAGAACTGCCTTTCTCCACATCTGCGGACTCATACCGCACGGAGGACAGATAACCTGTGATATCGTTCATCCTTCCCGTAAACATGAGGATTCCCATAAGGATCATCAGGACGCCGCCGATCTTTACCGTATATGTCACTGCTTTCATATGCTTTTTAAAGAATCCCAGGAGTCTGGCAGTAAACAGTCCGGCTGCAAGAAACGGCAGGATAAAGCCAAGCGTATACACCCCTATGAGCATGAACCCCGCCGCGCTCGTCTTCGCGCTCCCCGCCATCAGCAGCACGCTCGTGAGCGCCGGTCCTACGCATGGCGTCCAGGCGAAGCTGAACAAAAATCCCATAAGAAACGCCGTCACAGGCGACATCGTCATCTTCTCCAGGCGTACCGGGAGCCTGTGTTCTCCGCCAAGCAGCCTGGACTTGCCGAATACGCCGATCTGGTACAGACCGAACAGGATAATGAGAATGCCGCCGATGCGTGCAAAGAGCATCCTCTGTTCACTGAAAAATCTTCCCACAGCCGATGCGCCCGCTCCGAGTATAAAGAAAGCCGCGCTTATGCCCAACGTAAACATGAGCACCCTGAGAAACAGCCTCAGTTTCCTGCTCTCATCAGACAATCCCCCCGAAAGGTATCCCAAATACAACGGCACGAGCGGAAGCACGCAGGGCGAAAAGAAGCTGATAAGTCCCTGTATAAATACCGTAAAAGCTGATATTCCTGTCTCTATCGAAAATCCCATAGTCGATCGTTCTCCTGTTTTTATTCTGGCGTTCTGCCAGATTCAGGATACCATATCCCATGGAAAAAGAACAGTGACATTGTCACAGTCACATCAGTTCGCTCTGATGGGTGGCGTACAGGTACTCATCGATCGTATTCGTGATCCTGTCCTCAATAAGAGCGACCGGATCAGGTTCAAGCATTCCCTCGCGTACTTTCGTGTACTGAATCGGCATAAACTGACTTAAAAGGTTCAAAGGAATCCCCACAGTGCGAAGATTGCCGAGCAGGCGCTGCAGAGCCGCCTCCACCTCCGGCACCGGCATATAGTATCTGCACCGGTCGGAGAAGGAATATTTCCGTTTCAGCCGCAGTTCTCTCTGCGTCCCCTGATAATGTTTTCTCCAGTGCTTATCGTCCTTTAACATCGCTTCATCCAGCGTCTCTGCAAACCTGCTCGGCTGTATATCCGTTCCGCAAAGCAGTTCTTTCTCGATATGCTCCAGAGCGAACACCGCTTCCCGCATCGCAAATGTAAGTCCGGGCCCGACTTTGAGAATCCCTACGCCGTCCTCAACAAGTTCGCGCAGTCTGACCTTTGTCTGATAATCCGTTGAATGGCCCTCGAACACCAGGGATGGAAAATCCTTAATGGACGCCATCAGTTCTTTCGCCTTTTCCCGGTCGTACTCCGTACACCCGCTGTCCTTCTCTTCAACACCCGGCTGGACTACAACGCCGATCACACGATCCCACACGCTGCTGTCAAGCCCTGCTTCACTGAATGCTTTCTCAAACGCCGCAACCGTATTTTTAAAGTCCTCGACTTTCGTCACCTGGACGCCATTGTCTCCGCTTCCCACGGCGCCGCCCGGTATCGGAACCTCGCTTCCGATTATGTAGACCGGAGGGATAGCGTCAGGCTCTTTTTCGAGCAGTTTC
This sequence comes from uncultured Eubacteriales bacterium, assembly GCA_949294665.1. GTDB lineage: Bacteria > Bacillota > Clostridia > Lachnospirales > Lachnospiraceae > Mediterraneibacter. The sequence continues at coordinate 33,527 of CASFID010000068.1, forward strand.
CTGTATGTCTCTTCCGCCACACGCGCAAGTCTCGCTCCCCGGCCGGCGATGATCTCGTCAGACAGGCGGACATCCGGATCGTCGCTGCCTGTTTTCATGCTCGTATCGATATGGATCTTGGTGAAACCTGCTCCCACATAATGGCGGATCAGTTCTTCCGCATCGGCCATGGCTCCGGCTTCGTCTTTCCGGGCAAAAGTAAGCGGACCGAGGTGATCCCCGCCCAGAAACACCTTTGTTTTGTCAAACCCGATATTCCCGGCGATGTCAAGGACAAACTCCTTAAAATCCGCCGGCTTCATTCCTGTGTACCCTCCGTTCTGATCGCACTGATTCGCCGTACTTTCGATCAGGACGCAGGAGCCGTCCGCCAGCCCTCTTTTCAACGCGGCTTCGATCACATATCTGTTTGCGCTGCAGACTGAATAGATACCAACATTTTTCCCCTGTTTCTGCAATTCTACGATTCTCTTTAACGGATTCTGACGCATCTTTCCTACTCCTTTTTCTTTTTATCGTAGCACGATAAAACAGGTCCTACTTTGGATTATTTAAACGATCGTTTGCATTTTTTAAGAAAGTAAAAAATGGAAAGACAGAACAGGCAGTTGTGTGCTATACTGATAGCAGTGAAACGGCGTCCTCAAAAGGATTGCGCCGGAAAAATTCTAAAGAATCGAGGTTATTTTTATGCCATTAGTTACAACAAATGAAATGCTGAAAAAAGCACAGGACGGCCATTACGCAGTAGGCGCTTTCAACGTGGAAAATATGGAAATGGTCATGGCGGTCATCAAGGCTGCGGAGGAAATGAAAGCTCCGGTCATTATGCAGACAACTCCTTCAACGATCCGATACGCGGGACTGGATTACTATCTCGCCATGGTCCGGACCGCGGCAGAACGCGCGGACGTGCCGGTTGCCATGCATTTAGATCATGGAAACAGCTTCGAGCTGGCTATGCAGGCTCTTCGCAAAGGGTACACTTCCATCATGATCGACGGCTCTCACGAATCTTTTGAAGAAAATATCGCCCTGACGCGCCGTGTAGTGGACGCGTGCGCTCCGTCTGCGATCAGCGTTGAAGCTGAGCTCGGAAAGGTCGGCGGAAAAGAGGACGATCTTGAGGCCGCAGACGACTCTCCGTTCACAGATCCGAAGCAGGCGCAGGAATTTGCAGAGCGTACCCAGGTGAACTCTCTGGCTGTTGCGATCGGAACAGCACACGGTTTCTATAAAGGTGTTCCGAAGCTTGACTTTGACCGTTTAAGCGCGATCCGCGAGCTCGTCTCCATCCCGCTTATCCTCCATGGCGCTTCCGGCGTTCCGGACGACGCGGTACGTGAATCGATCACACGCGGCATCTGTAAAGTTAATTTTGCGACTGAATTAAGAGCTGCTTTCAGCGACGGTGTGAAAGCATATCTTGCGGAGAATCCTGACGCATATGATCCGAAGAAATACAATGCTGTCGGAATGGAGCATGTAACTGCTCTTGTAAAACAGAAGATCGACGTGTGCGGATCAGAGGGAAAAGCCTGAATCCTGCGCGCAGACACAATCACAACATAAAAGAGATCCCGCACCACAGTGATGCGGGATCTCTTTTATGTCGTCTGTTTCCTCATTTTTTCATCTTTGTCAGAGCGATAATGTGAAGTATCCCAAAGTAGAATCCCACCAGGGCAAGGCATCCGCTGAATATGAGCAGCCCGACGGAATACTTTTCCACATAGGCATTCAGTATGATAAGCACCGCGAACAACAGATAGAGAAACGCAAGCACGATGACTCTCCCTCTCTCCTTGTTCTCGATAATGTACTGCAGCGCGGATATACGCCGTTCAAAATCCACATCTGTCACAGGATCCAGTTTCTTTAAGAATACTCTGCGAAACGCAAACTCCGCCAGCGCCATCATGATCGCCCAGGCGATCAGCGCCTGCAGCCATGAAAGGAATGTCGCACCGAAGAGGATTGCCGCGAACAGGATCACGACAAATCTGTTCTTGTAGAATACAGCAGAGTTCTCGTTCGCCTTATCGATCAGATATCCCCGCCTTGTCACCAGATCGTAATAAATGGTGCGCCCTCTCTTATCCGTATATATATTTCTGCCTGAAAGCCGAATCTTCTCCACCGGTTTCCTCGATCTTTTCTTACTCATGTACAGCCTCTCCTCTACAGTATGTCTGGATTACCTTATAATCCCGGTCAAGCACTACGAGATCCGCATCAAGTCCGACTTTGATCGAGCCTTTTCTGTCCTCTATGCGCAGACATGCCGCCGGGTTCTTTGTGCATGCATTGATTGCCGTGTCTACCGGCACAAGCGCTTCTTCGATCAGGATCCGCAGCCCCTCATTGATGCGCAGAGTGGAGCCTGCCAGTCCTTTCGATGATGTCAGATGTGCGCTTCCATCCTCATAGATCTCGATCTCATTGCCCCCGAAGATAAATTTCGATCCCGCCGGGGAGCCCTTTGCCATCAGCGCATCACTGACCATCATACCGTAATGGGGGCCTTTCTCCTCGAAGAAATTGTGGAGAGCCGCATACGTCGAATGATTGCCGTCGCATATGATCTCTCCGTACATGCTTTTTATGCGGTATGCCGCTCCTACCAGACCGTTCGCCCTGTGATTGAAAGGTGTCATGCCGTTATATACATGCGTCATAGATCTCGCCCCGTGAGCAAACGCCTGTATCGCCTGCCTGCTCGTTGCCGCAGAATGTCCGATGCTTACAACCACGCCGTGCTCGGCACAGTATTTTGTCAAGGCGAAATCATCGTCCTGCTCTGTCGCCATCGTGATATAGCGGATCAGTCCATCCGCCGCCTCCTGGTACTTTTTAAACTGCTCTACCGAAGGTTTTACGATATACTGTTCCGGCTGTGCACCTTTATATTTCATATCAAGGAACGGACCTTCAAAGTGAACGCCCAGGATCTCCGCACCAGTATACCCCTCCCGCACTACTTTTGCAACGTTTTTGAGCGCATTTGTGAGCACTTCTTCGCTTTGTGTGATCGTAGTCGGAAGCAGAGCCGTCACTCCTTCATTTACAATATTCGCCACCCAGTTACGAAGCCCTTCTTCCTCCGCGTCATTCGTGTCAAACCCGTACGCGCCATGGCAGTGTACATCAATAAAGCCCGGCAGAATACGCTCGTCTCCGTAATCTGCATCCGCCGGTTTCTCTCCGTAGTTATAGATATTAACGATTTTTCCATTCTCCACTTCGATCTGGGCTTCCAGAAACTGATCCGCAAGCCACACCTTTTTACTCTGAATGATCATAGCAGACTCCTCCTTGATTCTTCATCTTCTTTATTATATAATTTAAAAAGTACAAACTCAAATATATCATCAGGGGGGGAAGATATTATGATGGTCAAGACAAGCGACAAGAGCTTTGAACCCTACGGATCATTTTATGATGAACCGGTAGATGTACAAAAGTACGATCTGATCAGTCGTGAGATCACTTCTGCGTCTAAAAAACTGGACCAGCTCTTTGTCCTGCCCTGCGAATCCTACATCGAATGCCCGCAGGGTACGGCGAGGATCCTTATCAGCGGCACTCCCGATGCAGGCGAACTTCGTACATTCCCCGTAAGACATTTTATAAAGCTTGCTCCCGGTGTTCGTTTCAACCTGATCCCGCTCTCCGTCCCCCTGACCTGGAGACTTATCACCCCCGGGAAAGAACCGGATATCCTTAAACTTTCCACTCCATATACTTATCAGCCGGTATCTGTGCCGTTTCATGTCCGCAGGATCGTCGACTGCTGGTTCACGCGGATGGACAAGGCGTACAGTGTCGTCAAGCCCGCCAGCAGATCCTATGAACTTCTCTACATCTATGAAGGCTCCATGGATATCAGTCTGTCCAGCGGCAGCTACTCCATGCATGCGCATGACCTCATCTTGTACCGGGCTGACGCCGTCTCTGTCAACATCGGATCATCCTGCTCATACCTGACTGTGATATTCGATGTGAACCAGAGGAAAACCCTTCACATCCTGAACCACTTATTCCACTGTACGAGTGAGATGCAGCAGATCCTCTGGAAGGTCCTGATCGAGAGCTTTGAACATTCCTACTATACGGGAACGCTCCTCGTGTGCTATCTCCAGGAGACGCTTCTTCTGCTCCTGCAGTTCTACGAGACCGTCAGCCATCAGACTCTGCTCTCCGACAGTCAGTCGTCAAGGAACGATCTGCTCTCCGAGATCCTCACCTATATGAATGCCCGGATCGCAGAGCCTGTTACGATCGAGGAGATCTGCCATGAGTTCTTTATCTCACGTTCCTCACTCCAGGCTTTGTTCAAGACTCACCTGAACACATCGCCTAAGAACTATCTTCTGAACATCAAGCTTCAGAAGAGTAAGGAACTGATCCGCGAAAATCAGTACACGATCAGCGAGATCGCCTATATGCTCGGATTCAGCTCCATCCATTACTTCTCACGTCTCTTTAAGAAATATTTTAACATAACGCCCAGCGCTTATATCAAAAAAATATCTGAAAATCAGAACATACCGCAGAACGAATAGCTGTATCAGTCCGACACGATCTCCTGGATGCTGTAGCGTGAAATCTGGATCACAGTGCCTTTGCTGATCTCCACGTCGATGACGTCGTTTTTGACTTTCACGATCTTGCCGTATATACCACCGCCAAACATGATCCGTGCGCCGACACGAATCCCTTCCTGAAGCTTTCTCATCGTCTCGCGGTTCTTCTTCATATTCCGCGCGGAGATAAATGACAGTACGATCGCAAAAATGCCGATCAGCACTCCTACCGTCACACAGGTCCAGATAATGACTTCTAAATTCATACTTGCATGTGCCTCCTTATCAGAACATGGTCTGCCGGAAGGCAAACCATGTTCTTCTTTTCTGTCGTTCTTACTTTCTTGTGTATGGATACAGAGTCACACCTTTTACAACTCTGTTTACTTCGCCTGTCGGGCACGGGTTGTCCGGTGTAAGGGACATAGAAAGAGACTTCAGCACGGCCAGCGTCTGAGCGAATAAAATATAATCCAGTCCGAGCTGCACATTTTCATGCATCTCCGGCAGATCATATGTGACCGAATAGTCGACCAGGGAGGCTATCTCATCATCCATGGCCCTCATCACCGCAACGATCCTGTTGCCCTTGCGCTGCCCGCTCATCTCTTTGATAAGGTCTCTCTCATACTGTCTTGTGTAGGGATCATCACTGAGATACACAACTGTGAGCGTCGTGTCGTCTACGATAGATTTCGGTCCGTGGCGGAAGCCCATCGGCGTATCATACATGGTCACGACTTTTCCTGCTGTCAGCTCAAGCATTTTAAGCGCCGATTCCTGAGACGTTCCTTTCAGAGTGTTGCTTCCCAGATAGACGATCCGTCTGAAATCATATTCGTCTACGATCTTCTGGGCGATCCCGTATCTGTTGTCGAGGAAATCCTGTGCTGCTGCCGTGATCTCTTTCACTTCACCAAGCACTTTATCCAGTTCTCCGAGATGGAAGCAGAGATACGTCGCCAGATACATATTCGTGTAGCTGGAAGTCATGGCGAAACTCTGATCGTGCGTCTCGTCTGTCAGATTGATCGCATAGCAGTTCTCCGTTGTGTCTGCACGTTTCGACAGCGCGCCGTTTTTGTTGCATGTGACAAACAGATGATAAACATTGTCGCATACGCTCTCAGCCGCGTCGATCGCACCTACGGACTCCGGTGAATTACCGGAACGCCCGAAACTGATAAGAAGCGTCGGCTTCGTGCGGGAGAGATAAGCCTCGGGAGTCGCTACGATATCCGTCGTCCCGTATGATTTTGCCTTGTGGTCGAGAAGTCCTGCAAGATGAGGAAACAGCGCGTTTCCTACGAATTCGCTCGTTCCTGCTCCTGTCAGGATGACGTCGTAATCATCACATTTGATCACCTGATCAATAAACTTCTGGATCTCATCCTTATGCTCCGAAATCTGCCTGCATGTCTTCTCCCATGTCGCAGGCTGCTGATAGATTTCTGTCAGTGTAAATGTTGATAATGTTTCCTGCATTTTTTCCTGTGTAATGCCAAATATCTCACTCATTTTTTCTTCCCCTTCCCCTGCCTTTCCACAGCAGGTCATGCAGTCCGGTATCACCGGCCGCTGTTTATACCATGCAGGCGCGCTCAGATCCCGTCCTCAGACTCTTCCTGTACTACCTGCTTGAATTCGTATTTGATCACCTGTTCTTTGCCCGTCTCGATAAGAGAATCCACCAGTTCATCCAGATCGTCCATGAACTTGCGGGACATCACGACCTCGACGAGCATCGGAAGATTCGTCCCTGCGATCACTCTTATATCTTTTCTTTCCCGTCCGAGCTGCGCCGACACATTGAACGGCGTTCCGCCCATAAGATCCGTGAAGATGATGACGCCTTCACAGTCTTTGAGCTCATCCAGCGCTTTCGAGAGTTCGCGTGTCAGATCCTCCGTGCTGTATGTCGGCAGGAAATCTACGCCGCGATATGCTTCCTGCTCGCCTGCGATCAGGTTCACAGAGCTTGTGATGCCCGAACCGAAATTAGCATGTCCTGTAACTATTAATCCAATCATAATACCTCTCCTGTTCTTCGTTTACCGCCTGCTATGTGCAGAGCATGTCTCTTGATCTTCACACATCTGCTTCATTCAGATATTTTTCAACAACAGGCATATAAACTGCCTTTGGATGAAAACAGGATTTCGCACTCTGCATATATGTAAGTGCATTTTCATCATCCCCCAGGGAGGAATACTGTTTTGCAACCATATACAGTATTACGCCCAGCGCAAAGCCATAATATTTTTTAGAATTAATGTCTTCGATCATTTTATCGATCAGGTCGCTCCGGCCATCCATCATCACAGCATACGACTCTTCATTGTAGCGGATGAATTTTTCATCGCCTGTCTTTTTGATCTCCTCAAGGATCATATCCGCGTATTTCCTGTTCTTTTTAATGAGAAAGGTGTGGAAATAGGTCTCGAGGAAACTCTTCTTATCCGCCGGATCTGCATATCTGGCGCAGAGCATGTGGCGCAGCATCTCTTCAAACCTGTCCTCTTCATGAGTGATGTAGTATGCCCTCATCTTGTACAGATCGCACACATAATCCCCCAGAATCCTGCGCGAAATCTTCATATCTGCCACTTTTTCCACCAGTTCGCTGTCTTTCCTGCGAAGCCCGTCATTCATGCTGCGGAGCTGGATATTTTTTATCCCCTGGAAGATAAGATATCCGACTGCAGCTATCACTACGATAATAATAGTTGTCGTACTCAAAAAGCCACCTGATTTCTTTCCGTAATAATATGAGGGGGGGATCAGAATCCCTCCCCTCGTTTTTCTGAGGCACGTAAGCCCCCTCTTACTCTTTTTGAAAAGACCTGTACAGCAGTCTTTCCTTCTGTGTCCGATAAGACTTATTCAGGCATATTTACTTCAACGCCTGTATCCTGCAGATCATTGACTATGGATTCCAGAGCGTCCCAAACTTCCTGTCCTGTCTTTTCAGCCGGAGCCGGAGCCGGATACTCATACCACTCTACAAGCGGTGTATATCCGCCCGGAATAGTATTTCCGTCTGCATCCATTGCCTGTGAGTTACCTGTCCAGATACCGAACGCACATCCTACGATACCTACTACAAGGATAAGGATGATACATCTTACCGGTGTCCAGCCCTTCTTGATCAGAGCGTAGATTCCGAGTGTGATCAGCAGCGGGATCAGCTTAGGCAGTACGCCGTCCAGCAGTTCCTGGATGTTGATCTGTGTGTCGCCTACGATCATACGCACTGTTGTAGAGCCGTAGTTTGCGATCAGACCGCCTACCACAAAGATACCAAGGATACTTGCCGCACGTGTGAACTCTTTCGCGTTTGACGTCAGCAGAGTAACCGCTTTTGTTCCAAGTCCGTAAGACCAGTACATAAGTCCGAATCGAACAACGAACTGAACTACGTTGAAGATGATCAGGAACAGGATCGCACCGATGATCTGGCCTTCCATAGCCATGTTAGCGGTAAGACCTGCCGTGATCGGAACAAGTGTCAGCCAGAACAGCGCATCACCGATACCGCCGAGAGGACCTGCCGCAGAAATACGTACGGAACGGATCGTCTTCGTATCAGCTTTGTTCTGCTCCAGTGAGAGAACGATACCCATTACAAATGTTACGAGGAACGGGTGTGTGTTCAGGAAATCCAGGTTGTGAGCCATGGAAGCTTTCAGGTCTTCTTTGTTCGTATGTATCTTCTGAAGACCGGGAAGCATGGACCAGAGCCATCCACAAGCCTGCATTCTCTCATAGTTGAAAGATGCCTGTAAGAAACAGGACAGCCAAACCATTTTGTTTAACGTCTTATTATCCAGCTTCGGAGCCGGAGTCAGATCCTGATATCTATCCGGAATATTATATGCCATCCTCGTCACCTCCTACATAGCCGGCACCTGCGCCTGCATTCTGTTTGATCTTCGTCTGTGTCGTGAAGTCGTAGATCGCTATAGCAGCGCCTACAAATGCACAGAGGATCAGAGTTGCCCCGGATGTGGCCTCATTCGCACTGCACAGCAGTGACATTGCGAATCCAGCCAGAAGGAATCCCCACATCTCTCCGGACATCATAACCTTCATAAGAATTGCAAATCCAACGAACTTCATTGCTCCGCCGGCTGCATCCAGACCTGCCATTACCCATGAGAACTGGTAAGAGAAGTCCTGAAGCGCATTACCAAGAGCGGAACCGCCGTACAGACCTGCTACTGCGAGGACACCGAACAGACATCCGAGTACTCCCATCTCGAGGAAGTTGATATTACGGATGCCTTTTACATCTGCGTTCTCCGCGCACTTGTCAGCTCTGGCCATCATACCTGACATAAATGTAAATGTCAGAGTAACTGCGTACTGTCCGAATACTGCGAACGGAATAGCGAGACCAAGCGCTGCGCCGACGCCCTCTGCGGTTGCCTCCATATTAAGTGATACCGCGAAGATCGTCGCCATGATACCTCCGAGGATAGCGTTTGGCGGCTGAGCGCCACCGATCGGCATACTTCCGATCTGGATGAGCTGATATGCACCACCAACTACAATACCAAGCTCAAAGTTACCAAGGATTGCGCCGATGATCGGGCAGGTAACGATAGGCTGGTACAGAGACTCTAAAAAGCTGAACTGGTCGATACCCATGATAAAGGCTACCACAAAGACCAGAATTGCCTGGATAATTGATATCTCCATGTCTACTCCTTTCCTGTTAACTAATAAAACCCTTTAGCTAATAAAACTTTTTTTGATCGCTTTGGATCATTTGAACAATTTGTCGATGCTTTCGGTCGGCGTGTCAGGAACACGTTTGATCTCGAGTTCCACGCCCAGGTCCTGCAGCTTTTTAAAAGCTGCCACATCGTCATCGTCCACTGCAACCGAAGTTGCGACCTGACGTTTTCCATCAGCCATGTGCATATTGCCGATATTTACTTTCTTGATCGGCACTCCGCCTTCTACCAGCTTGAGCACATCCTGTGGTGTTTCGCAGATAATTGCAATATGCTGATTCGCAGAAGCTTTGTGGATGATATTGATCGTCTTTTCCAGAGTGAAGAATCTTGTCTGTGCATATGACGGCGCAGCCATGTTCATCAGACCCTGGCGGAACTCATCCCCGGCAACTTCATCGTTTGCGACAAGCAGAAGATTTGCTCCCACTACGCCGCACCACTGCGTTGCAACCTGACCGTGGATCAGCCTATTGTCGATTCTCGTCAGCCGAATATCTGGCATGCTCACATCCCCCTTTCTTTAGATTTTTAGCATTCAGCGGACAGTTAAAAGCCCTGCTCCTCATGCTGTTCAACAAACCTTTTCCCGCTGGATGCGAGAAGTAAAATCTGCTTACATGCACTATTATAACAGACTTTGAACCTATTAGTTTGCACTTTTTATGCATCGCTTTGCATTTTTGATTATATAATTTTAATAAAAAAGTTATTCTTTTTTTATATCTTTCTTGCAAAACTAACAATACAGGTTCATCCGATCCGTCGAAATGCCACCTTGGGGATCAGTTCACGGACCGCCTCGTACTCCGCCGGCTGAGTGCCGCTGCACATCACGTTCGCCGCTCCTGCAGCCATGGACAGTCGGACCGTATCTTCCAGGCTCATCTCTCTCTCCTCCGCAACTGCCAGAGCCGCCACTACGCTGTCTCCTGCTCCCACCGTACTTCCTACCGGGACATTAAGCCCTTCTGCATATACAATCTCTTTCGGCGTCACATACAGGGCTCCGTCACTGCCCATGGACACGACGATCCGGGAGATCCCACACTCCTTTATCAGCTTCCGCGCGGTCCCGGCAAGTTCTTCCGGCGTGTTCAGTATCCGTCCTGCCAGACCGGAAAGTTCGTGATCATTCGGCTTGATAAGAAAGGGAGACGCCTTAATGCCTTCTTTCAGATGATCCCCGTCAGCATCCAGGATCACTTTCACGCCCTTCTCACGGAATGCTTGCGTCCAGATATAGTATATGTTTTTCGGAGCGCCTTTCGGAATACTCCCGGAAATCACTGCGATATCCCCTTTCCCGGCCTTGGCAGTAAGTTCTCTGAGCAGTTCTTCCAGAACGTCTTCCGAGACCGTTACGCCCGGTTCGTTCAGATCCGTATTCGTGTGCTGCACCGGATCAATGATCTTCATATTGGTCCTGGTCTCACCCGGGACAAAATGAAAACAGGTCGTAAGTCCCATCTCCTTAAGAGCCGAGAGGATCGACCGCCCCGTATCCCCGCCAAGGATGCCGGCGGCGACGCTCCTGCCGCCCAGCTTGCTGATCACTTTTGAAACATTGATGCCTTTTCCGCCCGGATCCGTCCGCACAGATGCGATTCGGTTTACAGCGTCGACCGTAAGAGACGGGATCTCGACCGTCTTGTCCATAGCCGGATTCAGTGTTACCGTGTAGATCATATAATACCTCCTTTGTGTTTTAAGAGTAATTGTTGTTTCATTAATTTATATTTATAATAACATCTGTTTTCCATTTATTGATCAGTCTTTTACTTTTTCTTTTTCTGATATCCATTCCAGAATATTTATTATGTATTTTTATGCATTTTTTCTCATTAATATGCATATTTTTTATTTTTATAAATTTTCTCTTGCATAATTATAAGTTGTGGTGTATAGTATGGTGTAGCTTGCTAAAAGCGGTAAACCATACAATATCTGCCGGGTGTCCCGACAGACAGTTAATTTTGATAAAAATACATTCGGGAGGCTATCAAAAATGAGTAAAGAGAAAGTAGTTTTGGCATATTCAGGCGGACTTGACACAACGGCGATCATTCCGTGGCTCAAAGAGACATTCGGTTACGACGTGATCTGCTGCTGTATCGACTGCGGACAGGGCGAGGAGCTTGACGGACTCGACGAGAGGGCAAAACTCTCCGGAGCTTCCAAATTATATATTGAAAATATCGTGGATGAATTTGCCGAGGATTTCATCATGCCGTGCGTAAAGGCAGGCGCTGTATATGAAAACGCATATCTGCTCGGCACATCCATGGCGCGTCCGGCCATCGCGAAGAAGCTGGTTGAGATTGCACGTAAGGAAGGCGCTGTTGCCATCTGTCACGGCGCTACAGGAAAAGGAAACGACCAGATCCGTTTCGAGCTTGGCATCAAGGCTCTCGCTCCGGACATCAAGATCATCGCTCCCTGGCGTATGACGGACCTCTGGACCATGCAGTCCCGTGAAGATGAGATCGAATACTGCAAAGCACACGGCATCGATCTTCCGTTCGACACGAAGCACAGCTACAGCCGCGACCGCAACCTTTGGCATATCAGCCATGAAGGTCTGGAGCTGGAAGATCCGTCCGTAGAACCAAACTACGACGATCTTCTTGTACTCACAGTACCGCCGCATAAAGCTCCGGACGAGCCGGAATATGTGACCATGACATTTGAGGCAGGCGTTCCGAAGAGCATCAACGGAAAAGAAATGAAAGTAGCCGACATCATCACAGAACTCAACAAGCTGGGCGGAAAACACGGCATCGGTATCGTTGATATCGTGGAAAACCGAGTGGTAGGTATGAAGTCCCGCGGCGTATACGAGACACCGGGCGGAACGATCCTGATGGCCGCTCACCAGCAGCTGGAAGAGCTGATCCTCGACCGCGCTACATATGAAGTGAAGAAAGACATGGGCAATAAACTTGCTCAGGTCGTATACGAAGGAAAGTGGTTCACACCGCTCTGCGAGGCGATCCGTGCATTTGTAGATGTGACGCAGCAGTATGTGACAGGCGAAGTAAAGTTCAAACTGTACAAAGGCAACATCATCAAAGCCGGCGAGACGTCCCCGTACTCCCTGTACAGCGAGTCACTGGCAAGTTTCACCACCGGCGATATGTACGATCACCACGACGCAGACGGATTCATTACACTGTTCGGTCTGCCGCTTAAGGTCCGCGCCATGAAGATGCAGGAGCTGGCGAAAGAAAATCAGAAATAATATTCATCTTTTCTATTTTATGACATAAAATTGTATCCCGCCTGAACAATTCTACTCGTAAGGTACTAACTTGTGAGTGGAATTATCCGGGCGGGATTTATTAATGTCACAGATTTCTTTTTATTTCTTAAAAATCCATTTCATGATCGGATAGAATACCCAGAAGGATATCGCACAGTTAATCAGCATCGTCACTACATCCGCCACAACTGTACCTGTTCCTGCTCCCAAAGCATTCATCAAAAATGTATATACAGGAACTTTCTATTTTCTGTGTTTCCTGAGGTTCGAGTAATTTTGTCTTTTCAAACTGGACAAGGTTCACTTCTGATTTCTCGATTCCACCATTGTAATATGGAGGAGTATAATAAATCTCAACAACATCTTTTCCTGCTGTACTTCCTGCATTTGTCGCAGTAACTGTCAATGAAATTGTGTCTCCATCTGTTTCTATTGACGAGATTTCCTTGTCAAACGTAGTGTATGAAAGTCCGTATCCAAACGAATAAAAAACCGTCTGGTCATAATCAATCAGACCTTCCGCAGCTGCTGTCTCAGGTAAAGTTGATATCGTGCTGCATACAATAGAGATGCTTTCCTGTCAGGATTGTGTCAAGAACCTGATTTCCTGTCTTGTTCTGAGCCTCATAGGTTTTGATCTCTTCCTCCATCTCTGCAAGATACTGTTCTCTCTTCTCTGAATCACGCTCCGTCCGAATTACTCCAATCTGGTGTTTCAAATCGTGGTATTTGCGATTGATCATCTCTATATTTTCTTTGGACAGGTTATACTGTTCATACTGGCGGTGGAGAATAGAATTTACCGCATCCATCTCCCTCTTCATCTTCATCTCCCGCCAGCGTTCCTGTTGAAGAAACAGGGCTATTTCACAGGGAGGGCTTCCATAAAAGCTTTTCTTCCAGCGCTTTCATGGTCTCTCTGAACGTGTACTCTCCTTTATCCGTATGCACAATGATCTGATGTCCCCGGCTTTCCAGATAACTGATCTGTGAGAGATTCAGGCGCATCATACCCTTTTCCTGAGCCACAGTAAGATACTCTTCGTTTCTCCCCTTTAATTTTCTGACCGCCTTGTCCAGCTCCTGATAAAATGCAAAATCGGATATCGGCTTGAGCGCGTAATCCAACGCGTTTACCTCATAGCCCTGAATGGCGTACTGTGCCATATTCGTAATAAAGATCAGGATCACATTCTCGTCAAGCTTCCTGATCTTACGCGCGGCTTCCATACCGTCCATATGCTCCATCTGGATATCCAGAAAGATAATATCATAATTTCCACTGTATCGTTCAACAATATCATATCCGTCGGGAAATACAGCTATATCAAATTTCTCACCATGTTCTTCCCCATATTTGGTGATATAGGAAGAAAGCTATTTCTGATATAGCTGATCATCCTCTACGATTGCTGTTCTGATCATCTGTGTTTTCTCCGTTCCTTTTATTTGTCTTCATTTATTTTAGACGATTTCACAGAACCATTCAATGTATTAATTTGAATTTATTACTCGCAACCGATCAGAACCTTTTTCCCCTGAAATGCAAATCCATACTTTCTTATCCTTTCAGCAGGAAATCCTTTTGCTGATAATACAGTATCATATTTTTTATCATCAATTTGTCCGAGCGCTGATTGTACCGTTGCCGACAGATCTTTTTCATCCTCTGGATCTCTCACCTTAAACTCCATAATAAAGGCATTATCTTTCGTATCATACGGCTCCAGTATCACATCATACCTGCCAAACCCGCTTTCCCTGTTAGACGTAATGCTGTATCTGTCCTCCAGTTCCACGATAAGCCCCAGCACAAAACCATGATAAAAGCGCTCGGGTTCTGTTCCCTGTGATGGTTTTCTGCCTGTATCAAAAAAGCTGAATGTAGAAACCGCTACTCGATTCATATATACATTCATCGCTTTCAGATCAGACTGCAGCAATGCCCGGACAAAATCATTGTATCCGCTGTCATAATCCGCAAACCATCCGTGGATCATATTTTCAAACATGATCCTTAAATCTGTTTTAATATCTTTACTGCCTCGCTGTATCAGTTCGTTGGCAAGATGGTTAGAGCTCGTATTTGCCCAGTACGTCTGAAATTTCCCGGTATCCAGAAAATTAATGATAGACCATGGATTATAAATATCCGTCAGACTTCCAAATGTAAAACCGTCATACCAGTTTTTCACTTCCTGCTTCTGATCTGACATTCCATATTCTTCAAGGGCCGAAAACACTTCATCTTCCGTAAATCCGAAACAGTCCGCATATTCCTCTGATGTTGTAGTCACGACTTTCAGATTATTAAGGTCGGAAAAAATCGACTCCTTACTGATCCTGGTGATTCCCGTAAGGATCGCGCGCTCCAGATACGGATTATTTTTAAACGTTGCATTAAAAAAGCTCCTTGTGAAAGTTACAAGTTCATTCCAGTAGCCTCCTGTATAAGCCTCAAGCACAGGCGTGTCATATTCATCCAGCAGAATGATCGTTTTCTTCCCATAATATTTATAGAGATACCCACTGAGCCTTCTTAGAGAAATAGACACTTCCGAGTCCGGCATATCCGAAGACACTTTATAGAAATACTCCTTTTCCCTGTCATTAAGCAGTTCTCCCCGGGCCAGAAAATCATAGTGATTATACAGATCCACAATGCTCTCACATATTTTACTTCTTACTTCCTGATAGGAATTTTCCTTAATATCAGAGAAGCTGAGCATGATTACAGGATATGTTCCCTGTAACTGTCTGTATTCCATGTGATTCCATACTTCAAGTGATTCAAACAGTGATCCATCTGCATGATCAACGGAAAAGAAGTTTTCAACCGTACTCATCATTAATGTTTTTCCGAATCGTCTCGGTCTGGTGATCAAAGTGACCTCATCCTTGGATTCCCACCATTCCGGAATAAATTTTGTCTTATCTATATAAAATGCATTTAAATCCCGGATCTTTCTAAAATCCTGAAGTCCGATACCGACTGTCTTAGGCATATGAGCACCTCCCTTTCGCATCAAAAGATTATTTTCATTATAACCTAAAAATGAATCCTGGTACAGTGCAAAGCTTTCTGTTTTTACCACGGTTACTGTTTTCTATATGTCCGTGTTGAATCTGTATCATACTCTCGAATCAACTCCTGAAACTCCTCATTTCCCCTCAGAAATGCATACTCCTCGTCCGTCTTTATCTCTGCCAGCAGCCCCGGCAGTATTTTCTCCGCATAAGTTTCCATCGCTTCGTCAAACTTTCTTCCGTGGTTTTCTTTGCCATATATATGGCGATAAAACACAGATTCCGACATATGCTGGGGTTCAGTCAGCATTCGGAACATTTCCCGGATATAAGCAATGCTCTCTTCCACATCCTTCTTCTTCACCGCCAGCTCCATCGGCAGGATCAGCGGGCTGTATCCCCACTGGTCATACAGGACAGCAGTCTGTTTCCCCGCGAGCGCGATCTTTTCTGCCCGGTCCATGTCTCCCTCCTCAAAGGCAATATCCATCAGCATGGACAGAACGGCGCCGAGATCGTTAAGCACATTTGTAAGTTTGCCTTCCAGCAATACCGCCGCCTCTTCGTATTCCTCCTGTGCGAACAGAAGACGTGCATTGAGGAGTTTCTTATCTGCCTGCTGCTCCGGCAGGGAGTCGATCATCTTTTGTGCTTTCCTATACTCCTTCCTCCTTATATATTCACTTGCCAGCATATAAGCGGCGGCATTTTTCACCTGTTCGTCCCCGCTGCATTCGGTCACGCGCTCGTACCAGAAATATATCTTCTCTTCATATTTTTCTCTGTCTGCACTCCAGCCGCCGGACATCATCAGTAATCCCTGCACCATGGACGCCATCATATGGATCAGCTTCCCGCAATTCGGATATTCGCGCACTTTCTGCTCTGCTACGTCAAATGCCGTCTCCAGGCCCTGCTCATCCATGATCGCCGCAATCTCATTACATATCTCTGCGATCTCATTGTCGGAGAGTTCCTCCTGAAAACAGAGAAGCGTATTGACGTCCGTATTGAGGAGACGCGCCAGAGCAGGCAGTATTGCGATATCAGGATAACTGCTGCCTTTCTCCCACTTATTGACCGCCGGAGCGGAAACTCCGAGGCGCTGTGCCACCTGTTCCTGTGTAAGTCCCAGTTCTTTTCTCTTCCTGCGTATCACTTCACCCACCGGCATATCTGTATCCTCCTCATCAATTTTCGTGTCATGCACATTTCATCTTGTACATATTCTTCCTGCACACATTATACCAGTTTACATATATCCCTCACAACTGAGCCTTTTTCACAAATGCAGACAAAAAAGTAACCGGCAGTTAATAAGAATAACCGCCGGCTTAGCCTCTACATCGCCGTATACACCCACAGATTGTTGATCTGGTACTCCAGCCTGCTGTAATCCCACAGCTTCTCACTGCGCACCCGGCTGTTCGGATCGTTTACCCGGATCTTCCCGTCTTCGACTCCGGTCAGTACGATAAAGTGTCCGGTCGTTGTAAAGTCGCCCGGTCTCATACTGCATATGATCGGATGTCCGTTTCCAAGGGCAGAGAATACCTCCTCCTCGCTCAGTCCCATCTCTTCCCCGTAAATCCCGAACTGCTGCGCGCCGTCTGTCATCAATGTCCAGCTCGTACCGGAATCTCCCGCATAATATCCATTCTCGGCGGAAAACTGAGCTACTTTATACGGCGTCACCGTATTGTCTCCGGTGAGCCCTGCCGCCACCATGGCGATCGCCGTCGGACCGCATCCGTTGACAGCGATCATATCATCCGCATAAATTGCGTATCCCCATCGTTCATCCCACTGCAGGAGCAGAGGGAACTGCCCCTGCACGACTTCCCCGACTGTATCTGCCGGAGATGTATCTTTCTTTTCCGGATAGTCATAAACAAAATCCACTGTCTCTTCATTGTTTTTGAGCAGTTCGATCAGCTGTTCCGGGTACTGGTCCTTATTTGCCATGATCTCCCGTACTTTTGGGTTGAGCAGCGCCATCACCGCAAGACTGTTCTGTCCGCTGATCATATCTTTTGCCCAGAGGACAGCCATGATCATCGGAATGACGAGTGCGATACAGAGTATGCTCTTAAGAAGTCTGTGCTTTCTTCGCTTTCTCCTCTTACCAGAACGTCCCGAACCGGCGTTCCCTCTATGTCGTTTTTCCATATATCTGTTCCTTTTGTATCCGCTCCCTCTGTATCTGCTCCCATCTTCCCATTCTTCCCACATAAGGGCATCTCCTCCTTTTCCATAAGGAGATTATACCCGGCCTTTTCGATGAATTTTTTAAACGGATTCTTAACTTTCCTGTATATTATTTTTTAAGAAAAAGTTAGCGCCGGCCTTAGCCGGCGCCGCTCATGAAGATAGCGCTCTAGTCTTCTCTGTCATTGGTAAGATTCAGCCGGTCAAAGATATAGAACATCAGGCCCATGATCATACCGATCACACATGCCAGAACCATTCCGGTAAGCTGAATACTTCCGAATTGAACGGTAATGCCGGACAGACCGACAACAAAAATGACAGAAGTCATCGCCATATTCCTGGATCTGTTGTAGTCCACCTGCGACTCGACCAGAATACGGATACCCGAAGTTCCGATCATCCCGTACAGTAAAAACGAGATGCCGCCGATGACAGGTCCCGGGATCGTGTTGATCAGTGTCGTCATCTTTCCTATAAAGGAGCAGATGATGGACAGCACAGCCGCTCCGCCGATCACATAGACGCTGTAGACCTTTGTCATCGCCATGACGCCGATATTCTCCCCATAGGTCGTTGTCGGCACAGAGCCGATCAGTCCGGAGAGCATGCTGGAGAAGTTGTCCGCAAAAAGGGAACGGTGAAGTCCCGGATCTTTCAAAAGATCTCTGCCCACGATCTTGCTGGTCACGATCTGATGACCGATATGCTCCGAAGTAATGACAAGCAACACCGGAACGATGATCACGATCGCCTCCCACTTAAACTTCGGTGTAGAGAAGTTCGGAATTGAAAAAAGCGGTGCTGCTGCAACCTGTGAAAAGTCTACAATGCCACACGCAAGAGCTGCAATATATCCCGCGATAATGGCGATCAGGATCGGGATGACCGACAGAAAGCCGCGGAACAAGACAGAACCAAGCACTGCAACCAGAAGCGTAACAAGAAATACGATCACATTTCTTACGTCGATCACTTCTTCCGTAAGCCCGGCATTAGAAGCCGCCGTCCCTGCAAGTTCCAGACCGATCAGAGCCACAACAGGTCCCATCGCCGCAGGCGGAAGCACTACATCGATCCAGTCGGAGCCGAACTTGTAAATAAGTACGGCCAGTATACAGCCTAAAAATCCTACTACAACGAATCCGCCCAGTGCATATTCGTAACCCCATTTTGAAATAACCACTCCCGCCGGCGCCAGAAAGGCAAAGCTGGAACCCAGATATGCCGGAGCCCGCCCCTTTGTGATCAGAATAAAGAGAAGTGTGCCGATCCCGTTCATAAAGAGCACGACTGCCGGGTTGATACCAAATACAAACGGCACCAGCACCGATGCCCCGAACATCGCGAACATATGCTGGATGCTTAACGGCACCAGCAGCTTAAACGGTACTTTCTCTTCTACCTGGATGATCCTCTTGTTTTCCATGTAAGTCCTCCTGTCTGTTTCTCATTCGCATTCGTAAATAACTGTGCCTTATTCATTCTATCATACTGCGGAGAGAAAAGAAATGACGAGTCTGTTTCTTGAGTTTTCGCAGAATTGTCCCCCTAAGATAAATCTGCTGAGTTTTGTTATCCACAACTTTCAAAAAATGGCTAAAATATAAGGAATCCTGTTCCTTTTTGATGTAAAATTAAGCTGTCAAACAAAAACCTTACTAAA
>CASFID010000069.1 GCA_949294665.1 uncultured Eubacteriales bacterium
ATAACGGAACTCTCAGAAGCGCACAAGAAAAAAAAGCATGCCGTTTTTTCTGGCACGCTGTAAGAGATAAGTTTATGAAAATGCGATTATAATTCGCTGCTTTTGCGCAAGAGACGGGAACTTTATTTTGCGGGACGACAAAAGGGGATATAAACTCGGTTCGGGAAAACCTCTGGGGCTGGGGAGTATCACTATGAATGTGACAGGCTGTGATATACGAATAATTGAACTGGATGAAGAAAGCAAATCAATTGTATACAGCAGTCAGAAGTATGAAGATTATTTTCTGGAAAAAATGCCGGTATTTGATTCTGAAAGAGAGTCATATGAGCAGTTCCATTTCGAGAAGGATAACGTGGATCTGCTGTTAAGAATTGCGGATTTCCATGCTGCGGACGGATTTACAGTTACATATCCTGTTACACAGACACAGTTACGCGCGGTTCAGAGCGGCGAAGCGCTGACAGAAGGATTCAAATGGTCCGTTGCAAATAAAGGCGGGAAGATCGTTCGAAGAAACCAGATGAAATATAAGGCATCACTTCCTAAGTTAACAAAGGATGGGGATATTTCATTACCGGCTCACAGAGGTTAACTGAATACAGGGAGACCACAGTATGCAGAAAAATTGACAGAGTCTTTGTTCAGCACTCTGTGGGCTCCCTGATATGGAGCTGAGAGAGAATCAGTATTGACAAATGCAAGAGAGAAAATAAAATATGGAGAGGGAAAATATCACATTTAATATTCCATATATCAAGTTAAGATTTTACGCAGAAATGCTTGAGGATACAGTACTGCCGATTACTAAAACGTCAGCCCTCCGGGGCGGTATGGGCGAAATGCTTCTCAGACAGAACTGTGTCCGCGACAGAAACTGTGATGCGTGTATGTTTATGAAAGCCTGTCCTGTGAATCACACATTATATACCTATATGGAAAAGAAGCCGGATTATGTGACAGGAAAAGAGAGTGTCGGATATTTGATCGAGAGCAGCGACCGTTCAGAGTTTTTTGAAAAAGGAAGCAGGCTGGTGTTTCATCTGATTCTGTTTGGAGAAAGTATAGTATATTTTAATCTTTATCTTCAGGCTTTCTGTCAGCTTGGCATGATTGGAATTGGGAAGAATAAGTCTCGATTCCAGATCATGGAGGTACGTAATACAGAGGGAGAGAAGATTGTAGCCGGAAATAAAGTGGATATGAGAAACTATAAGATTTGCATGCTGAATAACTATATTGCCAAAAGAAAAGAAGAGCTGGGATTCAGCGAAGGCAGATATACCTTGATTTTTACTACACCTCTGAGTATGAGATATCAAAAAAAGTATATGGATCAATTTTATCCTGAGGCGCTTCTGCAGGGAGCTGCGCGCAGAATTCAGATGCTGAACTATTTTATTGGGAGAGAAGCGAAACTGCCAGAATTTACTCAATATCCTGTGATCAGATCTCAGTCTATAAAGAAAGAAAGTATGAAACGTTATTCCAGTACTCATGATGCACGGTCACAACTTTGGGGAATCTCAGGAAGGATTGAACTCAGAGATGTGCCTGAAGAGTGTGTTGAGTATCTGATAGCTGGCGAGATTACTCATATAGGGAAAAATACAAGTTTTGGTTTTGGGAAATATTATTTAAGCTCAATGTGATGGAAAATCACTGTATTGCATTGGAAAGGTAAATTAATACTAGAGGTATTGCAGGAATACTATTTATATGTAATCCTGCAGTACCTGTCTGGCTGATTACTGTTCACAGCAAATCTGACAGGGAAATTCTTAAGAGAAATTAGCAAAAAGCCTTTTATTAAATTGGAAGATAAAGTATAATGTTTACAGTGTCGGAAGAAGTGTAAAAGGCATCTAAATATGAACAAATTGTGAACAGCACTAAAAATGGAGAAAAAACGCTTGATTTCAGAATATTCAGACAAATACCTGCAAAAATGAGGCTGGAAAGCCAGTATTTATGCGGGTTTCCAGGGGGGACTGTAGAAATGAGAATAGCCCGCCGAGGGCATTGACACACAACCCTCTCTCCTTTCCTGATTTGATCAATTTTGTAGAAATGAGAATAGCCCGCCGAGGGCATTGACACATTATAACGTCTCCTCTCATTTTTTACTGTATTTACAGTGTAGAAATGAGAAGAGCCCGCCGAGGGCATTGACACCAATATGAGCTTAGAGGGTATGTAACAGATCTCTCACCGTAGAAATGAGAAGAGCCCGCCGAGGGCATTGACACATTTTCCTGTCGCATTTCTTCGATGGTGCTCTGCAGGTTGTAGAAATGAGAAGAGCCCGCCGAGGGCATTGACACACCCCTCCTTTTGGGTGCACGGTGAAAAAGTACTATGTAGAAATGAGAAGAGCCCGCCAAGGGCATTGACACATCCTTCCAAATCTGCTTTCTGGGGCTCTGCACCCCAGTAGAAATGAGAAGAGCCCGCCGAGGGCATTGACACCGCCGTCCCGTCGGTGAACAGCGTGAGATCGATTGGCGTAGAAATGAGAAGAGCCCGCCGAGGGCATTGACACACAATAATCCAACGAAATCCAAAAGTTATTCCTAAATCAGTAGAAATAAGAAGAGCCCGCCGAGGGCATTGACACATACACGAACTATGCTCCTGTTGTTACATTGCTTAAGAGTAGAAATAGGAAGAGCCCGCCAAGGGCATTGTATTGCCAGTCCTTCGCTAAACTCAGGGCGGAAAGGAGAACGGCAGATGAACGCAATGCAAAATAAATATACAAAAGAGGTAAATTTATGAATCAGGAATTAATAGCGATGACAGAAAAATGGAAAGGTTTGGAGCGTAAGACTGTCAAGCAGAGAGAAAAGGCGGAAAATTTCTACGAGACGAAGCTGATGAAGCTTATTGAAGAAGAATTTATCGCAAACAATATTGATAAAGTTTATGAGAAAGTTGAATATTTAATTATGTCTGTTGGGACGTCGTATGAACCGCTTGTGCTGGATATCCAATTATTGCAGCCCAGGCGGATTCTTTTTCTTTATACAGAAAAGACGGAGTGTACTCTGAACAAAATCGTCAAGTATTGCCAGCTTGATGCTATGAGATATTCGAAGCGTGAGGTCAATGAGACAGATCCGCTGGATATTTATAGAGAGATCAAGTCGGCATACCTGAAGTGGAGCCGTCCGGATAAACTGTATATTGACTTTACCGGCGGTACGAAATCTATGTCTGCAGCTGCGGCTATGGCGGGAGCGGTTATTAATGTGCAGCTGATTTATATAGGAACAACACAGTATCTCACGGATTTTAGAAAACCGGAACCGGGAACAGAGAGCCTGTATTATATTTCAAATCCTGTAGAAATATTTGGCGATCTGGAGATTGAAAAGGCTTTTGCGTTGTTTGATAAGTATAATTATTCTGGAGCCAGAAAAAAATTGAAAAAATTGAAAGAAAGTGTTCCCACTCCGGATATCAGACAGCAGCTTTCCTTTGTATACAATCTTGCTCTGGCATATGAACATTGGGATGCACTTGAATTTCCTCAGGCATATGAGACGATGCATGCGCTGACGAAAGAACTGGACCGGGATTTTCGTCTGAACCGGAATTTTTTGATGATGGATTTTCTGCCAACATTGAAGAAACAGGAAGCGATATTGAAGCAGCTGGATGAGTTGTCCGGCATACTTAAGGAAAAAAGAAATATGGATGTTCTGAAAGAACGCGATTATATTGTGCCGTTGATGTTTACTATGTATATCAATGCAGAAATCCGTAGAAAATAAGAAAAATATGATATGGCAACATTACTTTTATACAGGCTGCTGGAAATGATCGAACAGAGGCGGCTTGCAATCTATAATCTTTATGTTTCCCAGATGAATTATACAGATATATCTTATAATCTGAACCGTCAGCCAAAGCTGAAGGGGACGAGTTCAGACGAAAGGCTTCAGATGCTTAAGGAGACGGTTCAAGGCATTAAGAAGGAGCTTTTCAGAAGAAATGTCAGTTCTTATCTTCCGGAGCAGATTTCTCTGCTGGAAGGTTTTATACTTTTGCTCGCTTTAAATGATGAGATCTCAGAGGTGAGGTCAGGCAGACCGGTCGATAAGCTGAAACGGATTCGTTCTATGGTATATCTGAGGAATAATAGTATTTTTGCCCACGGTCTTGGTCCGGTTTCAGAGGATGATTTCATGAAATTCCGTGCCTTTGTAATTGATATATTCAAGGAATTCTGTGAGATTGAGGAGATTGACTTTGAAAGCTATTCAAGGGATATCGAATGGCTGAATCCGATTCACTCTCAGAATTATGTACGGATGGAGGCGGCTGAGACATGGCAGTGATTTATATCAAAGAGCAGGGGTCGCTTGTTCAGAAAAACGGCGGCAGGATCGTGGTCAGCAAAAATGCGCAGCCACTATTAGAATTTCCTATATCAAATATTGACGGGATTGCGTTAATGGGCAATGTTCAGGTTACAGCGCAGGCGCTTCATTTTCTCCTGCAGCAGGGGATCGATATCAGTCATTATACATACGGCGGGCAGTATCTTGGGCAGACTGCGGCAGAATCATCTAAAAACATTTTCTTAAGATTTTCCCAATATGAACTATACAATAATGAGAAGAAAAGGCTGGACTTCGCCAGAACGATCGTGTCAAACAAAATCGGGAATCAGCTAAATATCATCGAGAACCATAGGTGGGAGGATTACCCGCAATGGAGAGACGACGCGGAACAAATCCGCAGACTGAAAGACAAAGTATCGGATGCTGAGACCGCGAATGAGCTTTTAGGGATCGAAGGTATGTCCAGTAACATTTATTTTCGGTCTTTCGGACATATGTTCCACTGCGATTTTGAATTCCGAGGGAGAAACCGCAGACCACCGAAGGATCCGATCAATGTAATCATTAGTCTGGGATATACGTTTCTTACAAAAGAGATTTGTTCTGCTCTGGAAGCAAAGTCATTTGAGCCATATCTTGGATTTCTCCACGGTATTCGATATGGAAGGAAATCCCTTGCGCTTGACATTATAGAAGAATTTCGCCAGCCGGTCGTAGATCGAATGGCATTAAAGATGTTTAATAAGCGGATGCTGTCAAATTATGACTTTGAGACGGAAGATGACCGCGTCATCCTGAATACAGATGGTTTTCGTAAATTCTGCTCCGAATATGAAAAGTGGATGAATGGAAGATCCGACAGCAAAGATCAGCAGGGGTTCCGCGGGATTATCCGTAAGCAGACAGGGAAGCTGAAGCAATGTATTCAGAAGGGGATGGATTATATCCCATTCAGTTTGGAGGCTCAGAATGTATGTAGTGAGTTATGATATTACTTCTGACCGGCTGCGCAATAAGATTGCGAAGACGCTGGAAGGATATGGAACGAGAATTCAATACAGTGTCTTCGAGTGCAGACTAGGGCAGAAAAAATATAAGGAGCTGTATCGTAAGCTTATGCAGATAATGGCAGAAACAGAGGAAGGAAGCATTCGATTTTATTCTGTCTGTGAAAACTGTGAAGGGAAGATCAGGACAATTGCCAGATTGCAGAACATATAGAACAGGCGGCAGGAGCAGTGGGTGCTGAAACTGGATATCGCTGATTTTTTTGACAGTATCAGGCATAGCGATCTGTTGCAGATTCTGGAGAAAAGGATTAAGGAACAGGATGTATTAGAACTGGTACAGACAGTTCTGAAAGCAAAGATTATGGATGAAAATACTGGTGAACTCAGGGAAAATCATCTTGGAATCTATCAGGGGTCGTCCTGTGCACCGCTTCTGTCGAATATTTATCTGATGGATTATGACCGGGAGATGGAAGCAAGGAGCGGGTTTTATATCCGTTATTCAGACGATATCCTTATTTTGGAATCAACTGAAGAAAAAGCGCGGGAGCTTTATGAATATTCGAAACTTTATATGGAAAAAAAGGGACTGAAACTGAAGGAAAGCAAGACCCAGCTGCATCGCCTGGATGAACAGAATGGATTTGTTTACCTCGGATATGAGTTTACGACAAAAGGAAAGTCGGTTCCTGTGAAAGCGGTATCATCATTGACCTCCCGCCTGGAAACAATGTGGCTTACCTCCGGGCTTAGTATGGAGGAGAAACTGAAAAAAGGGCAGGAAATTCTCGGCGGCTGGGAACAGTATTATCGAGATGAGAGAAAGCCGGGGAGTATTATAGAGTATGTGATCGTTCTCTCCATGGTACAGAATAAGGCTCCGGAAATTCGGGAGGAGATTGAGAAGAAAAGATTTCAATTGGTGAATTACTATCGGGATATTGCAAAATATTTGGCGCAGTATTGGAATGAGAGAGAAAATCTTACGTATGCTGTCAGAGAATATGAGCAGTTTTGTCAGGTCCCGGAGGAGGAACATGAGACGGAGCAGGATGCGCAGAATCTCAGGCTGATAAAAGAGCTGATTCAGCACTACAGCCAGCTTCTGACTCAGCCGTCGGATGAGGGATATGCGGATATCATGCAGTTATATACAGATCTGGGAGCGTATAGAAAGGCTGCCTATTTCTGGGAGATCAGAGCAAAGTATGCACAAGAGAAGCCAGGAAAGATTTCGGAGACTATTTCAAATGCTGTAAAACCGGGGATGAAGGACAAAGAGGGAAGAGAAAGCACAGCGCTCCCGGATTCCATAGACATCCAGGATTATAGTGACTTATTTGTCGGAAGAGAAGACACTTATGTGAAGGAAAGCCTTGAAAATGGAAAACATCGGACAACAGAGCAGGTGTTGGAGCCGCTTACAGATGAAGCGATCCGACAAAATCTGTCAGGAAAAGTGATACTTGGAACTTATGTCCAGCGTCCGAATGGCACGTCCAAATATGTTGTTTTTGACATTGATATCTCTAAAAAAATCCTGATTCAGCATAGTTATGGAAGCGCGGAATTTGATGCGTATAAGCAGAAAGCGGCTGAGTATACAGGAAAAGTGTGCAGGATACTTAAGAGAATGGGGCTTACAGGATATGTGGAAGACAGTGGATTCAGAGGCTATCACGTATGGGTATTTTTTACAGAGTGGATTCCAGTGCGTTATCTGAATCAGCTCGAGGTCTGTGTACAGAAGGAACTGGGAGATATGGGAGACGATATTGTCATGGAATTATTTCCAAATCGTACAAAGCTCCGTCAGGGTAAATGCGGACAGAAGATTAAGCTGCCTCTGGGAATTCACATAAGGACCGGAAACAGGAGCTTTTTTGTTGATGAGCAGTTCTATCCAATCAGTGATTATAAAGAATTTTTCGCAGGGATCGCAAAATATTCCCTTACTGCAGTTCATAAAATACTTGGAATGTACGCTCTGGCAGCAGAAGAAAAGCCGGATATAAAAGAAGTAGACAGGAATCTGGAGCGCTTTGGCAGCCTGTCGGAACCAGTACGCATCGTATTGGAAAAATGCAGTCTTATGCGTTACCTCTGTCAAAAGGCGGCAACGACGGGATATCTGTCCCATTTTGAAAGGTTGTCTGTTCTCTATGTGTTTGGGCATATGGGAGATGACGGGAAAGAATTTGTACATACTGTTATGGGATTCACTCTAAATTACCAGTACAGCACAACTCAAAGGTTTATTATGAAGCTGCCGGAGAAACCAGTAAGCTGTGTAAAGCTGAGAGAGCAGTATAAATTAATTACGGCAGAGTATGGCTGCAGCTGCAATTTCAAGCGGACAAAAAACTGCTATCCTTCACCGGTCCTTCATGCAATCAAGAACAGCGATGATGAGCAGTCGGATATAACAGTTCCAATGAGCCGTACGATGTCCAAAGCAAAAGAGGAGAAGGTATACGAAGAAATTAATATCCATAAACAGACAGAAAAACTGGCGCAGCGGATCGTGGAGCTTAAAAAACAGAAGCGAGGGCTGGACAAGTCGATTCGGAAGACCGAGGCGGAATTGCAGACGATTTTTGATAATGCGGGAATCGACTGCCTGGAAATTGCCATGGGGCTGCTTGTGAGACGAAAGAAAGGGGAAGCGTATGAGTGGCTGATTGAGCTGTAGGAAAGATGGAGGAATAGAAAAAAAGATGAAATGAAGGATTACTGAATTAATTTATTAAGGTATTTTGAGTGGAATATTTTGGGGCAGGAGGCGCAGAGTGATATGCTCCCCAGAGACTCCTGCCCAAAGCGGTTATAATAGGATAAAACATAGAGTAAAAATTACTTTTCTTCGGTGAAAAGTTAGAGTATAATAATTGGGGAGAAGATGAGTTTCAGATGATTCAAATATGAACAAATTGTGAACAGCACCAAAAACCGTTGAAAAACAGTTGAAATCAGAATATTCTGACAAATACCTGCAAAAACGAGCCTGGAAAGCCAGTGTTTATGCGGGTTCCCAGAGGGTACTGTAGAAATGAAGTAAGCCCGTTTAGGGCATTGACACTTTCCTGTGTGAAGTATATCACTTTAGAACAGCACCGTAGAAATGAAGTAAGCCCGTTTAGGGCATTGACACATCTTTCGCTGACCGTCGATAGCGATTTCAGTCAACTGTAGAAATGAAGTAAGCCCGTTTAGGGCATTGACACGCCTTTTTGTCTTTAAGAAGGTCAAGGCTGAATCTAAGGTAGAAATGAAGTAAGCCCGTTTAGGGCATTGACACCGATTCTTAGCCAAGAATTCCTTGGCTTTATCGACCGGTAGAAATGAAGTAAGCCCGTTTAGGGCATTGACACCACCATCAATATCATCATCTATAGAATTGTATCCTGGTAGAAATGAAGTAAGCCCGTTTAGGGCATTGATTCCCTTCAAAAGGAATAAATTTATTTACGACACTTTTTTATAGAAATGTGCTTTACCTCCTGAGGGGATTAACACAATAATTTCTCACAGCTGGTCGGCGGCTCTTCATAGAGATGGAGTTGACTTGCGTGGGGATTTGGATATTGCCCTGAATTGAAAATTGAATCTTATGTTACTGGCAATCGAAGTATATTTTGAGTTATAACGTTAAACTCGAAATATACTTTTTTTGTGCTTTTTTATACCCGATTCGAAAAGTGAAAATTTGGATATTTTGGTATAACATAATTAGTCCTGCTCAAGCAGTGGAAAAAGAATTTTTAAATGGTATTTTCAAAGGAGGATGAAGTTTATGAAACACGTAAGGTTAAAAGATAATGTCCGCTTGGTTGGAATTAAGGAGAATAGGAAAGGCAGAAATAGAAAAGTCAGTTATTATCTGCAGGCAGATAAAAATGAAATGCTATACGCTTTTTCAAGGAATTATTCAAGACATACATATGATCTCTGTAAAGCAGGGATTCGTGTGAACGATCTTGTTTCCAGAAGGACAAGGGATACCGCAGTTATGAACCTTGTGGATTATACGAATTTGATGCTTCCATATTTTGTGGAGATCTATGGTCTTCCCTCAAAGAAGGCATGAGGGAGTAGGATATACCGTGATACGAAACAAATTGGGTGCGAATTAAACGGGAGGTATGAGATATGTCGATAGCAGAAGAGCGGATTAGAAATATTCGAAAGAAACGCAATAAGAAACAGAAAACATTCCTGTCCAAGGGTCTGGGAAAGATATCAAAACTACTGGCTGCGGCAGTTTTGATCCATTACATACTTGTACTGTTTCAGGGAGATTATCATCCGATGATCAACAGTGCAAGAGAGTGGATCATAACCTACATATATAATGGTCCGCTGGCCGGGCTGGTTCAGCCGGCCTGTGCCAAAATATGGGGATGGAAGTATAGTGCGCTGTTGTATGATTTTACCGGGCTTCCAGCTTTAATATTATCTGTCGCTGCGTTTCTGACTAAAAGGCATATTGAGCATATCGCTGTGATTTCAGACAGTGAAAGCAGGAGAAAAGCTAGCGATGCAATGCCGGTGCTGTACAGCAGAAATGCAGTCAGCCCGGCATTTTTGATAGTATTTATGCGAAAAAGCGCTGATTTGTAGATGAATTCGACAATAATATCAAGCTTTTGTATTTAATTTACAGTTTATTAACGTTATAATAGGCTTAAGCATTCTGCGGGAATGGCATCGCGTAATGGAAGGAGTGTACGAAAGATGGGACAAGAAAAATATATTCTTGCAATGTATGACATCCTGGGAAAGCAGGATTATATCTATAAAAACAGCAAGATCAAAGAAATTGCCGGCGGATCTTACATTATCAGAGATTGCTTTGCCAAGTGTCTTTTTCCGGCGGCGAAAGAAGTGTCGAAAGAAGAAAAGGAAGAGAGAGAAAAGGAAGGAAAAGGCTGTTCAGGCGGAGGAATATTTACATATAAGTGGCGGGATATGGTGAAAGAAAGAGATCCACAGGAAGAAAAGATGCTTGAGGACGAGCCGGTTAAATTTACCAGAGAAAATTTTAAAAATCGTATTAAGAAAGGGTTTATCGGCGAGGTTGTCTATGACGGCGGCGGTAATTTCTTTGTGCTGTACAGGGATATTGATGTTTACCGCGAAGTCAACAGGCGGTTCTATCATAAGCTTCTGGAGAAAACGTATTCACTGCGTGTATTGACCACATATATTGAAGGCGTGGATTTTGACAATTATCCGGCTGACCGGAATAAAATGTATGCTAAGCATAAGAGACGGGAACAGAGGGAAAGTATGACAGCCCCGGTGAATACACTGCCAATCGTCCAGACAGATTATCGGACCTCTCTGCCATTGGCGGAACTTCAGTGGATTGGAGACCGCGAGGAGAAGGTGACTTATGAGAGCAAGAAAAAGTATGAAAAATATGATGAGCTCGAAGAATATGAACAATCTATCCGGTATGGTGATTATACAGAAGACGGGAAGCACAGGCGAGATGAAGAGACGGAGTTGGAAAAAAAGATTTCCAGGCAGGTGATGGGGAGCAGGCTTTTGGATAATATGATAACAGAGAAAGGCGAGGAAAGCCTTCTTGCGGTCATCTATATTGACGGCAATAACATGGGCGCAAAGGTGGACAGCTGCCTGGATGCCGGGAGTGACAAGTCGTATGAGACATGCGTAAAAGCGCTCAGGAAATTTTCAGATGAGATTCAGACACATTATATTGATAATCGGATTCGGGATGTGGATACTTTTTTAAGAGAGAATACGAAGAAACTGCGTAGATTTGTTATATATGCCGGGGATGAGATCACATTTATCTGCAATGCGAGAAACGCATATGACGTGGCAAAGGAATATCTGACAAAGCTTGCAGCGGATTCCCCGGAGGGGGCGCCGCGGACATCCTGTGCCGGGATTGCGGTCTTCCATAGCCATGCTCCCTTCAGAGAAGCGTACAGGATCGCAGAGGAATGCTGCGAATCAGGCAAGAAGCTGATGAAAGAATTAAAGATCAAGAATGCCAGCCTGATTGATTTCCACTACTGTCAGGGAGCATTCGGCATATCCCTGGAAGCGATCCGGAAAGACGAGGAGACAGAAGAAAGCAGCCGGCCCTGGTTCGTATATTATGACGGAGAAAAAGGGACGGAATCTGGGGAAAAACCTGCGATTATAAAGAGAAAATACGTCTCAGACGATATTGTACAAGAGATGAAAAAAATGCTGAATAAAATCGGTAACAGCAATATCAAAGATTTGGCGGTCAGCGCGAAGAGAAGCGAGGCGGATTTCCGGTCAGAGCTGGAACGGATCAGCGCTCATCAGAAAGTGGAAAAGCAAGAAGACAAGGTTGATTTTACCTTGGCCGGTCTCCTGGATGACAAGGATGCCGAGCGGAAAAAAGAGCTGATGGATATACAGAGGAAACTGATCTATGATATGGCGATCGTATACGATCTCTGGTTTAATGATGAGAAGAGGGCGGAAGAGGAGAGAAAAGAGAACGAGGACTTAGAAGGAAGTACAGAGGAAGGGGATGTATAAGATGGGCGGAAGGAAATACGAATTGGTTATTACCTTGAAATCCGACTTGTGCGCGGGATCCGGGTATTCCCATGCGGGCATCATTGACAGTGACGTTTGTTATGACTGCTATGGCTTCCCGTATATCGCGGCGAGGCGTATGAAAGGATGCTTAAGGGAAGCCGCAGAATTGATCGGGCTTACGGAAGATGAGATCGGAAAGATCTTCGGACAGGGCGGCGAAGAGAAAGTAAGCGGGATCTATATAGATAATGCATACATAGAGAACTATACAGAACTACGCAGGGACTGTGAAAAGCTGGATAAACAATACTGCAAATATATTACGCAGCAGAATGTGCTGTCTCAGTTTACTACTGTGAAAGCCCAGACAAAGATTGAGAAGAATGGAACAGCAAAGAATAATTCGCTCCGTTTTACACGTACAGTTAACCATTATTCTCCTCTGGATCCGAAGAAGGAAATGTGTTTTCGCGCACAGGTCAAATTGCCGGACAAACTTGAGAGAAACGAGACGGAGAGGGAGAAGAATCTTGAAGAAACCGTTGACAAGCTTAAGAAAATTGCCAAAGCACTCCGAAATATTGGGATGAACAGAAACCGCGGGCTGGGAAGTGTGAGGTGCAGCCTGGAAGGTCCAGTTTTCGAAAAAAGACAGGAAAGTGAGGACGGTAAAAACACAGACACAGAACGACCGGATGTAGAAAACATAGAAATAAGGGACGATAAGAAGGAATATATCCTGAGATATAGTGTCAGAAATATATCTCCGCTGATCCTGAGCACGACAAATGATTTCAAAACAGAAAAGTATATCAGCGGTCGCAGTGTGCTCGGCTTTTTTGCAGGAGCATATCTTCGCTCTGCGGGAAAAAGTGCGGACAGTGAAGATTTCAAAGATATCTTTCTGAGAAATCAGGTGAAATTCGGAGCCTTGTATCCTGCGGAGATCATCCGGGATGATGAATCCAGGATCGTGAGGAAAGATATTTATTATCCGGCCCCGGCATATATCAGCCAGTTGAAAAAGACAAAAAAATATGTAAATGTGACGAAAAAGATTCCGGAGAAGGAAGAGGAATGTAAGGAGCTGGGACTTGAATCTTCTTATGCCTCCGAAAACGGGAACAGACCGAGACGTCTGAAAGGAAAGTTTGTCTCCATAAGGAAAGAATCTGATGGGAAAAATGTAATCCTGGTGAAAGAGCCGGAAACGGATATTGTATACCATCATACGAAGAAATCGAACAGACAGAATGCAGTTGACGGAAATCTCCTCTACACTTCAGAGGTGCTGCGGGAGCAGCAGATCTTAGCCGGGGAGATCAGAGGCAAAGGCAAGTATATCAAGGAGATTGTAAAGCTTCTTAAGGGGAATACACTCAGATTTGGCAAATCGAAAAGCGCCCAGTACGGCACCTGCGTTTTGGAAGGCGGATTCGAGGTTGTATGCGCAGAGGAAGAAAAGAAAACACATACCTATAAAAAAGGCAGCCTGATTCTTGCAGTGCTGGAGAGTGACGCTGTCTTTGTAAATTTAAACGGCTATACGGTACGGTGTGATGAAGTCAGAGAACAGATCAAAGAGAGCCTGAAAATTGAAGAAAAAGAAGTGCCTTCAGAAGCAGGTGATGAAAAAGCACCACTCTATTCGGAAATCAAGACAGGGATTCTCACAGGATACTATGGAAAATGGAACCTCCACAGACCATCCGTTCCAATCGTGAAGGCGGGAAGCACGTTCGAGTTTGCTCTGGCGCAGGATCTGGTAACAGCTGAGGATGTGCTGTGGACGGGAGAGAATAACGGAGAAGGCTTCGGAAGGGTACGGATTATAAGAAACGGCATTTATAACGGCAAATCAAACAAAGATGATTCAAACAAAAGTGGTTTAAGCAAAGAAGGTTTAAACTGCTGTGTGGCTGAAGGTAAAAAAGAAGAAAGTAACTCGAAAAGGAAGAAAAAGCCGGAGAATGGGGCGGTGAATTAAGAAAACATTTTAGCAAGGAACGGTGTAGCCAAACGGCTATGCCGTTCTTTGCTGTTTTTCCGTTGTATTTTGGGCTTTTTCTTTCGCCCGTCCAAAATCAAATGCACCGATGAAGTTGTAAACAATCGTGATTTCCCTTGTCTTGGATTTTTTATCGGTATGGGAAACTTCGATACGGTCTATAAACTCTCGTAGCATAGCAGCGTCAAGCTGCTGCATATCGGTGTACTTCTTTACCGCGCTGATAAACGCTTTAACGTTGGTCTTTTGTTTTTCCTGCTGCTTGATTTCTTCCCGTAGCACTTCTGCCATAGCTTTTAGATTGCTCTGCTCCAATTCGTAATCATGGGACATTTTGATAAACCGTTCGTCAGACAATTTCCCGGTTACATTGTCCTCATATAAATGCTTAAACAGATTATCCAACTCGGCAATACGGCTTTCGGCTTTGGAAAGTGTTTCGCGCTTGCGGGAAAACTCAACGTCGCGCTCTCGCAAACGGCTGTCTGCTGCTTCCTGCACAAACTCGGCTTCATACTCTGTTACATAGTCGATTGCTTCCCGTAGATTTTTCAAGACGATTTCATACAGAACAACATTTTTGATTGAATGGGTCGTACACAAGTCTTTGCCTTTCCGATAGGTTGAACAGATAAAATATTTCTGTTCTTCGGTGAAGTTCGTTGCTCGGCATTGATACATTTTACCGCCGCACTCTGCACAATAAAGCAGCCCGGAGAAAATACCCATATCGCCCATTTTGGTGGGGCGGCGGCGGGATTTGCGTATGTTCTGCACAATGAGGAATACACTTTCCTCTACAATCGGCGGCTGCGTGTTCTCAAAGATCACCCATTCGGACGGGTCGTTCCACAACTTCTTTTTGCTCTTGTAGGATTGCTTGCGGGTCTTGAAGTTTACGGTATGCCCTAAATACTCTATCTTTTCAAGCATACGGGAAACCGTTTCATTCGTCCACTTGTACGGGTTTGCCCCCGGCTTCGGCTTGTTTGTTACCTTTATGCCCTTTGACAGCCAATAGAAAGTAGGGTTGAGGATTTCGCTTTTCTCTAACCAATGGCATATTTGTGTCGGCCCCATGCCGGAAACGCACAATGCGAAAATCTGCTGCACAACTGCTGCGGCTTCCTCGTCAATAATCCACTTCTTTTTGTTGTTGGGGTCTTTCATATAGCCATAAGGCGGGATTGTAGTAAGGTGTTCGCCGGATTTTCCCTTTGATTGCCAAGTAGCGCGTATCTTCTTTGAAGTGTCGCGGGCATACATTTCGTTGAACACGTTGCGGATTGCGGTAAACTCATTTTCGCCCCGCGTACTGTCAACTCCGTCATTGACCGCGATAAAATGCACGCCAAAATCGGGGAACAGCATATCGGTGTAGAAACCGACTTGCAGATAATCACGCCCGAAACGGGACATATCTTTGACGATAACGCGCTTGATTTTTCCAGCTTTTATATCGGCAAGCATACGTTGAAATCCGGGACGGTTGAAGTTTGTACCGGAATATCCGTCGTCCTCGTCATAATGTCGATAAGCGGTAATTCCATGCTCCCGGCAGTACCGTTCTAAAATCTTCTTTTGGTTGGCAATACTGTTGCTCTCACCCTCTAATTTGTCCTCTTGTGAAAGGCGTTCATATAAAGCCGTTATGCCCTCGTCCTGTGCTTCCTGCTGCTGATCGCGCACATAGAATTGCAAAACATTATTTGAAATGGCTTCGCGGACTTCTTCGCTTAACACTTTGGGGACAGCAATCTGCTGAAAAGAAAATGTCTTTGTCATTTGCGCTCACCGCCTTTCGCGGTAAGTGCAGCATATAACTGTCTGCTCCAATCCAGCGTAGCATGGTCGCCGTTGATTGCTTCAAGAGAAACACCCCTACCAGCGGCGCAATCTGCAAAAGTAAGTACATCTAAAAAGTTTCGAGAAATGCGGTCAAGACCTGTTACAACGATCTTTTCCATTCTCTCGTTTTTCATATCCTGCTGCATGAGGGAAAAAGCGGGACGGTTAAAGTTCAAACCGCTATAACCATTATCCACATATAGCGCAAAAGTGGTAATCCCGTTTTGGCTTGCGTGGTAAAGAAGTTTTTGCATTTGATTGTCAAGGTACAAAGTATCTATTTGTTGCGCCGCACGAAAATAGTATGCGGTCAATTTATCCGACTGTTTCATGTTACCTCCTATTCCGACAGCCGGACAAACAGGTTATATATATTATACCACAAAACCCGTCGTCCGTCTGCAATAGGATTACATTTTCGGCATTATACCGGGCTTTTTCCCCGGTTTAAGTCATTTTGGATTAAGCGGCGTACCTTTGTCGCGGCGTCCTCTTTTACACCGTCTTTAACAACGGCTTTGACAATATAGGTAATATCCCCGATTTTGTATTCACGCACAACCGGGGATTTTGTTGTTTGCTTTGTTTGTTCCATAAAGTAAAATCCCCCTTTCGTGGGATAACAAAAAGATTAAAAATGAAAGGCTGAAACGGGCGGTTGTTAGCTGCAACCTCACGGGAGTTTCACCCCGGCCCATGCTGATGGGTGCGCCGCGCAATGCTTTGAGGGCGTTCAACGCGGGAGTATCATTGTGCCGCCTTGTATGTCGTCGCCCACAAGCTGCTAAACCTGTTTTACGGCGCGGTAGTTCTCGCTCGGCTTTTCCCCTATGGGGAAAAGCTGTCATGGCGTACCCGCCGACTGGCTCGG
>CASFID010000070.1 GCA_949294665.1 uncultured Eubacteriales bacterium
GTCTGTCTGTCTGTCTGTCTGTCAAGAGCGTAGCAGTTTTCAAACATGGCTGTCAACCCCTTTTTTAAACTATATCCATAAAAATGGACACACCTCTTTTTCCAGATCTCAGACACAATACAGGCGGTGGCATCCTCGTAGACCGGACACGGTTTTTTCAGAAAACCGCAATCAAATGGGAAGCATTACGCCCCGCCGATGTGTAAAATTGTACACGATAATAATACAGGAAAACACGCTGAAAAGCAACTGTAACGGAGGAAATCTTTGTGATAACAAAGCCCTGCCCAAGTCAGTTTGACAATGCCGGAGAAGCGGTCGACGAGGGGAAGGTCCAAATCGAAGCGAATGCAAACCGATACACTTTTGTCTGGCGGGGCAGCCTTAACTATCGCCTTGCAGGCCAGGGGCTAAAAATCAGTATTAACCGACAGTTCCTTTTTAATTCCTGATTATGATCTATTATGATTTCCCATAAAAGGCTTTCATCGCCTGTCCGCTAAACTCCGTCGTTCCTTCTCCGTAAACAGAATCCTGCGCCGCCTGTATTTCCGGATTTGTCCGGTAAGCATCTGCTATCTCAAGCACCATATCCGTCGCATCCGGCAATTGAAACATCTGTTTTGTGACAAAATCATATTCCCCGACTAATTCTCTCACCTCACAGGAGTTCACATCTTTCCCTTTTAGATCTGCCAGCTTTTTTATAATTGTCCCGAGCCGCTTCTGATATGCAGGGAAGATTTCCGGATCCACCGGATTTTTTGATGCTTCCAGAGCTTTTTCCTTACTCCCGTACCATTCAACGATTTTCTGGAAATTCTTCTGGACTGCCTCGCTTGCGGCGCTTTCAAGGAAATTCTTTTTCCATGCTTCCATACTGCCGTAATTCTCAATAAAGATATGTTTCTGCGCTTCACTCATATTTGCTTCCATGGCATTATACATATCCTCTAATTCATTTTTGCTGAACACTTCAAAGTCCATTCTGTTCTCTCCTTTCAAAATCCTGTCGATGCTGGCTATCAGGTTTTCTAAACGTTCCTTCTTCGCAACAAGCATTTTCCTCTGCATCCTCAGGATCTGATTTCTCTCAAGAGCCGAATTCTCCATGACAGCTTTTATTTCTTTCAGGGGGATATCAAATTCACGAAAAAACAAAATCTGCTGTAATGTTTCCACTGCCTTATCGTCATAAAGCCGGTATCCCGCCTCACTTTTGTCTGTAGGCTTTAATAACCCGATTTCATCATAATAGTGAAGCGTGCGCACGCTGATACCTGTTAAATCTGATATTTCCTTTACCGTCCTCATAACTGCTGCCCTCCTGCTCATGATAGCTCCACTTTAATCCATGACGCTGCGTGAGAGTCAATAGGGATTTTGATATTTTTATGACTGATCTCTCTTTGGAGTAAATAAGGAAGAGTCAGAGTTTTTCGCTGCTCTGACTCTTCTTGTTTTCCTTATCCATTTAGTTCCTGCAAAATCCGATGCTGCTGTCGGATTTGCTAATTCTACAGCGATATACTCTACAATATCATCTAAATCGTCATTCGCTTTCTTCGTCAACTGGTATTCCCATTTAGATTACATACTTGCTCCTTATATCACTGATTGCTTTTTCTCCGTCTACAGTCCGCCCGGCTTTTACTTCCTCCAGACTTTCTATAATCGCTTTCGCTTCATACATTTTCTTCATGGTCCGTTCATAATATTCAATATCCATAACAACCAGACGTCCATACCCATTTTTCGTCACATAAACCGCACCGTTTTCTTCGGCACAGCGCCGTTCTACCTCTACCGTATTTTTCAAATCACGCATAGGAATAATCTGCATAAAACCGCCTCCTTTTGTGGCTTAATTTTATTTTAAATTTAGCCACAAATCAAGTTTCTTTTCTAAATGAGGATTAAATAGACAGGAGATAGAGCGGACATAAGAGAGATAAAGTATTAAAAGTCGGATATCAGTCTGGAATCCCCGATAGCTCAGGGGGGATTCCTACAGATTTTTAGATAAACTGAGTTTTGTTGCTTTTATGATATCCATAATGATTGTAAGTTCCTGTACACTGCAGTTTTCTAATATTTCGACTGTTTTATTCATAAGAGCATTTTTACTGACAAGAGATTGACCAAAAAGAAGATCATCTGCGCTGACGCCTAAAGCAATAGAAAGATTTACAAGAACAGTCAAACTTAGTTTTGTATTTCCGGTTTCTATATGACTCATGTGAGTAGTTGAAATTCCAACCTTTTCTGCAAGAGCTTCTTGTGACAGGGCATTAATCTTTCTGAATTTGCGTATTCTCTGTCCAATCATATAATAATCCATGACTCATCTTCGCCTTTATAATTCATATTATATTGAATTATATAGGCAAATATGCTATATTTTAATAAACTGTATAGGCGAATATATGTCTATATAATTCAAGATTGTTGGGAGGAAACTCAGTATGTATTGCAGAAGATGCGGGAGAAAACTAGAGGGAAACGAGAGATTTTGCGGTGCCTGTGGGGAACCGGTTAATAGAACAGATACAAATCAAATAAATAATAGCCGCCAGAACAATGCCCCAAACAATAATATGCGTTTTAAAGATCAGTCGAATGGCGGTAATAATGAATTAAGAAGCAACATGTCGGATCAGCCCACAAAAGCACTTATTGTGGAGGGAATTGGCATACTATTCTTTATTTATATGTTGATTGTCAACAGTAGTAGTGATAATACAGCACAAACATGGCTTCAGAGAAATGGCGGAGGTGTGTTTTTCATAGGGCTTATTTTTCTTGTGGTTTCTTACTTTATGTTGAAGAAATATAAGAAAAATCATAAGTTATATGGAATAGGTTATGTTGGCTATATTATAAGCTGCATTGCTGCTATATTTATGGTTGTAATGCTTATTTTATCTGTACTCATGGTTCTAATGTTTATGGTATCTGCACGTTAAAGAAATTCTCATTTTTGCTCAATAATAGATAAAGAAGTAAAGATTCTAATTCTGAATTTACAGTGCACAGATATGTTAGGAGGAAAAATGACAATTATTTTCGTGGGATGGCCAGTTATATTCGTAGTGCTTATTTTTATCTTTGGCGTCCTTACTGGTCCGGTTTTTGACGCTTTCACAAGTCCGGCAGCTCTCGGATTAGTGCGCGGGATAACGGTTGTTATGGGCGTATTTGCTGTAATTTCCGGAATAGGCTGTATTATTAACTGTTGGATGTCCCAGCGCACCGCTCTGATCAAGATGTGGAATAGTATTTTAATTGCAGGGATTAGTTACTGTACATGGCAGGCGGCAACACTATTTATCGATTTTATTACGGAGCAATATAATCAAGGAAAAGTTTCTTTTTTGGATGGAATGCTTGGTGGTGGATTTCAATTCTTTATTGTGACCATAGCAGCGAATATGGCATTGATTGGGCTGTCAGACGAATTGGGCGAAAAAGCATATCATTCCATTTTCGGTACAATAATTTTTGCAGGATTGGCAGGACCTGTTGATGAAAGAATATTAGAAAGACTCATTGATATTTTGAATATGCCTGTATGTATTTTATTGCTATGTGTTCTTTTCGGCAGTTTTGTCTGTACAGTTGTATCAACTGTGAAAAATGGTTTTGCAACTTATGACTTAGACAATATACGAAAGATGTGGATCTCTATAGGTATCATAGTTGCTTTTGGACTTTTTATGGCATTTGCACCAGATCAACTGATGCTAACACTTTTGCCGATTCTATTGCTTATAGCAAT
Source organism: uncultured Eubacteriales bacterium (assembly GCA_949294665.1). GTDB lineage: Bacteria > Bacillota > Clostridia > Lachnospirales > Lachnospiraceae > Mediterraneibacter. The sequence goes on from CASFID010000070.1 coordinate 3,779, forward strand.
AATAGTGGTATGGATAGTTAAAAACAGGTAAGCCTGCAGTTTGGTGATATTTCCCGAAAAAATCACAAAAAATCTCCTCTATATCTTATTGCGGCAGTGTGATAAAATGGTCTCGTCAAGAAAAATGAGGAGTGATTTCCTATGAAAAACGAACAACTGATCCGCCGCTTCCGGATTGAACGTAAGAAATTTGATCATTCCGGCATCTATGCTTATACTCAGAGGACGCTGGCTTACAACTCTAATAAGATTGAGGGCTCCACACTGAATGAGGAGCAGACTGCCTCTCTTTTCGAGACCGGTATGCTGCCTGCCAGTGATGATTATTACCGGGCCAAAGATGTGGAGGAGACCAACGGTCACTTCCTGATGTTCAATAAGATGATCGACACACTGGATGAGCCATTAAGCGAGGAACTCATCAAGACTTTCCATTACGAACTGAAAAGCGGCGTATTTGAAGACCGCGCCAACGGTTATGCTATCGGTGAATATAAAAAGCGTTCCAACATGGTCGGTATGTATGAAACAGCCCTTCCCAAAGAAGTACCGGAAAAAATGAGGGAGCTTCTCTCCTGGTATCACAAAATTACTGACAATACCCTTGCAGTCATGGCAGAGTTCCATGCCAGATATGAGGCTCTACACCCTTTTCAGGATGGCAACGGCAGGACGGGCAGACTGATCCTGTTTCGGGAATGCCTAAAAGCGGATCTGACTCCGATTGTCATAGAAGACAGGCACCGGATCAAATACATCGACGGATTGCGAGAATACCGGGAAACCGGGGAAACCACACTTCTTCTGAAGCTGTTTTCGGAAGAGCAGGAAGAATATGTTGAGAAAGTGGACTATTTTCTCAGAGAAGAACCGGAGACTGAATGACTTCGAGCCGCCCTCAGGGACGGCTCTTTTTTAAGACTTCATCGAGATCGATAGAAACATCCCTCTTCCATTTCTTTCCTGTTCAACAGGAAATCTATGATATTAGTAGCTATCGTCAATCTTTTCCATTTGTCCTTTCTGCACGCTCTGTCACATACTGATAAAATGTATCCGCATCCTCCGGCTTTCTATACCGGACAATTCTATTAGAATCAACTTTTTGTCAGTCCATACCCGTACAATTTTTCAGTTTTCCGTCTTTGATTTCCAGTACCTCATCCGCTTCTTCCGCAAGCTGTCTGCTGTGTGTCACCACGATCACGCATTTCCCCGATTCATGGGCCGTCCTTTTCAGAAGCTCGATAATCCCCGCGGATGTATCCTCGTCCAGATTTCCTGTCGGTTCATCTGCCAAAAGCACTTTCGATTCACTCGCCAGAGCCCGGGCGATCGCCACGCGCTGCTGCTGACCGCCGGAAAGCTGCAGTACATTCCGTTTCCAGTCCTCTCCGGGAATGCCGACTTCCTGTAGCAGCTTTTCCGCATCTCCCTTCCCGCCCAGCTTTACATTTTCTTCCGTGGTCAGATAATCGATCAGGTTGTAGTTCTGAAAGACCAGAGATATATCATGCCTGCGGTGATAATTCAGCCCCTTTTTGCGGATATCCTCACCATTATAGAGGATGCTTCCCGACACCGGGCTGTCCAGTCCGGCCAGAAGAGAAAGGAATGTTGTCTTCCCTGAGCCGCTGGGGCCGACGATCGCATAGAAAGTTCTCTCTTTAAAAGCAGCCGAAACCTGTTTTAAAACCAATGTATCCCGTTTGGATTTGTAAGAATACATGATATTCCTTGCCTCAATGATCATTTTTATATTACCTCCTAACTCATTTCGCTCAAGATATCTTTCGGGTTCTTCCGGGAGATCAGGATACCTGCCGCACACGTAGATGCTATGATCAGCGCGCTTACTCCCGCGGCGTCCGCAGTCAGCATGAAAGGCGTGATCTCTGTCTCTACATTTTTCATGGTCAGTTCCGGCGCCTGATAGTCTGTTGCAACTTTCCCCGCATCCATTTCCTTCTGCAACTCTGCCTGCTGTTCCTGCTGCCCTGCCAGATAGTCTGCCGCGGCATTTGACACCGCCGGAGCGAACAGAAAGGAAAAAGCCACTGCCGCAATCCCGATCAGGAACGCCTCGCTCAAGATCTGCAAAAGTATTTTCCCCTTTGCAATGCCGAGCGACATCAGAATCCCGATTTCATTCGTCCGGTTTCTGATCCAGAAAATGAAGATCAGAAACAAAATTGCGAAGCTGGCGGCCGTGACAACGATAAGCAGCGTATTGCTGATCTTTTCGAGATCATTAAAATTAGATGCCATTGTATCAAGATTTCCGTTATTGTCGATCAGGTCATAGCGCCGCCAGTCTATATCTGTTTTCTTAATGGCTTCCTTCACCGTCTCATACTCATCTGCATCCGCTGCTTTAAAATACGCTTTTTCATACAGCGGATCGTCCTGTTCCACTTTCTCGGGAAAATGGAGATCTGTAAAAATAATATTTTCCGAACGGAATGTATCGCCGGACATATAGGGCTTTATCTTTTCTTTCACCTGATATATCCCGACAATTTCCGCTTCCTGCACAGGTTCCTCCTCTTTGACAGGATGAAATTTCATGGTATCGCCGACTTTCAGCTGATTCTTTTCTGCCAGTTCTTCGGAAATAACACATACATTCGCATCTTCCGGCGTTGTCATACGCCCTTCTTTTATGCTGACATTTCCGGAAAGAACATTGGAATCCATCGTCATATCCAGATTTCCGACCAGCGTGACACCCCCGAAATCATTGGTCTGGTCAGTGTCCGGATCTTCAATCCGCTCAAAGTTTTCCTGCTTTACAGCTGTCGGTGCTGTCGTGATATTGTAGTCAGCGATCCCTTCTGTTTCTGCAATCTTCTCAATGTCTTCTAATTTAAGTGATTCAAAGGAATTGTCTGCCCAGCCCTGCCAGTTTTCACTGCCATTTACAGTAATCTTTTTAATATGATATCCGTCACAGCTTCCCTGTCCGTCCGCGTTTTGTTCCTGAATTTTTTTGCTGGCTTCTTCCACCCGGCGGGTTCTGTCCTCCGGATTACCTTCCAGTAAAAATCCTGCGCCGATCGCCTGCCGGGTACTGTCATTCACAGCAATATTGGCAGAACGGCTCGCCAGGCCGGAAAGAAAGAGGAGGCTGATAATACACACAACGAGCAAAAGCAGGATGCTCTTTACCGGTTTTCTATAGCAGGACCGGGCCGCTCTCTCAAATAAATTCATCTTGTTATCCCTCCATTCGTGATAAGATATCTTTCGGATTTGCCCGGATCACCGGCGCAAGAGATACCATAACGGAAATTACCGCGACCACACTGCCGATCCCCAGCAGCAATACAATATCAGCAAACTGTAAGGAGACTTGCAGAGAGATATCTTCTGTCACTGGAGTAAACAGCATACTCCGCAACCCTTCAGCCGCCATCAATCCGAATCCGCAGGCTCCGGCCATGGCGATCAGGAACAGAACTCCCGCCTCTAGCAGTGCCTGTAGAAAAATAGTAAATTTCTGTTCGCCCATACTGAGAAAAACAGCCATTTCCTTCTGACGTGTCCGCATCCACATACAAAGCAATAAGGACACAACCACTGTACCCGTAATGAACGTAAGCATCCTCATGAGCTCTACGACTCTTGTAATCTGTGTAAGCGGAGCTTTCATCTGCTGATATAAGGCGTCGGATGTAGTAACCTCGACTTTTTCCTGCAAAATCTCCTGTATCTCCCCGGCCAGCGAGTCTAAAAGATCCGGCTGTCCTGTATAAGCAGAAACTTTATAAAACCCTCTGTCCCCAGACAATTCCAGATAAGCTGTATTGTCGATATAGACCTGATTTTCCACCCGGTAAACAGCAAGAGTGGACTTTTCCTGCCGGTTTTCATTTCCCGCAAGATACTCTCCGATGATCTCAACCGTAACCGTTTTGCCTTCCTCCGCTTCCAGCGAAATTTTGTCGCCGATCTGTAATCCGTTTGCTTCGGCAAACCCGGCATTGACGACAGCACTGTATCGGTTATCGTTTCCGACCAGCTGCCCGTCTGTAAGCCGGTAAGACTGATCTTCAAAGGGGCTGTCTGTTTTCATATCATCAAAAGACTGCAGGCAGACTTTCTGATTGTCCGGCTCGGCAGAATCGCTGGCAGTAACCGGAGTAAGATCCGTTAAGTACGCAGACTGCTGCCCCATTCGGTTTACGGAAATAACATTCGCTAAATCCTCAATCTTTTCTGCTTCCTTATCTGTGATCTCATTTGCTGTGTCCGTAATTTCACATACTACTTTCGCCTTTGTTTTTTCCCGCATGGCAGCCTCGGTTCTTTCTGCGGCATGCAGGATCATATTTGTGCTCAGGATCATACTGTTCACTAAAAGGAAGATCAGCAGCAGTAAAATTGATTTCACGCGTTTCCTGATCAGATAGAGGAAAGCTCTTCTATAAAAAGGCATTGTTCACCCCTCCTGTTACTGAAACCGGGTAATCAGCACTTTTGAAGCATGGATCTCCCCGTTTTCCTGTGTTTCTCCATAGACAGCAACCGATGTTGACTTCTTGACGTCCGATGAAGAGGCATCTTCCAGATTGACCGCTTGAGTATTTATATCTATATCTGCGATCTGAAATACGCAGTCTTCCCCGTAGGAGACCGTTGTACTTTCCATGCCGCTTTCACTTTCCATCCCGGGTGCCGCGCCGACTACTGTCTGTCCGTTATCTTTTGTCTGGTCGGCCATAACCTGAAAACTCCCCTCCTGAAAGTCAGTGACAGAGCCGACTAATACAGCAGCATCCAGCAATGATTGTGCCTCATTCGATGTATCTGTCGACTGACCGCCGTCCGGATTCTGACTGTTCACAGTTGTCCCGTTATTTGCAGCCTGTTCCCTCTGGGAACTTCCACAGCCTGCCATAAGAAGAGTACAGGCTAAAACCAAAGCCGCCGTTACTAATTTCGTATGTTTCATTTGTTACATCTCCTTTCTGTCTTACGGAGGTATCATACAGAAAAACCTCTCTAAAACTCCTCTAATAATGAAACTGATTTTCCTCTGTTTTTAGAGAACTTTTAGAGGGTTTCTCTGCTATACTAATAACAGTTCAGTCATGTATGGCTGAACCGGACCTATATGGATAAAAAAGGACAGGATAACTTATGAAAATACTTCTATTGGAAGATGATCTGGATCTCTGCCGTTCGATCCGTGATGTGCTCATAAAGAATGGGTATACAGTAGATGCCTGTAATGACGGGGAAACAGCCATGCTTTATGCATTGAATAAAGACTGCGGCTATGAGCTCGCCATCGTTGACCGAATGCTCCCCGTGATTGACGGCCTTACTATCATCAAGGCAATGCGGAGAAAGGGCATCCGGATTCCTGTGATCATTATTACGGGTATGTCTGCGGTCGATGACCGGATTGACGGGCTGGACGGCGGAGCAGACGATTATCTGGTTAAACCTTTCCATATCAGAGAACTGATGGCAAGGATACGGGCGCTGACCCGGAGATCCGGTAATACACAGGAGTCGGAACTTCTGGCCTATGCAGATCTGCAGTTTGACCGGGAGAACCGGCGGCTGATATGTAATGGACATGAATTAGATTTATCGGCAAAAGAAACCGACCTGATGTATACGCTGATGAAACAGCCGGATACAACTTTTTCCCGGGAACAGTTGATCCTAACTGTCTGGGGGATTGATTCCGATATCTCTCCCGGAAATGTTGACAATTACATCTCGTTTCTCAGGAAACGTCTGAAAGAGCTGGGAAGCTGCTGCGTGATCAAGACCGTCTACGGAACGGGGTACAGATTTGGTAACAGTTCAGCCATCTGATGCCAGTCGACGGATTTATGCTCGCATAAGAATCCGTTGACTGGTATTCAGATGAGCTGAGCGCCCGTCAATGAGTAAAACAGCGGCGGCAGCCGCAATAAGCACGAAGTGCGGTTTTACGAATGGCGCGTGCTGGACTGTTACCAGATAGGAGAAAGAGAATGCTTAAGAAATTATTGAACAGGCTTCATATTATTATGACCGGGATCCTAATGGTGCTCATCACACTGATTTTATCCTTTTCCTTCTGGAACACGTATCAGTCAGCCCAAACCGCTGATGTAACCTATATCCAGCGTATGGCTTCCCTGATCATCTATCAGTTAGAAGCTGATATCGAACGGCCGGAGACTGTTCTTTCTGATTATGAGAAGCAGATGAATGTATACGCCGCTCTCTGGGATTCAGAAGAAAAGCTCCTGTACAAAAGCGAGCCTGGCTTTCCCACGGATTTCGATATCCTTTTGCAGAAAGCGGATCAGAGCATCGGTATGCAAAATGCTGCCGGTTCCCCGGTCATATCTCAGGTCACAGAGCAGGGCGGTTATATAGAATTAGAAGGGCTGCATCACGATCGCTATTACGCCATCCCGGCCACAGTCAGCACACAGAGCGGAGACAGCCTCTCTCTTACTCTTGTTTATCCGAAAAGATCTGTCTTGTCTCTGTTTCTCCATCAGGCGCCTCTGTATGTGGGGATATGGTTAATTTCTTTCGTCGTTATTTTGTTTGTCAGTCGTTTTCTTTTGAAGAAGGCCTTTGCTCCCAGCGAGCAGATGATCAAAAGCCAGAAAGATTTTGTTGCGGCCGCTTCTCACGAACTGAAAGCCCCGCTTGCTGTGATCATGGCAAATGCAGAAGCCCTGCAGGAAATACAGAGCCATGACAGCAATGGCCCGCAGGCACAGACCTGTCTGGATGTCATTGACGCAGAATGCGGCCGGATGTCCCGGCTTGTGCGGGATATGCTGCTGCTTGCCGCATCGGACGCAGACAAGTGGACTATCCGGAAAAGCGAGATCAATGTGGACACTCTGCTGATCACACTGTACGAATCCTATGAACCGGTATGCATCAGTAAAAAGATAAGATTGGATCTCAATCTGAGTGAAGAAACATATCCGGTCATTTCTTCTGACCGTGAGCGGCTCTTCCAGATCCTGAGCATTTTTCTGGATAATGCGGTCTGCTATTCCCCGGAGGGCAGTTCCATACAGATTCAGACTTCTTTAAAAGAAAAGGAGCTGATTTTTTCAGTCTCAGATCACGGAAAAGGGATTCCGGCAGAGGATAAGCCATTTATCTTCGACAGATTTTACCGTGGAGACAAATCACGCACAGACAAATCTCATTTCGGACTGGGATTAAGCATTGCAAAAGAACTGGCAAAAATGCTGGGAGGAGAAATTGACTTCCATGATACAGAAGGCGGAGGATCGACGTTCTGCCTGAAACTGCCGCTCCGCTCTTAAAAGCCGGCGGGCTTGCTTCTCAGTAGTCCGGTACAGGGTAAAATACGGTTTTAGCCCCTTCTGCCGAACACCCTGCTCTCAGAAAGCAGCAGCCCGGCCAGTGTCAGTACAGTCCCGGCTCCGGTCAGCGCTGTGAACGGCTCGTGCAGGATCAGCACAGAGGCCGCCACAGTGATGACCGGAACGAGATAAATATAAATACTGGCCCTGACTGCCCCCAGCAGTTTTACGGCAAAGTTCCAGGTCACAAAACACAGCGCAGAAGCTCCCAGGCCTAAAAACAGAATATTAAGTAAATAAACTGGATTCGTGAACCGGATCAGATCAGGTTTAAAGTCAAACAGGAAAAGCGCCGGTATCATGAACAGGATGCCGTAAAGGAATATCCGCCTGGTTGTCAAAATAGTGTTGTAACCGTAGCCGCTTATCTTTCTCGTGAGGATCGAGTAGCAGGCCCATACAAACGCAGCCAGCAGCGCCAGCAGATCTCCCGCCGGATTAAGCTCCATCGCTGCCCCGTTAAAGCTGATCAGCGCGATTCCGACCATGGCAATGAGAAAGCCGATAAAAAAATTCGCCCGGAGCTTCTCATCCTGTTTCAAAAATATGTGAGACAATATCGCAGTAAAAAACGGAGCAACGGAAATGATCACTCCCACATTAGAAGCCATTGTATAAGTCAGCGCAATATTCTCCAGCAGATAATAAAGGCACACACCGCATAATCCTGCCGCCGCAAAGGTAAGCTCCTGTCTGCGCGTCGTTCCTTTCATACGATGAGGATAGACAAGCAGTAACGCAAACAGGCCCATCACAAATCGGAAAAAGAGAATCTCAACAGGCTGAAAATCTACAAGAAGTACTTTTGTGGAAATAAAAGTCGTCCCCCAGATGATTATCGTAAGCAGCGCTGACAGATGCCCTGACGCTTTAGTTTGTTCCATGTTCTCTTCCTCCCGTCTCATTCCTTTTCATAAAAATCTCCCGGTACACTCCCGGCGCCAGCCCGATAAAGCTGTTGAAATAGTTTGTAAAGTGACTCTGATCAGAAAATCCGGTCTGCATCGCCGCCTCGACCGGCAGAGTTCCCTCCTCCAGCAGTTTTTTCGCCGCTCCGATACGGACATTTTCAAGATATCGATATGGCGTCACCCCTTTTTCTCTGGCAAACGCCCGGAGCAGTGTGGATTTGCTTAAGTTTGCATGCCGGCAGATCTGATCCAGACAGAGGCGCTCCGCATAGTGCTGTTCCATAAACTCACAGGCATTCTCGATCTCCCTGCGGCATTCAGGGATACATTCCCCGAAAGGCCGGCTGTATCTCCGGAGCAGGAGCGACAGAAGCAAAAGGAGATTCTCTTCTCTGTCAAACTCCCGCGAGCCATTCATGATCCGTTCATGCAGCGGACAAAGATAGCAGGTGATCTCTTCATCATAAATTACGTTTCGGGAAAATCCCGGAAGCGTCCGGCTACCCGTCACTTCCTCCGCAAGTTCAAGCATGATTTCCTTTCCGATATTAATCCCCCGGTAATCCAGCGTTCCCCCGTCGGCCTGAGTACAGGTATGGTTGTCTCCCGGGTTAAACAGAACGGTATTTCCTCTTTTTATGGTATATTCCTGATTCTTACAGGATAAGCGCCGTTCGCCATTTTCCACAAAACCGATCACATAGTATTCGTGAAAATGATTCGGAAAAGGCTGGATGATCCCTTCAAACCGGTAAGCTTCAATGCCCAGTTCCTCATCATATACTGCGGTTCTCGTCTCTCTCTTCATGGACAATCCTCCTTGAATTCCCTATTTTATCACTTCAAGTCGGGAAAGGCTTGTAAAATATCATCATTTTCACCAGACAATATGGCTGAAACGTCGCAACGGAAATGCCTCTTGCAGGACATTTCCGTTGTGCTTGTGGTATATAAACTTTTCAGGCCCTAAAAATCAGATAATCTCAGCCATTCTATATTTTCATTGACCGGATACTTTGTCTCTAATTCTTTGAAATCATTGTATGTAGCGGCGGTTTGGAAATTCCATTTACCATTTTCCAGAGTCGCAAAATAATAGTTCGACATATCTGTATATACAGCTTCACTGCAGGATGCGTCATATGCATGCGGTTCCACCCTGTAATATGCGATAATACGGATTACATTTCCTTCCCTTTCATAACCACGGATCATATTATCCACACATAATTGATATTCTGTATATTCACCCATGCGGAGATCAAAGAGCGGAGAAACCTGTCGTTCACTTTCTATGAGGCCAAATGCCCCGTATAATTGACTGCCGTCACTGATAAAGAGTTCAGGCACTCCGTCATCCGCAAGATCGAGCACTGTATAATATAAAGTCGTTCCCGAATTTGCATACCCTTCCGGGAAATACTGCGGGCTTGAGAAAATAGGATTTATCAATTCCATATCAGGAGTGGTAAATCCTGTCAGCTCCTGTTCCTTGTAATACTCGAGAAAATCTCCGTAGTATGTCCGGGCAAGTTCGTGGACTGAGGAAGATTTTTCTACTGTATCTTTTTTTACTGTATCGCTGCCGATCGTGCTGGCGGCTGTACTGCTGCCCTTAAAGTCAGACAGTTTCTTCCAGTCATAGTCCTTTTTCTCCTCATATTTATTCACGATACTCGTATATTCTTCATGACTGATCGGATCGGCGCTCAATCCCGACGAATTTCTGTAATAATCAGTTCCATGGAGAACTGCGCCATCGCTGACAAAAAGAGTAGCCGTATCTTTTTGCAGCTCGTAGTATGTCACACGAGCCTCTTCGACGCTTGTGATAGTCTCCTCTCTGAGCATGTTATTTTCACAGACGGTATACTCTGTCTCATCCCCCATGTTGTTATCCGGATCAAGAGGGGATTTTCCCAGATCGATCGCAATATCCAGATGCCGGGGCGCTCCGCTCTCATATCCGTAAATATCCATGATCACATGGAATGAACTGTCCCCGTCAATCCGCCGGGAAATAAACAGCTCGGGCACTCCGTCATTGCACAGATCTATTGTTGTATAAAACAGTTCATACGATCCACCGTCCAAAAGATTTTCATTCACATGCGGATAGGTTGAACTGTCTCCCGAAAATCCGTTTTCCTCCGCCTGTTGATATTCCAGCAAAATGTCTGCATAATATTTTCCGGCGCTGTCATCCTGTATCGGAGCTTCTGTATCACTGTCAGCGGAACTATCTTCAACTTTCTCCCCGGCATCTGTCTTTTCTGTCTGTGTTATCACTTCTACTTCTGTTTTTTCTTCAAATTCTTCCCGGGCCTGATCATTCCGCTTAAATAAGAGGAAAAATAAAACGGTAAAAACAATGACACACAAAGCGATGATAAGCAGGATCCATTTCATCCATTTCTTATCCGAACGTTTTTCACTCGATTTATCATTGCCCGGACCGTCCGCTGCATATACAGGATCAACCTTAGCGCCACATTGTGGGCAAAATCGGGCGCTGCTCTTCAATTCGTTCCCACAATGGGGACAATATCTCTTGTCTTTCATCTTCTCATCACTCCGCATTCCTATTATTCTGTCACTCTGGTACAGGAAATCCCGTCTTATATTACTCTATAATATTTTAGTCCGCTTTTCAATACTGATGCTGTTGTCCTGAGTGATCAAAGTAATGTTTGTTATTTTATATAGATTTCCGAAACTGCGTCTTCCACTCCATTGATCTGAAGTCTGACATGGATATTCCCATCTTCAAACTCATCCAGTGGATATTCAAGTGGTTCAGAAAGACTTGTAACATCAACAGATCTCACCGTATCATCCTGTACCAGCCATAAGACAAGTGTTGCCCCATCCGGTACTGTATCACAGGTAATATCCGCATAAAGTGTCTGCGTTTCAGCGTCGTCTATTCTCATGTCCTGTTCTTCTACAAAGCCGTCACTGGCGCTCCTGAAATCCAGTTTCCACACTCCATCCAGATAAGTATTATAATTCATTCTTATAACACCTAAATTCCAGACTCTTTCACTGGAAGCAACATTCGTATTCACACCGCTGCCTGTGGCAGCGCTGACGATAAAACCGGCTAAACATATCAGCATGAGCGCCATACTGATCGTACCTGCAACGATGAATTTTATGTGGTGGGTTCCCTGTCTGTTCATATTTATATTCTCCTCCTTTTTTTCCAGATATGTTCCACACTCTTCACAGTATTTCGCCCTCAGTGATACCCGGTGCCCACAGGCAGGACACCTTTTCTTTATTTCCGGACGCCGCAGAAAGTAAAGAATCAGCCCAATAAAGGGGGTGGCTATGAAAACCACGATCGTCCATAATACCGGATCGTCTCCCCGCTTTTTGCAATCCTGATATACCCATGCCGCAAAGAATGCGGAGGTACACAAAGCAAAAAGGATAAAGCAAAGAAGTAAAAGAGGGAGCAGCATAGAAAGGCCGCTAAAGCCGTCGCTTCTCAGGAAATACAGGCCAAACCGCAGCAAAATCAGCAGTAAGATAACCAGAATACCAATAGAAAACACAAGTCTGTTCTTTTTTGTATGCTTCATGCCAATACACCCCTTTTCTCAATACGGATTGCTATTTCCTCTTTTATATTTGTCCTTTTCACACCGATCATAGTAAGCAGCACACCGGCTATTCCAATGTAGAAACAGATACCGGCGGCAAAGTAAGATAAATAGGCGTTATTGATAGCCAACAGCGAAACAAAAGCCAGCATAACGAAAGTGACTAAATTCAGGATCATCGGCAGATACCAGAGCGATATGGTTCTTGCAGCGGGCTGTTTTCGCATGACAGCTTCCTGCTGATACAGCGCAGCCTTAAGTTTCTTATTGAGTTCCACAGCGGGTTCATCATCCAGCTTCACAGAAGTCCTGATAATTTCATCAATATCTGTATTACGGTGATCATCCTTCATATCCATACTCCTCCAATCTTTTCTTAATGATGCTCCGGCCTTTCGATAATCGACTTTTGACGGTTCCGGGCGGTTTTTTAATAATTACTGCTATCTGTTCTATTGAACAGTCAGAAAGATAAAACAATGTCAGCGGTATTCGGATTTTCTCGGGTAGAGTCTGAATAATCCGATTCACCTCAGCGATCAGCTCCTTCCGAAAATAATTTTCTTCGATGTTTTCTTCTGACTGCAGCACAGCTTCCGTTTCCCCGTCTATGTTGCTGCTCGGTGCGATAGTATTTCTGCGAGCCCATTTGCGTCTGTCACTTTTCCATAGGTTGTTAGCCACTGAGAAGAAAAGGGCTTTTGGGTTTTGCTGCCAGTCAAGTGTCTGCTCCATTTCCAATGCTTTTAAGAAAGTCTGCTGATACAGATCTTCCGCATCTGTTTTGTCCATACAGAGTTTCAGGCAAAATCTATATACATCTGTTCCGAATTCATCGATACATTTTTCTATTTCCCTTGCTTCCAATGTCTCACCTCCATTGCCCGTTCACTTTATATTCGTCACGACCATTTAAGCGGTTCATTATTTTAAGGTTATTTTTGGGGTTAAAGAAGTATTGTAGAAAAGCCGTAGTAGACATCCAGTCATTTGGGACGGTCTGGTATTCAAAGGTGTTCAGACGAATAAAGAGTAAAAATAAAGAGAAACGTCGATTTTTCAACGTTTCTCTCCATTTTGACAAGAGGCGCAGACCGGATTTGAACCGGTGAATCAGGGTGTTGCAGACCCACGCCTTACCACTTGGCTACTGCGCCTGAGTACGAGCACTTGGCGACCGTACTTTGGTCGCTTACGTGCAATGACCCCGACGGGAATCGAACCCGTGTTACCGCCGTGAAAGGGCGATGTCTTAACCGCTTGACCACGGGGCCATGAAGCGGTCGCTGTTTTTACAGTGACCGTTGTCTATATTAGCATACTCGTAACAGAATTGCAAGCATTTTTTATACTTCCCCCTCCAACAGGAACAGTTCAGCCCAATCTATTTGTAATCTGCTCTTGTAAACGGGATATCAAACGTCTTCATGGCTTCTTCTATCTGTTCCGTGTTTTTCGGTCCGTACAGCGGCGCACAGTTAAAATCCAGCTGTCCGAAGTAACCGAGAACGACCTGTGAGACCGTAGCGTCATATTTGCTGCAGAGTTCCTTAACTCTCTCTGCCATTTCCCGATTGCCCGCCGTATTATATGGACTGTTCCTGACGGCATCCTCGCCGCCCGCTGCATATTTGTGAAAGAACCCGCTGCATACTCCCATATAGGGCATGAGAAGATTTCCCGGCTCGTCCCTGTGATATTGCTGCATCTCTTCATCTGCACAGACGAGAGTATCATCATCCAGTGGATTCATGTATCTGTACCCGAGATTCAGAAGCGCCTGATTTGCGATAAATCCTCTGTATCCTTTCTCCCGGCAGTATACGTCGGCTGCTTTCATCCTGGCAGTCGTCCAGTTAGAACATCCATAATAACGTATCTTTCCCGCTCTGCGAAACTCTTCCATCACTTCGATCAGTTCCTCCACCGACTGCTCTGTATCATCCCTGTGGTAGAAATAGATATCAATGTAGTCTGTTCCAAGCTTTTGCAGCGAGGAATCCAGATCCGAGACCATATCTGTTTTTTTCATTCTGCTCTTATGTGTGTCAGGCTTCTCTACCGTCATATCCGGATGTCCGCCTTTTGTGGCCAGTACCACGCGGCTCCGTTTGCCGCTTCTTCGGAACCAGTCGCCTGTCACTCTCTCGCGCCTGGCGCGCTCCGGTCCGATCCAGTCCGAATAGACATGAGCCGTATCGATAAGATTTCCGCCCATATCGAGAAACGCATCAAAAATCCTGTCCGCATCCGCTCCATCCCACGCAAGCCCGGCATTGACTGTCCCAAGGCCCAGCGGATAGATCTCGATCTCTGTATCAGGAATTGTAATTCTCTTTTTCATGTTCTCTGCCTCCGTCTGTCATTTGTTATATTATAGCATTGCAGACCTTGTCAAAACCACAGGAATTTCTTTTGATTACGGGTATAATCTGTCCAATCCTGTTCCAGCACCTTACATTGTTATAATGTTCTATAGAACGTTTGACCTGCCTTGAGCCCTCCATTTGAACTATTCGAATTTTTCGGGTAGTTGCCCCATGCTCAAGCTCGTCTGAGTTATATACTTCTTTTAAATGATACGTTATACTTGAGTTTCCGCAAACTGCATTGAAAAGATAGATATGTCTTCCTAAAGTACCAATCTGCCGTTTTTTGAGAAATTCAGAATGGCAGCACCGAGAATAGAGGCACTTTTATAAGCCCCGCCGGAACCGGGCTTTGGGAGA
>CASFID010000071.1 GCA_949294665.1 uncultured Eubacteriales bacterium
CCAAGTTCAGAACTAACTACTAGCTAATTCTTCCCTTTTTACTGTGTTTGGTTCGTATGAACCGTTCTTAGAAATTTCTCTTCAAAGAAATTTTCAAGGGGTGTTGTCTATTGTTCAGTTATCAAGGTTCCTGTCGTTCTCTCAAAAGCGACAGCTTGGATATTCTATCAAACATTATCTGCTTTGTCAAGAACTTTTTTATTTTTTTGCCGGCCCCAACGAGTCAGCTTAGATATAATACCACTTATTTCTACCATCTGTCAACCATTTTTTACAAGTTTTTTCAACTTTTCTCCTGGTCGTTTTTCCGGTACTATATGTGGTATTTTTACATGATATTATCACACTATTTACATGTACTTTACTGTAGATAAAACACACTTTTTCGGGAAAAGTCTGCTTGGCGAAAGGAATCAGTGCCATTTCTGTACAAAACTTTTCTCTTGAAGATAAAAACTACTGGGATCATCCAGTAGTTTTTATGGATAATATCAAACGGAGAAGGAGGGATTTGAACCCTCGCGCCGCTACTAACGACCTACTCCCTTTCCAGGGGAGCCCCTTCGGCCAGCTTGGGTACTTCTCCAAAATGTCCGCTATTTAATATACACGATATCCCCCGTCTTGTCCAGTACTTTTTTAACTTTTAGAAAAAATCCTTACTGATATCATAAAAGGGAAGCTCATTCAAGCTTCCCTTAAAACGGAGAGGGTGGGATTCGAACCCACGCGCCCTTTCGGACAAACGGTTTTCAAGACCGCCTCGTTATGACCACTTCGATACCTCTCCAGATATGCGGCATCCTTCAGGATTGCCTTGTGCGACGTGGATTATTCTATCATAGATATAAAATACGTGTCAAGACTTTCTTTTCAAAAGCGTAACTGTTCTGTCGGGCAGTCACAGGATTTTTATGCAGACATAGATCTGTCGCCTGACGTCAGATGACTGAACTGTTATTCAAAAAAACTTCTGCGATCTCAAGATCCTCCGGCGTCGTGATCTTAATGTTCTCATAGGAGCCGTAAAACAACCGGACAGATACCCCCGGCATCTGCTCTGCTGCCATGGCGTCGTCTGTTATATTGATCTCTTCTTTCTCCATAAGTAAGGCATATGCCTGTTTTATAAGCTCTGTTTCAAAAACCTGCGGTGTCTGAACGATCCAGACACTGCTGCGCGCAGGAGTCTGTGTTACTATGTTGTCTGCATCTGCGATCTTGACTGTATCCTTGGAAGGCATCCCCGCCACACAGGCATGATATTTTGACACGCATTCGTAAGCACGCTCGATCATTCTTTCATCAATGAACGGACGGGCGCCGTCATGGATATAGACGTACCCGTCTTCCGTCTCCCGCAGACCGTTCCAGACAGAATCATATCTCTCAGCTCCTCCGGGAATGATCTTTTTGACCTTGGATATCCCATACTTGTCCACAATCTCCCGCCGACAGTATTCTTCCTCTCCGGCCCCGCACACAAGAATGATCTCGTCGATCCGCTGGGAGTCTTGAAATGCCCGCAGAGAATAGTAGATCACAGGCTTTCCTCCCATGAGCAGATACTGTTTATGCACTTTTGTCCCCATCCGCTTTCCACTTCCTGCTGAGAGCACGATCGCGGTGCAGTATCTTTCCTTCATCCTACCGCTCCCCCAGCTTTAAATTCGGAACCGCATTAAGATCCCAGCCGTGCTGCGTTCCTCCAAGATAATCATAAAATGCAGCCGCTCCGATCATGGCTGCGTTATCAGTACAGTAAACAGGCGACGGATAATAAAACTTTACGCCTTTCTCTTTGCATGCCTGTTTCATGGCTGCACGCAACGCAGTGTTGGATGCCACACCTCCCGCGATGGCAAATTTATACAGATCCAGGTCATCGACAGCTTTCATTGAATTTTCCACCAGGACTTCCACAACCGCTTTCTGAAAAGACGCCGCAATATCTGCAGGATCGAAGTTTTCCCCTTTCATCTTACATCCGTTAATGTAATTCAGCACTGCCGACTTCAGCCCGCTGAAACTGAAATCATACTCCGCCCCATCGATATGTGCTTTCGGGAACTTGACAGCGTCAGGATTTCCCTCTTTTGCAAGACGGTCGATCTTCGGTCCACCCGGATATCCCAGTCCGATCGCGCGTGCGACTTTGTCGTATGCTTCCCCGGCGGCATCGTCTCTTGTACGGCCGAGGATTTCATAGCTTCCATATTCGCGTACGCAGACCAGATGCGTATGTCCGCCGGACGCCACAAGGCAGAGAAACGGCGGTTCCAGTTCCTGGTGTTCGATATAATTTGCCGAGATATGTCCTTCGATATGGTGCACTCCCACAAGTGGAAGATCTCTGGCAAAGGCGATAGCTTTCGCCTCAGCAACACCTACAAGCAGCGCGCCCACAAGTCCGGGACCATATGTCACGCCCACTACGTCAATATCGTCCAGAGTCACATCCGCTTCCTTTAACGCCTCTTCGATCACCTGATTGATCTTTTCGATATGTTTCCTCGATGCGATCTCTGGAACTACTCCACCGTACAGCTTATGCAGATCGATCTGGGATGAGATAATATTGGAAAGCACTTCTCTTCCGTTGTGTACAACTGCCGCTGCCGTCTCATCACACGAAGTCTCGATCGCCAGGATATTAAGATCTCTGATTTCTTTCATGATATGCCTCTCAATCTTCAAACATCAGTTCCACAGACATTCCGTCTTTTCCCGCTTTTGCCGCCGGGAATATCTCTCGCACGTCATTCATGTACGGCTCCGGCTTAGTCAGCGAAGGGCTGTAGTGCGTAAGCCACATCTCTTTCACATGCGCCGCGCGCGCGAGTTCAGCCGCTTCGTAGAAGGTCATATGCTTATACTCCGATGCTTTCGACGTTTTCTCTTTCTCCCCGTACATTCCCTCACAGATAAACAGGTCCGACTTTTCTGCATTTCTCCGGATAGACTCTGTGGGGCGGGTGTCCGTTGTATAAGTCAGTTTGATTCCCTTTCGCTGCGGTCCGAGTACCATGTCCGGAGTAAAACGGCCGTCTTCATTGTCAATCGTCTCCCCATTCTGAAGGCGACTCCAGTATTTCAGGGGAATGTTCTGTTCTTTCGCCTTTGCGGCATCGAATTTCCCTGCCCGGTCGATTTCCATCGTATACCCGTAACAGAGCACATTATGATTGACGCGAAAGGCCTTGAGGCGATAGCCGTTCATCTCAAACGTCTCTTCCGCCCCCCGGATTTCTCTATAAATGATCGGAAAAGGGAGCTCCGGTGCGATCACGCGAAGGCAACCGACTACGCGTTCCAGCCCTTTTGGCCCGATCACTGTCAGGGGTTCGGTCCTGTCCGCATTTCCCATCGTAAGGAGCAGGCCGGGAAGACCGCTGATATGATCGCCATGATAGTGGGTGAAACAGATCACGTCGATCGGTTTAAAACTCCATCCTTTTTCTTTTATCGCGATCTGGGTGCCCTCGCCGCAGTCGATCAGCAGGCTGCTGCCGTTAAAGCGTGTCATCAGCGCAGTAAGATAGCGGTAAGGAAGCGGCATCATGCCTCCGCTCCCCAGCAAACAAACATCTAACATATATTTCCTCTGTCTTATTCTTCTATGTCTGCAGGCAGTGTGAATGAAGCAAGCAGCTTGTCGTAACACGACTCGCACAGATCGAAGCTGTGTTTCTCTCCGTCTTTGTTCGAGAAATACCCCCACGTATAATCTATGCTGAACACTCCTTCTCTGGGGGTTCCGCCTGATACTTCAATCTCTTTTCCACACTGATTGCAGACGATCTTATTTATTTCCTTTGTTTCTTTTAATTGATATCGGCGCATACAATCTCCTCCTGTGTTTCTGTCTGTCCGGCCGGGAATGGCGGACAACATCGGACAGTTTTTTCTTTTTGATACGCCTACATTATATCGGACGGGCAGATCGATTCCTAGTGGGAACTGCTGCCGCTGTTATGCGTTGATTTCCAATTCCCTGCTCATAAGAATCGCATCTTCCGATGGATTTTCATAAAAGCGCTGTCGGATCCCGTCTTCTTTATATCCCGCGCTCTCATAAAGAGCCCGCGCCGCGCTGTTGCTCGAACGCACGTCAAGAAGGATCCTGCGGATCCCTTTGGCAGCGCAGACAGATTCCAGATCCGCGAGCAGTGCACGGGCCGCCCCCTGTCTCTGCAGTTCTTTCGCAACTGCGATCCGTGCGATCTCCGCTTCGTCCGCCGCCGTATATGCCAGAAGATATCCGGCTGTGCGTCCTGCTTTTTCCACGGTCAGGCAAATCGTATTCGTCTGCTCAAGTGTTCCGAGTACAGATTTTTCGCTCCATGCATCCGGGAACATCTGATGTTCCATCTCTGCCACTGCCGCCGCGTCCTCCATCGTCATCCTGCGCACCTGCGGTACAGCATTCATCTCCTTCTCAGCCCTCTCCCGCTCCGCCTGGGATTTTCTCAGGTATTCCGGTCTGAATTCATCCGCCGTCTCATACCTTCCCACTTCGTAGTAACGGATTCCGAGCGCTCCCACCGCCGCCGCTCTCTGCCGGTTCAGGAAAGACGGAGCGAAGGAATACGGAACTTTGAGGCCTTCTGCCAGCATGTCTGCATATGCAGGCACGCCGTCTCCCAGAAATACAACACGCCGACGGTATACATTCAGGTGACGGATCAACTCCTCCACCGGAACTGCCATCTGCATCCTCAGCACCTGGAAAACCGGCTCGTCATACAGATTTCCATCTTCATTCTTCTTGTGGGAAAATGAATAAAGCCCGGTATACACCTGCTTTCTTCTGGCGTCCATGATCGGACAGATGATATCCTCACAACCGTACAGACTGTACGCCATGGCATCCACCGTAGGCACATGGATAAGCGGCTTGTTTAAAGCAAGCCCCAGTCCTTTCGCAGTAGCCGAACCGATGCGAAGCCCTGTAAATGATCCCGGACCGCCTGCAACTGCGATGGCATCTATCTTTCTGAGATCCGCATCGACCATCCTTACCATCTCATCGATCATAGGAAGCAGCGTCTGCGAATGTGTCTTTTTATAATTTGTCGTATATTCCGCGATCATCTGATCGTCCTCGACGATCGCGACCGTGGCTGTCAGCCCTGAGCTGTCTATCGCCAATACTCTCATAATCTGCCCTGCCTTCTGTAAACTGCCGCCGCCCATCTGTCAGACGGCCCGTTTGTTCTGTCTCTCCCGGCCATTGTGGGAAAGCCTCAACTCTGATCCGGCTCGTGGATCGTGATCCTGCGATAGTCGAACCCCTGTTCCAGATCCTTCTCTATCAGGATTTCCGTTCGTTTCTCCGGAAGGATCTCCCGGATCAGGTCCGCCCACTCGATCAGGGAGACGCCGTCTCCCAGAATGTAATCATCAAACCCGATCTCTTCCATCTCCTCCGCATCTCCGATCCGGTATACGTCGAAATGATAAAATGGGAGTCTCCCTCCGTCATACTCCTGTACGATCGTAAACGTCGGGCTGTTGACTGTCTCCTCGATCCCGAGCCCCTTCGCCAGTCCCTGGGTAAAGACAGTCTTCCCCACGCCAAGATCCCCGGTCAGGGTAAAAACCTGTCCGGGAATCGCATGTTCTCCTAGCTTTTTTCCTACATTAAATGTCTCTTTGGGGCTCTGTGTCTCTATTACCATACATCCGTCCTTTCTGCTGCTCCGCCGCAGCGTCCCGCTTATGCGCCGCTTTCGACATCCGGACATACGTGCCCGCCATCAGTGGTGGAACAGACGGATTCCTGTAAACGCCATGACCATGCCGTACTTGTTGCATGTCGCAATCACATTGTCGTCTCTCACTGAGCCGCCCGGCTGCGCGATATATCTTACGCCACTCTTATGTGCGCGCTCAATGTTGTCGCCAAAGGGGAAGAATGCGTCCGACCCGAGCGCAACGTCTGTCATTTTATCGAGCCAGGCCCTCTTCTCTTCACGTGTAAACACTTCCGGCTTCTCTGTAAAGATATTTTCCCATGCTCCGTCAGCCAGCACGTCCATATACTCGTCGCCGATATACAGATCGATGGCGTTATCTCTGTCCGCGCGTTTAATACCTTCCTTAAATGGCAGGTCCATTACTTTCGGGCACTGTCTGAGCCACCAGTTGTCCGCTTTCTGTCCGGCAAGACGCGTGCAGTGGATACGGGACTGCTGCCCCGCGCCAATGCCGATCGCCTGACCGTCCTTCACATAGCAGACAGAATTAGACTGGGTATATTTCAATGTGATCATGGAAATAGCCAGATCCATCTTCGCCGCGTCTGTGAGTTCCTTATTCTCTGTCACCACATTGGAGAAGAAGTCTTTGTCGATATTGAGTTCATTTCTCCCCTGCTCAAAAGTAATGCCAAATACTTCCTTGTGTTCCAGAGCTGCCGGAACATAATCCGGATCGATCTGGATGACATTGTAGTTACCTTTTTTCTTCTGTTTTAAGAGTTCCAGCGCTTCCGGTTCATACCCCGGCGCGATCACTCCATCGGACACTTCCCTCTTGATCAGTCTGGCCGTATCCACATCACAGACGTCAGACAGAGCAATAAAGTCTCCAAAAGAAGACATCCTGTCCGCGCCTCTCGCTCTCGCATATGCGCTGGCGAGCGGAGAGAGTTCTCCGAGATCATCCACCCAGTAGATCTTCGCAAGAGTCCCGGAGAGCGGAAGTCCTACCGCCGCGCCTGCCGGAGAAACATGTTTAAACGACGTCGCCGCCGGGAGTCCCGTTGCTTTTCTGAGTTCAGATACAAGCTGCCAGCCATTGAACGCATCCAGGAAATTGATATATCCCGGTCGTCCGCAGAGCACTGTGATCGGCAGGTCGCTTCCGTCGCTCATATAAATCTTTGACGGTTTCTGATTCGGATTACATCCATATTTCAACTCTAGTTCTTTCATCTTTTTATCCGCTCCTTTTCTGAATCCAATACACGCACAGTCTGGATCACTTATTTTTATTTATTATTTTCGTCTCATAGCTTCCGGTCTCGATATCGATATAGCGGACAAAAAGAGAGACTTTATTCTCTTCGTTCAGACTGTTCCACAGAAGCTGTGCAAACGCTTCCATATCGTCCGGTATGCCGATCCGTTTCGGTTCCCCTTCAAAACTTGGGAGCGGGTCTCCGTCACACATATATGTGTGGATAAAACGTCCCTCTCCTGCAGCCGGATTCTCATAAGCAAACGTATATCTGCTGCATCCGTCCGGATTCCCGTTACTGCTCTTTAAAATAGACATCGCGTAATTGTAAGAACCGTTCTCTATATGCATGATGCCTGAGATGCGCGGCGTGTAGTTCGGGCCGTCGGGCTCAAACTCTCTCGACCGGAGAGTCTGTTCAAAAGTGAGCTGCCTGTCCATTCCCTCATAGATCGTATCTGTCTGGTCTCCATTTGTCACAATCGTCTTGTTCCCAAGAACTTTGACCGGAGCATAGATGATAAGGCTCGGATCCGTCAGTTTCGACGGATCAAACGCCTGGGTGCGGATTCCTTCTCCATCTTCCACAAATATCCGATTTCTGCTGTTCTCACTGCGCCCCATGATAAAATAAGCGGCGGCAGCTTTCTTTCCGTCCGGCGTCTTCCCGATGATGATCCCTCTTCCGGGATAAGAATTGTTCTTAAGCTCCTCTTCAATCGACAGCATCTTCATCTCACTGCATCTCCTTTCACTCTTTGCCATCCTCTTCTTCAGACGCTTTTCTCTGCTTCTTCTTCATGCCCCGTTCCTCATCGTCTTCCTCGTTCTCCGCAACAGGGCGAATCTTCATCCTGACTCTGGTAATCCGGTTATCCCGGACTTCCTCTACATGAAACACCAGATTCTCTACCTCGATAACGTCTCTGTCATCCCTGGCGGGGATATGTCCCAGCTTCTCGATCAGATAACCGGAAAGAGTATCATAATTCTCCGTTTCCAGTTTCAGTCCGAGTTCCTCGTTAAGGTCGTCAATGAGTATTCCGCCGTCCAGCCGGTATTCATCTTCACTGACAGCCTCGATCTCCGGCACGACCTCTTCATATTCTTCATTGATGTCGCCCATGATCTCCTCTACCAGGTCTTCGATCGTCACAATACCTGAGAATCCGCCATATTCGTCTACAAGGATCGCCATATGATGCCTTGTCTCCTGCATCGCGCGGAACAGCTCGTCCGCTTCTTTTGTTTCAGGCACGAAGAACGGCTCGTGCAGCATCTCTCTGATGTGCACCTGCTCCAGGCTGTTCTTTCTCAGTTCGATCATCACATCTTTAACGTGGAGAACGCCGATGATATTGTCTATACTCTCTTCATAAACAGGTATCCTGTTATGTCTTGTCTCAAGGATCTCATCAATCAGATCCTCAAACGGCTCGTCTATATCGATCGTGACGACGTCGCGTCTCGGAACCATTATCTCTCTGGCTGTCCTGTCGTCGAATGCAAATATAGAATCGATCATCTCTCTCTCGTCATCGTCGAATGTCCCGCTCTCATTGCCCATCTTGAGCAGCGCCTTGATCTCCTCTTCTGTGACAGCCTCCTCCTGATCTTCCGTCTTCATGCGAAGAAGCCTGAGCACTACTTTGGTAGAGAATGACAACAGCCTGATAAACGGTGACAGTATGATCGATATATAGTGAATCGGCATGACCGTCATCATGCTGAATGACTCCGCCTTCTGCAGCGCGATCCTCTTGGGCACCAATTCTCCAAACACAAGGTTGAAGAACATAAGGATCAGTGTCACGCCGTTATGAGCGATCTGCGAACTGTAAGGAATACCCGCCTCATGCATCCATTCTGCCAGTACAGGCGAGAGGCTGGCCGCTGCAGACGCCGATGAGTAGAATCCGGCAAACGTGATCGCCACCTGGATCGTGGAAAGGAATTTCGTCGAATCCTCAAACAGGCCCTCGATCACTTTCGCCTTTTTATTTCCTTCCTCTGCAAGGCTGCGTATCCTGTTCTTGTTGACAGATACCACCGCCATCTCGGCTCCTGCAAAAAAAGCATTCATCAAAGTAAAAAACAACAACAATAACAAGTCAAATAAAATAGTGTTCCCCGCAGGGTCCGCGTCCATAAAAAATAACTCCTCCTAACAAAATATTATCAGGAGAAGTATACCATGTGTATGCTGTTTGCGCAAGCGGTGGCGGAAACGTCTGAAAGATAATCACGAAATCGACTCAGTCCTTCTCCGCAGCGCCCACGCGATCTGCAATAAATTGCTGCATCTCACCCGCCGGGATTCCCAGCGCGAAGGAAAACTCGCTGTACAGCGCATGCTCAAGAAGCATCTGGTACTTGCGGTCAAGGCTTGTGATGCTTCCTCTGCTCTTTGTTCTCTTATAGGTAGTCTTGAGAACTCTCACCCAGTTCTCCGGGCAGAAGTCTGAAATACAGTCTTTATATTCCTGTTCACGGAATTTCTCGTTCTTCACCTGGAGCACTTCGATCTCCGGAATACGTCCGATAAGATCCAGAGCTTCTTCTCTGCTCACCGGCCTTCGGATATTCGTCTCGTCTTCCGCAGGAATGTACGCCCTGTCCCCTTCATTCTCTACAGACTGGAGCGTATAATACTGTTTATTGCTGTCGACAAATGAGAAATCAAGCGGTCCTACATCTTCTACCTTATACAGTCCTCTGCACTTATAGACTACTGCATCGCCTCTGTTGAGCATCCAATTCCTCCTTCTTCCTAAGCTATATATGAGTTTTTCCACTTTTCTCAGAGTATAGTCAAAGAAAGACCGGTACAACGCTGTAACGGCCTTTCAATGGTCTCACTAAGGTATATTTTAACATATTTTTGACATAAATGTAAGGTTTTTCTGAGTAAGCGCCTGATTTTTATCAGTATTTCACAGAAGATATCCGACAGTTTTTGTCTATATTTCCTACATAAGCGAGCATCAGTCTTTGTCTTCGTCGTCCTCGACCAGATTTCCCGCAGCTTCTCTCTGCTCTTTAGCAAATCGCTCGGATTTATATTTCTCCCAGGCAGTCGCCTCCTTGAACTCCGGCGGCTGATTGACTACAACCTGAGGATAAGGAATACTGATATTGTGTTTGTCGAAGATCAGCTTCATCTCACGGTTCAGGTCTCTTTCCATCTGAACCCTGTCGGTCTCGGCACAGAGAACCATGATACGAAGATTTACGCTGTTATCGCCGAGAGATACGACGCCTTTATAGTAGGGGCCCTCCATAATCTCCGGAATACGCTCGCGTATATTCGGGAACTCATCCTCAAGAATGCTTTCCACTCTCTCGAGCGATTCCCCGTACTCGATGCCGACATCCACCCATGCATATGAGTATTCTCTTGTCATATTGATGACTCCGGTCACATCGCTGTTGCTGATGATCTTGATATTTCCGCTGCCGTCGAGTATCTTCGTCGTGCGGATGCCGATCTCAACCACTGTCCCTCTCCATTCTCCTATCGTGACGATGTCGCCTACCTGGAATTCTCCTTCAAAGATAATGAACAGTCCTGCAAGAATATCTGAAACCAGAGCCTGTGCGCCAAGACCGACGATCAATGTCAGGATCCCGGCCGAGGCGAGCAGCGTCGCAGTATCGATCCCGAACAGCGACAGGCAGCAGAACAGAAGCGCCAGCACAGAAATATACTTCAGGAAGTTGTGGAGCAGACGGCACATCGTCTCTCCTTTCGCACCCATCGTCCGCGCCAGCATGGTAAGGATCCGCTGCGCGATCATTGTGACCACACAGCCCACACAGATCAGCATCAGAGAGCATGTAAACGCGAAAATATTAACTCCACGGGCCCATTCTCCCGCCAATACGAAATGGAAGATGGACTGGCTGTCAAAGAACTGCTCCTGGAAAATGACCGCGATGCAGATAACGACTGCCAGAATCGCCATCAGCGTTTTCAGCACAACAACGATCTGCTGTTCGGGCGTCTTTTCCGTCCAGGCGATAATGTTATTCTGCCAGCGGCTTGCCGCAGACTTGGTTTTCTTCACGGTCTTATCCGGCATTACAACGTCCACCATAGATCCGTGGGTAATTCCTTTTTTCTCTTCAACTACTTTATCCGGCTCTTTTTTGCTGAATGTCAGCAGGGCAAATACGATCAGCAGAGCAAACAGACTGGCAATGCCCGATGCAATGGTCAGTGGCAGCCGGTTCCCGGCCACATTGCCAGCCGGCACCGCAATGTAGATATAATTCGCCCCTATCTCCAGAGACGATGCATAGGATCTTGCATTGTTTATCGTCAGATATCCGGTATAACCGTCTGACTGCTGAGCGCTCGTGATCCCATACGCCGATGCTTCCCGGCCAATCAGTCTCTGAGACGGATAGTATGCGAACTTTCCGCTCTCAGAATCAATGGCGAAGACAAGCCCGCCGTTACCCACGCGGATTCCGCTCAGAACTGTATTCAGATCCATATTTGCAAGCACATCCTCCAGAAGCGTCGGCTCAACACATATCTGTACAAAACCGTCCGCGTTTCCGTCCGCATCCCTCAGAGTGACTCCGATATACTGCTCATATTCCCCGGTGAGATCATTCACCTGAGCGTCCTGGATCAGATACTCCATACCGACAAGAAGCTTCTGGAATTCATAGGACTGATCTTCAGGATCATCACTGATCGTAACTTCCGTATAAGGGGAATTGGTCGCTGTCTGCACTCCGTTTCTGTCGAACACACTGACAGACTCCACCCCGAGCAGCGAACTAAGCTGAGCGAGATGATCCCTGTCCGCAAGCTTCGGGGATCTCGTCAGGATATATGCAGCGATCTGCGCTTTATTTAAATAACGTTCGTTGTACTGTTCCGTTACCTGTTCGCGTTCTTCTTCGTAACTCTGTATCTCACGTTCCACCTCTGCCAGATGCTGAC
This sequence comes from uncultured Eubacteriales bacterium, assembly GCA_949294665.1. Taxonomy (GTDB): domain Bacteria; phylum Bacillota; class Clostridia; order Lachnospirales; family Lachnospiraceae; genus Mediterraneibacter. The sequence goes on from CASFID010000071.1 coordinate 11,921, forward strand.
TGTTGCTGATAGACTGCTGAGAGAGTGCGAACAACGTCTGCATATAGAACGTAACGAGCAAAATGCACACAAGGCCGATCGCTCCGACCGTTCCGATCTTCCGGCCGACCTCAAAATTATAATATACATTTCCTTTCAGTTTCCGTCGCTCTTTTGTCTTCTCCTGGAGCATAATAAGAAAGGCATATGTGATAACAAGTGTGATGACGACGAAAAATGTAAAGAGTATGATTATTACCGTGACATTTCTGGAAGAAAGGATCTCATCTTCCGGCACGGCGCAGATGACATACGCGTCCTCCACATGTGCAACTCCGCAGTAAAATCTCTCTCCACCTACTTCCATCCATGTATAGTTGTTATTCTCCAGCGCATCCACTGAGATGCCCTCGGAAAGAGCATCCATCCCGACAAGTTCTTCCTTCGGATAATAAAGAAATGTATAGTCTTTATCCGACACGGCAAATGTAAAACCGTTCAGGCCAACGGTCACTGTGCGCAGCATCGCGTCCCAGGTAGATGTGGATGCAAGCAGTTCGTCCAGCTCCGACGGATTTTTCTCTAGCACCGCCATTGTGTCGTCATCGATCCGGTATCCATAATAGCGGAAACGTCCCCTGTCTGTCTCGACTTCAAATGCCTTGGAAGCCTCGCTGTCTCCGAATACATTTCTGAGCTGATTGTATCTCATCCATGTGAAATCAGCTGATGTATTCTGGGACGCGCCCAGGATATTCCCGTCTTTGTCAAGTATGTATACATTTTCCGCATCCAAAAGCGCCTTACACTCCTGAAGATTTGCCTCGGTGTATCCATCCATGACTCCATTGCGGAACATGAAGGCCATACTCGCCACCTTTGACTGCTGGATCTCGTCAAAAGACTGTGTCGTCTGAGTCTCCGACTGTCTTCCCTGTGCGATCACCTCATCCATCTGCGCCAGTTTTTCATGTGTGCTTTCCCTCTGATTTGCCAGAGAAAGACTGGTCTGCATATAGAACAGAAGCGCCCCGAGAAGAGCAAGGAAAATAATCCCGACAGCGATCATAAAAGCCGCTTTGCGTTTCATTTCTCTGTTCATAGCCCCTCCTAATCCCATTTATCGATCATCGCGTCAATCGTTCCATCATCGAGCATTTCCTGAATAACCGCGCCGACTTCTCCCGAGAGCTCGGAATCTTTCTGTGTGGCCACTCCGTAATTCTGCTCTGCGATCTCTGTGTCCAGAAATTGCCTGTCATTGTCCATGTATGTCTCCGCGATACAGCGGTCCATGCATGCCGCATCCACACGTCCCTGCTCGAGCAGGACGTCAAGATCCTGATAGGACGGAGCTTTTGTCACGCTCACGCCGTCATATTGTGTAAATGTATCCGTATTCGAGATAACATCCTCGCCGATGATCCCGAGTTCATAGAGCTTTGTAGCGAGGAGCGGAGAGGCATTTGAACCCGCCATAGTGCCGATATTGAGACCTTTTAGTTCTTCAATACTGTTGATAAGCGTAGATTTCTCCACAACTACCACTGTGCTGTCAGTGTAGTATGGTTCTGAGAAATCAAAATTCTCTTCCCTCGACTCAGCAATGGAGTATGTTGCTACAATACAGTCCACCTCGCCGTTTAAAAGCATATCTTTCCTTGTATCCGGAGTTACGGTCACGTACTCAACGTCAGCATATCCGAGCCGGTCCGCCATCTCCGCCGCGATGTCGATCTCCAGGCCATAATATTTTCCGGTCATTTCGTTCAGATATCCGAAATTCATGATATCGTCGCGCACTCCTACTCTGAGAGTCCCGCTCCCTTTATTCTCTGCGCAGCCCCCGCACATGAGCAGAATCACTGCCAGCGCAAGGACGGCAGTAAACGCCGTTCTTCTTTTCCCTGTTTTTTTCATTCCTGATCTCCTGTTCTTTCCGATCTCTTCCGCCGGTTTTCTCTTACACAACAAAAACGGCAAAACAATATTGAATGATGTCAACACCGTTTTGCCGCTGTGCTCCGGAGCCGATGTCCGCTGATATCCGAACATCGGCTCAAATGCTTATTTATTCTCGTTCTCTGTGTTTAAGAACATCCAGATTAGAGCTGCGATCGCAGCGCCCACGAGCGGTCCTACGATAAATACCCATACCTGCGAGAGCGCTTCGCCACCTGCAAGGAGCGCAGGTCCAAGGCTTCTCGCCGGGTTTACGCTCGTACCAGTCAGCGGGATGCCGATGATGTGTACGAATGTAAGCGTAAGGCCGATCACAAGTCCGGCTACATTTGAGAAGGACTCTTTTGAAGTCACGCCAAGGATCGCGATCAGGAAGATACATGTCAGTACGATCTCAACGAGCAGAGCCCCTGTCATGTTCAGTCCTACATAAGACGCCTCTCCATACCCGTTTGTTCCCAGTCCTGTGATCACCGGATCACACATGCTTCCTACAAGTTTCAGAAGCGCTGCTGCAACGATACCTCCGAGCACCTGCGCGATCACATATCCCACGAAGTCTTTTCCGTTCATTCTCTTGCTGATCAGCATTGCAAGAGATACTGCCGGGTTGATATGGCAGCCGGAAATATTTCCGATGGAGTAAGCCATAGCAACGATGGAAAGACCAAAGGCCACGGCAATGCCAAGGATGCCAAGCACTCCGTCCACTCCGCCTGAAACAGCGGCTGCGCCGCAGCTTACAAATGTCAGTACAAATGTACCGATGAATTCAGCTACATATTTTCTCATTCGTATTTTCCTCCTTCATAACAGTCTGTTGTAAAACCTATCACAGGAAAAATTAAAAAGCAAGCAAAATGCTGATTATTACATTTTGCCTGCTTTTTTTACTTTTTTCGACCATCTGCTTCGATTATCCGGTCGGCGTTTCAGTTCTGGTAGCCCATGATGGATGTCATGGCCTCTTTCGTGTCTTTATTTACATCCGCCGAGGCTACGCACACTCCGTTTTCATAAACGAATACCGGCAGAAGAGTTACTCCGGCTCCTTCCCAGTAATACTCCTCTCCAAGCTGCAGCTCCACATCAGCGCTTTCCGGCACTCCGAGCTGTTCGCAGATGTATCGCTGTTCTTCTTCCGACAGTCCTGACGGCTCGGCGGACTCTTCTGCTGACTCTTCGGACGAAAATTCCGTTTCTTCTCCCAGCCATACCTCGCTGCTCTGCGCTCTGTCATAGGTGAATATATCGCCTTCTTCCTGAAAACTGTTGATACTGTCCCCGGATAGGTATTCCATCTCCAGTGTCCCGTTGACGGCCTTGAAGCGGTAGACACAGTCCCAGTTGAGTGCTTCACCGCTGACGATCTCCTCTTCAAACGTCATACGGATCTTATCTTCTTCCACTGTATATGTCCCGTCGGTCACAAGGGCGACATCACTGTCTTTGACTCCATACATGTAATACACCTGTCCATCGTCAAAATGGAGCGTCATAGTATAGTTTACTCCATCCTCCCTGGCCTCGCCTTTCCACGAGCCACCCAATGTCTCGGGCACATATATCTGATTCAGAGCAGAAAAATCGATATAATCCTCAGAAATCACGCTGATCCTTACCATACTCTGCTCTTTGTACCAGATATATATAGTCCCGCCGTTGTTTTCGTCCGTATAGCAGGATTCTCTTCCGTATCCCCTTCCGGTCAGATATGTATTCATCTGGTCTACACACTGCATCGCATCCAGCGAAGAACTCCCGGTAGCTGCATTCCCGTTCTCACCGCTCATGCCGTCCTCCTGAGCCGGAAAATAGAACTCATAATAGGCCTCTCCGGTCTGTTCCCATGTATCTCTCCAGTTCTGTGTCTCCAGATCAAAGAACAGATCCGGCTTCGGAATGTCAGAGCCCGGAAAGCACTCCACATATGGCTCCACCACAACTTCTCCGGGCTCCTGTTTTGCATCGTAGTTGACGTTTTGGAGCAATTCCCCTGTAAATCCGGTCTCTTCCTCCTCCGGCTGAACTTCCGGCTCTTCTTCTGTTTCTGAAACCGGTCGTTCTGCCGCCGGCTGGGAATTGAAATAATACAGTGCTCCGGACGTTCCACCCACAGCGCCCACTGCCAGAAGTCCGATCAGGACTTTGACGGCAATGCTTTTCCCGACTGCGCCGGCCGCCGCTGCACCTGAGGCCGCTGCTGTTCCGGCTGCCGCCGCGCTTCCGGCTTCCGCTCCTGCTGATACTGCGCTTCCGGCTTCCGCGCCCGCTGACACTGCGCTTCCGGCTTCCGCTCCTGCTGACGCTGCGTTTCCGGTATCCGCTCCTGTGGACGCTGCGTTTTCCGTATCCGTTCCTGCGGATGCAACTGCCTGCCCCAAAGTATCCCCCGCGGCAGTCTGATGGAGGATCGAAGAGAAGGCGTCTCCATCCGGTGCAAATGCAGCCTGAGTATCCCAGTTTCTGAAAACGAAGAGAAGAAACGGGATCGGAGAAAGGCCGTAGAGTTTCGTTCCCTGCTTCTCCAGTTTCTTTACCGCAGCCTCTATATTTTTCCGTCCGAGCATGAGTCTGGACTTTACTGTATTTTCGTTGATCCCCAGGGTGTAAGAAATATCTCTGACACTTAGCTGTTCATAGTAAAACATGACAATGACCGCTCTCTGTTCCTGACTGAGCCCGTCCAGTATCACCCCGATCAGACGGGCCGTCTCTTTCTGGTCCATAACCTCTTCCGGCAGACTGGAGATACGGTCATCCGGAATCTCGCCCGTGTTCTCCTGATCATAGGATACCGAAGAGACTCCTGCCGGTTTCTGTTTCCTGAGATAATCCACCGCCCTGTTATGTACGATACGCTTCATCCATGCTCTGAATTTATCAGGTTCCCTGAGCTGATTCAGGTTGCGGAACGCTTTGACATAGGAGTCCTGCAGGACATCCATCGCCGCATCCTCATCTTTGATAAGGACTGCCGCCATTTTATATGAAGCTGCATAAGTACGCCTGTACAATTCCGAAAGCGCGTCTTCCTCCCCTGCCTGGGCATGCCTGAGCAGATCTTCTGAAAACCCCTGCTCTTCTCCGCAGACCGAGCAATATTTCGCATTGTCTGCCAGTTCTTTTCCGCAGTTAAAACATTTCATAACTTTTTCCCTCTCTTACTTCTATTTCCGCATAAGATCTCAGTCTTATTATATCAGACCTGAACTGTGAATAAAGTATTTATTGCAGGGCGACTGTGACAAGATCATAATTCGTCCTGATCTCTCCCAGGCACTCGCTGTCCGCCTGCTCGAGAGACGTATATGAGTACTCGGGCATCCTGGCGTCTATTTCCTCTGTATCTATCCCGCCGTCCGGCGTCGCGACGATGTCTCTTACGATCATATATCCTGCCGCCGTCTCATTTTCACCGAGTCTTATATCTCCGGGGAGAGTGGCATGGATGGAGTAGGGAACGATCAGCAGATTATACTCATCCTGCTTTTCGTTTATCTTACTTGTAGCGAGGAAAGCCTCTTCCCCGTAGATGATCCCCTCAAATGACAGTACTTCATGTTTGGTGAAGCGATAACTGTCTTCTCCGTCTTTGATATAGAACACATTGTCCAGTTCGCCCGTGATCTCCTGATCGCAGTACGGCTCGATCAGATCCCACATTCCCGGCTCCAATCCGTCTGTTACATAACGATCCATCCCCTGCGCGGTGACGACCGTCGTCTCCTCTTTGAGCACATATCCTTCTTCCTCCATGTCTGAGATCAGATGGGCTGAGATCGTAATGCTGTCACCATTTTTTACGTTTTCTTCTTTGTCCGCACTGTATCTTACCCTGGACAGAGGATCGCTCTGCGGCATATGATTCTCAATGGAAACGGCTCCAAAAGGATCCCGCCCTGAGAAAGAGATCTCTATTCCATCATCGGTATTGAAATACCGGCTGTCAAACGGATCGATCTCCATTCTCTCTTTCAGCCCCTCCACTTCAAATGTTTTCTGTGATTCTCCTGTGATCTTGATCCCGCAGTCTTTCGCGCTGTCTTTGTTATATGAGACCGTCACTGTTACTTCGTCTCCGCTGCCAAGCCCCTCGCTCTTGTCCAGTTCACACGTTATGGAACTCTCAAATCCGGCAAAGTCCCCCAGTTCCTCCAGTAATTCTTCGGAAAATAACTCTTCTTCATCCCCGGCCAGCTCCTGAAAGACGTCAACCTCCATTGCCGCTTTGTCAAAATATGCCTCCGCTCTTCCTTCTCCGTCCAGACCTGTAAATTCCACATGCATATAGTCCGTCATGTCTATCTCCGCTTTGCTTCCGCAGCCCGACAGCACAAACATTGCTGCCCCTGCCATAAATAATGTGATAAATAATCTTTTCATTCTCATTTTCTTTTTCCTCCGTTGTTTATTCATTCTTTCTGTCTTTCTCCCCATCCCCGCGATGAGGATCGTTTAAGACAATCTTCAGTATTCTCTGAAGAAGTTCTTTTGCCGCCGCGCGGCTTAATTGTTTCTGCTCCGCATACGTCCTGATCAGTTTGTAAATTTCAATGATCGAGTCACTCCCTTTCACTCCTTTTTATATATCAGACGTAAAAAAACAACGGCAGGTTTAAAAAAATAAAAATTTTTAAAAAAACCTTCCAGGAATGTTCCTGAAAGGTTTTGAATGCTTTTATATCTTCGTCTTATTTGCAGGATGCAGTTTATACACACTGTAAGGCGCTTTGTAATTATTGTTGAAATTCTTTGCTTCTGCAAACAGCGGATCATATGCGTATCCGTTGATCTCAACCCATGAATGTGCTGTATCGTCGCAGATATAGACCGTCTTATACCCGCACTCGTGCGCGAGGAAAGCAAAGGCGCACGCGTCTGAAACGCAGCAGCCGTTTCCTCTCTCAAAATGGTCGTTGGCAAACAGCATTTCCCATCCGGCTTTCTGCCTTGCGACTTTCAGAGTCCGATATCTCTTATACGGATGCTTCATTACCCAGTTGAAACACTTTCTCAGCTTGGTTTCTTTACTGTCCGATGTCTTCGTCACAGATTCCATGATGTTTCTTGCAGTGATCATGGTGCGGATCTTCTCATTGTTGTATGTAGAAGATACTGCAGAGCCGTCGCTGTTCAGCCGGATTCCGTCCACTGTACTGTTTCTTACCTGCGCGCCTGTTTCCCGGTCAAAGTAATAGTACTTGCCGCTGATCTTTTTCCAGCCCCGGTAATTGCTTGTGCAAAGTCCGTCTGAAAAAGTATACTGTACCCCGTCGATGGTCTTCTTTCCACTGAACGAGAAGTTTACACGGCCATTCTCGATCAGCCAGGTTCCGTTGCTGTTTGTCCCAAGACCATTGTAGTTTTGATCCACCTTGCCTTTGTTGATGTACCACCATGCGTTTGTGCCGTCCACAGTCCCCTTGGCAACTGTAGTTGTGCCAAACTGTACTTTGCCGTTCTCCAGATACCACCAGCCGTTCTTGTTCTGAGCGATCCCGTCAAATCCAAAATCCACTTTGCCGTTTCGGATTTTCCACCAGCCTTTCTCATTCTTTTCCACACTGTTGCAGTCAAAGTTTACTTTGCCGTCCTCAATGCGCCACCAGCCTTTGGAGTTCTTTGCTACCGTCGTCTTATAGGTGACCTTTCCACCTTCTACATACCACCAGCCGCTACGTCCGTCAACGGTCCCTTTCACAACATCTTTCGCACTGAAATCCACCTTGCCGTTTCGGATCAGCCAGCAGCCTTTCCTGTTCTCCGCAAGTCCATTGTAGTTAAAGTTCACCTTGCCGTCCTGGATCTTCCACCAGCCTTTCTCATTCTTTTCCACGCTGTTGCAGTCAAAGTTTACTTTGCCGTCCTCAATGCGCCACCAGCCCTTGGAATTCTTTGCCACAGTGTCTGTAAATACTACTTTGCTTCCTCTCACATACCACCAGCCGCTCTGCCCGTTTACGGTTCCTTTCACGACGCTGTTCACACGGAAACTCACTTTTCCATCCTGGCAGTACCACCATCCCTTAGAATTCTGTCCGAATCCGTCGTATCCGAAATTCACCCGGCCGTTGTCGATATACCACCAGCCGTTTTCATTCTTTGCAACGGTATCTGTGAACATAACCTGGCTTTTCCGCACATACCACCAGCCGTTCCGGCCGTCTACGCGGGCTTTCATGACTGCGTTTTTATTGAATTTCACCTGTCCGTCCTCGCAGTACCACCAGCCGTTCTCATTTTCTGCAAATCCGGTGTAATCAAAATCCACCTTACCGTTTGTGATCTTCCACCAGCCGCTCTCGTTTTTCGCGACGCCATTGTAATTAAACTCCACCTTGCCGTTTGTGATCTTCCACCAGCCACTTGCATTTTTCGCAACAGTATTTACGGTAAAGTCCGTCTTTCCGTTCTTCACATACCACCACTGGCCGTTTGAACCGGCTACATTCGTGACTTTAATGACGTCCTGAAGATTCTTGTTCCAAACTCCGCCCGCCACGTAGTAATACTCGTCGTCTACCGGCACAAATCCGGTTCCGGTAAACGCTTTTCCCGTAGCCCGGTCTACCAGTCGGTTCCCGTCAAGGTAATATCCTGTTTCCGGCTCCGGCTCTGGTTCCGGTTCCGGTTCTGGTTCCGTTTGTTCATCCTCATTTTCGGTTCCGGACGGATCGTCTGTCCCCTCCGTACCATTGACAGAAGTTTCCTCCGTACCGGTCTTCTGGCTTTGCACTACAGGCACATCCGCCTTTTCTTGCAGCTCATTTCCGGTCTCAGGAGTATTCTTCACGCTTTGCAGGCTGTTCCCATCGTTCTCCCCCTGGTCTCCACCGCCAAGCTGCTGATCAGGGCTGATGCTCTGAGTCTCTTCGCTCTCCTGTCCGTTATTTTCTACAGCATACGCTGTTCCTGATACAGGCGGTATCACGGTCAGGACCATCATCAGTACCAGCGAAAGCGCGAACTTTCTTATAATACTCTTCCTTTCTTTGTTCCCCATGTTCTTGTTCCTCCTTATATCTTCTTACGATTTACCTGATCTGACGCTATATTAAATCTGGCCTTTTTATAATTTGAATGATAATAGTTGGCATATCCCTCTTCTTCGGCCATCATAGGATCGTATAAATATCCTCCGATTTCTACCCAGGCATGCGAACCACCGTCACAGATATATACGTTCTTATATCCGCACTCGTGAGCGAGGAATGCAAAAGCACACGCATCTGCTACACAGCAGCCGCTCCCCCGCTCGAAATGATCGTTCGCAAACAACATTTCCCATCCTGGCGTACGTCTCGCGACAACAAGTGTACGATATCTCTTGTAAGGATGCTTCATTACCCAGTCAAAACATTTTCTCAGTTTTACCCCTTTACTGTCCGATGTCGTAGTCACAGATTCCATAATCGATCTCGCCTTGATCATAGTGCGGATCTTCTCATTATTGTATGTGGATGATACAGCGGAACCGTCGCTTCGGAGTCGGATCCCGTCCACTGTGCAGTTCTTCATCTGCACTCCCGTATCCCGATCGAAGTAATAATACTTTCCACCGATCTTCTGCCAGCCCCGGTAGATACTTGTACACTGTCCTTTGATAAATGTGTATTCTACTCCGCCGATCGTCTTCTTCCCACTGAATGAGAAATTTACACGGCCATTCTCGATCAGCCACGTTCCGTTTTTGTTCGTCCCCAGGCCGTTGTAATTCTGCTCTACCTTACCTTTTCTGATATACCACCATGCATTTGTTCCGTCTACGGTTCCCTTTGCCACCGTAGTTGTACCGAACTGTACCTTGCCGTTCTCCAGATACCACCAGCCGTTTTTGTTCTGAGCGATCCCGTCAAATCCGAAATCCACTTTACCGTTTCGGATCTTCCACCAGCCCTTCGGATTCTTTTCAATACTGTTACATTTAAAGTTCACACGGCCGTTTTCAATGCACCACCAGCCTTTGGAATTCTTCGCCACAGTATCTGTGAATACTACCTTGCTTCCTCTCACATACCACCAGCCGCTCTGTCCGTTTACGGTTCCTTTCACAACACTGTTCTCGCGGAAACTCACTTTCCCGTCCCGGCAGTACCACCAGCCATTCTTGTTCTGCCCGAATCCGTCGTATCCAAAGTCCACACGACCGTTATCGATATACCACCAGCCGTTTTCATTCTTTGCCACGGTATCTGCAAATATGACCTGTCCGTTCTTCACATTCCACCAGCCGTTACGCCCGTTCACGCGGCCTTTCATGACTGTGTTCTCGCCGAATCTTACCTTTCCCTTTTCACAGTACCACCAGCCGTTCTCATTCTGGGCAAATCCGTTAAAGCTAAAGTTTACCTTTCCCCGCTGACAGCGCCACCAGCCGTTCCGGTTCTTCGCAACGCCATTATAGTTGAAGTCTACACGACCGTTTGTGACTTTCCACCAGCCGTTCCCATTCTTCGCCACGGTATTCGCAGTAAAATCAGCTTTTCCATTCCTTACATACCACCACTGGCCATTTGATCCAGACACATTGGTAACTTTGACAATATCCTGAGCGCTCGGATTCCACACCCCGCGTGTAACGTAATAATATTCATCATCCACCGGAATAAATCCCGTTCCGCCAAATGCTTTTCCCGTAGCCCGGTCCACCAGGCGGCTGCCGCTCAGATAATATCCTGTTGTCTGCTCTGGTTCCGGTTCCGTTTCTGATCCCGATCCGGGTTCTGTATTTTGCTCCGTCTCCGATTCTGCTTCAGACTCTGTATTCTGTAACGATTCTGTGTTCAATTCTAACTCTGGTTCCTGGCTGCTATCTTCTCCGCCAGTCGTCAACAGACTCTGAACATCATCGCCCGGCTGTTCAGACTCCTCTGCGGCATACACCGTCCCCGAGGCAGGCATGGCAAGAATTACAAGTGCTAAAAGCACCGCCGAAAGTGCCATACTCCGTACAAGACATCTTATTTTCATATTTCCCCATTTCCTTTCGCCGGCTCTTTCTGGCTCTCCTTTTACCGTAACACTTCCTGCGGCAGAATACACAGAAAAGAGCCGCTGTGTGATGCACAATCTGCTGCCGGACATCTGTCCGGCAGCAGAACCCGTAACCTTCTATTAATATGGTACTTCTTCCATAGTTCCATCTGAATAAGTAATTACTTTGATGCCATGGCCGGATCCGTCACAGTCGTCATAATATTCTGTAGAGAGAACTTTCCTGCCGCCGGATGAACCACCCGAAGAACCGCCGGATGAACCACCCGAGGAGCCACCGGATGAGCTGCTGGAAGACTGCTTCGTCCCCTGCACGATGATCTCATTTACAGGATCCTTTGTCACAGTCTCGTCGATCGCCTCTCTGCTTTCCTCTTCGCCATCGACATATGTAATTTTGTAAGTAACTTCTTTAGAACCGTTCGAGCCGGACTGTTTTACCTGTGACGTGCCGGCTGCAAGGCTGCTTGACGACTGCGTCTCAGTAGAATAAGGAATCTCCTCAGTCACTGTTTCCTCTTTGATCTCCACTCTCTGGACTTTAATATCCATGCCGTCTTCGATTGCTTCAGATGCCTTAGGGCTTACACGGTCATTTTCTCCCAGAGTGATCCCCTGCTCCTGCAGAAATTCTTCTACTGTTTTCGCACTGGTGAATACAGCTCCATCCTTTCCGTCCGCCGTCAGATTTACGGAAGCCTGCTGTACGACGGTAATTGTCATACCGTCGGTCAGATACTCGTCTTCTCCGACGTCAAGCACCTGTCCGTCTTCCAGCGTAATCCCTGCTTCCTTCACGGCATCCGCCACTGTTCCGCCTACGCATTCTACAGGATACTCTGTCCCGTCTACGCCGATCACAGTGACCGCAGCATACCGTTTCACCACGATTTCCATATCGTTGCTGACTTTTTCATCCAGACCGGGATCCGTCTCATCCTTCTCGCCCAGAGTGATCTCTGCGTCTTCGAGGACCTGCTTCACCGTCTGCCTGGTATTAGCCGTTACTTCTGTAGTCTCATTCATATCCCGGATCGTAACCGTGCACTCTTCGCCGCATCCGGTCACAAGGAATGTAAGCAGACCGGCCAGCATAGCGATCAGCAAAGCTTTTCCCAGTTTTCTGTTCCTCTTCATTTTTTATTCCTCCTTTATAATATATCAGTACCTCATCATTCGGCAGTCATCTCACTGTTGACGTCCATCTCCTGATCCAGAACCATCACGATACCGCCGTCAGCATCCTCCGTAAATACTCTGATCTGGAAAATCCCGTCCGGGATCTGCGCTGCATTCAGATACATCAGATATCCATTATCTGATCCGCTTGCCGGATCTGTTACTGTATACCCCTCGTAGACATTGGAGGTTCCGCCTGCTGTGATCTCAACATAGACATTTGTCTCTGTCTCCACCAATTCCCCATCGATCTGACCGGAAATGCACAGATAATCAGGCCGCAGATCTGACAGGAACGCCTCCGCCGTTGCCGCTGTTTCCGTCTGAGAAGCGCTGTAGACGTCTACGTCTCCCGCATAGGGCGCTTCCATGACCGGAGGACCGGAAGAATGGTCCCCGCGGGCAAATAATCCGAACCGGTCCAGATTACGTTCCACGATCTCAAACAGTACAGTGTCCGGCTGACATGTATCTATCCTGGAATCAAGGTGATATACCGTATCCTTGGAAAAAGCCGCCTGTCCATACTCCTCCGCAATGAGAGGCGACAGCGTATTTCCGAAAGAATCCCTGAACATCAGCAGGCTCCCGCTTTTTCCTGGAGCTTCTGTCTGAATCCAGACATCCTCCCAGCTTTCGGCATCTGTCACGTAGGAAAACTGGCTGTCATACTCGTATCGGTAGTCCCACTCCGGCTGCGCCGCCACAGAATACAGAGACACGCCCAGATCTCCTTTTTCCGTTTTGGTCCGGGTGATCGGAACATCTGAAAGATCATTATGAGCCTTTTCCAGATCATCCAGGATCGTATTGTAGGCCAGCACCGCACCCTTTTCATTCCAGTGGGAGTCCTGCGCCCTGTACAACACCTCGCTTTCATCCTCAAACGGCGTGTACAGATCTATATAGCGGATCGACATCTGTTCCAGCAGAGGGATCACCTTCTGTCTGTTATTCGTATCGCTGGCTTTTACCCGATAATAATAAGGCATATGCTCGTCATAAAGCGAGTTCTTATTCGGCGCGATCGTAAATGCGAAATCAATCCCTTCCTGTGCCATTTTCTCCTGCACGATCTTCAGATTATTCGCGATATTATATGCGCCTCTGTCAGAGACAACGTTCTGTCCGAGGTAATCGTCCAGAGAATCCGTATAATACAGCCAGTCATCCGTACCCACAAGTACTGTATCCGTGGAGGACTGTCGGAAGACGCCGCTCATCACCAGAGCGTCCGCCGCCACCATCTGATTCCGAAATGCGAAATGGTCTTCAAAGTAGGTCCCTGCCTCCGGCAGAAAATTCACATTAAAGGATCCGTCCTCGATCAGTGAAGGCCATTCTGACAGCACACGATTTTCCGTTGTGGTCTCTGTCTTTGCGACGGACATACCGACAAGCGGGATCAGCCCGACCGCCATACAAACTGTTACAAATATTACATTTCCAATATTTCTTTTCATGTCTTTCGTTCCCAATCCGTTTCGTTAAACATGCATCGCCTGTGTTTTCTCAGAATCTGAAATAGATAAATGGATTATACGTCCCTGAGGACAATCTCACCATACACCAGATCAACAGGAGAACGCATATGATGCTCACTATAAGACGCGCCGCCGCCGCTTTCCGCGCAGAGGCCGGCCTCTTTTCGCCCGTCTCTCCCGGTGTCTCCGTATCTTCCTCCAGAAATGCCGTCAGCCTGTCCGTAAACTTCTGGATCGGAGCCATAAAGACGATCCCCGCGATAAACATTGTAATAAACCAGGGAGTGAGCTGCTGCACTGCAAGGCTCAGCCCCGCCTCATTCATAGAGAATCCTGTGAACATCTGAGCGATAAAATGTCCGCCCTGAGCGATCGTATCTGCACGGAACAGGACAAATCCGACGGTCACCACCACGATCACATATATGTGCGAAAGCACTTTCGGCAGTTTCCTCAGTATCGGAATGAAGTCCTCCAGCAAAAGAAACGCTCCATGGAATAATCCCCAGACTACAAACGTCCAGTTGGCTCCGTGCCACAGTCCTGTGCAGAAGAAAACTATGATCTTGTTCAGGCATGTCCTCAGGCGCCCTTTCCGGTTTCCTCCCAGCGGTATGTACAGATATTCTCTAAACCATCCCGACAAAGAGACATGCCATTTGCGCCAGAAATCCTGGATCGACGTCGCTCCGTACGGATGGAGGAAGTTCTCTTTAAAGTGAAAGCCGAACATGCGGCCAAGTCCGATCGCCATATCGCTGTATCCGCTGAAGTCATAATAGATCTGGAGCATATATGCCAGGGCTCCGATCCATGCCGAAAGTATATTCAGGCTTCCGTTTCCCGCGCCGAAGATGTGGTCCGCAGTCAGCCCCATCGTATTGGCGATCAGCACCTTTTTGGAAAGTCCGAAGATAAATCTCTGAAGCCCGAAAGCCGACTCATGCGCAGTTACCGTACGATTATTGATCTCAAGTTCAACATCCCGATATTTTACAATAGGTCCTGCGATCAGCTGCGGGAAAAAGGATATATACAGCAGCACTTTAAAATAGTTCTTCTGGATCCCTACATTTCCCCTGTAAACGTCGATCACATAAGACAGCGCCTGGAATGTAAAAAATGAGATGCCGATTGGCAGCACGATATTGGGCACCGGAATATGTAGTCCGGCTATTTCATTGAGCGTATTCAGAAGGAATCCGGTATACTTAAACACTCCAAGCATGCCGAGATTCAGAACAACTACAACCGCCAGGACAGCCTTCCTGCCCGATTGGCCGGACAGCGCTCTCGCCCCAAAATAATTGATCAGAGTGCTCAGGATCATCAGAAGCACATAGACCGGCTCACCATATGCATAAAAGAGCAGGCTGACAATGATCAGAAGCGCATTTTTCCAACGGATAGACGGAAGGAGAAGATGCAGAATATATACGACCGGTAAAAAAATACATAAAAAAATAAGTGAACTAAAAACCATTTTATCAGTAAACCTTTATCCCCTTTGTTATTAAACCATAAGAATTGTATCACGCTATCTATCTTTTGACAAGCAGGAAATGACCTTGTATTTTGCCGAATCGGCACCAAATTTTCGCAGTTCTGTGTTCTTCTTAAATTACTCTTGAGTTTCCGCAAACTGCATTGAAAAGATAGATATGTCTTCCTAAAGTACCAATCTGCCGTTTTTTGAGAAATTCAGAATGGCAGCACCGAGAATAGAGGCACTTTTATAAGCCCCGCCGGAACCGGGCTTTGGGAGA
>CASFID010000072.1 GCA_949294665.1 uncultured Eubacteriales bacterium
CTTAGGCGGCGGCAACGTATTTGAGATCGGCGAACCGAACACAGCGTTCGCGCAGTACTTCATCGGACAGAGCTATCTGAAGATGCTCACTACAGAGAGAGTCGGAATAGGCAACGTAACTTTCGAGCCGGGTTGCCGTAACAACTGGCATATCCATCACAAAGGAGGCCAGATCCTTCTTGTCACAGGCGGACGCGGTTACTATCAGGAGTGGGGCAAAGAGGCACAGGAGCTGCATGCAGGTGATGTTGTAAACATTCCGCCGGAAGTAAAGCACTGGCATGGAGCAGTAAAAGACAGTTGGTTCCAGCATCTTGCCATTGAGGTGCCTGCAGAGGGCGCATCCAACGAGTGGCTTGAAGCGGTTTCCGATGAAGAATATGGAAAGTTAAAGTAGCATGCTATGAAAGGATGAAGGATCATGACAGAAGCAGCAGAAAAATATTTCAGCAGATTATATCCGGACGGCAATTTTAAACTTGCGTCCACAGATCCGGAGTTCGCGGAATTTTTTGCGAACTTTTCCTGCGACGAGGTAGTGAATCAGGATGATCTTGACGATCGTACAAGGATGATGGCAATTTTGGCTGCATTACTTGGCTGCCAGGGAGTCGACGAATTCAGGGAAGTGCTTCCTGGCGCTCTGAATCTCGGGGTGACGCCGGTAGAGATAAAAGAGATCGTCTATCAGGCATGTGCGTATCTCGGGATTGGGAGAGTACGCCCGTTTTTCGACGCGGTCAATGAAGTCCTGACGGAAAAAGGAATTGCACTGCCCCTGGAAGGACAGGCGACCACGACGATCGAAGACCGCGTGGAAAAAGGCGAACAGGCTCAGGTAGACATCTTCGGAGACGGCATGAAAGGATTTGCTACGTCAGGACCTGAGGAGAGCCGACATATCAACCGCTGGCTGTCGGGTAACTGTTTTGGGGATTACTATACCCGTAAGGGGCTGGATTACGGCCAGAGAGAGATGATCACGTTCTGTTTTCTGGCGGCACAGGGCGGATGCGAGCCGCAGCTCACATCTCATGCTGCGGGGAATATGAAAGTAGGAAATGACAAGGCGTTTCTGATCAAGATCATCTCCCAGTGTCTGCCTTATATCGGGTATCCGAGGAGTTTAAATGCGCTCAGATGTGTGAACGATGCGGCTTCTCAGCAGTAGTGCGGGCGAATATGGAAATACAGTATAAGAACAGGATAATGCAGTAATATAAGACACCTTCTGTAAGCGGAAGGTGTCTTATTTGTTATCTTTTTGTAAAGAACGCGTTGATCTTATGACTTCTGTCTGGATATTGAACTTGCAATGATGTTATAATAACTTTAGCAGTTCACCTGGATAAAGGATCGGCTGCTTTATCAAAGCGAGGATTCACTCGGAAAGGAAAGATTATGAGAAAGACAAAGATTATCTGTACACTTGGACCGGCCACAGACAGGGAGGGTATTCTGGAAGCTCTCATCAGAGAAGGCATGGATGTGGCGCGTTTTAATTTTTCGCACGGGACGCATGAAGAACAGAAGGAACGTCTGGAGAAGTTGAAGACACTGCGCAGACAGTTTGATAAGCCAATCGCGGCGCTTCTGGATACGAAAGGACCGGAGATACGCATCGGCTGTTTCCGGGATAAGAAGATCACACTCGAAGAGGGACAGGAATTCACGCTCGTAAATGACGAGATCGACGGAACGCAGGAGCAGGTGACGGTCAGCTACAAAGATCTTTATAAAGATGTAAAACCCGGAGATTCCATTCTGATCGACGACGGACTGGTCGGAATGGAAGTTGTGAACATCGTGAATAAAGATATCGTCTGCATCGTAAAGAACGGCGGAGACATCTCAGACCACAAGGGAGTCAATGTGCCGGGCGTGGAGCTGAAGATGCCGTTTATCAGTCCGAAAGACAGAGATGATCTTCTGTTTGGCATTCAGGAGGATTTTGATTTCGTTGCGGCTTCGTTTACAAGAACAGCGGATGATATCAGAGAGATGCGGCGACTCCTTAATGACAATGGCGGTTCGGATATTAATATTATCGCCAAGATCGAGAATCAGCAGGGCGTGGATAATATTGACGCGATCATAGAGGCGGCAGACGGAATCATGATTGCCAGAGGCGATATGGGTGTGGAAATTCCGCTCGAGCATGTGCCGATCATCCAGCAAAGGATTATTGAGAAAGTATACGAAGCAGGCAAGGTTGTTATTACGGCAACGCAGATGCTTGATTCTATGATGATCCATCCACGTCCGACGCGTGCGGAGACGACCGATGTGGCAAATGCGATCTTCCAGGGAACGAGCGCGATCATGCTGTCCGGTGAGACGGCGGCGGGAAAATATCCGGTAGAAGCGCTTAAGATGATGGTCAGGATTGCCGTGCAGATGGAACGCAATATCGATTACAATGCGATCTTTCGCAGAAGGGAACGCAGCGAAGAACCGGATATAACGAACGCGATCTCCCACGCGACATGTATGACAGCCATCGATCTGAAAGCAAATGCCATCCTGGCGGTAAGCAAAACCGGAAACACGGCCCGTATGATCTCTAAATATCGTCCGGACTGTCTGATCGCAGGATGTTCCAGTTCTGAAAAAGTATACAGACAGCTGAATCTGTCGTGGGGCATCCTGCCTCTGCAGATCAGGGAAGAGTACAGCTCGGAAATCCTCTGCCTGCGCGCCATCGAAGCTGCACAGGCACATGGTATTGTAGAAGAAGGAGACAAGATCGTATTTACAGGTGGAATCCCGCTTGGCATTCCGGGCCGGACAAACCTGATCCGCGTATGTATTGTAGGCGAATAAAAATCTGATATTAGTTTTCTGTTTCAGTAGCAATAAGTTGCGCCAGTATCTATATAAGTGACATCCCGACGATCGCCGCAGCGCCGACGGCGTACATCAAGGTGATTACAAGACAGATTTTCATTAAATTATTTTTTACCCCTGCTGTCGTATAGGACAGCAGGGTGAATATCCCACTGAATATCATGAATGCAGCATAACTGTATACGATGATCTCGGCAGCAGGGGACTCCAGCGCCCAGTCAAATGTGCGCAGAGGCAGGATTGTCCACGGAAGGAAGATCATAAGTGTGCTGACAGCGGTCAATATTTTTTCTTTCATTTTTTCTTATCTCCTTTCAGCCCGCCCGAAATACAGGCAGGAAATCAGTAAACAGATCAGTGTGATCCCAACAGCTGCAGGAATCCATGGAACCGGCTCTATCCGGCTTTTCCCAATATTTTCCGCTACCTCTCCGTATTCCGCCATGACAAGATAGAACGGGTATCCTATGGGGTAGATAAACCATGCTTTTGTATTGTTGATCAGTACGCTCGGTACGATTGAGATAAGTCCTGCGCCCACGGAAAATACGGGTGAGGATATGCACACGGCGATCAGCCAGAATACGGACAGCATAGGCAGGGAGGCCAGATACAGTTTTCCGGCGAAGGGGAGCACATAGCCAGGTGTAAGGATGAAGCTGTAGTCATTCAGCGCGCCCGCGGCTGCAGCGGCGATATAGTATCCGGCAGTCATAAACAGGATGAATGCCGCAGCGGTCACTGCCAGCACGATAAATTTGGCAAGGCAGAGAATGGGCGTGCCGACTGGCAGTGCGAGCATCTTGAGGATACCGTGATTCGTCCGTTCCGTCTGGACGAGAATGACGGTGGCGACGACCATGACCGCCGGATAGATAAACCACGCCATTCCCATGAATCCCTGAATGAAGAAGCTGTTTTCCGGCGAGATGACTATATCGCTCATATCAAAATTCAGATCCGCATTCAGAATGTTCGGAAACCACAGGATGGCCGTGGCGGCGATCAGGATCAGCAGGATCTTTGAGCGTTTCATTTTCTTAAATTCAACTGCTGTTAATGTAAAAATATTCATGCAAATAACCTCCTGGCTTTTAAGTAAATAATCTCTGCGGCACATGCAGCGGCAGTCTCGCACACGGCTGTAATACAGTACTGGACCACCCGCGCTGCCTCCATGCCCGGCAATATCTGAAACGGCAGGGCATACGGAAACAAAGAGACGATAAAATTATCTGCAGGGAGCATGGTAGCCATAAAGATACACAAAATCCCGATTCCGAGTGAGGTCCACATATTCCGGCATGCCGATGCGGCCACGAGTGCGATCACGGTTGACGGAAGGGTGAGGAGCAGCGTAAACCCGAGAGTCTGCAGTACCTCCATGAGTTCTTCTTTTCCGGCGTCCAGCCAGTGCCATCCGCAGAAACACAGAGAGGCGGCCTCGAGGAGAATTATCATGAGGAAAAACGGCAGGAGTATCCCGCATTTCCCGACAAAAAGCCCGGACTCCCGGACAGGGAGCGACTGCATTTTCTGGATGGCATTATCCGCATATTCGATGTGGTACAGGATGCAGGCTCCGGCTGTGATGAGCAGAAGATTCAACATGGAAATCATCTGCAGATTGGCGTCCGCGAGGACTGCAGCGGGCGAGTCCGCCATAGAAGTAAAAGTATCCGGTCGAGCGGCTGTATTGATGACCGGAAGGGCCGCCGCTATGATGCCTCCTGCGAGGAATGCGCCCGCCAGGCCGGTCCGTCTGATTTTCTTATATTCTAATCGGAAACTCATTTCACACCACCCCGTCTTAAATTGTCTTCCTCGATCAGTGCGAGGAACATATCTTCCAGATTCTCATCGGGATACCCCTCAAAACCTGCTTTTTCTTTCAGCTCTTCCAGCGTTCCCTCAAAGAGCAGATGTCCATGGTTTAATACGCCGATATGGTCTGCCATCAGTTCGATCTCAGAGAGAAGATGGGAGGAGACGAACACCGTGCAGTCAAATTTGTCCGGCAGAGAGCGGATCAGAGTGCGGATCTCGTGGATGCCCACCGGATCGAGTCCGTTTGTGGGCTCGTCGAGGATCAGGATGGGCGGTCTGCCGAGAAGGGCTCCTGCAAGTCCGAGACGCTGCTTCATGCCAAGAGAATATTTGCGGGCGAGGCGTTTCTTATAAGAAGTGAGATCTACAAGCTCCAGTGCGTCGTCTACAGCGGACTTCGGCAGCTTTAAGATCCGGCGGATAATGTCCAGATTCTCCTCGCCGGTAAGGTTTCCATAGAAAGCGGGCGCCTCGATAAAGGAGCCGATCTCCCTCAGGATTTTTACACGGTTATGGGGATAGCTCATTTTATCGATGACAAATGCGCCGCTGCTCGGGCGGGTGAGCCCGAGGAACATTTTCATGGTCGTTGACTTACCTGCGCCGTTCGGCCCGACGAAGCCGTACACAGATCCTTTCGGAACGTGCAGGTTCAGATTCGATACGGCGGTAAAGTCACCGTAAGATTTGGTCAGATTTCTTGTCTGGATCATATTCATATTACACATCTCCTTTTAATACTTGTTTATCCGGCGGGGTTCCCGTCGCTGTATCTTTATCATAGACGGTGAACCTTACGTCTATCTTCTCTCCACCTTACATTTACCTTACATTTTCCGTGCAGAATACAAAATGCAGGACTGCTGTGCTACAATATCTCTGGCGGTGGATATGCACTGCCGCCTGAAAGCGGCGAGGTCCTTCATATACTGCATGGAAGAATAGTGACGCAGGGATACTTTGTCGGAAGAGGAGGAGAATACCTATGTCATCAGATTATATAAAGAGAAAACGGATCCTGCTGGTGGACGACGAACCGGAACTGCTGGATATGGTCGTATCCATATTAGAAGAGGACGGGTATGAGAATATCCGGACCGCGCAGAGTGTGGCAGAAGCGCTGAAGACATCGGATGACTTTGAGCCTGAACTGGCCATTCTCGATGTGATGCTCCCGGACGGCGATGGCTTCGGACTGATGGAAAAGTTGAAAGAAAAGGGAGACTATCCGATGCTTTTCCTGACAGCCCGGGGGGAGGATGAAGATAAGTTCCGTGGATTCGGTCTCGGGGCGGACGATTACATGGTAAAACCGTTCCTCCCCAAAGAACTGCTCTTCCGTATTGCAGCGATCCTGCGCAGGAGTTATAAGGAGGAAGATCCGCTTGTGAAACTGAGCGGCTGTGAGGTCGATCTGGAACGGGCGGAAGTGATAAAGGGCGGAGAGCATATCCCGCTGACGGCAAAGGAATTTGCTCTTGTGTCTGCCTTATACCGCAATGCAGGGCGGATCGTGACGATCGACGCCCTCTGTGAAGCGGCGTGGGGCGACAATCCTTACGGATATGAGAATTCTCTCATGGCTCATATCCGCCGTATCCGGGAGAAGATTGAAGAGAATCCGTCAAAGCCGGCCTCGCTGGTTACGGTAAAAGGGCTGGGTTACAAACTGATCCTGGCGCGATAGCCCGTAAATGCTCTCAACAAGAAACAGAGAAAGGAAATGACAGACTATGAAAAGCATACCGAAACTGATCCGGAGATTTGTCCTCATCCTGCTTCTGAGTATTTTTCTCTTTCTGGCGCTTAATGTCGGTTTTCTGATCTTTTATACGGTCGGGCATTCTACGAACAGGGGACCGTGGACCACTGCGCAGGAGGCGGCAGACTCTATGGAAGAGACAGAGACGGGGTATACTATGCCCGAGGAGATGCAGACAGAGCTGGAAAGCAAAAATATCTGGGCCGTCTATATAGATAACAGCACATTAAAGGCGCTGTGGCACTCGGACTATCTGCCGGACACGGCGCCGCTGGAATATACAGCCTCCGAGATCGCGTCGATCACCCGGGGATATATTGATGATTGTCCTATATTTACCGGAACGGGAGAAGACGGACTGATGATCCTCGGATATCCGCAAAAGAGTTTCTGGAAACACATGTACCCGAGCTGGGATTACCAGATGATCGAGAGCGCTCCAAAGACCGCACTTACGGTTCTTGCGGCAAATATCATACTCGTACTCCTGATCTATATCGGGGCAAATACCGGGCTGCTGCGCTCGGTGCACCCGATCGTGGAGGGCATCCGGAAACTGCCGGAGGGAGAACCGGTCAGTTTAAAAGAAAAAGGGATACTTTCAGAACTGGCATTCCATCTGAATAAGGCATCGGAAATGCTACAGTCGCAGAAATATCAGCTCAGAAAGAAAGACGCGGCCCGCGCCAACTGGATCGCCGGCGTATCCCACGATATCCGCACGCCGTTGTCCATGGTCATGGGATACGCGGCGCAGCTCGAGGATTCCGAATATCTGCGGGAAGAGGACCGGAAGAAAGCGTCTGCCATCGTCCGCCAGAGCCGCAGGATCAAGAATCTTATCAATGATCTGAACCTGGCGTCCAAGATGGAGTACAATATGCAGCCCGTTATCAGAGAAGAGATCAATGCGGTCGCCCTTGTCCGGCAGGCAGCGGTTGATTTTATCAATATGGACGTGGATGGGAGATATCCCATTGAGTGGGAGACAGACGAGGAGCTTAACATCTGCCTGATCTGTGTGGATAAAGAACTTATAAAGCGGGCGGTCTCGAACCTGATCCAGAACAGCATGAACCATAATGAGGGCGGATGCACAATTTATGTGATGGTGGAGGAAATAAAGGGATATTGCGTGATCTCTGTCGAGGATGACGGGGCGGGCGCTTCTGAGAAAGAAATCGAAAAACTGAACCATGCGCCGCACTACATGGTGTGCGATACAAACACGACAGAGCAGCGACATGGTCTTGGCCTGCTGATCGTAAAGCAGATCGCGGAGTCCCACGGGGGAAAGACAGAAATTGGAAGAGGCGGGCATGGAGGATTCGGAGTAAAGATCATATTACCGACAAAATATTAAAAAATTAACCGAAATAAAATAATTTGAAAGAATATTCAAACCAAAATAAAATTTATTTGAATTTTCTAAAAAATAAATTGACGTACAGTAAAAAGTATGATAACATCAAGCTATCAACCAATTGTCGACAATAAGTATACAAAATGTCGTCTATGAAAAGAATGGAGGGAAAAATGATCAATATCAGGAAACATGCCCCTGCAATCGATGAGAAAGTGCTGGCGAGCCTTATGGCGCAGCCGGCAGCTACAGTCCATGAGGCGATGGGGCGAAGAGGAGCACTGGATCCGGCGATAAAACCGATCTGCCGCTCTATGAAAACATGCGGACAGGCGCTGACTGTGAGCTGCCATACAGGTGACAATCTGATGCTGATAAAAGCAATCAGTATGGCACGCCCCGGTGATGTGATCATTGCAGATATGGGGGCGGCGAAAGATTCCGGTCCATTTGGCGAGGTACTGGCAGTGGAATGCGTCACAAAGGGCCTTGCGGGACTGGTTGTATCATGTGCAGTGAGGGACAGTCTGGAAATCGAAAAACTGGGATTCCCGGTGTTCTCAAACGGCCTGTGTATCAAGGGAACGGCGAAAGCTACATTAGGTACGATCAATCATCCGATCTGCTGCGGCGGGCAGATTGTATATCCGGGCGACGTTGTCATAGGAGATGCAGACGGAGTCGTCATCGTGCCGCAGTCAGAGGCGTCCGAGGTCCTGAAACTGGCTGAGGAACGTACGGCAAAGGAAGAAAAGGTTATGAGCAGACTGAGATCAGGAGAATCACTCTTTGATATCTACGGGTATCAGAAAGTGATGGAGACTCTTAACTGCTCAGAGGAGTAATCTGTCCGGGATATATATACCGTGATCTGTGTTTGTGACATCACCTTCAATAGATGTAATTTGCTTGGCGTAATGTGAGATTTGTATTATAATGAAAACAGCTTGAATGTGCGGATTTACAGGCATTACAGCCCGCAGAGAAAAGTATTGGAGGATAAAAATATGGCAAACAAATCGAATGGAGCCATCGGAAAGGCGTATCAGTATTTGCGTGACAGTATCCTTTCCGGGGAGCTCGCATTAGGGGCTCCGATCTCAGAGATGGAGATCAGCGCCAGGCTGCAGATCAGCCGTTCACCGATCCGTGAAGCGCTGAGACGTATGGAAACAGAGGGACTCGTCTATCGGTATCCCGGGCGGGGAACTTTTGTGACAAACATTACCCGGAAAGATCTCGAAGAGATTTTTGAACTCCGTATCATGTTTGAGGTTCAGGCGCTTAATACTGCAAGCAGGTATTTTGAGGAAGAGTTTCTGGATTCGCTGGAGAGAGATTTTATGTATTTGAATCCGGATTCACAGCCACAGCAGTATTATGATGCGAATTCAAGACTTCATACGGGGATTATAGCCTATGCAGGCAATAAGAGGATGGAGAAGTTCTATAAACAGCTTCAGACTCAGATAGCAATCGTAACCAGGATTTCTGCACGTGATCCTGAGCATTTTGTACTTTCGAGAGAAAAGCACCTGGCTATTGTCCGAGCGCTGAAAGAACGCGACGTAGAGAAAGCGAAGGAGTGCCTTAAAGTCCATCTGGAAGAAGTAAGGGACAGGACGATCAAAGGGTATACGCAGCCCGTCCCTCTCAATCGGGAGATACAGTAGAAATAAGCGACAGATCACGGAGAGCAGAAACCGGTTTTACACTACGACCTGAATAGTGGAGGAAGAGCATGAAGATAGGAATGATCGGTTTAGGCGCTATGGGTATGCCTATAGCAAAATGTTTCTTGAATGCGGGATATGAACTGCACGCATTCGATGTGGCAGGGAAGGCCAGAGAAGAGATAGAGAAAGCGGGCGCCGCAGTGTACCATGAGGCGGGAGACATCGGAGAAAAAGCAGACGTTATTGTAAGTTCTCTGCCAAATGCAGCGATCGTGGACTCTGTGATAAGCGAGGTCATGGGGAAGAAAGAACTTAGAGCAGATACGTGGATCGATCTGAGCAGTATTGCCCCGGCGTCGGCAGTGGCGTTTGCAAAACGGCTGGAAGAAAAGTCCGTTTCTTATATGGACTGCCCGGTAAGCGGAGGAGTCCAGGGAGCCGCTCAGGGAACGCTGACAGTTATGGCAGGAGGGCCCGACGGGACTTTTGAGAAGGTGAGGGATATCCTGGAAGTGATCGGGAAAAAGATATACCACGTAGGCGGCGTTGGAGCAGGCTCAGGGATCAAGATGGTCAATAACTTTATGCTGGGCTGTAATATGGCGGCCGCGGCGGAGGCGCTTGTGCTGGGAAGCAAACTGGGACTTGATCTGGACACAATGTATGAGATCATCGGCAACAGTTCGGGAAGAAGCTTTATCGTTGAAAACAAAATTCCCAATTTCATAAAGAAAAGAAAATTCTCCGGCGGCTTCGCCATAGACCTGCAGTATAAAGATCTGGGACTTGCCATGGAGACTGCCAGGGCATTATCTATGCCGGTACATATGGGAAGCACTGCCGTGCAGATGTTTGAAACGGCCCGCGCAAAAGGATATGGCAGAGATGACATTACGGCCCTGGTCAAAATGGAAGAGGAACTTATGGATGTGGAAGTGAAATAAGGAGGACGAGTCATGACAGTCAGTGAGATCGCGAAAAAGTATGACTTTGATTACGGCCATATGACGCTGGGAGAATGCATCCGGGTGGCAGAGGAAAGCGCTCTGTCCACAGGAGAAGTTATCCTCACAGAAGCTCAGGAGACTACGGGGAAAAGCCGAAGCGAAGTGATAGAATGTATGGAAGCTGCTTTCGGGCACAATCTGAAAGCAGCGCAGATCGGGACAGAGAGCGGACGGAGTTTTCTGCTCGGCACGGTCGGACAGGATCTGACAGGTGAGGAGAAAGTTCCTGTGGCGGGAGATACATTCGTAGATAAGATCGTGGCATATACACTTGCCGCTCAGGTCGGAAATCATACGATAGGCCTGTGCCCATGTGCAGGGACAGGGGATTCCTGCCCTTACACAGGATTCGTAAAAGCGATGAAAGAAGAATATTCCGATACGGATATCATGGCGAGGACTATGGCGGTCATCCTGAAGATCGGAGGGATCTTCCGTGTGGGAAAACGCACGACAGGATGCAATATGGAGGGGATCGGAGCCGGTGCGGCTGCCACAGCGGCGGCCTTTGTAGAACTCTCAGGCGGGACACCGGCTGAGATGGAGAAAGCAGTGGTGCTTGCATTATCTCCGACGATCAGTGTACCGTGTACTCCGCGTGTGCTGGTCCCCGGGCTCTGCGCGACACATATCGGGGGAGGAGTGCTTATTGCAAGACTCGCAAGTCAGCTCGCGATGCATACTTCCATACCGTCTACAGTGCCGGTGGATGTAATGATCGCTATGGCGGCTCAGTGTCATCTTGCCTCGGCCAAATATGTAGTGCCGGTTACCATAGAGTATATGGAGCCATTCTTTAAGCATGACGAACGCGTCGATGCATATGTGGACCCGCAGATACTCAAAGACGAGAGGACAAGACAGGAAGAGCTGATCAAAAAGGCGTCCGCAGAGATTCGGGAACTGGCCAAAAAGGCGAATCCGATCACAGCGCCATTCGGAGAAGCAGTCGTAGGCGGAAGCAGCCAGGGGGTAGGTTCTCCTACAAACTGCGCGAGAATCGCACATTTTCTTGCAAAAGGGACGGTACATAAAGTAAAGATCGAACTGTATTCCGAGCTGTTCGCACGAAGAGCGATCAATGTGCCGGGCATTCTTATGGCGGCGATCGACGGAGCCGGGACAAGCGATGCCGTATCTTATAAGGAAAGTCTCGACCGCGCCCGTGAAAGAGGGATCGAGGTAGAGATCATTGAAGTAAAAGAACCATCCGTACAGCGTATTACAGTAGAAGCGTCAGAGGGAAACGGCATGGCGGATTCACTGAACAGGGGTGGAGCGAGACTGGTCTTAAGAGATGCTTATCCGAGCGTAGAGGAGGCGCGCAGGATCGCAGAGAAACTGAATATCGTGTTAGTAGATCAATAGGCATAGTTTCTGTGAGAAGAACGGATGCCTATATCAAAAAAGAATCGACAATAAATCGACACATTGAATAATGAGTGAAAAGATTATGAGCACAGTGGAAGATATCGTCAGGCATACGGAAATACCTCAGATGACATCAGTCAGGCAGTATTTTGATCACAAACACGTATCCGATCTCAGAGAAAAGGTAACGTCAGAGTTTGAGAAAAGGCGGATAAAAGAGAAGATAAGACCGGATATGAGCGTTGCGGTGACAGCGGGGAGCAGAGGGATCAAAAATATCGGAACCATTCTCCGCACAGTGATCCACCTGCTGAAAGAAGCAGGAGCCCGGCCGTTTATCGTGCCGGCTATGGGAAGCCACGGCGGAGCTACGGCAGAAGGACAAAAAGAGATGCTGCAGGGGCTCGGGATCACGGAAGAGAGTATGGGATGCCCGATAAGGTCCTCGATGAAAGTTGTTGAGATAGGAACGACCGGGAAAGGGAAAAAGGTATTTCTGGATCAATATGCGGCAAAAGCAGATGGGATTGCGGTTGTCAATCGGATAAAGGCGCACACGTCATTTACCGGAAAGTATGAAAGCGGTCTTATGAAGATGATGGCGGTCGGGCTGGGAAAACAGAAAGGAGCTCAGGCATGTCATTGTGAAGGCCACGGAAAGCTTGCGGAACATGTGGAAGAATATGGAAAAGCAGTCTTAAGAAACGCAAATATCATCTTTGGCGCCGCGATCCTCGAAAATGCCTATGACGAAACGAGAGACATACAGATCTTGTATCCGGATGAAATCCCCGGCAGAGAGCCCGAACTGCTGCTCGAGGCCAAGAAACATATGCCAGGGATCTGGCTGACAGACATTGACGTGCTGATTGTGGACAGGATCGGAAAGGATATAAGCGGACTGGGGATGGATCCGCATGTGACAGGCGCCTTCGTCAGCAAATACGCGCACGGTCCGAAACGTCCGTCGTATGTCGCAGCCCTGGATCTGACCGATAAAACCCACGGAAATGCCACAGGGATCGGAGTGGCAGATATTACGACGAAACGTCTTGTCGGGAAAATAGACTATGAGGCGACCTGTGCGAATGTGATGACTGCAGTTATGCCGAGGGCGGCCAGAATACCGCTGACTGCGGCGAATCAGAGGACGGCCATACAGGCCGCGATACAGGCGAGCGGATGTACGGACGCGTCGAAAATAAGAATGGTCAGAATACAGGATACACTCCATCTGGAGAAGATACAGATATCATCCGCGATGCTGCGGGAAGCAGCCGAACACCCGCGGATGGAGATCATGGATGCAGCCCCTCTGCTGTTTGATAAGAATGGAAATCTGTTTTAGCAGATACATCGGGAAAGGAGGTTAAGGAGAACAAAAGACGGGGTAAAATCATTTATCTAAAGAATATGAACTATTAAAGGAGGAGAATTATGGGTAACAATCAGGAAGTACAAGACGTCAATGTGACGGCCGAAACTGTTGATGAAGAATTTGCCACCAGCAGCGTGCCGAAGTCGGCGAGACGTTCTGCGTGGAAACTGCTGATGGTCTGGATGGGCTATGTATTTGTCGTTACTACGATGCAGGTAGGCGGAAATATGGCTATGGGACTCGATTTTACAGAGTTTATTACTGCCGCGCTTCTGGCAGGAGCAATGCTGTCAGTGATCGCATGTTTTATGGCGTATATCTCCTGTAAATCAGGTCTTACTTTTACGCTGCTCTGTAAATACTCATTCGGAAAGGCCGGCATATGGATTCCTGTCTTCCTTGTCATCATTACGTGTGTTTCGTGGTATTCTATCGACGCATGGCTGATCGGGGAGACGGTAAATACTCTGTTCCCGTCCATTCCGATCATTCCTGTCGTGATCGTAGCAGGACTGGGCATTATCCTTACAGGATACGTCGGGATCCGGGCAATGGAAATCTTAAGTACGATCGCGGTGCCGCTCATCATTATTTTCGGTATCGTTTCTATTGTATTTTCGATCGACAGTATCGGTGTTGAGAATCTCACAAGCATGGAGCCGGCAACGGGAGCAGCCATTACTTTTACATATGCTCTTGCGCTTGGAGTAGGTTCTTTCAGCCACGGCGCTGTTGCGAATACCGCCGAAGTCATGAGATATTCCAAGACGCCGAAACAGGCGGTAGTGATCATGATCATCGCGATGATGATAGGAAATACATTTATGCTCGTATTCGGCGGCGTCGGTATGCTCTCCACAGGAGAATATGACATGGCTCTGATCTTGAAAGCGCAGAACCTTCTCGCTCCGGCATTCCTGGTCGTTCTTCTGAACATCTGGTCTACGGCGCAGGGGCTGGTGTATACATCGACAAACGCCATCGTGGGCGCTCTGAAAGTAAAGAGAATCTATGTCAGTATCGGCATCGCTATCGTAGGACTTACAATGTCCCTGCTGCATTTTATCGACTACTTTGGAACATGGATCGACTTAAACGCAAAATTTATTCCGCCGTTTGCAGGAATCATTATCGCGGATTATTTCTTCATATACAAACGGAAATTCCCGGATATCAGGAAATTCGACAAGATCATGCCTACGGCAAACTGGTCAGGACTTATTACATGGCTTTTCGGTTCTATCCTTGCCGGATTCGGACTGCTTGAGTTCGGACTTCCGACGATCAACTACATCGTTGTATGTGTGATCGTAAAGGTCCTCCTCTCCAAATATGTGTTCAAACAGGAGGAAAAGAGCATCAAGGAATGTGAGGCGGTACAGTAGCAGCGGTCTTGACATTGACGAAAAAGAGGTGGACATATGGCGAAAAAAAGTAAGATGAAAGCTGTTGTTTATCAAAAAGAAGGAGTATTGGCACTGGAGGAACGTCCGGTGCCTGTACTGCAGAAAAGCACAGACGCTATTGTAAAAGTGTCTATGGCGGCAATATGCTCAAGTGATCTTCATATCAAACGGGGAGCAGTGCCCAGGGCAAAACCCGGGACGATCCTTGGTCATGAGATCATCGGTGTGATAGATGAGATCGGGAGTGATGTAAAAGGACTGAAAAAAGGAGACAGAGTGACGGTAAACTGCGAGACGTTCTGCGGAGAATGCTATTTCTGCAAAAGAGAGTATGTAAATAACTGCTCTGCACCGGGTGGTGGATGGACTCTCGGCTGTTCTGCGGACGGCGGACAGGCCGAATATGTGCGTGTCCCGTTTGCGGGAAACTGTCTGAACAAGATCCCCGACAGTGTTTCGGATGATGCGGCGCTCCTTGTAGGAGACGTGTTATCTACGGGGTACTGGGCGGCTCAGATATCCGAGCTGCATCCGGCGGAGACGATCGCGATCATCGGAGCCGGACCTACGGGACTGAGTACGGCGATGTGTACGAAGCTGTATTCTCCTGCATGTACGGTTATGATCGATATCTCGCAGGAAAGACTGGAATTTGCCAGAGAACATGGTCTTGCAGACGTCATCGTCAATCCGAAGACAGAAGATGCAGAAAAGATCATAAAAGATCTGACCGATGGACGGGGAGCAGACAGAGTATTTGAAGTGGCAGGTGGAAGAGATACTTTTGAAATGGCCTGGAAGATCGCTCGCTGCAGCGGGATCGTGTGTATCGTGGCGATGTATGAGGAGCCGCAGACACTGCCGCTTCATGAGATGTACGGCAAGAATCTTGTATTCAAGACCGGCGGCGTGCATGCAAGCTGCTGCGGTGAGATCCTAAAGCTCATCGAGGGCGGTAAGATAGATGTGCGTCCGCTTATCACTCACAGATTCTCATTGGAAGACGTAATGGAGGGATACCGTATCTTTGAAGCCCAGGAGGACGGCGTTATCAAAGTGGCGGTCATTCCGGACTGAAAAGGAGACAGGAGGTTATAAATATGGCGAAAGAACCCGATATCCGCAAGCTGGTTACATTTCGTGAGATCATACGCAGCGAAGGCGGCAGAGAACTTGGGCATCCTTTGATAAAGTGCGCGGTTGCCGCTGTTATCAGGAATCCGTTTGCGGGAAAGTATGAAGAAGATCTGACATTACTGATGGAGTACGGGGAATACCTGGGAGATTACCTCACAAGGACAGCGGTCCGCGCGATGGGAGTCGAGGCCTCTGACGTAGAGACATTTGGAAAAGCATGCATCGTAGGGCTGGACGGCGAACATGAACATGCAGCCGCGCTGATGCATCCGCGACTCGGGGCACCCATGAGAAAGGTTCTTGGAGCAGGGAAAGCAGTGATCCCGTCCGCTAAGAAGATCGCTGCGGCCGGGGCAACGCTGGACGTGCCGCTGCTCTATAAAGACGCGATGATGGTCCGTTCCCATTATGATGCCATCACGATCCGTATCCCGGATGCGCCTCATCCTGACGAAGTGGTTGTGGCGACGGCGTTTTCCAATGGAGGAAGGCCACATGCGAGGATCGGCGGTTTATCTGTAGAAGAGATCCACAACTGGAACGGCATGGATTAGAAAGGAGGGATCGATCATGCAAAGGCCATACATACGGAAAGAAGTTGTTATCATTGACGAGATACGAAAAGAAATCGGCAGAGAGCTGGAGCATCCGCTCAGGAAATGCGCGTCTGCCGCAATCGTAGAAAATGTGTTTGCAGGAACTCACACAGAAGATCTCTCCCTGTATAAAGAATACGGAGAATACCTTGGAAAGCTTCTGATCGAGAATGCTCTTGACGCACTGGATGTAAAACCGGCCGATATACAGAGCTACGGGAAAGCCGCCGTCACAGGACTGGCGGGTGAGCAGGAACACGGCTCCGCACTGCTGCATATGGGATTTGACGCTCCGGTGCGCGAGATATTAGGAGATACACTCTCCATCATCCCGTCGTCGGAAAAATCGGCTCCTGCGGGGCATTCGATCGATGTTCCGCTGCACAGCAAACGCGCGGTCAAGGTGCGGACACATTATGACGCGATGGAGGTATATGTAGACGATGCGCCGCGACCGGATGAGATCATGATCATATTATGCGTGACTACCGGGCCAAGACCTTTCGCTCGTGTCGGCGGGCTTCTGCTGGATCAGGTAAAGAACATGGATGGCATCAGCTAAAGGAGGCGTTATATATGGAACTTATTGTCACAAATATCGGGAAACTGGTCAGTGGAGATATTACACAGCCGCTGCTCGATGCGGACACGATATATATCAAAGACGGATTATTCGAGGAGATCGGGAATCAAGAGATACTCAAGAGACATCCGGGTGCGCGCGTGCTCGATGTGAACGGAGTCACAGTGGCCCCGGGCCTGATTGATTCACACTGCCATCCCTGCATCGGTGATTACACATTCCGGCAGAAAGCAGCCGATTTTCTGGAAAGCGAGATCCATGGAGGCTGTACGACGCTGATCTCAGCCGGGGAACCACACTTCCCGGGCAGACCTACGGATGCAGCGGGAGCAAAAGCACAGGCGATATTTGTCTCTAAGACTTTCCGCAACAAGTCTCCTCTGGGCGCCAAAGTACACGGAGGGGCTCTCATCCTGGAAAAGGGAATGACAGAAAAAGATTTTGAAGAAATGGAGCGGGAAGGAGTATGGCTTGTCGGCGAGATCGGTCTGGGAAGCGTGAAATCTCCGGAAGAAGCCGCGCCTCTCGTGGAGATCGCAAAACGCCATGGATTTAAAGTCCACATGCACACAGGAGGCACGTCTATCCCGGGAAGTTCCACTGTGACAGCAGACGACGTGATACGGACGAATCCTACAGTGGCATCCCACTGTAACGGCGGACCGACAGCAGTGTCGGTCAAAGAGGTAGACCGTATCATCAGCGAAACGGATGTGGCGGTAGAGATCGTTCAGTGCGGGAACTACAGGGTGGCAAAGCACATTTATGAGAAAGTGCTTGAACTGGGAAAAGAAGACAGGGTGATTTTCGGAAACGACGCCCCTTCTGGCACCGGTTTCGTCTCTCTCGGAATCCTGCGGAACGTATGCTATGCCAGCCTGTGCGGCATCGCACCGGAGAAAGCGATCGCCATGGCGAGCGGAAATACGGCGCGTACATTCGGGCTGAACACAGGTATGATCGCTCCCGGAAGAGAAGCGGACATGATCTGTCTGGACGCACCGATCGGTTCGGTAGGAGAGGACGCCCTCGCGGCGATCGATGCAGGCGATATCCCGGCCGTCACATATATTATCGTGGACGGAGAAGTGATCGTGGAGAAGAGCCGCAACACACCGCCGGGAAATCATATGCCGGAATTCAGGGACGAAAGATAACAGAAAGAAATACAACAGCACAATGAAATATGAAAGGAGTAATTTGCTATGGCTGGTTTTAGCGAGCATTATACAAATCTGAAAAAGGAACTTAATCTGAGGAAAACAGCGATCCTGATCGTAGATATGATGAATGACTTTTGTAAGCCGGGCGGGAAAATGGTGCTTGACGACGGATATATTGTCGTAGAGCCCATCCAGCGTCTGGTAGAGGAAGGGAGAAAACATGGGATCCCGATCGTATGGATCTGTCAGAAATACCGTAAGGACAAGTACGACAAAGTGACGGAGAA
Organism: uncultured Eubacteriales bacterium; assembly: GCA_949294665.1. Lineage (GTDB taxonomy): Bacteria > Bacillota > Clostridia > Lachnospirales > Lachnospiraceae > Mediterraneibacter. The sequence goes on from CASFID010000072.1 coordinate 18,404, forward strand.
ACGTGAAGGAACATGCTATGAAGGAACATGGGGCGGCGAGCAGATTGAAGATCTCCCGATCCTGCCGGAAGATTATGTCGTAAACAAGCGCCGTTACAGCGGATTTTTCCAGACAGATCTGGATCTTACTCTGAGAGATATGGGATGTGAAAAAGTAATTGTAGGCGGGGTAGTGACGAATATTTGCGTACGCGGAACGGTTGCGGATGCATTCCAGCTTGACTATGACGTATTTGTTCCGAAAGATGCTGTCCGTGCAACGAGCGACCGCGAACAGGAGTCACAGTTATGGGATTTTGAGACTCACTTCGCCACGGTGACGACAGTCGACGAACTGATCGAGGCGATGGCTGACCTGAAGCCGGAGGACGCCTGCAGGATACACTAGAAAGAAATACATATCAGACAGATCTATCAAGCGATGAGTACCGGGCGGCTTCCTGTAAGTCCCCGGTACCGGACAGGAGGTATATATGGGAGTTCTGACACAGGAATTAAGAGAAAGACTTGAAAAATTATCTACAACGAATGTTTCCGATGCGCTGGACGCACTTGGACTGAAAGGATCGACATATGGCGTGAACAAAATGTACGAAGGCTGCCGGAAGATCATCGGAGAAGCCGTCACAATGAAAGTAGTCGCTGCGGGACTTACAAAGTCCACCACACATATGGGCGTAAACGCGATCGAGGCGGCGAAAGAAGGCGATGTGATCGTAATCGACAACGGCGGACGCATTGATGCGAATTGCTGGGGCGGTGTTTTAAGTACGGGAGCAAAATATAAAGGAGTATCCGGAGTCGTTATCGACGGTGCGTGCCGCGATCTGGATGAGTGTATGGAACTTGATTTCCCGGTCTATGCCCGCGCAACGATCTGTGCGACGGCACGCGGCAGAGTCATGGAAGAAGCGACCAATGTTATGGTTTCCTTCCACGGCGTTCAGGTCCGCCCGGGCGATATTGTTATGGCAGATATTACGGGCGTAGTCTTTATCCCTCAGGAACGTGCGCAGGACGTTGTCTCAAAGGCAGAGACGCTCCATGAAAAAGAGGAGGCGATGTGCAGAGACATCAGATCTGGTATGTCGATGAAGGAAGTGGACACAAAATATAATTATGAAAATATGCTGAAATAGATGCAGGGAGGGAGGAGCTTATGAATATTCCGAAATTAGCGCCGGAGATAATAGAGGCTTATAAGTCTCTGGATTCCACAAGCATCTCTGATGCGATGGACCGTCTTGGGATCCCGTCCGGTCTGTATCATCTCAAACCGGTCACTCCCGGCAAAGTGATGTGCGGACAGGCATTTACGGTCAGATATGTTCCGTGCGGCGAAGTGAAAGGCACAGTTGGCGATTTCCTGGACGACGTGGAACCGGGACAGGTCTGCGTGCTGGATAACGGCGGCAGAGATTACTGTACCGTATGGGGCGATATTATGGCTCTGTATGCGTCCATGCGGAAGATAGCCGGAACGGTCATCTATGGAGTGTGCCGTGATGTGAAGGATGTAAGAAAGATAGGATATCCGATCTTTTCTCTGGGACATTATATGGTTACAGGCAAAGACCGGGTAGAAGTAGCCGAGGTCAATGGTCCGGTGACGATAGCAGATATAAAGGTGTGTCCCGGCGACCTGATCTTCGGGGACGATACGGGCGCTCTGTGCGTACCCTACGACAGAGTGGAAGAAGTCCTGCAAATAGCGAAAGAAATAGAGGATAAGGAAGAGCGCATCCGACAGGCTCTGCATGAGGGAGTCTCGCTCCGTGAGGCCAGAGCAAAAACAGGATATCATCATTTGCAGACAAGACAAGAATAAGAGAATGGAGGGGCAGATGTGGGTATAAATGTATTATATCTGGACAAAATGAATGAACCAATGGAAAGGATGATCCTGGAGATGTGTCCGCCGGATGTAGATCTCAGATTCCTTCAGCCGAACATAGGGAAGAAAGGGGCTCTGGAAGATGCGGAATGTCTGTTTGACACAACATTCCAGGTCACCAGGGAGATCATCGATCAGACTCCGAACCTGAAACTCATACAGAGGACGGGCGTGGGTGTGGACATGGTAGATACAGCTTATGCAAAAGAGAAAAATATCCCTGTATCGATCTGCCGGGGGTTCAATTCGTCCTCGGTGGCGGAACTGGCGATACTTGATATGCTGGCGCTTTACCGCCACATCATCGATCTTACCGTACTGAGCAGAAAAAAGGAATGGCATACGTGGACATTCCGGCATGAGAGTTTTGAACTGCTGGGCAAAACGATCGGCATTATCGGAGGCGGCGCGATCGGCCGCGAAGTGATGAAAAGGGTAAAAGCATTTGGCGCGGAGGTGATCTACAGCGACGTTGTGAGAATGGACCGCTCTCTTGAGGACCAGCTTGGCTGCCGGTATGTTGATTTTGAGGAACTGATCCGGACATCAGATATCATCAGTATCCATGCGCCGCTTCTTGAAAGTACCAGGGGAATGATAGGAGCAGAACAATTCAGGATGATGAAAGACACTGCTCTCCTGATCAATACGGCCCGCGGTCAGATCGTGGATGCAGACGCACTCATAGATGCACTCAGGACAGGCAAAATATGGGGAGCGGCAGTGGACGCTTTCGAGCCCGAAGATCCGATGTTCGGCGTGGAACTGGATAATCTGATCGCCACTCCGCATGTGGGAGCCGCGACTTACGACAACTATTACCGTGTCTATAAGTTCGGACTGGAAAACGCTCAGCGGATCGCCGCAGGAAAAGAACCTCTGGGCTGTCTGTGATCATGGAACAGAGCGGGATATTATAAAGCGGCTTGACATTTCGGGGGAAAAAGGCCAGAATAGAAAAAGTGCGATAATATCCCGCTTTGCGCGGCATAAGGATGGAGAATGATATATGGATAACCTGATCTTTAGTCTGAACGCTACTGTTCCGGTGTTTCTGCTGATGATCCTCGGTCTGGTATTTAAAAAGATCGGGTGGATAGACGATGCTTTTGCATCAAAGATGAATCAGTTCGTTTATATGGGACCGCTGCCGGTCCTTCTCTTTGAGGACCTGGCAACGGTCGATTTTACGCAGGTATGGGATATCAGTTTCCTGCTGTTCTGTTTTGGATCGACATTTGTCTGCATCCTGATCTCTGCCGCAGCATCCGGCCTGCTCAGAGACCGCGGTCAGCGGGGGGAGTTCATACAGGCGTCCTACCGCAGCAGCGCCGCTCTGCTGGGCATTGCATTTATCCAGAATATATATGGCAATGCAGGTCTTGCTCCGCTGATGATCATAGGGTGTGTTCCTCTGTATAACATCATGGCAGTCGTCATACTCACTTTTTTCCATCCGGAACAGAAGAAAATAGGGAAAGAAATGTGGGCGGCAACTTTAAAAGGTGTTGTCACGAATCCTACCGTACTCGGCATTGCCGCCGGGTTCTGCTGGTCTGCACTTAAGCTCCCCATGCCGTCTATCCTGGAGAAAACAGTGTCCGATATCGGCGCTGTGGCGACGCCGCTCGGACTGATGGCGCTGGGAGCAAGCTTTGATCTGAAAAAGGCATTTGAGAAGATCAGGCCTGCCATTGCCGCCTCTGGAATGAAGCTTATCCTGTTTGCAGCTATGTTCCTTCCTGTAGCCGTCTGGATGGGCTTTCGCAGGGAAGAACTGGTGGCCATCCTTGTCATGCTCAGTTCGGCCACGACTGTGAGCTGTTATGTAATGGCGCGGAATATGGGGTATGACGGCGTTCTGACGTCAAGTGTCGTCATGCTCACGACTATGCTCAGCGCGTTTACGATGACGGGATGGCTGTACATATTGAGGAGCATGGGGATGGTGTAAGCTTTACAAGCGCGCGTGTTCAGAGTGTTTTTCCCTCTGATTTCAGGATATACGCCCAGGCTTCGGCGTCGAACTCCCGGTCTTTATAGTAGTATCTCTTGTCCTCTTCTGTGATCTGCTTTATCACCCGGCATGGATTCCCGGCTGCGACTACCCAGTCGGGGATATCTTTTGTCACTACACTTCCCGCGCCGATGACAGTGTTGTTTCCGATGTGAACGCCCGGCATGATGACAGTGTTTCCTCCGATCCACACATTGTCTCCGATCGTCACGCTGATGCCGTACTCATACATGGAATTGCGGGAGACGGGATGAAGCGGATGCCCTGCCGTGTAGACAGCTACATTGGGAGCCAGCTGACAGTTGTCTCCGATCGTAACTTTCGCCACATCGATGATGGTACAGTTGTAGTTTGCGAAAAAGTTCTTCCCGACTTCAATATGGGAGCCGTAGTCACAGTAGAACGGCGGATTGATAAATGCGTTCTCAGATTTCCCAAGCAGTTCTCTGACGATCTTTCCGATCTCGTCGAAGTCAGAACGATCTACTGTGTTCAGATGCTGCAGGATCCTCCGGCATACTTTCTGCTCTTCCATTACAGATTCGTCGGAGATGTATGCCATCTCCCGGTCTCTTCTTTCGATATTATTCATAATGCTTACTCCTTGAATACAGTTGATTTTTATTTCCGGATATGCCGACACCGGAGCCGGCAGGTTCAGATAAGATCAGTATCTAAGTGTCCGGCAGTTTTTGGACAGATCGTAATCGCTGCTTACTCCGTCATCGTCATAGAGCGTGTATTCAGCTCCTTCATAACCGATCATCCGTATCGTATCCGTATTGATCTTATCCACGCATTCTGCGACGTCGGCTATCGGGATACACTTGCCGGAGCGGATGAAGAGCGGTACTTCATTGAGGGCGACATCCACATAGTGGATCCCCTTTTTAAGGACTTCCTCAGAGACAGTCCCGTCCGGCAGGAATTTGACGAATTTCATTTCTTCCGGGAGATAGACGTAACGTCCTTTTCCATTCTGTTCATAGACAGGAGCGATCATGATCTCACCGCCGATCATAAGCTGGTCCTCAATGCGGGACGCCATCCTGTCGTCAGGATAGACGAATGCCAGCGGTTTGAAATACAGATCATCGCCCAGTGCAGCCTTCATGTATTCGCTGTAAAGATAAGGCAGCAGGCGGTATCTTACACCGATCACATGGCGGAAATCCTCAATGTTCTCAAATTGATAACATTCCTGTTCTCTTGTGCCAAGGGCAGAGTGGTTCCTCATAAGCGGAGTGAAGATCCCAAGAGCAAGAAAACGCAGCAGCAGATCTCTTGTCGTATCGGAGCCAAAACCTCCCAGATCAGCGCCGACATAAAGGAAACCACACATGTTAAGCGAAGGCAGCATCTTCAGATTGAGCAGGATATGAGACCACCAGGATTTGTTGTCTCCTGTCCATATGCCGCCATAGCGATGCATTCCGATATAGGAGGAGCGGGAGAACAGGAGGAATCGTCTGTCCGGGTCGATGCGATAAAACGCTTCGCCCGCCGCTCGTGTCATGTTAAAACCGAAGAGATTGTGCACTTTATCGTGGCGGATCTTCTTACCGTTTACGTTATGGTAAAATCTGCGGTAGTCGGCCGCGCTGTTGGAGAGACTTCCAAGTTTATCTCCGAGCTGCCACACGCCGATATCCTCCGGCGAGGAAGAACTTTTGCCGCTCCCGTCCCAGTTGGAGGTTCCTGTCTCTGCAAACTTGCGCGCCATTTCTTTTGCCTCTTCAAGCCCTTCCGTGGAATAGAAGATCGCAGGCTCGTTCATATCATTCCAGAATCCTTCGATCCCCTGATCTGTGAGAAAACGGTACTTGTCGCCAAACCATTTCCGGGCTTCAGGATTGAGGACGTCCGGGAAATGTGTGTCTCCGGGCCAGACTGCAGCTACGAAATCGCTGCCGTCCTCTCGCTGGCAGAAGTAACGGTTCTTTACCCCCTCTTCATACACATCATACCCGTCCTCGATCTTAACGCCCGCATCGATGATGGGGATCAGACGGATATCCTGCTCTTTCATATCCCGGACAAATTCCGGAAAGTCAGAGAACTCGTCGCTGAGAGTAAAATCTTTGTAGGAATCCATATAATCGATATCCATATAGAGCATATCCAGGGGGATATGGTTTTCGCGGTAGCCGCGCGCCACTTTCCTGAAGTCCTCTTTTGTCTTATAACCCCATCGGCTCTGACCGAAGCCAAAAGCAAATTTGGGCGGGATATAACTCTGCCCTATGATATGACGGAACTGTTTCACGATATCGTAAGGACTGTCCCCGTCTATTACATACAGCGCAAGGTCCGCGTCTTCACAGGAAACTTTCAGGGTGTCCATGCGTGTGTAGCCGATGTCAAAGGTCAGCTTTGACGGATAGTCAAAGAACAGACCGAAATTCTCTTTTCCTGAGACCACGATAAAATTGTGGGCGGCATAGAGGGAACGTTTGTCCTCCGTGTGGTCCGGATCATCCGAACAGTCGCTGATATAACAATATCCGCGCTTGTTGATCCCGCGGTTGGCCTCGCCCAGCCCATAGACGATGTCGTCCTCCCCCATAAGATATGTGAAACAGAAGCCGTCTTCCGTACTGATGACGCCGTATGCGGGCGCATCCGCCGCTGCGGGAATGTTTTCGACGACGGCCTCCGTCTCAACCGGTGTTCCGTAGATATATTTTCGGATCATGTCTGTCTCTCCTTTCGTATTGCGCAAAATGGTTAGTATGATTACGCTACAGTATTATAATACTTTGCCGAAAAGAAGACTTGCAGTATTCTGCATAATTATAACATAATCATGCGGTCTGTGATCCGGACTATACTCCTTTTATATCCCTTTTCTGTACAGATAGTATGAATATGCTGCCGGTACTCCCGCACAGATCAATACGATTACGATGATCGCGGCAAGTGTTCCGTAATCGCCCATCACACTGCCGAGAAAGCCCGCAATGATCAGGAGAAACCCGCCCAGTATAAATGTCTTTCCGCCCAGCCGGTGAGTCCGGTTCCAGTTTTCCGTGCTGTTCAGCGTCCATGGAACGCGGATGCCGACCGTGTAGTTCTGCTGTAGTTTCGGCATATAGTTCCCGAGGACGATGAGGAGGATGCCGATCAGTATGAAGACAACGATCCCCACATCTATTTCCATGCCGAGAGCAATTGCGTAAGTGATACTGTTTACGATAAGCGACATTACCGGAATGATCCAGAACACCAGTGTGAGTGGTTTTTTGTGGATGTTGCTCCGTTTCGGGTCATTAAGGGTGATAAAAGAGACAAACAGCTGCAGTACGGCCAGAATACACGGCATGCCGAATACGGCAAATGCTTTTCCTGAGTATCCGTCCGCCTGTCCGTCTGTGCCCCAGTGAGTGGCGATCTGGTCGGGAAGCCGGTTCCACGCGATGAGACCGAACAGGATCGGGATCAGCGTGATCAGCGTTGTAATGATAATTGTAATCTTATATCTTTTTATATTTTCCATCGTTTAATTCTCTCCTTTCAGATCTGACAGCCAGACCATGACTTCCTCAAGGACAGTCAGATTTAATTCATAATAGATATAATTCTTTTCCCGCGTCTCCCGGATCAGGTCGGCTTTTTTCAGGATCTTAAGATGATAGGAGACGGTAGCCTGCGTCATATCGAAGTTTGCGGCTATGTCTCCGGCAGAATGCCGGCCGTTTTTGAGAAGCTCCAGTATTTCCCGCCGTACAGGATCGGATAACGCTTTAAATGTATCGGCAAAACTCAATCGCGCTCACTTCCTTTCCAAAGTATTTAGAAATATTTCTAAATACTATATAATACTTTGAAAGCTGGAAGTCAATATCTATTTAGAAAAATATCTAAATACTTTCCAAACATGAGGTACTTTGCTATGCTATTAAGGAAAGTGTATCAGTAAATACATGATGTTGGGGGAAAAAGCCCCCGACTTCGATCAGACAGTAACTCCGGGAGGCACAGCAGATATGGAAAAATGGTTCGTCACTATGAAGAAAGCGGATTTTGATCAGATCGCGGAGAAATATCACATTTCCCCAATTCTTGCGAGGCTGATACGAAACAGGGATATAATCGGAGATGAGGACGTTGATTTCTATCTGAACGGAACGATAGCAGATCTCTGCGACGGAATGCTGATGAAAGATATGGACCGGGCGGTAGAGATCCTGTCGGAAAAGATCCGGGAGGAGAAGCGGATCCGCGTGATCGGAGATTATGATATAGACGGTGTGAATGCCACATATATTCTCCAGCAGGGACTGTCCGAACTGGGGGCGGATGTGGACACGGATATCCCGGACCGGATCAGGGACGGATACGGATTGAATATCGACCTGATCGACCGGGCGATCAATGACGGGATCGACACGATCATCACCTGCGACAACGGAATCGCCGCGGCGGAGGAGATCGCCTACGGGAAAGAAAACGGGCTGACGATCGTGGTGACGGATCACCATGAAGTGCCTTATGTGGAGATGAACGGAGAGAAGGAATACATACTTCCACGGGCAGATGCGGTCGTTGATCCCCACCGCGCGGACTGCGGGTATCCCTTCAAGGGACTGTGCGGCGCGGCGGTGGCGTATAAACTGGTCGAGGCGCTGTACAATGTCATGCAAAGGGATCCGGAAGATGTAGACTATCTTATGGAAAATGTGGCCATTGCGACGGTGGGCGACGTGATGGATCTGACCGGGGAGAACCGGATCTTTGTAAAGCAGGGCCTGGAGATGCTGAAACGCACGCAGAATCCGGGCCTGAAAGCGCTGATCGAATGTACGGAGATCGATGTGGAGCGTCTGAACGCCTATCATATCGGGTTCATCCTCGGACCATGTATTAATGCCAGCGGAAGGCTCGATACGGCAAAGCGCGCGCTGGAGCTTTTGAATGCCCGTACCAGGCGGGATGCCGTTATGCTGGCTGAGGACTTAAAAGCCCTCAATGACAGCAGAAAAGAGATGACTGAGCGTGGCGTGGAGGAAGCTGTCCAGATGATCGAGAGCACTTCTCTGAAAGAAGACAGGGTGCTTGTGGTCTATCTGCCGGACTGTCATGAAAGCATTGCGGGGATCATCGCCGGGCGTATCCGTGAGAAATACTACAAGCCTGTATTCGTGCTCACAAGAGCGGAAGAGGGAGTCAAAGGCTCCGGGCGTTCCATCGAGTCCTACGACATGTTTGCCCAGATGTGCAGGTGCCGGGCGCTCTTTACAAAGTTCGGCGGACATAAGCTGGCGGCAGGCCTGTCGCTGAAAGAGGAGAATGTGGAGCGGTTCCGGGAGACGATCAATGAGCTCTGCGAACTGAGCGATGAGGACCTCCAGGAGAAGGTGTCTATCGATATGCGGCTTCCGTTCCCCTATATTACGGAACAGCTCGTAAATGAACTGGAACTTCTGGAACCCTTTGGCAAGGGAAATCCAAAACCTCTCTTTGCAGAGCGTAATTTACGAGTCATCAGTCCGCGTATCTTCGGAAAGAACAGAAACGTGCTCAAATGCAGGCTACAGGACCAGCAGGGCAACCAGATGGAGGCGGTGTATTTCGGAGATGTGGAGGACTGCCTTCAGGCGATGGAGAAAAAGCAGGTCATGTCGTTTACATATTATCCGACGATCAACGAATATATGGGAAGAAGGACTCTGCAGCTTACGATCGTGAATTATCAGCAGACTGAGCAGGCTTTACAGAAAAATGTTTGAAAATCGACAAAATAGTGCTATACTATGAATATTATAGAGTTATCATAGAATCAGTGGGGATGCCCCGAAGTTGCAGAGGCATCCTTTTCATATAGAAAACAGATCAGATAAAGGGGGTAGTGATATGGCGGGTACTCTTGAATATGAACAGCTCAATAAGAACCTTGAGGTCGTGGACGGCCATGCGGTAAAAGCTCCCGAGGACTATCAGGATCCTGAAGAACTCTACCGGGCTCTGGTAGCCAGGGTGAGGAAATATCATCCCTCCACCGATATCTCAATGATCGAGAAAGCATATAATATCGGAAAAGAAGCACATAAAGATCAGGTGAGAAAATCAGGAGAACCATATATCATCCATCCGCTGTGGGTAGGTATTATCCTGGCCGACCTGGAGATGGATAAGGAGACGATCGTTGCGGGGATGCTGCATGACGCAGTGGAAGATACAGATATGACGCTGGACGATATCACAAGAGAATTCGGCGAAGAGGTCGCCCTTCTCGTAGACGGCGTTACGAAGCTGGGACAGCTCAATTATTCCCAGGATAAGCTTGAAGTGCAGGCCGAGAATCTGCGCAAGATGTTCCTTGCAATGGCAAAGGACATCCGTGTGATCATCATCAAACTGGCGGACCGGCTCCACAATATGCGCACGCTGGAGTTTATGACGCCGGCGAAGCAGCAGGAGAAAGCCCGCGAGACGATGGATATCTATGCGCCTATCGCTCAGAGGCTCGGTATCTCCAAAATCAAGACAGAGCTCGACGACCTGTCTTTAAAATACTGGAAACCGGACGTCTACTATCAGCTTGTAAAAGACCTGAACGAACGCAAGACTGAGAGGGAGGAATTCGTACAGCAGATCGTCGCGGAAGTGTCAAAGCATATGAAGAATGCTCATATTAAGGCAAAGGTCTATGGCCGTGTGAAGCATTTCTTCAGTATATATAAGAAGATGGTGAATCAGAATAAAACGCTGGATCAGGTGTATGACCTCTTTGCGGTGCGTATTATCGTAGATTCAGTGAAAGACTGCTATGCGGCGCTGGGCATCATCCATGAGATGTATACGCCGATCCCGGGACGATTCAAGGATTATATCGCCATGCCGAAGCCGAATATGTATCAGTCTCTCCACACGACGCTGATGGGGCCGTCCGGCCAGCCGTTCGAGATCCAGATCCGTACCGAGGAGATGCACAAGACGGCTGAATACGGTATCGCCGCCCACTGGAAATATAAGGAGGGCGCGGACGCCGCGAAGAGTATGGAAGCACAGGAGGCAAAGCTCAACTGGCTGCGTCAGATCCTGGAGTGGCAGAGAGACATGTCGGATAACCGGGAGTTTTTAAGCCTGTTAAAGGGAGATCTGGACCTGTTCGCGGAGGACGTCTACTGCTTCACACCCAACGGGGATGTGAAGAATCTGCCAAATGGTTCCACGCCGGTGGATTTCGCCTATGCGATCCACAGCGCGGTCGGCAACAAGATGGTCGGCGCCCGTGTGAACGGCAAGCTGGTCAACATTGATTATAAGATACAGAACGGCGACAGGATCGAGATTCTGACGTCCCAGAATTCAAAAGGGCCAAGCCGGGACTGGCTGAATATCGTCAAGAGCACGCAGGCAAAGAATAAGATCAACCAGTGGTTTAAGAAGCAGTTCAAGGAAGAGAATATCATCCGCGGTAAAGAGCTGATCCTCTCATACTGCCGCAGCAAAAATATAAATCTGTCCGATATCCTCAAACCGAAATACCAGCAGATCGTACAGAAAAAGTATGGTTTCCGCGACTGGGACGCGGTCCTTGCAGCAATCGGACACGGAGGTCTTAAGGAAGGCCAGGTGGTGAACCGGCTCCAGGAGGAATACGAGAAAGAGCACAAAAAAGAGATCACCGACGAGACGATCCTCGAGAAAATCTCCGAGGCGAACCACCAGAAGGTGCATATCGCCAAGTCGAAGAGCGGCATCGTCGTCAAAGGCATCAACGATATGGCGGTGCGTTTCTCCAAGTGCTGTAATCCGGTGCCCGGGGATGAGATCGTCGGGTTTGTCACCCGCGGACGCGGCATGTCCATCCACCGGACGGACTGTGTGAACATGCTCCATCTCTCCGCGGCTGAGCGGGAGAGACTTATCGACGCCGAGTGGGAGGATACATCGGAGAGCGAGGGCGGAGGACAGTATCTTGCTGAACTCAAGATGTACGCGGACGACAGGCAGGGACTTCTTATGGACATCACGAAGATCTTTACAGAGGCAAAGATTGATGTGAAGTCGGTGAACATCAGAACAAGCAAGAAGGGTACGGCGACTCTTGATATGGGTTTTATCGTGCAGGGGCGCGAGCAGCTTGACGAGGTGATCAAAAAGCTGCGTCAGGTGGAGAGCGTGATCGATATCGAGAGGACGACGGGATGATAAAGTATGACAGGAGATCAGAGAGAAGATGAAGATAGAAAGATTTGTACTTGGTCCGGTGGGAACGAACTGCTATATCGTCAGCAACGGGGAGACGAAAGAATGTTTTCTCGTTGATCTGGCGGCGTGTCCTCCGGAACTTGTGAGCCATATTAAAAAGACAGGGCTGACAGTGAAGGCGGTGCTGCTCACGCACGGGCATTTTGATCATATCATGGGGCTCGACCGTTTCCTGGAGGAGTTCCCGGCGCCGGTCTATGCATGCAAAGCGGAGAGGGAACTTCTGGAGAACGCGCAGCTGAACTCTTCCGCATCTATGCTCGGACAGCCTTACACATTTAACGGGGCAGAGTATCTGGCGGACGGGGAGATCCTAAATCTCGCAGGGATGAAGATCCAGGTGCTCCACACTCCGGGACACACAGCCGGCGGATGCTGCTACTACATTGCCGGCGAAAATGTGCTCTTCAGCGGGGATACCCTGTTCCGGGCGTCCATCGGACGCACAGATCTGCCTACCGGAAGTATGAGTGAACTTGTGCGTTCCGTCCGGGAGAAACTGTTTGTCCTGCCGGATGAGACGAAAGTTTATCCGGGACACATGGAAGAGACGGATATCGCCTATGAGAAGAAATATAATCCGTTCCTCTGAAAAGAAATCCGGCGGTCAGCGTCCGCCAGGAGAAGCAAAAAGAGTTTTATCAGGCGGGAATGAACAATGATAAGGATATCAAGTAAAAGAAACAAATATACTTATAATGTATATCATGTCGTGAAAGCATTCTTTCCAAATGAAGAAATTACACAGAAAGTAGATGAAAAGCAGGACTCTCTCGTAGATATAGAGCTGCCGGGAGAGACCTGCTTTTCCCTTGCTCCCGGTGAAGTGGATCGTGCGCTGAATATACAGGGCAGGCAGGGGGAAAGGGCGGAAACGGACATGGAATTTCCCGATGCGTCGTTTCCTGATGTGGAGTTCCCCACGGAAGAGGCGCGGCAGCAGGCGGTGAAACGAGAGATCACAAGACGGCTCTATCGTTATCTTTCTGAGACGACCGGGCGTTCCCTGGCGTGGGGGACGCTTACAGGCGTGCGTCCGACAAAGCTGGCCATGCAGAAAATAGAATCCGGCATGACCCAGGAAGAAACGGCACATTTTCTGGAGGATACGTATTATGTGAGCGGGGATAAGGCGCGCCTTGCCTGTGAGGTGGCGTGCAGAGAGAATGAGCTTCTGTCGCGCCTGGACTGTCAGGAGGGATTCAGTCTCTACGCGGGCATCCCATTCTGCCCCAGCGTGTGCTCCTACTGCTCGTTCAGTTCATCACCGGTCGGGGAATGGAAAGACCGGATGGACGCATATCTGGACGCGCTGCTCAAAGAGATACATGCCATTGGAGAGATGACAGAAGAGCAGGGCCGAAGACCGGATACCATATATATCGGCGGCGGGACGCCGACTACGCTCGAACCGCGGCAGCTGGAACGTCTGCTGAGTGCTGTGACAGAAACCTTCGATGTCTCTAACACCCTGGAATTCACCGTGGAGGCAGGCCGGCCGGACAGCATCACAGAAGAGAAACTCTCAGTCATCCGAAAATATCCTGTGAGCCGAATCTCCGTCAATCCTCAGACGATGCAGCAGAAGACGCTGGATCTTGTAGGCAGGAGGCACACAGTAGAGCAGACAGTGCATGCATTTGAGATGGCGCGGGACATGGGATTTGACAATATCAATATGGATCTGATCGCCGGACTTCCCGGTGAGACGGTCGGGGATATGGAAGATACCCTGCGGCAGATCGAGGCTCTGCGGCCCGACAGTCTGACAGTCCACGCCCTTGCGATCAAGAGGACCGCCAGATTCGGGCAGGAGGGACGTACGGCAGATCTTCATGCGGAGATATCCGGCATGGTGGAGAGCGCCTATGCGAGCGCCCGCAGGATGGGACTGGTTCCCTATTACCTGTACCGGCAGAAGAATATCGCAGGGAATTTTGAAAATGTGGGCTACGCGGAACTTGACAAAGCCGGAATATACAATATACTGATTATGGAAGAAAAACAGACCATCCTTGCGGCGGGGGCGGGAGCGTCCACAAAGATCCTGCTCAGGGAACCGATCATAAAGGATGGCGGAAAAGAAGTGGATCTGATCCGTGTGGAGAACGTAAAGAATATCAACGAATATATTTCCCGGATCGATGAAATGATAGAACGAAAATACCACAAGGGTATACCATTATGCCGTGAAAATCACGGCAAACAGAGGAAATACCACAAGGGTATACCATTATGCCGTGAAAATCACGGCAAACAGAGGAAAGGAGAATAGACAGTTATGGCGCTGAAAAAGAAACCGGTCACAGGCATGAAAGATATGATGCCGTCCGAAATGGAGGTCAGGGATTATGTCATCAGTCTGATCAAGGACACATATAAGACATTCGGGTTCTCATCGATTGAGACACCCTGCGTAGAGCACATTGAAAATCTGTGCAGCAAACAGGGCGGGGACAACGAGAAGCTGATCTTCAAGATTTTAAAGAGAGGCGAGAAGCTTAAGATCAATGAGGCAAAAGAAGAGGCTGATCTTGTGGACGGAGGACTGCGCTACGACCTGACAGTTCCGCTTTCCCGTTACTATGCAAACCATGCGAATGAGCTTCCGGCTCCGTTCAAGGCGCTTCAGATGGGAAATGTATGGCGTGCGGACAGACCTCAGAGAGGACGTTTCCGTCAGTTTATGCAGTGTGATATCGATATCCTCGGCGAACCGTCCAATCTGGCTGAGATCGAACTGATCCTTGCGACGACGACACTGCTCGGCAAGCTGGATTTCCACAACTTCACCATCCGCATCAACGACAGAAGATTCCTGAAGGCTATGGCGGCTTACAGCGGCTTCAAAGAGGAAGATTACGACAGTGTATTTATCACGCTGGACAAGATGGATAAGATCGGACTGGACGGCGTCGAGGCAGAGCTGAAGGAGAACGGTTATGCAGAGGAATCGGTTGAGAAGTATCTTGAGCTTTTTAAAGAGATTACGGGCGATGTTGCGGGCGTCCGCATGTGTAAGGAGAAATTACAGGGCTATCTTGCGCCTGAGGCGGCGGATGGGCTGGAAATGATCATCAGCTGCGTGGAGCAGGAGAAAGAAGCGGACTTCCGCATGAAATTCGATCCTACCCTTGTTCGCGGTATGTCCTACTATACAGGGACGATTTTTGAAATCTCCATGGATGAGTTCGGCGGCTCTGTCGGAGGCGGCGGACGCTACGACAAGATGATCGGAAAATTCACCGGTCAGGATACGCCTGCGGTAGGATTCTCCATCGGGTTCGAGCGTATCGTGATGCTCCTTCTCGAGCGCGGCTATCAGGTCCCTACAAGCAGACCGAAGAAAGCCTATCTTCTGGAGAAGAAGATCTCTCAGGAGAAGCTGCTTGAAGTGCTGGAACAGGCAAAGGCAGACCGTGCAGACGGAATGCAGGTTATGATCATGAATATGAAGAAGAACAAGAAGTTCCAGAAGGAACAGCTTACAGAACAGGGATATACGGATATTACGGAGGTGTACAATGGCTGAATCAATGCAGGGATTTAAGAGGACTCACAGATGCGGGGAGCTTTCCGCGGCAAATGTGGGCGAGACTGTGACCATCATGGGATGGGTGCAGAAGAACAGGAACAAGGGCGGACTCGTATTTGTCGACGTGCGTGACCGTTCCGGTATCATTCAGGTTGTGTGTGAAGAGGGGAAGACAGATCCGGCGCTTCTTGAGAAAGCGGCGTCTCTGCGTTCCGAGTATGTGGTCGCTATTGTGGGAGAGGTGGCAAAACGTTCCGGCGCTGTGAACGAGAAGATCGCTACAGGTGAGATCGAAGTGATCCCCAGTGAGCTGCGCATTCTTTCCGAGTCGCTGACACCGCCGTTTCAGGTAGAAGAGAACTGCAAGACAAAGGAAGAGGTGCGCCTGAAATACCGCTACCTTGACCTGCGCAGACCGGATATCCAGAGAAATCTGATGATGAAGAGCCGTGTTATGACTCTGACACGTCAGTTCTTTACAGAAGAAGGATTCCTTGAGATCGAGACGCCTATGCTTGGCAAGACGACTCCTGAGGGAGCGAGAGATTACCTTGTGCCGAGCCGTATCCACCCGGGATGCTTCTACGGACTGCCCCAGTCACCGCAGCTTTACAAGCAGCTTCTGATGTGCTCCGGTTTCGACCGTTACATCCAGATCGCCAGATGTTTCCGTGACGAGGACCTGCGCGCTGACAGACAGCCGGAATTCACACAGATCGATATGGAGCTGTCTTTCGTGGATGTGGACGATGTGATCGACGTCAATGAGAGATACCTCGCAAAACTCTTTAAGGAAGTGCTGGATGTGGATGTACAGCTTCCGATCCAGAGAATGACATGGCAGGAAGCCATGGACCGCTTCGGTTCCGATAAGCCGGATCTTCGTTTCGGAATGGAACTGACCGACGTGACGGACGTGGTGAAAGGCTGCGGCTTCGGTGTGTTCACCGGCGCTATCGAGAACGGCGGAACTGTCCGCGGTATCAACGCCAAAGGACAGGGCGCAATGCCGAGAAAGAAGATCGACAAGTTGACTGCGTTCGTGAAAGACTACGGCGCAAAAGGTCTTGCATATATCGCAATTCACGAAGACGGCACTGTAAAATCTTCCTTTGCGAAGTTCATGAGCGAAGAGGAGATGGACGCGCTGATCAAAGCGATGGACGGACAGCCGGGAGACCTGCTTCTGTTCGCGGCTGATAAGAATAAAGTTGTATGGGATTCACTGGGAGCGCTCCGCGTGGAGCTGGCGAAACAGCTTGATCTTCTGGACAAGAACGAATACCGCTTCGTATGGATCACAGAATTCCCGCAGTTTGAGTGGAGCGACGAGCAGGGCCGTTATCTCGCCATGCATCATCCGTTCACTATGCCGATGGAAGAGGATCTGCCGCTCCTCGATAAAGGAGAGCTCGGCAAGATCCGCGCAAAAGCTTACGATATTGTCCTCAACGGAAATGAGATCGGCGGCGGAAGTGTCAGAATCCATCAGAATGACATTCAGGAGAAAATGTTCGAGGCGCTCGGATTTACGAAAGAACAGGCGCACAGCCAGTTCGGATTCCTGCTTGAGGCATTCAAGTACGGAGTGCCGCCGCACGCAGGACTTGCGTACGGACTGGACCGTCTTGTTATGCTCATGGCAAAACAGGACAGCATCCGCGACGTGATCGCATTCCCGAAGATCAAGGATGCGTCGTGCCTGATGACAGAGGCTCCGACTCCGGCAGACGAGAAGCAGCTGGAAGAGCTGGGGCTGTCTGTTGCAAAAGAAAGTTGACGTAAAAAGACATTCCCTGAGCCGTGTGGCTACAGGGAATGTCTTTTTAATTATTATGAAAAGTACCGCTTTTTTATCGCGTTCCCGAGCATACCTCCGCTGAACAGGAAGATGAAATAAATCCATCCTGACAGTGAGAGATTTGCGATCGGGCTGTAGAGCGCTCCTACGTTACATCCGTTGGCAAGCCTGGTGCCGACGCCCATGAGCAGTCCGCCGACGACGTAGATGAGTACCTCCTTCGGGGTGATCTTCAGGCTTTCTTTAAACTGCTTTGTAAATATCCCCATCATCAGGCTTGCGACCAGCGCGCCCAGTATGATGCACACGTTCTGGACATTCATTGCGTTTTCAAAGAACGGAACGGTAAAGGATTCTGCACTCTGCTTCGTGAATCCGGTGACGGACTCGATCGGCACGCCGAACACGAGCAGCAGCCGGCCAAACCAGTGTCCATACGGGGTGGAAGCGCCCCATCCGCCTTTGGTCACGATCATGAGCGTGGAGAAAAGGATGGTGATCACTACGGCTCCCATTTTCAGCGTCCACGGTTTAGCGAAGATCCGGTAGACTGTAGTCTCGGAAAGCACAGGAACTGCCTCCTGGTCACCTAAGACTTCGATCTCCTCTTGTTCCTGCTGGATTTCCGTATCTACGCCGGTATAGGTTCCGGCTTTCCGCCGCTTATTCTCGTACATTTTGCCAAGCCCGGCGGCCAGAAGGCACAGGATCCCGGTCAGGATCAGAGCGCCCAGGTATCCGTTCATCCCGTCAAAGCGGAACAGATCCGGGAGGAAGACACCCGTCTCATAGGAAGAACTGTGGATCAGAGTATCCGTTACCCAGCCCTGAGTTGCCTGAAGCGGAAAGCCGATATAAACACCGACGCCGAAGAAAAACAAGGTGATGATCGCCCTTGTCGGTCCGGCTACGAGATCCGTAAGTACGCCTGAGGCACAGCACATACAGAAGGCCATCCCTACGCCGAACATAAGCCCTCCGACGACAAGTCCCAGATTGATCTGGTTGATCCAGAGACCGAAGTTCTCTGCTCCTGTGGCAAAGCAGAGGGCGGCAGTGACTACGGCACTCAAAAAGAACATAAACGTCAGCGTGCGGAGCAGTTTTGTGGAGCCGGCATTATAAGCCCTGTTGGCGCTCCCCGCGAAGCCGAACATCGCACGGGTAAGCGCGTAGCCAAGTCCCAGGCCGACAAGCATCCGGTAGAAAAGGCTGCTGTCTTTTAAAAATATACCTCCTGCTACAACGACAACTGCCAGGACGATGACTCCGGCAGTAAACTCTTTTCTGTTGATTTTTCCCATTTTCGATTCCTCTCATTTCTTTTTCTCAGGCGCCGGGAGCCGCGCGGTTCCCGGCGCTTTATAAGGTATATCAGCGATTAGTTAAAGTTATATTCTGTAACGATCGGATCCCTCTTCTGCGTTACATCATTGAAATACTCGTAGAAGCAGATTCCGAGGAAACTTCCGGAAATGTTGAAAATGTTGTCAAAGCCATGTCCCTGGAGGGCGAGCAATGCATTGTAACTCCTCTGGGAACTCCGACAGTGAAGATAGACCGGCTGGTCCTTCGGGATCTCATCCAGACGCTGCCTGATCTGGCTCAGAGGAATGTTCACGGCGGTTTTGATATGGCCTGCCGCATATTCCGGCTCTTCGCGCACGTCGATGATATATGCCCCGCTCTCCACAAGGCCTCTGACCTCATCTACACGTACCTGGCGGAAGGTTTTCTTCATGAGGTTGCCGGCTACAAGAGCCGCGTGGTTGCAGGCGTCCTTGGCTGTTGAGAACGGAGGAGCGTAGCACAGCTCCAGATCGCGCAGATCGTCAATGGTGCCGCCAAATTTGATCAGGGTTGCCACAATGTCGACACGCTTGGCTGCGTCGCCGCGGGAGATTGCCTGTGCGCCCAGGACTTTTCCTGTCGGTAACTCATAGATCAGCTTGAAGTGGAGCGGACAGCTGCCCGGCATAATACCTACACGGTCCTGCGGGATGACATAAACGATATCGTAGGAGATGCCCTCCTTTTCGCATTGTGCGGCAGTCAGCCCTGTACTGGCCGCATTATAATCAAACACTTTGATACAGCTTGATCCGATGTATCCGGTATTTGTCACCGGGAGCCCGCACATATGATCCGCCGCACAGCGCGCCTGCTTTTGAGCCGGGCCGGCCAGCTGCATCATAGAAGGTTTGTGCGTCAGCGCGTTATATACCTCCACAGCGTCTCCTACCGCGTAGATATCCGGATCTTCCGTCCGGTAATTCGCGTCTGTCAGGATCGCCCCTCTCTGGTTCAGGGCAAGCCCGGCGTCTTTCGCCAGGGCCGAGTCCGGCGTGACGCCTGCAGCCATAACTACTGCGTCGGATTCTATGATCCTGCCGGATTTCAGCGCCATATCAGAACCGTGGAACTCTACGACCTGATCCCCTACGATGAGATCTACGCCTTTGTCCAGCATTTCTTTGTGAAGGATCTGCACCATATCGTAGTCGTATGGATTAAGGATCTGGGGAAGCGCTTCTACCAGGGATACATGGTATCCTCCTTCTACCAGGTTTTCCGCAACTTCTACACCGATAAATCCGCCTCCTACGACAGAGACGTTCTTTGCATGGTTATCCTTGAGAAAGCCGTACAGCTTTGCGATATCCACCACGTTCTTCACTGTAAAGATATTCGCGTTTTCAATCCCTTTGATCCGGGGAACGACCGCGTTCGCCCCGGGCGACAGGACCAGCTTGTCATACGTCTCTTCATATTCTTTTCCGTTTTCGAGATCTCTGACCGTCACCTTTTTACCCTCACGGTCAATGGAGATCACTTCGCTCGACGTCCTCGCCTGGATGTTATACTGGCATGCGAACTGTTCCGGCGTCATGAGCACCAGATTTTCCGTCGCGCTGATCGTCTCGCTCAGCCTGTAGGGAAGACAGCAGTTAGAAAAGGATACGTTTGGCCCTCTTTCAAACATAATAATCTCCGCCTGCTCATCCAATCTGCGAAGACGAGCGGCAGCGCTTGCGCCCCCGGCGACTCCTCCGACAATTACATATTTCATAAGATACCTCCTTTAAATTGGTTATATGTCAAGCTCTTTGCAGAGGACTGACCTGATTAAGTTTCTGCCCTTTTTCTGTCTTTCAGGGACATCCGTATAAAGAAAATTACGCCCACAAGGATCCATACCGCGAGGAAAAAACGGGCGGGCCCGCTAAGCGCCGCCGGGCTGGAAGGGATGATGAGAAGGAGCATAAAGGATACGGACAGTATGGCCCCGATCAGGCCGGCAGCCTTCTCTGTTTTCTCCCCGGCGATCCGCAAGGTGTTCAGGCAGACATAAAAATAGGTGACTGCCGCTCCAAAAGAACACATATCCACAATCCAGGAAACGACCTCCCGCCCGAAAAAACAGGCGAAGATGCTGACCACGGATACAGAGATGATCGCATTGCGCAAAATGCCTCTGTCAGTTGTCTTCCCGATCCAGCGGGGCAGGATATTCTGTCTCCCCATGGAACTGATCAGCTTCGTGGAGCAGATCATAAAACCATTGATCCCACCGGATACCGCGCTCCCGAGTGCGATAACCAGCATAAGGAATCCGATGATTCCAAGATTCTCAAGGACACCGCTTCCAAGCGCCCAGTCCATGGAATAAGCTTCTTTCGGACCGTAAGCAAGCGCTGTTGTAAAGTTAAGGAGCATATAGCATCCCATCCCGATCAGAAGAGACGCGACCGCCATAAGCGACGCCTTATGCCGGCTGATATCCATATCTTTTACCAGCTGTGGGACCGCGTCAAAACCGATGAACAAAAACGGCGTGATCGCCACAACCTGGAGGATCTGCCCGGGCTGCGGGCTCTGATGATCGATATAATTTTCACGGAACGCATTCATGTCAGCTTTGAACAGCATTCCCAGAAATACAGCAATCACACAGATGACCAGAGCCGCCACAATGATGAACTGCGCCTTGCCCGACTGCTTTATGCCCCTCAGATTAAGCGTCATGAAGAAAAGGACGATGATGACAGAGACAAGCACTTCTCCCGCGTACACCGGATCACCGGCCACAGTATACAGATAGCCAAAGTTGAGAGCTCCGGAGAAAAGCTTGTCAAACACCAGCGGAAATGCAGTGGCATTTAACGGTACCAGACTCAGATATGCCAGGAACAGGAACCATCCCACGATGAATGCGTGCTTCCTCCCCATAAAAATCAGAATATAGGAAAATTCCCCGCCTTCATCAATGTCCTGTCTCAGCATATGCCAGTAGCTTCTCTCGATGATGATGATCGCCATGGTTCCGCAAAAAAGGCCGATCGTAGTGTTGATGACTCCGGAATGATAGAGGAACTGACTGCCTGGCAGCATAAAGGAACCCCATCCGATGATCGCCCCGAGCAGGATGGCGAATACCTCTCCGGCTCCCAGCTTCTTCATAGCAACGCCTCCTAATCTTTGATAATTTTTTGACAAAATATCTATAAAAAAGTATAGCAGTTTATCCGTTTTTTTTCTGTGACAAAATCACATTCGGGCAGACAAAGAGCCCCGGACCATCAGAAAGATGATCCGGGACTCTTTTTTGTCAGGCCAAGGGCCTGCTTTGATTCGATGATCAATCTGCCAGTGACACAAAGATCAGTATCCGATAAAGATCGCTATGCTAAGCATGACGACCTGCGCCGCCATCCATATAAGAAACAGCGGAGTGATATATCGATACCATTTTGTGACAGGCACTTTCAGCATTCCACACATCATACATACCATTGTAGGCCAGAACAGATTGGAATACCCGTCTCCGAACTGGAAAGCCAGTACGGCGACCTGTCGGCTGATGCCGCACAGATCCGCCAGAGGGGCCATGATAGGCATAGATACCGCCGCCTGTGCAGGACCTGCAGGGATGAAGAAGTTCAGCAGGTTCTGCACGAACAGCATCAGGATCCCGCTGAAATATCCGGAAAAGTTGTTCAGCAGATTTGAAAGCCAGTACAGGATCGTGTCAATGATGTTTCCGTCTGTCATAACGAGACAGATACTGTTGGCAAGTCCGATACAGATGAGAGAAAACATCGTATCACCTGCGGATTTCACGAAATCTTCCGCTATTTTATTCGGTGAATACCGGTTTATAATCCCGACAAGAATATTGGCAATGATAAAGAGCGCGGTCAGTTCTGTAAGATACCAGTGGAGCACAAGCGCTCCGAAGATGGTAGTGCCGATCGTCAGAAAAAATACACATATATTCAGCTTTACAGAGAGCGTCATCGGATTCTGCGTGCTTTCATAGATGCGGGTGTATATCTCGTCTGTTTTTTTCGGCTTATTCGGATCGTACAGCAGACTTTTCGTAGGATCTGCTTTTACCTTTGCGGCATATCTCATCGTATAAGCAATCAGTATCCCCATAAACACCAGCCAGCAGATGATCCGATAGCCTATACCGGAAAACATGGGAAGCCCTGCGATGGTCTGCGCTACGCCGATCGTATATGGATTGGTCGTGGCCGAGGCAAAACCGGTGAAGATCGACAGATAGACGATAGAGCTTCCGACAATTTCATCGTAGCCGAGGGCCAGAGCCAGCGAAATACAGACCGGAAACAGCCCGAATATTTCTTCCGCCATGCCTGCGACAGATCCGAGCAGTCCGAAAAAGCACATGATAAGCGGAAGGATGATCTTTCTTTTGTGCAGCCCGTGCTTGAAGATCAGACCGAACAGACTGTCAAATACTCCGCATTTTACCAGCGCATCCATGAATGCGTAGGCAAACATGATAAGAAAGATCAGTTGTCCCTGTTGAACGAACCCTTCTCCGATCAGTTCAAACATTTTCAGCGGATTGACGGGAGTCGAATCAAGATATGTGAAAGAATCAGCTATTACAAGCTCCTGTCCTGTCTGGGGATCCATAACCCGTTCATACTGACCTGCCGGAACGAGGTAAGTCAGTATCATGGCAATCACAATAAATATAAAAATAAATACTAATGAATTCGGAACAGATTCAACTCCTTTTTTTATGGATTTCCTTTTCAATGATTTCGCCTCCTGTAAAAGTAGTCAAAAAAGAGAATTTAATTGTTTTACTGCCAGGCAGGCATAATGATTCGGATCGACCAGATGCTCAAAATTGAGTTCCATAGCGGCAGTTCCGCTGTATCCGTACCGGTCAAGATCGTCAAAATAAGAACGGACGACATCCAGGCCCTCGCCGGCAGTAACTTCGCCGGATGAAGTCAGATTATAGAATCTGAAATACCCGATCTTATCGGGGATCACCCGAAAATAATCAGAGATCGTTTCACCTGTCTCGTCCAGTACAGAAGTATCGATACAGGCTTTTAAGGAGCTGCTGTCCACTTCACAGATCATGCGCGTCAACGAGGGCAGGTCATTTACAAGATTGCTCATGAGTTTTGAAACGGGGCGGAGGTATAAGATGATATCAAGCTCTTCTGCACGTTTTGCCATACGTTTCAGAGCGGCCTGCGAGCGCTTCCATGCCGGCGTCTTGTCCTGCTCAAAGTACCCCCATCCGGAAGTGACAAGCATAGTCTCTGTTCCCAGAGAGGACAGATCATCCATATAGTCCAGATAGTATCGGATACTTTTTTCACGTACAGCGTGATTCTCGGAAGCGATATTAAGCGGATATTCCAGTGACTCCGGGGCAAAACAGTCCATTTTCAGATTATGTGCGTTAGAGCCATCGTGGATCTGAAAGGTCAGTCTGCCGATTTTATCCTGCGACATTGGAAAGTCCCCATAATGACAGTAGTGCGGAGCGCCTGCGTAGAACTCGTACTTTTGAATGCCGGAACGCTCCAGAGATTCCAGCATTTTGTTAATCGATACTTTTTTATAGGCAAAAGTCTGAATAGATAACTGGTCAAATTTCATAATCAATTACACCTCCTGTCCAGTGGAATACGGCAGATATTCGTTCAGCTTTTTAAGACTCCTGACGTAGGCATCCTCCGGATCCTCATAGGACGGAGAGATTTCCAGCGTGATATCGCCGGCATAATTATTTCCTGCCAGATCCCGCAGATGCTGTTCGAGATTCTGTGTTCCGTCGCCCCATGCAAGCCAGCCGTCGGGCGCCCCGTCTATGAGATGGATGTGGCTGACTTTGTCCCCAAGTTCTCTAAGATAAGGGGCCAGAGTGGTCTCGTCCTTAGCCACTGCGATCGCACAGGTATCCACACAGACCGCCGAATAGTCAGAGTCGAGATCTCTGATGATCCGCTTCGCAGATTCCAGCCCGTTAATGTGATTTGTCGTGTAGCTTGGCATGACCTCCCAGAGGATCTTTACCCCTGCCTCCTCAGCAGTCTTCAAGACCTGCTCTCCGGAATCGCATCCGCGTTTCCAGGATTCTTCCAGAGGTTCATCGTAGCATCCCCATCCGATCGACATCAGATATTTGGGAATCCCAAGTTCTGCCGCCTGAGAGATGAGTTTCTGGAAATAGCCGATACTTGCTCTGCGCAGTTCCGTGTCACGGGCGGCCATATTTACTGCGTAGGCCGCCTGCTCTCCGGTAAGACACGTTGGCCTTAGACCGCTTTTTTCAATCTTGTTTCTGATCTTGCGGAGTCCGGACACATTGGTATCATAGTTGCAAAAATGCGGATATCCGGCCCAGAATTCAAAACTTTTGAATCCTGCTCTGGCGGTAGATTCAAGGAAATAGTCAAAAGAAAAATGACTGTAGGTGATATTCATGCTGGATATCTGCTGAATATTAATTGTTCCCATATAAATGTCTCCTTATATTTATTCTTTTGTATTTATCCTGAAAGATGCAGCGCGCCACATCAGGCTCCGGTGAAATTCGGTGCTGTCCCGCGACGACATAACTAAATTTTCACAAGCGGAAGATAGATCTGACGAAGGGCGCTTTCTTTTTCAGCGGGGTTTTCCATTGCGAGTTCGCCCACATAATAATGAGTACAGGCTGGTTTATATCCCTCCTCTTCTGCAATGTCCAGCATTTTGTGGAGGTGGAAAGGAATGTCTTCAATGGTAATAGTATCCATATATTTGATCCGATAAGGTGAAGTTTCGTAGTAAATCGGAAGAGGGGTATCAAACACTTCATTTGTAGCCAGTTTGATACAGAACCGGCCGACGCTGCTGATATCTATATTCTTTAGAGGCATCTGATAATAGTGATCCGAATAATACCATGGAAGTGTTCGGTCACGGGCGTACATTTCTACCTCTGCGTTGATTGCAGATGCAAAATGTGAACCGTAGGAAAGATCCATTCGGATATCCGACATGATATAGCAATGGTCATGCAGAGGTCCGAGCTGGTATCCGGCTTCTCTGTAATCGGTCAGCATGTTGTGATTGTGACGCTTCATCAGTGTCAGTTTCCCTTTGATTTTTTCCAGATATGCGATTTCCCTGTCGATTTCTTCCAGACGTTCTGAAGATATCTGATCCAGGTTTTCAAAAAAGGAAGCGGGTTTTTTCATGATCGTTTCTATCTGTGTCAGTGAAAATCCGAAATACTGATACTGTTCGATCAGGTACGCTTCCTGAATCTGGTAGGCGTCATACAGACGGTATTCAGATCCTTCATCCCGCCACCGCGGACACAGGAGTCCGATCTTGTCATAGTAGCGGAGACGGGACACCGGAAGATTTGTTATTTTTGAGACCTCTCCGATTCTGTAGCGTTTTGATAAATTTGAGTTCATTTTCTCAGCTCCTTTGTGAAACACCATAATTTTCGGTCGCCAGAGGATATAGTACCCAGTATTACTCAAATATGCAAATCATTATTCGGAAACGGTCAGAGTGTACTTGCATTCAGGATAAAAGCTAAACGCGGGTTTAGAGTCCATTGGAATTTTACACAAATTTTGTCCCTTTTTTTCTGCTTGACTGGTCCGCGAAACCGACATTAAAATACAGGCAACATAAAGCAATATATACCGTGTGTTCAGAAAGGAGAATCAGAGATTATGAAAAAAGGCGGAATTATGAATGCAAGATTGATGGGTGAGCTTACGAAGCTGCGCCACTATGATACGATGGTTATCTGTGATATCGGATATCCGATCCCCAAAGGGGCGAATGTGGTAGACGTGTCTTTGACAGCCGGAATCCCGACGTTTATGCAGACGCTCAAAGCAGTTTTAAACGAGGTGAATTTTGCCGAGTATACTGTGTTTGACTTTATGGAGGAAGCGAATAAGGAATATTACGACGAGCTGAAACAGATTTTTAAAAATCAGGACGCCCACGAGGTAAGTATGGACGAATTCCGCGAACTTACAAAAGACGCCAATCTCTTTGTGCGGACCGCAGAGACACGCCCGGCCTCAAATATATATCTTGTCTCCTGTTCAGGGGACGACTGGAGTGTGGATACTTACGGGGTGCAATTTGATGACGTCAGCAAATGATATACGGCTAAGCTGAGAAAGAAGGAGAAAAATGGATTTTATATTTAATCATCAGGCGATCTGTTCAGCAGATCTGAAAAGAAGCGAGCAGTTTTACCAGGGTTTTCTTGGATTGAAAAAAGTAGAAGACTGGTGTAACGAGGCAGAGGACGGAAGCTGGAAGATTGATTTCTACTGCGACGGGCAGTCTCCCTGGATGCTGGAAGTGAAGTGGACCAGAGACTTTGACGGAGAATATGATCACGGTACTGTGGGAGCAGATCACATCGCGTTTGTATATGACGATGTGCCGGGTTCGATCAAAAGAGCGAGAGCGCTTGGCTATACGGCGACGGAACCGGATGAAAACGGAAACTGCATGATCACAGATCCCGATGGATATTTGATAGAAATATGCGATGTAAAAGGTCTGGAAGAGTAGGTGATCGTATGAAGAAAATTCTGATAAGGATTATTATCGTGGCTGCTCTCTGTACGCCGTTTCTCATATATCCGTATCTGCGTGTACAGAAAGACCGGCAGGAACAGGCAGCCGTCGAGACTCAGGCCACAACGGCTGAGTCCGGGCAGAGCACAGGAGAAAATGACGGCATGAAGATCACCTGGGAGACGATCGTCCTTCTGGGGATCGCCGGAGGAGCCGGCGCGCTGAGATACAGACATGCAAAGCAGATGAGACAGGCTGCGCTGAATGAATGGCAGAAAAAGACAGGAGCATAGCAGAGGAGCAAAAAAGGTATTTCTGAAACGGCTTTCAGAAATACTTTTTTTAACCCTGCATGTTTTCATGCAAATTTCCGATAGACTCTCAATCCCACTAGAGAGTTTAAGATGAGAGTACACAGATACTTGTCCAAACATATGAAAAAGGAGGAATGAACATGAAAGTACTGATAGTGCTGGACTCCTGTCCGGTCAGTGAGTTTCAGCAGGATCCCGGGGCGCGCGAGATCCTCTCATCACTCGGACCGGAAGCCGAGATCGAGTTTGTCCAGGACACACTGATGGATGAAGACGACTACGGATATGTAGCGCGGATCGAGAAGGAGGGCCCGGAATGGATCGAGCCGCAGAAAGAAGTGATGGAGAGACTGCCGGAGGCAGATATACTTCTGGTGCACTGGCATGCCGTGAACAGCAAGATGATCGACACTGCTAAAAAACTGAAGTTTATCGGCGTTATGAGGAGCGGCCTGGAACATATTAACTGTTCTTATGCGCAGGAAAAAGGGATCGTTGTCAGAAACTGCCCCGGACGCCTGGCAAATTCGGTGGCGGATCTTGCTCTGGCATTTATGATCGATGAAACGAGGGGGATCACAAGGAGAAATCTCCGCCTCGGTGACAGGAGTCTGATCGAAAAGGACAAATACGACGATGCCTCCAGCAGACCGATGTGTATGCTGAAAGTCGGTCTGGTCGGATTCGGAAAGATTGCGCAGGAGGTGGCGAAAAGAGTCCGGGCATGTGGAAGCACAGTGGCTGCATACGATCCGTTCTGCGCGGACGGAGTCTTTGAAGCCGCGGGAGTAAAAAAGGTATCTTTAGACGAACTGCTTGAGACAAGCGACATTATCTCCGTTCACGTAAGACTGACAGAAGACACGAAATCTATGATCGGTGAAAAGGAATTTGTAAAGATGAAACCAAATGCCATCTTTATCAATACGGCGAGGGCAGGACTTGTCGATGAGGAGGCTCTGATCCGCGCGCTTCAGACCGGACAGATCCGGGGCGCCGGCCTGGACGTATTTGCAACAGAGCCGCCGTCGGAGGACTGTCCGCTCCTTCATATGG
Source organism: uncultured Eubacteriales bacterium (assembly GCA_949294665.1). Taxonomy (GTDB): domain Bacteria; phylum Bacillota; class Clostridia; order Lachnospirales; family Lachnospiraceae; genus Mediterraneibacter. Next base: position 47,123 of record CASFID010000072.1, read on the forward strand.
ACAATGTGACGTCTACTCCCCATATCGGCGGAGTGTTTAACGGAATGCTGGTACTTTCCCTGAAGCTGACGGTGGATATTCTGAAAGATTATCTGAACAGTCAAAAGGACAGTCAGAAATAAGAAAAAGGAGGAAGATGATGAAACGGAAAGCATATCTGATCATTGATGTGGGAACCGGGAACACAAGAGCAGCCGTTATCAGCACAGAGGGCGATTCCCTGGCTGTGGCAAGAGAAGATTCGGTCTATTATGAAGACCATGATTTCCCGAGCAGTATTTATTTTAAGCCGGAAGAGTGGATGAGGACGATATCGTCCCTGATCCACAGGGCGGTAGAAGCTGCCGGGCCGGCAGATATCATAGCTGTCAGCGCGGCCAGCCAGAGACAGGGCATCGTCCTGATCGACCACGACGGTCAATCCCTTCTTGGATTCCCTAACAGTGATATGAGAGGAGCAGAGTTTATAGACGATCTGGACTGGGATACCCTTACGGAGATCACAGGCCTGGAAAAAGACGCGTTCTATTCCTGTATGAAGGTGAGAGGAACGCAGAAACGTCAGCCTCAGACTGCCGCCAGAATCAGGACTTACACATCGATCAGCGACTGGATCGGGTATCTTTTTACCGGCGAGGTCGTGTGGGAAAGATCCCAGACGGCTCATACACTCGCGTACGATATCCGCATTGACGCATGGAGCATCAGGATGTGCGAGATGATCGGCGTTGATCCTGAACAGCTTCCGCCTATGGCCATTGCAGGGTCTGTGCTCGGACCGGTAAAAGAAGAGCTTGTCACGGAATTTGGACTGAGTCCCGGAGCGAAATTTATCGTGGGAGCTTCCGATACGCAGCTGGCGCTTGTGGGAGTTCAGGCGAAAAAGGGAGACGTTGTAGTCGTAAACGGGACTACGACGCCGATCACTATGGTGATCGATCATTACAGAAAGTTTCCCTTCTGGATCAGTCCCCATGCAGTCGCCAACGAATATATGCTTGAGCTGAACTGCGGAGCTACCGGGATCAACGTACAGAGACTTAAAGATAAGCTCCTTTCTGAATATTCTTATGAACAGCTTGAGAAGAGAGCTATGGAAAAAGGCGGCATCCCCAGGATGCTCGCCATGTTCGGCGAGCAGTATAATCTGCCGGAGGAGCGCTGTACGACAGTTGGTTTCCTGTTTGACGAAGAGATCGAGATGACGCTGGAACCGTGTGATTTCATACATGCGATGAATCTGGACGTGGCATGCCAGATCGCGCTGAATTACAGGCATCTCACAAAGATAGAACCGTCGGATAAAGAATACATGCTCGGATGCGGAGGAGGCTTCCGAAGCAGCATCACCGCGCAGGCGGCGGCCGATATCAGCGGAAAAGAAGTGTGGCTGCCCAGAGGATATGATCAGGCTACGATGTTAGGCTGTATCCATCTGTGCAATCAGGCCATGGAGATGCCGCATATCGAGCGTACGCTGGAAAAGAGGTTCCAACCGCAGGACAGCCAGGAGATAAAGAAATACTTTGAAAAGTGGCTCACATATCGGGGGAGAATGAGGAATATGAACGATCTTTCCATTCTCGGTTAGGAGGAAGTATGTATCATTCGATCACAGATAAGATCACATTGAATAACGGCTACAAGATGCCGCCGGTCAGCGCCTGCGGAGATATGGAGGACAGCGACGATCTGGAACTATGGAAACAGAAGCATCCCGGTGAAGTGCCGTTTCAGGAAAATATAGAGGAATACCTCAAGTGCGGATACCGCAGCTTTGACACCGGCAAAAGATACGGGACAGAAGAAGTGCTCGGTAAAGTATTCCGGGAGTGCGGCATCCCGAGAGAGGAACTGTATCTGACGACAAAAGTTTATCACGATGAACACGGGTATGACAGGACGCTGAAATATGTGGACAGCGTACTGAAGAAGACGGGACTGGATTATATTGATCTGTTTCTTATCCATTGCCCGGTGACATGCAGAGGACTGTATGCGCAGACATACAAGGCGCTTGCAGAATGCTGTGAGTCGGGCGTGATCCGGGCAGTCGGAGTCAGTAATTTTACGGTGCAGCATTATTATGAACTGGCGGAAATATCCGGCATTGTCCCCGCCGTGAACCAGCGGGAGCAGCACCCGTATTACGTTCAGCATAATCTGCTCGCATATGAAAGAAAGCACGGGATCATCCCGCAGTCCTACAGTCCGATCGGGCAGGGAAAATATGTAAATGATAAAAGGCTTGAGTGGATCGCGCAGCGGCATGAAAAGAGCATAGCCCAGGTGATCCTGCGGTGGCATCTGCAGAAGGGATTTATGCTGGTGACAAGAACATGTAAAAAGTACAGGATGCAGGAAAATGCGGATATTTTTGATTTTGAATTAAGCGCGGAGGAAATGGCGTTTATGGAGACGTTAAACCGTGGTGAGCGCAACTGGCATGATCCCATGAGATTCCCGGGAAGCTGCTTTTATTACCCGGTCGAGAAGACATTTAAAGAAGCGGTGGAAAAGGAACTGGAAAGCAGATATCCTGACAAAGCTTTAAGAGAATGCATAAGAAAGCGGCTGGATGAATGTATGCAATACCAGGATGTGGATGGGACAAAGGACGCGATCATCTTCTGCTTTGCCCGTGCAGAAGCAAAGTACGGAAAGAATCCGGGAATCCCGGCGCAGGCAGAGAAAGAAGCGACGCTGCTGGCGGGAGAAATGATCCGGTGGATAGAAAATCAGGAGGTGAAGTAAAATGATCGATTCGATCTTTGACAAAATAGAGCTCAACAACGGGTATCAGATGCCGAGACTGGGTACGGGGCCTGATCTCCCGGAGGCGGACGTGGGCGCGTGGAATGTAGACCAGACGGACGAGGAAGTGCACCCGGGGGCGATGAGTTTCCAGGAGACGTTGGAAACGTTGATCGAATGCGGATACCGCAGTTTTGACAGCGGAGCAAGATACGGGACGGAAGAACCCATCGGCAAGTTCTTCCGCACGTGCGGGATCCCGAGAGAAGAGCTTTTTATCACGACAAAAGTAAATAACATGATGCAGGGATATGACAGTACTCTGAAAGATTTTGAGCAGTCGATGAAAAATACCGGGCTCGACTATATCGATCTTTATCTGATCCACTGCCCGGTCCCGATCAAAGGGCAGTATGTGGACACGTGGAAGGCGATGGAAGAGATATACAGATCGGGCAGGGTAAAGGCGATCGGAGTGAGTAATTTCACCGTACAGCACTTTTATGATCTGGCCGATGTATCGGATATCGTTCCGGCGGTAAACCAATATGAGCAACATCCGTTTTATATCCAGGCGAATCTTCTTGCATATGAAAGACGACACGGGATCATCCCGCAGTCCTACAGTCCGCTTGGGCAGGGACGGTTTGCCCGGGATCCCAGGCTCCAGTGGCTGGCGGACAAATACGGGAAGACGATCGCCCAGATCATCTTAAGATGGCATCTCCAGAGCGGTTTTATGATCGTGACCAGGTCCAGCAACAGGGAAAGGATCCGCCAGAATGCAGATATCTTTGATTTTGAGCTGAGCGCGGAAGATATGGGGTATATGGCGGCTCTTGATCACGGGGACAGGACCTGGCATATTCCTGACCGTTTCCCGGGTACAGCCGCCCACATTCATGTGGAGGAAGCTTTCAGAAAAACGGTTGCCGAAGAAATCGGGAACAGAAAGCTGTCCGATGACCAGGCGGAATCGATCATGGAAGCGATGAAAGTCCTGTTGGAACCGGCAGACATAGACGGGACAAAAGACTATATCATCTATTGCTTTAATAAAGCGGCGGCCCTGTATGGAAGAAATGGAAAGATCGAAGAACAGGCAGTCGGGGAAGCCGGTAAACTGGCCGTCAAATTCGTGGAAGATCATCTGTAGAGCACGAGGAGAAAATATGAGCGGGAATTATGTAAGTGATTTTGAGGCAAAAGAGAAGATACTGGAAGTTGGAAGAAGGCTGTACGGCAGAGGACTCGTATCCGGGAATGAAGGCAATATTTCATACAGGGTAGGTCCTGAGGAAGTATGGGTGACACCGACTTATGAGAGCAAGGGTTTTCTGAACAAGGATATGCTGGTAAAGCTGGATCTGGAAGGAAATATACTTTCGGATGGAGCCTATGAACCCTCTTCGGAGGTGAAAATGCACCTCGGGATCTATCAGGAACATCCGGGTATCATGGCTGTGATACATGCGCACCCGATCATCGCGACGGCTTATGCTTGCTGCGGCCAGGAAGTACCGGCAGATATCGTGCCCGAAGCGATTCCTATGTTCGGGAAAAAAGTTGCACTAATGCCGTTTGGGATGCCCGGAAGCAAAGAACTGCCTGATAATATCAGGCCCTTTGTAAAAGGCAACCGGGCTGTGCTGATGGAAAATCACGGCGCTGTCACATGGGGGGAGAGCATGAAAGAAGCGTATTTTACAATGGAGACGCTTGAAAACTACTGTAAATTGTATACAGTGGCAAATCTGATCGGCACGCCGAACCATGTGCCGGAATACGCAGTAAACGAATTGTTCCACTATTATACGGAAATGGATCAGGAATTTAAATAATTGAAATGATCTCTCGGAATCCTGAGTGATCATAGCCAGCAGACGCTGGCGTTGAACTTTGAAAAGTAAATATTATCTAAAAAGTGAAAAATAGACATGCTGAAATAGACATAGCTGTCGCTATATCTGAAAAAATGCGATATA
>CASFID010000073.1 GCA_949294665.1 uncultured Eubacteriales bacterium
TATGTGGATCTCTACATTTACCATATGTGGGATTATGAGACGCCTCTTTATGATATCATGGATGGCCTTAATCGTATTGTAAAGGAAGGAAAGGTCCGGTACATTGGTATTTCCAACTGTTTTGCCTATCAGCTGGCTAAGGCAAACGCACTTGCCGAAAAAGAAGGATTTGCCAGGTTTGTCTCTGTTCAGGGACATTACAATCTGATTTTCCGGGAGGAAGAACGGGAGATGGCAAAACTCTGCGCTGAGGACAACATTGCAATGACGCCTTACAGCGCTCTGGCCAGCGGACGTCTTTCAAAACATCCGGGAGAAAGCTCAAAAAGGCTGGAAGAGGACAGTTACGCCAGGCTTAAGTATGACGCAACTGCCAGACAGGATTCCGTGATCATTAACCGTGTGGCCGAACTGGCAGAAAAGAGAGGCGTATCCATGACGGAGATCTCTTTGGCATGGCTGCTTACCAAGGTGGCTGCTCCGATCGCAGGAGCTACTAAACTGCACCACATTGAAGGGGCGGCCAAAGCGGTAGAACTTACCCTGACGCCCGAAGAGACTGCCTATTTAGAAGAACCTTATGTGCCGCATAAGCTTGCAGGGGTGATGGCACAGAATACGCCGGCAGCTGCAAAGAAGCAGCACGTGTGGTCTACAGGCAGTCAGAAAATTGAAACGTCATAAAAAACAGAAAAGCGGATCTGATGTTATTCTGTTTTTTCCCAGGTAAATCCGCCCGTTACATCAGTCAGCACATCCAGATCTGTATCATAAGTCATCTCCCGGGCTTCTCCTTCGCCGACAGGGGTGAGCGTATAGCTGATCACACCCTCCGGCGTGCCGGCGGCGCTGTCTATGGACATCTGATAGGTGCTTGTGTAGCGTTCCGGACGGGCAGAAAGCCATTCTGTGATCGTGGCAAGTCCCGACTCTTCGATCGTAAGGCTTGCTCTCGATCCTCCGACCGGGGCCACAAAGCTGTACGAACCCACGGGGAATCCTGCGCTTTCTACCTCACTTCCCCGATCGGAACCGCCCTGCTCTGTCCCGCTGTCCTCTGTATCCAGGCTGTTTGTGGAAGAGCTGATATCTTCAATGCTCACGATCTGATACAATCCGTCCTCATCCGGCGTCAGTACAGCTTTTCTCCGGGCTGATTCCTGGACCGGATCTCCCATATAGCTCCGTTCAAACATGTAGTACAGCGTCATTTCATCTTCTGTGTATTCTGAAGAAGTGATCTCAGCCGTGCTTACATAACTGAGACTTGCAGGAGAAAACTGTATCGTATCTCCTTTCACATAAACTCCTCGTTCTTCCATATCCCGGTCGCCTTCTGTAAACGCAAAATCACTGAATGACGCAAACATGCGGTTGACGTCTTCCAGGGAGTATTGCGGCATCCCACTGCCATCCGACGCGAATTCCCTTACCATTCCGCTGTTTTCAGAATATTCGGAAGAAGCGGAGCAGATACAGTTCAGCAGCGTCTGACAGTCCTCTGCGGTAAAACCCTGTTCGGGTATTTCCTGGGGGCCATAGGCGAGGACGTACTGCAGTTCTTCCTTTGTAAGATTTCCCGCGATCAGATTCGGATAATCCTCATCCTGTACAGTCCGGGCAAGATCAGACGCCGGATGGTCCTGTGCATCTGTCCCTGCATCCTGTTCCTGACTCTGCTCCTGACTCTGCTCCTGCTCCTGTGCCTGCTCCTGTGCCTGCTCCTGTGCCGCCGGTTCTTCCCCGCCGGACATCAGGTGTGTGACTCCGTAAACAGAAGCGCCGCCGACCAGGCAGACTCCGATCACGGCAGCCGCTGCTTTTGCTCCTGCTGTGTGGAGCAGTCCGGCTTTCGCTGCGGTCGCTGCTCCGGATACCGGCTGTGAAGCCGATGAAGCCACGGAGGTTCCGGCAGACGCCACAGTCTGATAAGTACCGCTCTCGTCCAGGCTGCGGAGAAGGAAGAGGAGGAGCGGCAGCGGTGCGATACCGTACAGTTCGTATCCTTTCTTCTTCAGCTCCTCGCCTTTGTTATACAGATTTTTTCTTGCATAATTTAGACGGGATTTCACTGTGTTTTCCGGGCATCCGAGCGCAGAGGCGACCTCGCGGGTAGTAAGGCCTTCAAAGTAGTGCATCAGGACACAGATCCGCTGTTCGTCTGAGAGAGAATCGATCATTTCCCTTAACAGATCATTTCTTTCCTGCTCCGTATAGGAAACTTCCGGCTGATTCCTGATATCAACGTCTTCAATCCGGTCTTCAAACGGTTCGCTTTCGTCCTCCGGCTGTATATCGGAAAACAGCGTCGGATTCTTTTTCAGCAATGCATTTTTTGCCGTATTGGCCACGATCATTCCAAACCACGACGGAAATTTCTCGGGGACTTTCAGTGTGTCCAGCTTCGCGAATGCTTTGACATAGGCGTCCTGCATGACGTCTTCCGCCGCTTCCTTATTTTTCATATACTGGAGAGCCAGATTGTATTTGCCCTTGTATGTGGCCTGATATAAAAAGGTATATCCCCGTTGGTCCCCTGCCTTTGCAAGGGCGATAGCTTCTGCGTAGGTCATTTTTTCCCCTTCCTTTTTCTTACTGCTGTGAGTCGTAATCCTCCTGTTCCTTCCGCCCGCTCCGTTTTGCAACAATGATTCCTGCGATGATCACGACGACACAGATGACTGCAAAGATGGCGGCGGCCTTTATCAGTGAGCCGTTCCCGCCGCCTTCGATGTGCATGATGTTATCGGCAGTTTCGTGGAACGTCGTCCCTATAAACTCGGCAATGCTCAGATCCAGATTATTATAATTCATGTCAAAATAGCTCCAGAATATCGTTTCTGCCTCGGCATCCATAACAGAATAGGCGGCTGAACCGTAATAGATATAAAACGTCCCGTCCATGTCTTCCGAGTCGTTCTCACATGCAAAATAAGCCAGGATCATATGCCCGTTATCTGTAAATGTATTCTTATAGACCTGCGCCAGATACTTCTCGGCAGCAGACTCATTCCACCGTCCATTGTCCCACAGAGAACCGTCATACTCCAGGAGCATGACATAGGGCTGGATGCCGGTCCTGGAGTAAAAGTATTTCAGCCCGTCTGTGAGATCCTCATCATGACGGATAAACCCCAGCTCATCAAGATACCATTCTCCGTAAGTATCTGTGCCGGTCACAGCGGTGCGCTCAGTGCGTGAGGGGGCTACCTCGGTGCTATCCGATGAGGAGCCGCCGCCCGGTCCAAGCCGGCTAAAAGCGATCAGAACAAAAATGAGCAGGATGATGACCGTGGAACATCCTCCGCCCCTGCGGCCCGGTCCGCCCCATCCGAAAAAACCGCCGGAAAAGATCGGACCTCCCCATCTCCTGCGAGGACCTCCCCATCGGGGTATGTGGGGACCTCCCGGCGGGGGGCCGCCAAATCCGGGGCCGCCTGCGCCTCCTCCGCCGAATCCGCCTGCGCCTCTTCCGCCGAACGAGCGTCCTCCCGAATGACCGCCACCTCCGTGTGAACCGCTGCCTCTGCCCATAATGTGCCGCTCCTTTCCTGCGCTGCATATGCTGTAAAATATGTTTATATTATAGAGAAAAGAAAGCGAAATAACAACAGAAAGTGTGATATACTTGTTATAGAGTATATCAGGAGGAGTTGCCAAGATGAGCAAAAAAACAAAGATCCATTGGCAGAGTTCGATGATCGTAACGGTTCTGTTGATTTTTTTGATCGTCCTTATATCTCTGACCATTACAAACCGGATCAACAATATGGAAGAAGCAAGAAGCCTGAACAGGCTCAGGGTGGAAGCGAGAAATGTCATCAGTACAGTAAAGACGGAGATGCTCAATGACAGCGAGGAACTGGAACTGCTGGCCAGGGTAATATCAGAATATGAGGACATGACGTCTCCGGATCTCTGGAACATTATTGATTCCTATGACACGGTAGGGGCGATCTCACGTCTCGAACTGCTGCTGCCGGGAGATATTATCCTCACGACGGGAGGAAATCAGATCAGTTCCGGAGGAAATCTGTCCTTTGAGAAAGAGGCGGCGCAGGGAGCGCATATCAGTGACCGCGAGGCTGATCTGGTCAGCGAAGGCGAGTACGTTGTCCGTAACTATGTGCCTGTCATGAGGGGAGAAGAGACAGTCGCCATGCTGTGCGGAGTCGTTGAGCTGGGAGCTCTCCCGGAAGAGATCACGTTTGCCCCCTATGGAAACAAAGCGGCGATCTATATCATAGATGCGGGCACCGGCAATTTCCTGATGGATACATGGCATAATAAGCCAGAGGGCAATATCTGGCAACTCGGGAAGCGTGAGATGGCGCCGGGCTACGATCATGAGCAGCTAAAGCAGGGGATGATAAACGGAGAGACGGGATATGTTGTATTTGCCTCGGAGACGATAGGAGAATATCTTTATTTCTACTATGAGCCGATCGGGATAAACAGATGGCAGCTGGCTCTGTCGGTGCCGGAGAGCGTTGTGTTCGAGAGCGCGTACTTTATACGCTATATTCTGAATATCTTTCTTGTGTCCGAAGGAGTATGCCTTGTACTCTATTTCTTCTGGATGCTCCATTATGTGAGGAGGGAGACGAGTGCGAAGCAGCGGCAGCTCGACACGATCCAGTATATATATGATGTGGAGAAGCTTCTGTTCAACGCCCATGAGCAGTCCGAAAATGTCACAACTGCGTTGAGCAAGGTCGCAGAAATGACCAGGGCAGAGTGTGTGATCCTCTGGATATCGGGAGACTGCGGCGTAAAAGACTGTTACAGGTGGTGCAGAGACGGCAGCAGGACGCCTCCTGATGAAGCGGCCGAGGAGAGGTTTTTCCGGGGGCTCATGAGATACTTTGCCGGCGGCACAGGCGAGCTGATCGCCCGAAATGCGGCGGAATTAAAACAGAAGCTGCCGGGGGTGGAGACGGAGAAAGAGAAAATTTGTCTCCTGTCCTTGATCGCGGTGCCTGTTCCCGAGATGTCGGGAGGAGCCTGCGGAGTGCTTGCGTGCTTTGGCGTGCCGGGCAGAGAGATGGAGCCCGGTCTGCTCAGAAATGTTGATTTCAGTTTCAGCATGTTCTGTTACAACTTAAGATCCTATGATATGATCAGATTACAGGGGGAGATGGATATCCTTTCAGGTCTTCTCAACCGCAATCGCTATGAAAAGGATCTTCCTGTATACAAGGAGAAATACAAGACGTCGCTGGCGTGCATCTATATCGATGTAAATGGGCTGCACGAACTGAATAACAGCAGAGGACATGAGGCCGGAGACCGGCTGATAAGAGTTGTCGCGGCGCATATCTGCGCGGCGTACGGAGAAGAACACACATATCGGATTGGCGGCGATGAGTTTGTTGCGATCGCCGTGGACCAGGACAGAAAGGCCGTCTATGACAAGTGCTCGGAAATCGAATATAACCTGCGGCAGAAGGGAATACATATATCTGCGGGGATACAGTGGGAAGAGCAGGTCGACTCGGTGGATACGCTGATAAAAGCCGCAGAGAAGAAGATGTATCAGGCGAAAAGAGTGTTCTATCAGCAGGCTGCCCATGACCGGCGGAACAGAGAACGAATAGATTTTGACTTAGATAAAGGAGAGAATGATCATGAAGATGAAGATTCGGAATAAGGCTGCATTTACTGACGAGATGACACCTCTTGAGGAGGAGAACGCCCGGGCGTCCTATGAGGCCGCCCTTGAGGGTATCGTCCTTCTGGAAAATGACGGGACGCTTCCGCTTGCTCCGGGGAAAGTAGCCCTTTACGGAGCCGGAGCAGGTATGACGATAAAAGGGGGCACAGGATCCGGCGAGGTCAATGAGCGCCATGCGGTCTCCATCCTGGAGGGAATGGAAAGCGCCGGCTTTACAGTGACTACCAGAAGATGGATCGACGCATATGCCGGGGAATACAGAAAAGGCGAGGAAGAGTATGCCGCCATGTTCAGGCGCAGGATGATGAAATTTGACTCGGTGAATATGATGGGCAGTCCATATCAGTATCCGTTCGGACAGCCGGTGACGGTCAGAGATATCAAAGATTCGGATACGGATACATGCATCTATGTAGTGGCAAGACAGGCAGGAGAGAGCGCAGACCGCAGACTGGAGAGACATGAGTACTCCCTGTCGGAGGAAGAGAAAGCGAATCTGGCCATGTGCGCTGCAAACTATGAAAAGATGATCGTCGTAGTCAATGTAGGCGCTGTATTTGATATGAGTTTTCTTGACGAGATCACGGGAATCGGCGCCGTCGTGTATTATGCCCAGCAGGGAATGAAAGGCGGAAGTGCGTTTGCAGACCTGATCTGTGGAAAGGTATCGCCGTCGGCAAAGACAGTGGATACCTGGCCGAAGAAATACGAGGACATTCCATTCGCCATGGAATACAGCTATCTCAATGGAAACACAGACGAGGAATATTACAGAGAAGGGATCTATGTGGGCTATCGTTATTTTGACACATTTGATGTGGAGCCGAGATATCCGTTCGGATACGGCCTTTCTTATACGTCGTTTTCCATAGAACCGGGCAGGGCAGGAGCAGACGGAACGAAAGTGACTCTCCCGGTAAAAGTCACCAACACTGGAGACACATATACCGGAAAAGAAGTGATCCAGCTCTATGTGAGCTGCCCGCAGGCGGAGCAGGCAAAGGAGTACCAGAAGCTGGCCGCCTTTGCCAAGACCGGCGCGCTTAAGCCCGGTGAGAGCGAGGTCGTATCGCTGACATTTGATATGAGGGATCTCGCATCCTACCGCGAGGACGATGCGGCGTTTGTGCTGGAGAAAGGAGACTATATCCTGCGCTGCGGAAACTCCAGCAGGGATACTTCATTTGCGGCGGTGATCGTGCTGGATGAGGACGCCGTGACAGAGCGCTGTACGAATATCTGTCCGGGGACGGATACTGTGCAGGAGATAACGCCTCCGCTGACATCGGATACCGGTGAGGAGCAGGATGCAGATCTGGAACGCATCCTGATAAAAGCGGAGGATATCCGTACAGAACAACATCATTACAGTGTGCCGGAGACGTACTCTTCCCCGGAGACAGACGCCATCTTAAACGTCCTGACAGACGGGGAACTCTGCGACGTCGTATCAGGCGCCGGAGCGACGGGAGGAGGGCCGAAGTTCTTCGACGCTCCGGGGTCCGCCGGATATACGACGGGAAAACTTCTGGACAAAGGACTGCCGAACGTCTGTCTGGCGGACGGACCGGCCGGCCTGCGTCTCCAGAGAACGTCCGCCGTGTCGAGAAGCGGCAGGCTGAAAGGCGTGGAGCCGATGATCTCGTTTATGAACTATTTCCCCGGCATCATGAAAAGCGTAATGCTTGGAAACCCGGAGAAACGGCCATGCGTCTATCAGTTCGCCACATCATTCCCGACAGGCCTTGCTCTTGCGCAGTCATGGAACACGGACCTTGTGGAGCAGACAGGCAGAGCAGTCGGGAAAGAGATGGAGAGATACGGCGTCACATACTGGCTTGCTCCGGGGATGAATATTCACAGGAACCCACTGTGCGGACGTAATTTTGAGTATTATTCAGAAGATCCGTACCTGTCAGGCTGGATGGCGGCAGCCATGAGCCGCGGCGTGCAGTCGAGACGGGGATGCTATGTGACGATCAAGCATTTCTGCTGCAATAATCAGGAGGACAACCGGAACCGTATGAGTTCCAATGTAAACGAGAGAGCTCTCCGGGAGATCTATCTGAGAGGATTTCAGATCGCCTTGCGAGAGGGCGGCGCGAAAGCCGTCATGTCGAGCTATAACAAAGTCAACGGAGTCTATACAAATAACAGTTACGATCTGCTTACGAAAGTGCTGCGCAATGAGTGGGGATTCGACGGACTTGTGATGACGGACTGGTTCGCCACGGGCAAAGGCCTGGGAAGTCACAGCGCGGCTATCGAAGCCGGCAACGATCTCATCATGCCGGGCGGAAACGGCGTGTCCAGGGAACTGAGAAGAGAGCTGAGGGCAGGACAGCTTGACAGAGCGGCGCTGATAAGATGTGCGGCCAATGTGGTCCGTGGAATCACAGGTTCGAGGATATATCAGGCATACAGGAAGATGATGTTGAAAAAGGAGTAAGACATTGCCATTGACTGAAAAATGTAAAAAACAGTATCATCCGATCAGAAACCGTCTTACGGCAGCGGCCGTCCTTCTTATCCTGAGCGCCGGGCTGATGCTCCTGTCATCCCGCAAGCCTGATTTTGCGCAGTGGTACTCGGAACATATCTACCCCCTGCTTGTGACTACGGTGGGAAGGGCGAGCGGTCTGTTTCCCTTTTCTGTATCAGAGGCGGGCATCTGTTTACTGCTCATTGTTTTTGTGGTGACGCTGGTGCGGATGCTGTCTGCAGTATCCCGCGCCGCCGCTGCATCGTGGCTCTCGGGTGTGCTCCTCTGCGTCGGCATCCTGGCATTTCTTTATGTGTCATGCTGCGGGATCAACTACCACCGGCGTTCTTTCTCGGAGGAGGAAGGAATCGTTACACAGAAGTATAATGCGGATATGCTCGAGGATGTCTGCCGCTGGCTGACAGACGAGGTGAACGCACGGGCGGACAGGGTGTCCCGTGATGCGGACGGAGTTATGGAACTTGACGGATCCGAGAAACGGAAAGCGGTGGAGGCTATGCACCGTCTTGCAAAAGAGTTTTCTTCGCTTGAGGGATACTACCCACAGCCAAAGGAACTCATTGTGTCGGAGATCTTGTCTTATCAGGGACTTACCGGTATCTATCTCCCTTTTACGATAGAGGCCAACTACAATGGGGATATGACCGCCTATGACAAGCCGTTTACCGTCTGTCATGAGCTGTCGCATCTGCGGGGATTTATGCAGGAACAGGAGGCGAATTTCATCGCGTTTCTCGCCTGTATCTCCTCGGAGTATATGGATTTCCAGTACAGCGGATACCTCTCAGGATGGGTGTACTGCATGAATGCGCTGTACCGTGCGGATTACTCGGGCTGGGAGGAGGTCAGGGCGCTTCTGAGCGAAGAAGCCGAGCCGGATCTCCTGGCCAATAATGAATTCTGGGACCGGCATGAGGGCGTGATATCCGAGACGTCGGAACGCATAAACGATACATATCTCAAAGCAAACGGACAGGTGGACGGCGTACAGAGCTACGACCGGATGGTGGACCTGATCGTGGCATATTTCAGCGGCAGAGTATAAAGGCGGGTGTTCACAAAGCAGGATGAATGCGGTAAAATAGAAATAAATTTTTGATAGAAAGGAAACAGGATTATGAAAAAAGAAGTATTGGAGTATGTTGTGAAAAAGACGCATGAGATGATGGAGGCATTCTCCTGTAGTGCAGAGGCGAAAGCGGCCGGACAGGCGTGGCTTGACGCGGTTGGAACCGAGAAGGAAACTCAGGAAACCAGAAAATATATCGCAGAACTTGAGGCGGATATCATGCCTTTAGACAGGCTGATCGCATTTGCAGAGTCTGAGGATGGCGCGAAAGTATTCGGAGAAGAGAAAACAAAGGAAGTTGCAGCTCATGCAAGAGAGATCAGAGCGGCCGGAGCAAAATACTGCGACTGTCCGGCATGCGCGGCGGCTGAAGCGATCCTCTCGAAGAAAGAGGAAATGCTGGGCTGAGACAGGCCGGAGTACGTTTCCATTCAGGCGCCGTGTTATGGGAAATCTGCAAAAGTTCCCGAAGGAAAATATCAACGTACTATGTGGAAAACGTCGTTTAAACTGCGAAATGAAAATTGGAAAGAGAGATTTACTCCCTCTGTTAAATGTGATAGAATATCTCCGTTGAGCATGAAAGTTTTTATATGAAAGTATAAAATTCAGCAGACGAGAAGGAGGATTATATGATCAAATTATATGACAACGGCGTCTACCTCTTAAACGGCGCCGAGATTGTGGAAGATACAGGAAATGTCCGGGTTCCGCTTTCAAAGGAAGAGGCCGCGCAGAATACGATGGCGTACGGCATCTTAAACGCGCACAATACTTCCGGAAATATGGAGAACCTTCAGATCAAATTCGACAAGCTGACGTCCCACGACATCACATTCGTTGGGATCATCCAGACAGCGCGCGCATCGGGCCTTGAAAAATTCCCGATCCCGTATGTACTGACGAACTGTCACAACAGTCTCTGCGCAGTGGGCGGCACGATCAATGAGGACGACCACATGTTCGGACTGACCTGCGCGAAGAAATACGGAGGCGTCTATGTTCCGCCTCACCAGGCGGTCATCCATCAGTTTGCACGCGAGATGCTTGCAGGCGGAGGAAAGATGATCCTCGGATCTGACAGCCATACACGTTACGGCGCTCTGGGTACTATGGCGATGGGCGAGGGCGGGCCCGAACTTGTCAAACAGCTTCTCAATAAGACATATGATATCAAGATGCCGGATGTGATCGCGATCTATCTTGACGGCGAGCCGGCAAAAGGCGTCGGACCGCAGGACGTTGCGCTTGCAATTATCGGCGCGGTATTTAAAAATGGCTATGTAAACAATAAAGTGATGGAGTTCGTCGGACCGGGCGTTAAAAAGCTAAGCGCTGACTTCCGTATCGGCATCGACGTTATGACGACAGAGACGACCTGCCTGTCCTCCATCTGGACGACGGACGAGAAGATCGAAGAGTTCTACGAGATCCATGGAAGAAGCGGAGACTACAAGGAGCTGAACCCGGGAGCATGCACATATTACGACGGCTGCGTCTATGTGGACTTAAGCGAGATCAAACCGATGATCGCCATGCCGTTCCACCCGAGCAACGTGTACACGATCGACGAAGTGAACGCCAACTTAAAGGACGTTCTTCACGATGTAGAGCAGAAGGCTCTTGTAAGTCTGGACGGAGCGGTAGAGTATTCCCTGCAGGATAAGATACGAAATGGAAAGCTCTATGTAGAGCAGGGCATCATCGCAGGATGCGCCGGCGGCGGATTTGAAAATATCTGCGCGGCGGCAGATATTATCAGGGGACACAATATCGGCTCCGATGCGTTTACATTCAGCGTATATCCGGCAAGTATGCCTGTTTATATGGAACTTGTGAAGAATGGTGCGGTAGCCGATCTGATGGAGGCGGGAACTGTCGTGAAGACGGCGTTCTGCGGCCCGTGTTTCGGCGCAGGAGACACACCTGCGAACAACGCGTTCTCCATCCGCCACACAACAAGGAACTTCCCGAACCGTGAAGGAAGCAAGCTCCAGAGCGGACAGATCTCCTCTGTGGCTCTTATGGATGCACGTTCTATTGCGGCTACAGCGGCAAATAAAGGATACCTCACATCAGCGACAGATCTGGATGTGGAGTACAAAGGACAGAAATATCATTTCGACAGCAACATTTATGCAAACC
Organism: uncultured Eubacteriales bacterium; assembly: GCA_949294665.1. GTDB lineage: Bacteria > Bacillota > Clostridia > Lachnospirales > Lachnospiraceae > Mediterraneibacter. Next base: position 11,392 of record CASFID010000073.1, read on the forward strand.
GTGTATTTGACAGCCATGGTGTGGCAGATCCGAGCGTGGAGATCCAGTTCGGACCGAACATCAAGGACTGGCCGGAGATGTCCGCACTGCCGGAAAATCTGATCGTCAAAGTCGTGTCCGAGATCCACGATCCGGTCACAACGACGGACGAGCTCATCCCGTCAGGCGAGACTTCCTCCTACCGTTCCAACCCGCTGGGCCTTGCAGAGTTCGCACTCTCCAGAAAAGATCCGGCATATGTGGGACGGGCGAAAGAAGTGCAGAAAGCGCAGAAAGCCATCGAATCCGGCACATGTCCGCTCGACGCGCTGGAAGAACTGAAACCGGTAATGGCCACGATCCAGAAGACATATCCGGAAGTAGGCAAAGGAAATATCGGCGTTGGAAGTACGATCTTCGCAGTGAAGCCGGGCGACGGTTCTGCAAGAGAGCAGGCGGCGTCCTGCCAGAAAGTTCTCGGAGGATGGGCGAACATTGCCATCGAGTACGCGACAAAGCGCTATCGTTCCAACCTGATCAACTGGGGAATGCTCCCATTCCTCACGGACGCGGATCACGAGCATCTGCCGTTTAAGAACGGAGACTATATCTTCGTGCCGGATGTAAGAAAGGCGGTCGAGGAGAAAGCAGACGTCATCAAAGCATATGTAGTCGGCGATGAACTCAAAGAGATCACTCTGAGACTCGGCGACCTGACCGATGCAGAGAGACAGATCATCCTGGACGGATGCCTGATCAACTACTATAAAGCAGAGAGATAGATTCGTGTTTGTCGGATAGACTTTCCAGGATAAATCATCCGAAAATCACTTGGATACAGTAGGATGACTCACGTATTCGTATATGGCGGAAGAATGCTTCCGGAAATATCAGAGGACTGTATGTGGGAGACCGATTCTACCTCATATCGGGAAATACGGTCGAATCCTTTGAACTTGAAAGCTTCGAGAAGATAGACGACATTGTCCTGTGAAGGCAGCTGATTTTCCCTCTGAACCCGTTTTGAGTCCGGAGGGATTTTTCAGCGCTCTGCGACTTCCGGGAATCCCCGTTTTTTCTTAACGATATATATCGGTCTTCTCTTGCTTTCCATATAATCCTTTGATATATACTGACCGAGGATAGAGAGAAAGAACATCTGTATACCGTTCAGTATGAGGATCAGACATATGAGCAGCGGGATTCCGCTCAATGCGCCGGAAAAAACAACTGTACCTATTCCTGTCAGAAGCGCGGCGAGGATGAGCAGGGCGCCGGTTGCGCCGGCCATTGACGCAGGAGCCGGGGAAAAAGAAAGGATGCCGTCGACTGCATAACGGAATAAAGAGCCAAAAGACCACTTTGTCTCTCCGGCAGTCCGCCCGACATTATGGAACGGGATCCATTTTGTGTCGAATCCTACGAAAGAGAAGATTCCTTTCATATATCGGTTGTATTCTTTCAATTCCAGAACAGAGTCCGCCATCGTGCGGTTCATCATGCGGAAATCACCTTTCCCATCGCCCATATCCAGCTTGCACATATGAGTAACTACTTTATAGAATATCCGGGAGAGGAGGCTGCGCAGCCGGTTTTCTCCCGTTCTGTCTTCCCGAAGCCCGGCACAGCAGTCATATCCTTCCGTCTTTACGACATGATACATTTCCTTGAGCAGCTCCGGCGGATGCTGCAGATCCGCATCCATGAACACACAGTAGTCGCCGGATGCATTCTGGAGTCCGGCATACATGGCGGCTTCTTTTCCGAAGTTCCTGGAGAAAGAGATAGACCTGCAGCGGACGTCCGCGCGGGAGAGACTTTCAAGGATATCGGGAGTGTGATCGCTGCTTCCGTCATCTACGAAGATGAATTCGCATTCAGCGCCGTCAATATCCGCTGCCGCTTCAGATGTTCTGCGGTAGAATTCGGGCAGCGCTTTTTCTTCATTGTAGCAGGGCACGATGATACTGATCTTATCCATTACAGGTTACTCCTTTCCTGAAAACACTGAATTTATATAATATATAGTTGCCGGCCACGGTAATTACGCTGTCAGCCAGACAGGGAATCCCTGCAAAGGGAATCCCGGCATATTGATATGGCAAGGAAGGCAATATATCCGACTGCCGCTGTGAGGCTTACTACGCAGCCGGCTGACTTCCCGGGCGGAGAAAAGAGAATATCTATCCTGTGTTCTCCTTCTTCCAGCAGGGCTCCTGCAAATGCCTGATTGACTGTGACGGGCTCGGTCTCCTTCCCGTCTACCAGTATCCTGAGCCCGTTCTGCATGGGGACAGAAGTGGCAAGACAGCCGTTCGTATCCGCCTTAATTGTACCGGAGAGGACCGGATACCCGCCGGTTTTCGCTGCCGATGATGCCGGAGTAAGCGGGGTATACGTCTTTTCGGACAGAAGTTCCCTGCTGTACAGATGCCACTGGAGATCCGTCAGACGGTAATGACCTCTGGAAAATGTGACCTCCAGGCGGTCGACGCCCTGTGGCGCATCGGAGGAAAACTGATAATGAAAATCGTTGTTGCCGTTCGGATACGGCGCAAAGGCGGCGGACAGCTTATTGCGTATACCGTTGATGTCGATGACCACGGGTTTTTGCCACGAAAGATTTTCCACATGAAACTGGCAGAGTGCGATATATCCGGGAACCGGATCATGTATGTCGACTGTCAGCGTACAGGTCTTGCCGGCCGTGATCTCCCATCCGTTTCCGACCGGTCGGATATCCAGACCGTCGGGCAGATCCCCGGCAGTAAGGACAGGCTCCCATGTGGGGATGCCGCCGTCGGCAGCGGCTCCGGAGCTGTCTGTAACAGTCCGGCGCGTGATAACGTCCAGTTTTGTGTAAGGATCAAGCGTCTCGAACCATTTCTGTGAGACTGTGTCGTCTGTGAAATAAGCCATGGGCAGCACGTTTTCGTTTTCGGCGACAACGTTTTCTCCAGATCTGTATATGACATGATATCCGGCAGGTATATGATCTGCTGTTGTCTCAAGATATCGAACGCCCAGGAGATTTAACATGAACGGATTGTCCGATGTCAGCAGAGCCACCCGGTTGTTGATGCGGATCGGCGTCATAAGCGTGTCATAGTACAGATCTGAATATTCCCTGTCAGTGACAGAAGAGTACATCGTGCTCCGCGTCCTGTCCGTAATCAGTTCATTTCCGCTTACAAGAGGATCGGACAGACTGTCAAAATGTGAGAATTCATCCATATCTATCTGCTTAAGATCTTCACTGGTCAGCCCTGTTCTGAGCTGAGACCGGGCCACCCAGTCTTCGGTTCCTGCGGTAGTTATATACATACCCGTCGGTGCGATCAGAAGAAGACATCCGGCGGCCATTCCCGCTCCGGCTCCTGTGAGATGCAGACGTCTGCGGCAGCCGGAGGCTCTCTGAATCCGATACCTGCTTAAAAGCGCCAGACAGAAAAGGATTCCAAGTTCCGCCATGATCCACGGAAACTGTTCCTGACTGAACCATAGGAGCCCTACAGGGAGCATGATAAGAAAAGGCCACAGAGGCGTCGATACACCCGGGGACTTATTCCTGTTCCGGAAGTTCTCCTTTTGTATGTTCAGAAACCGCACGCAATGCAGGATCACAAGAGGCATGAACGGGATGAGTATCTTGGGCCTGGCGTACAACCCGGCGTTTAAAAGATAAGAAAATATCCCGAACAATCCGAAAAGAAGACAGAGAATGCTGTCCGCCCTGATCTGTTTTATCCTGAGTCCTGCGAGGAGCGCATAGAGACAGACAAATGTAAGGCCCATGCCGTATTCGTTAAACAGGAGATTGTTCAGCACCGGATTCGGAGCGAACAGTTCAGCCAGCGTCAGAAGTCCCGCCGTGCTTCCGGTCCTCCTATGCTCCAGCAGTATAAGTCCTGTAGGGATAAGGAGCGCTGCGGTCATTGCTGCCGCAAGGAGCGCGGAGGGAACATAGCGTTTCAGGAAAGAGTTCCGCCAGAACGATTTTCCCTCTATACGGAGCCAGTACCAGCCTGCCGCTGCAAAAGCAGATATGGCGAAGTAGAAGCTGCTCAGGCAGATAAACGCCATGCACAGAGGAAGATATCGCCAGAACTTTTTCCTGATACAGATAAATGCCAGGAGCACGAAAGGCAGATAATTTACAAACATGATCTGTCTGTGCATATGGAACATACAGCCCGCCGTCATAAAAAGAATGCTTCCGATCCAGGAAAGGGCCGGGCTTATCTCCTCGGTTCTAAGCCATGTGAAGCAGAGGAGTACAGACATGAGATAGAGAGCCATCATATACCAGATAAGGATATGTGCCATGGGGACCTGCGGCAGCAGGCAGCCGATGACAATGTCCGGTCTTAAAAATCCGTAGTAGGCAAACTGATATCCGTTAGAGCCTCCGCCCAGGGGAATCCAGGAGGGGAGCAGAGTGTGCTGCTCCAGACAGGCGTTCCGTATAGTTTCTGCCAGTGTGGCATGCTGGCTGAGCCAGTCTGTATTAGAGCCGTATATATATCCGTCAGGGATGATCACGGCAGTCAATATGATAAAGATCAGGATGAGAGAAGCCGGGTATAGCCATTTCTTCATTGTTCGTGTGTCTCCTTTCAAGGGAACAGCTTAATACACTTTTCTTAAAAATAACCGGAAGTGAATCTAAAGAATTCTTAAGAAACCGTATGTTCAATGGGAAATCGTGTAAAATCAGACTTGTCGGCAACGAGAGCGTTTTTTGACAGAGCTTTATGTTACAGGCTGCGTAATCAGGAGAACTGCATCCGACACAACGAAAAATGAAAAGGAAGCGCCTGGCAAAACGGCAGAGAAAGAATTTGATCTGATCGCCCTGGATACTATGATGCCCGGATTTCCAGCGGTGGGGATGATTATCCGGCCAAACCATATTCCTATAATGAACTGGTAAGCCGGGCGAAAGCCCTGGTACGGCGCTGCCAGTCTGCTGCTCCATCGGTTCCTGCGGATACACCAGGCGGACGCGGCAGAAGGTATGGGTGAATGTCTGTATAAATTACGGAAGAGTCGAAACGACACTCTCCAACTGTGTAAAAAGAACCAGATGAGATACAGAACACCGGGATAGGACTGCGAAACTCGCCTGATAAGATGTATATACTGAATATAATTTTCAGAAAATTAAAACAAAATAGAAGAAATAATAAATTTATTTAAAATAAAATTAAAAAATGTGTTGACAAATACCGGACTCAGTGATATTATAAAACCATCCAAAAGAGATAAGACAAAACAACATCTCAAAAGGATATTTATCTAAGAGAACAAAAAATATCAGTTGTTCGATTAGGTTAAAAATAAAAGACAGCAGGAGGTAAGTCCCATGGACAGTATAGTTTCAGTTTATCATCAATATGTCAGTGGTACGGCAGATGGAAGTTCCTGTGATGTAAGAGGCCTTTGCCGAAGGAAAGATCGCTGATCCGGAAATATCTAGATGAGAAGAGAAATGATCGGAGAGTACGGAATCCGGGTGAAGATCAAACAAGATTTAACATTTGCAGACGTATTGAATATAGATACCACATATAGCGGGATTTCAAAAGATGTGTAAAGAAACATCGAGTAGAATATTATTTTATAGTGAAGGGCACATAGTTATAGAAGTAATAATTCAGTAAGCTGTCAGAGTATCGAGAAAGATATTGTTTCAGGTGAACAATTATAGGAATAATAACCTGGATGGCTCTTCAAAAATATAAAATAGTACCGGAGAATGGAACGAAAGTGAAAGAGTTAAGGATGCTGCTATGAACCTCAAATTGTTATTGAAGGAGGGAAGATTTAATAAGCAGGTCTTAATAAATCGACCGCTGATCAAATAACAGATGGCAGAGGTCTCACAGGAACGTAATCTACATAATTCCTCCGATTTATATATAGAAAAAATGATAAAATTAAATAGACTATAAGATGCATCGTCGATGTCAATCGAGGGTGCATTTTTTTGACATAATTGACCTCATATGATAAACTATTGAAAAGTATTGTCTTATGTTAAAAATCAGAAAGACATATGCTGACCGATGAAATAATTTTCGACGAGGTGAATGCGGTGGATAAGTATGAATATAAACTAAAGACAGAACAGATGCTTGAATTGATGGAGGAAGGCTCATATAGAAAGGCTGCAGATATAGCAGATACGATCGACTGGAAACGTGTCCGCAATGCTGCAATGCTGACAAATGTCAGTGATATTTATGAAAAAAATAAAGAATATCAGAAAAGCTATGATGTGCTGAATCTCGCTTACCGCCGTGCCGAAAGTAGCCGCAAGATAGTCAGCAGGCTATGTACGCTGGCGCTGAAGACGGGAAATGTGGATGAGGCGATCGACTATTATGACGATTTTATGCAGATTGCTCCTAAGGATCCCAATCAGTATATCCTCAGATATCAGATCCTGCGGGCGCAGAGAGCTCCGATCGAGCAGCAGATCGAAGCGCTCGAGGAATATAAGAAGTCGGAATATATCGAAGAGTGGGCATATGAACTGGCAAAGTTGTATCAGGAAGCAGGGATGACAGCAGAATGCCTTGAGGAATGCGATGATCTTATTCTCTGGTTCAGTGAGGGACAGTATGTCTATAAAGCGATGGAACTTAAGATGCAGTATAAACCACTGACGCCATCGCAGCAGGAAAAATATGACAAGAGATATGAGAAACTTTCCGAGGAGACCGAGGAAATGCCGGATGTCTTTGCCTATGCCGAATCCAGGTCAGAGGATGAACCTCAGGAAGATATCCCGGCGGGAGATAAAGGCGGAGAAATATCTTCCGATCATCCGCAGGAGACTTCTGCGCCCAAACCGGAGGATGGAGCGGAACGCATGAAAGCGGCGGAACCGGGGAAACCTGCGGAGGAAACACCGGAAAGCAGCGCAGATGCAGGCGGTGTGAAGCGAAAAAAGATCGGTGATACAATGCCTCTTGATGAGGCGTTAAGAAAACTGCTGCATCCGGAACAAGAAGAAAAGAAAGAGGACGACATTTCGGTTGAACCCGAACTGGGCGATCTTGAAGATGCGATCGATGAGATCGAATCGGTGGTCGATGTGGATATGATAAAGAAGATCACGGAAGAGCGTGAAGCTGCGCAGGCAAAGGAGAAAAAAGAAGCCCATACCTCAGGAGAAATGAGAGAGATCATCTCAGATGACGACGATCAGATCGACGGTCAGATGAATCTGGAAGATATATTAAATGACTGGGAAGGTCTTCCGCTGGAGGATGCAGAGGAAATCATAGAGGAAGAGGAGATCCCGGAAGTCAAGGCGGAAGAAATCGTTGAGGAAGAGGAGATCCCGGAAGTCAAGGCGGAAGAGATCGTCGAGGAAGAGGAGATTCCGGAAGTCAAGGCGGAAGAAATCGTCGAGGAAGAGGAGATCCCGGAAGTCAAGGCGGAAGAGATCATAGAGGAAGAGGAGATCCCGGAAGTCAAGGCGGAAGAAATCGTTGAGGAAGAGGAGATTCCGGAAGTCAAGGCGGAAGAAATCGTTGAGGAAGAGGAGATTCCGGAAGTCAAGGCGGAAGAGATCATAGAGGAAGAGGAGATCCCGGAAGTCAAGGCGGAAGAGATCGTTGAGGAGGAAGGAGATCAGACAGAAAAAGGGGAAATAAAAGGGGAGACCATGGACCAACAGAAAACAAAGAAGATAGAGCCGATCCTCCCGCCGGATATCCAGCGGATGATTGATGAGATCGAAGGTGTGATTCCGCCGGAGGAGGAGAAGAAACCAGAACCGCTCAGAAAGCCGGAGAAAGAAACTCCTCGTGAAAATATGGGGAAAGTGGCAGATGCACTGCGCATAGACGAGGATGATGATCTGGAAGAAGATTATTTAGACGAGGAAGAACTATATGATGGCGAGGAATATTTCGACGAAGGAGAGGAACTGGACGAAGGAGAAGAATATTTAGACGAAGAAGACGCGGACGACGGCGAGGATTATTTTGACGATGAGGAAGAACCGGATGACGACGGAGAGTACCTTGACGAGGAAGAACCGGATGACGACGGGGAGTACCTTGACGAGGAGGAACTGGACGACGACGGGGAATACCTTGACGGGGAAGAACTGGACGATGAAGAAGACTACTTCGAGGAAGAGCCGGACGAGGATGAAGAATATTTTGATGAAGATGAGGAGCCGGAAGAAGAGGCGCCTGATATTGACGAAGAGTTCCGGGTGAACCCGAAGCATGCAGACGGGCCTGACGACAGAGAAATCCCGGATGACGATGATGACAATATGGATATCCTCTCTGCAACTACACCTCTGAGCAGGAAAGAGACTGCCAAGATGATCGCAACGGGCAAGACTGCTCCGCTGCCGCTTGACGAAATTTCGGATGCGCTGTCTATGACGGATACCGGATTTGTCGTACACGGACGTTATGATCTGGAGTTGCAGAGCGGGATCGGAACGAGAGCCGGCCTTACAGAAGAGCAGAAGAAGTTGTTCTCTTACTTCGTACCGGTCAGAGGAATGAGCGAACAACTTGTGGATGTACTCGAACAGGATAAAAACTGTACGAACAGAAACGGAACGTCCAGAACAGGCAATCTCCTGATCGTCGGAAACAAGGGAAATGGCAAGACCGTCCTGGCGGTGGACGTGGTCAAGGCGATACAGAAGCAGCGTAATATCCGTCAGGGGAAAGTGGCGATCGTAACAGGGGATTCTCTGAATAAAAAGAAGATCAGCGACATATTTGATAAATTATACGGCGGGGCTCTCATTATTGAGAAAGCCGGAAAGATGAGTGAAAAAACAGTCGCACGTCTCAATAAGGCGATGGAAAAAGATACCGGAGAACTTCTTATCGTGCTTGAGGAGCAGAGAAAGCCGATAGACCGCCTGTTATCGTCGAACAGAGAGTTCAGAAGAAAATTCACCTCTCGCCTTGAGGTGCCGATCTTTATTAACGATGAGCTTGTTACATTCGGTCAGACATATGCTCAGGAAAACGGATACCGGATCGACGAGATGGGGATACTCGCCCTGTACAGCAAGATCGATTCTCTGCAGCGCGAGGATCATGCAGTGACAGTGGCAGAGGTAAAAGGTATTATGGACGATGCGATCCAGCACTCACAGAAAGCTTCGGCGAAGAAGCTGGTGAAGCGTGTGTTTGGAAAGAATACAGACGAGGCGGACCGTATCCTCCTCTCAGAAAAAGACTTTAATATCTGAAGATCTTGATAATGAACCAGAAGGGGCTGTCGCGACAGCCCCTTCTTTTGCGCGCCTGCAGGCGCACATTTCTTAAGCTTCTTCAAGTTCCGGCAGGATTGACTGCATAGATTCATCGAATTCAGCATCCGAGGAGTTATGGAAGAGAATCAGGTCGTGTCCTGCGTCCAGTCTTTCCAGAGGTTCGGGAATGGAAAAATCTACAGTCCTGATATATTCGTCCCAGTGTGTCAGTTTCCATGTATCACGCTCTGAGTTTCGTTCTATCATTCTCTGGTGACAGACTTCCGGATCAGTTACCACCCAGATGATGACCAGCTTTGCCCCTTTTGCACGGAGTTTTGTGCGGAAACGCTCCAGAGTTTCCTCGTTGTGGACCTCCTTTGTAAACGGAGCGTTGATCAGGACAATGTCGTCATACTCCAGCGCCTCTACGCCAATGTCTACAATTGCTTCATATTCGTAGTCACGGATATTTTCCTCAAAAAATTTTGAACTGCGGTTGATCTCCTCGCCGGCGGCTGCAAACACCCGGTTGGATAAAGGAATTAAAGTATCTTTGTCAAGATAGACGACATGTTTCAGGTTTCTGGCAAGCTGTTTTGAAATGTAGGTCTTCCCGCAGGCAGGGGGAGATGTGACAAGTATCATTTTTTTCATAGCGTTTTCACGGCAGAAATGCCGGCTCCTTTCCGTTGTATTGATTTGTCGGTTTTATCTTAAAAAGATAAAAAGACAACGGAAGTCTGATCCGCCGCCTTTGACAGTTTTATAGTAGCACTTTGGAAATGGACTTGCAAGGCCTGTAAAGCTGTTTTAACCAATGGTCGTCAGACGCTTAGAATCTTGCGATGCTTTTCCCTTTATTTTTCTGACAGTATCAAGTATAATATATGTATTATCAAATAAAATGAGCGGCGAGGTGGCTTTTATGAAAAAGGGAAAAAGCACAAAGAAAAAACTGGAGCCTTATGAGATCGGCGAACTGGATCAGTATCTCTTCGGTCAGGGAAATCACTATGAGATTTATGAGAAGATGGGAGCCCATAAGGTCAATCATAAAGGGCAGGACGGCGTATATTTTGCAGTCTGGGCACCCAATGCCCGGAGAGTTGCGGTCGTAGGCGATTTTAACGGATGGGATTTCGAGGCAAACTATATGGAGCGGCAGGAACCGCTCGGTATCTACACGTGCTTTGTGCCGGGAGTAAAAGAAGGAGATCTGTATAAGTTCTGCATTGAGACGCAGCAGGGGAAACGAATCTTTAAAGCGGACCCATTCGCAAATTATGCAGAGCTCAGACCGGGGACGGCATCCCGCGTGACAGATATCTCGCATCTGCAATGGACGGATAATGCATGGATGACGCGTCGGGAGACCTGGGATCACAGGGAGAATCCTATGTCGATCTATGAAGTGCATCTCGGATCATGGATGAGACATCCCGGAAGGGACGACGAAGGCTTCTATACCTACAGAGAATTTGCTGACACGATCGTGAAATATATAAAGGATATGGGATATACCCATATAGAGCTGATGGGGATGGCAGAGCATCCGTTCGACGGCTCCTGGGGATATCAGGTGACGGGATATTACGCGCCGACTTCCAGGTACGGAACGCCGGAAGATTTTGCGTATATGATAAATGAACTGCACAGGAACAATATCGGCGTCATTCTCGACTGGGTACCGGCTCATTTTCCGCGGGATGCACATGGCCTGGCAGATTTCGACGGGACCCCGACTTATGAGTATGCAGATCCCAGGAAAGGAGAACACCCTGACTGGGGAACGAAGATCTTCGATTACGGTAAGCCGGAAGTGAAGAATTTCCTTATTGCAAACGCACTGTTCTGGATCGAGCATTATCATGTGGACGGGCTTCGCGTGGATGCAGTGGCTTCTATGCTTTATCTGGATTACGGCAAGCAGGACGGCCAGTGGGTAGCGAATAAATACGGAGGTAATGAAAATCTTGAGGCGATCGAGTTCTTCAAGCATCTGAACTCCGTCGTGCTCGGCAGGAATAAAGGCGCTGTCATGATCGCAGAAGAATCCACCGCATGGCCTAAAGTGACAGGAGCGCCGGAAGATGACGGACTCGGTTTCAGCCTGAAATGGAATATGGGATGGATGCATGATTTTATAGAATATATGAAACTTGATCCGTATTTCAGAAAGAACGCGCATCACATGATGACATTTGCCAGCTCTTACGCCTACAGCGAGAATTATATCCTTGTGCTCTCTCACGACGAAGTGGTGCATCTCAAGTGTTCGATGCTCAATAAGATGCCGGGACTTGGATTTGATAAATATGCAAATTTGAAAGTCGGTTATGCATTTATGACAGGGCATCCGGGCAAGAAACTGCTCTTTATGGGCCAGGAGTTCGCGCAGCTTCGGGAATGGAGCGAGGAGCGTGAGCTCGACTGGTATCTTCTGGCGGAGCCGGAGCATCAGGCTATCCAGAACTGGTACAGGGATCTTCTGCATCTGTATAAGAAAAATAAAGCACTCTATGAGATGGATGCACATCCCGAGGGATTTGAGTGGATCAATGCGGACGATATTTTCCGCAGTATCTACAGTTTTATGAGACATTCTAAAGACAATAAGAAGAATCTGCTGTTTGTATGTAATTTTACGCCTGTGGAGCGCCCGGATTATCGTGTTGGCGTGCCGCGCAGGAAACAGCTGAAGCTCGTACTCAACAGCGACGAGAAGAAGTACGGCGGATCCGGCGCGGAGAGACCTTCGATCTACAAACCGGTGAAACAGGAGTGCGACGGACAGAAATATTCGATTGCTTATCCTCTGCCGGCATACGGAGTTGCAGTATTTGAGTTCTGATACGGCAGACCGCATATATTATTAAAATCAGACCGGGACCGGACATTGGAGCGTATGTCTGGCTCCGGTTTTATAATGTATAAAAATAGACGGAAAATCAAAAAAATAATCAGAAAAATATATTAAAATCTTTAAAGAAATGATATAATAAACCACGTACATACTAAACCGGAAGGAGAGATTTAAATGGACAATCAATTGGCACTACTGACATTATGCGGCTCCATTATCGCGCTTTTGTTTGTGGCAAGCAGAGCGCAGAAGGTACTCCGTTTCTCAGAAGGAAGCGATACCATGAAAAAGATTTCCGCATCCATCCATAAGGGGGCGATGGCGTATCTGCGCCGGCAGTATAAAATCCTGGTCGGGTTTTTTGCGATTATGTTTGTGATCCTGTTTGTGATGGCAGCACTTGGACTTCTGACCTGGTTTGTTCCTTTTGCGTTTGTCACAGGCGGTTTCTTCTCAGGCTTATCGGGATTTGTTGGAATGCAGATCGCTACAAGAGCAAATGCAAGAACTGCCGCGGCATGTCAGAAGAGTCTGAACAAGGGACTGAATGTGGCATTTTCGGCCGGTTCAGTCATGGGATTTACAGTAGTCGGACTCGGACTTCTGGACATTTCGATCTGGTATCTTCTTTTGAAACTTGTATTTAAACTTTCGATTGAAGATATTACAAGTACAATGCTTACATTTGGAATGGGAGCATCTTCGATGGCACTGTTTGCCCGTGTCGGCGGCGGTATCTATACAAAGGCGGCAGATGTGGGGGCTGACCTTGTAGGAAAGGTAGAGGCGGGAATTCCGGAAGACGATCCGAGAAACCCGGCTGTTATCGCAGACAATGTGGGGGACAACGTAGGCGACGTTGCAGGTATGGGCGCGGATCTTTACGAATCTTATGTAGGTTCTATCTTGTCAGCGTGTGCCCTTGGTGTTATCGCATTTAATAAGATTGTTGAGGTAGACAGAGTAAATGCGGTGATCATTCCGATGGTGCTGGCGGCAGTCGGCGTGCTCGCATCGATCATCGGGTCGCTTCTCGTAAAGACAGGAGAGGATACGGATCAGAGCACACTTTTGAAAGCGCTCAGGCGTGGTACGAATACGAGTGCTGTTATCATCGCAGTCGTGGCGTTCCCGCTTGTATGGTTTATCCTCGGCAGCCACTATATCGGCTTCTATTTTGCAATCCTTGCCGGACTGCTTGCCGGTGTGCTGATCGGATTCTTTACAGAATACTTTACATCAGACACCTATAAACCAACACAGAATCTGGCGAATAAATCAGAGACCGGTTCTGCGACGATCATCATCGGAGGCTTAAGCCTTGGAATGCTTTCCACAGCAGTGCCGATCATCATTATCGCGATCTGCGTAATGGCTGCATACGCATTCTCCGGCGGATTCGTCGAGTCAACAAGAGGACTTTACGGCATTGCGCTGGCGGCAGTCGGGATGCTTTCAACACTGGGCATTACTCTTGCAACGGATGCTTACGGTCCGATCGCCGATAATGCCGGCGGTATTGCCGAGATGGCGGGCCTGGATGCAGAAGTCAGAAAACGTACGGATGCTCTGGACTCTCTTGGTAATACAACAGCTGCAACAGGAAAAGGCTTTGCAATCGGATCTGCAGCACTTACGGCTCTTGCTCTGATCGCTTCTTATGTAGAGAAAGTGCAGGAAGTAGGCGGAGCGGATATCTCACTTGATATGAGCGTTATGAATCCGACCGTTCTTGTCGGTATCTTCATCGGAGCGTGCCTGCCGTTCGTATTTGCAGCACTTACAATGGATTCTGTCGGACGTGCGGCTCAGAGTATCGTAGTTGAAGTTCGCCGCCAGTTCAAAGAGATTAAAGGACTGATGGAAGGAAAAGCGGATGCGGACTATGAGACATGTGTTGATATCTGTACAAAAGCGTCTCTCCATGAGATGATCCTGCCGACTCTGCTTGCGATCATCACTCCTGTTGTGACAGGACTTATCCTTGGATATAACGGTGTGATCGGACTCTTGACCGGTTCAACGGCGACAGGATTTCTGATGGCGATCTTTATGGCAAATGCAGGCGGCGCATGGGATAATGCGAAGAAATACATCGAGGGCGGCGCTCATGGCGGAAAAGGAAGTGAGTGTCATAAAGCGGCTGTCGTTGGAGATACTGTTGGAGATCCGTTCAAGGATACGTCAGGACCGTCTATCAATATCCTGATCAAGCTCCTTTCGATGGTATCGATCGTATTTGCAGCTCTGGTTGTGAATTACCATATCTTCTAAGGAAGGTTATCGAATCTGGAAGAGAATATATGAGATAAGCTTCTGTTATCTGAAAGACAGTAAGCACCGGACAGACCGGGAGGAAATCCCGGACCGTCCGGTGCTTTTGCAATTGTCTTATAAAAAATATTAAAAAATTTTCAATTATATAAAACCTTTTCGCAATCTGACCTGTCTAAGCTATGTAAGAACAAGGTATAGGAGTATGCAGAGAGGAGTGATTTATTCATGCCGTTAGTGAAAAATGCACTGGAAAACAGGATCACCGCCGCGCGTCAGGATAGAATCGGCGATGTAAACTATGCAGCGTATATCCTGGAGCTGGTATGCAATATGTCTTTGGAAGATTACATAAATAAATGTGTACCGGATCTTCCGAGAGAGGATATCGATAAGCTTCTTAAGTGTCTGAAACTTGACGCCTATGAGGCCTGCTATATTACGTTTGGAGAAGTGTGCGGTCTGATAAGTGAAAAATGGGAAAGGCTTCCGAAGGGAACGCTGCCGGATGAGCCGCTGCTGGAGGCGATGGCATGTCTGATCCCGTCGCCGGAGACGGAGGCGTTTTAGTATGAGGAATATGGAACTCAGGAAGATCCCTCTGGAGGAGCGGATCAGTCGTATGAAACCCAGGGAAGACGAAGACTGTGAGAACAGCAGTGCATGGCGTGCGTACTGTACAGGCAGATGGATGAGGAGCATTGGACTTAAGGAATATCAAGCCGGTGTGATGAAGCTTTTGGATGATCCTGGTCTGGCCGAGGCATTACAAAAGCTGGATTTTCTGACAGCCTGTAAAAATAATTATTCGCTATCCGGTTTCCTGGCAAATATCTGGCCGTGTGACAAGAGGAGCTGGTATGTCGGCATATTTGAGTATGTGATCCTCCCGTTTGCCAGGATATCTCAGAAATCCAGAGAAAAATGGATGGATGTCAGCGAGGCGAGAGAGTTTCCCTTTGATGATCTGCCGGATGACAATCTGCCGTTTGATTAAAACAGGATAGTAGAAAGAAAGGAATATGAAAATGGGAATGCCTAATATTATCAAAGAAACGTGCAGCGGCTACATTACATATACGATTCAGGATGAGATGCTGATGTACAGAGAGTTGGAATGTGTGGGAGTAATCGATGAGGACTCCGTAAATTCCCTTATCCTACAGCTCCGTTATCTGGAGAGACAGGATGCGGATAAAGAGATCACAATCTATATCAACAGTCCCGGAGGCGAGATTACCAGCGGGCTTGCACTCTACGATGTGATGAAAGCGGTCAGATGTCCGATACGGACCGTGTGCATGGGACTGGCGGCAAGTATGGGAGCGATCCTGTTCGCATCGGGAGACAAAAGAGAGATGCTCGCACATTCCCGTGTGATGATCCACGATCCCCTGATCGCAGGCAGCGGGATCCGGGGAAGCGCCACATATCTGGACTCCCAGGTAAAAGATCTGATGAATACCAGGAAGATCATTGCCGGTATCTTATCAGAACATACGCATCGAACGGTGGAGGAGATCCTGGAGAAGACTGCAAAAGACACCTGCTTTTATGGGGAAGACGCGATCGCATTCGGACTGGCGGACAAGATCATCACACGATTGTAGGAGGGGGAAGATTATGCAAAAAACACACCGAAAGGACACGTACAGGATACTTGCAAAGGACAGGAAGATGAACAATAATACCTGGGCGA
Source organism: uncultured Eubacteriales bacterium (assembly GCA_949294665.1). Taxonomy (GTDB): domain Bacteria; phylum Bacillota; class Clostridia; order Lachnospirales; family Lachnospiraceae; genus Mediterraneibacter. Next base: position 27,457 of record CASFID010000073.1, read on the forward strand.
CCGGAATCAATAACAATGACCTGATCATCGGCGTCAGTGGAGCGGGGAAAACACGAAGTTATGTGATGCCAAATCTCAGGTTTGCAAATGAGAGCATTATCGTAGCGGATACAAAAAGCTCTCTTCATCAGGAATTCAAACCGATCCTGGAGAAAGCCGGATATGAAGTCTGGCTGATGGATTTTACTGATATGAAACACTCGCCTATGGGATATAACGCGTTATCCGCTATCCGGTATGATGAGGAGACGGACAGCTACAGCGAACAGGATATTATGACGGTGGCGCATGCCGCTGCGCCGCCAGAGACTTATCGGGATCCGTATTGGGACTATGCAACCTGGCTGGAGCTGGAGACACTGATCGCCTATGTGCTGGAGGCTCTACCGGAGGAGGAACACCACATGGGAAGTGTTGCGAGACTGGCGGGTATCCTGGGAAGTAAAATATTTGTCAGTATGCTCAGAGAATGGGAGGCAGTCTTTCCGTCCAGCATTGCCGTTAAAAAGTGGAATTTGTTTAAAAACGGGAGCAGAGCACAGACAACCCAGGGATGCATTGAACTGATGCTGGGGGAAAAGCTGAACACGTTTATCACAGAGGGGGCGATGGCGTTTGCGCTAAATCCACGTCAGGTAGATTTTGCTGAAATGGGGCGGAGAAAGATCGCTCTGTTCCTGAATATCAGCGATATGGACCGCTCTCAGGACAAGTTCCTGAATCTGATCTATACGCAGGCGTTCCACACACTCTGCAGAAGTGCGGATAAAGATTATACCGATCACCGCCTGAAAGTACCGGTACGGATCATACTCGACGATTTCGCATCCAATACAATCATACCGGATTTTGACAAGATCATATCAGTCATCCGTTCAAGAGAAATCTATGTAAGCATTATCCTGCAGAGTATTACACAGCTCTACGGCATGTACGGTACAGGAAAAGGGCAGACGATCATCAATAACTGCGATAACTGTCTGTATCTTGGAGGACAGGATGTAGAAACAGCGAAATATATTGCCGTGAAGGCGAATAAATCGGCTAATACGATATTGGAAATGCCGGTAACGGACGCATATCTCTTTACAAGAGGACAGAAACCCTGTAAAGTGGAGAAATACAGTTGGGATAACCCGATGTAGAAAGGAGGTGAAAGGGATGAATGTACGTATCTATACAGACGGCGCAGCAAGAAGCAACCCGGAAGGTCCCGGAGGATATGGGACAATACTGGAATATACGGATAAAAAAGGCGAACTTCATACAAAAGAGATTTCTCAGGGCTATGTAAAGACAACAAATAACCGTATGGAGATCATGGCGGCGATCGCAGGCCTTGAGGCTCTGAATACTTCCTGTGAAGTAGAGCTATATTCGGATTCCAAATATCTGGTAGATGCTTTTAATCAGCATTGGATCGACAGCTGGCTTGCAAAGGGCTGGAGGCGGGGGAAAAACGAACCCGTGAAAAATGTAGATCTCTGGAAACGCCTGCTTCAGGCAAAAGAGCCGCATAAAGTAACTTTCATATGGGTGAAAGGACATAATCAGCATCCCCAGAATGAGCGATGTGATTTTCTTGCAACAACGGCGGCCGACGGAGACGATCTGATCGTTGACGAAGGATACCAGGGGGAGTAGGCTCCACCGGAAAGGAAAGGCTCATATGAGAGGATATGGGCTTTTCCGTGTTAATATTGTATGTAAAGAAAAATACCCGAGGGTATATCACATAGATGGAACATGGATAAGTGAGTAAATAGAAAGAGATGTCAGGAAAATGATAGAAAAATTAAAGAGTGTAGTGAAAAAGATCCAGAAAGTCAGAAAAACAAAGTGGAGAATGCTCAGTACAGGGGAGAAGGTCCTTAAAACGGCGATGTGGGCTCTGGCGATATTCCTGCTGTTTACTGTCGGTATCATGATCGGAATTGTCATACTTGCGATCGTGATCGCTGTGGGTGTGCTGCGCGGAATGAAAGGCGCGGCGGACGATCAGATCCGCAGAAATTATGAGTACAGGCACAGACCAAGAAATGATTACTGGGAGGAATAAGACAAAAGGGAGACATAACACAGGAAAGTTATGCCTCCGCTTTTTGCATATTTATCCGGAATCTGCGACAGATTATTCTTTCGCCGGCACGATTTCGAGCCAGTAGCCGTCAGGATCTGAAATGAAGTAAATCCCCATTTTCGGATTCTCGAAACAGATGCAGCCCATTTCTTTATGTTTTGCATATGCGGCATCGAAATCATCTGTCTCAAACGCAAGATGGATCTCATTGTCTCCGAGATTATAAGGACGATTCATATCCCGGAGCCATGTGAGCTCAAGGAGGTGGGGCGTTGTGCCGTCTCCCAGGTATACAAGCCGGAAACTTCCGTCATCGGCATCCTTTGTGCGCGTTACGGAAAGTCCGAGAGCTTCTTTGTAAAATTTAAGAGATTTTTCTAAGTCGTAAACGTTCAGATTGTTGTGTGCAAATGTAAATTTCATGTGATGTCTCCTTACTCATTCTTTTTCCGTATACCGGTTCTTTGCCGTCTCCGGAGAGAAACGACGGACCGATGATCATTGTCTGCGCTCTTATAGTAGCAGAAAATGAGAGGGTTTTCAATTGTGGAGAGACAGATGTTTACGGATATTTATAAAAGGCGTAAGTAAGTGGGTATGACTTCAAAAACCCCTGCATACATTGTAAAAACGATGTTTGCAGGGGGATTTTTTTGAAAGATTATATTGAGGAGAGAGCCGTAGAAATTGCAAATTATATTATAGAGAATAATGCGACGGTGAGGCAGACGGCAAAGCAGTTTAGAATCAGTAAGAGTACGGTACATAAAGACGTTACTGAACGGCTTCTCCAGATCAACCCGTCCCTTGCCCGGGAAGCGCGAAAAGTTCTGGATACCAATAAATCTGAGCGGCATATCCGGGGCGGGATGGCTACGAGAGAAAAGTATCTTCACCAGCACGTATGACTGAAGATGCAGAAAGACTAATTTAAATTTCCTCTTTTCAAATTAGAAAAATATGGTATAATACCGTTGGCCTAAAAACAGGCCGACAGAGAAACAAGCAGAGGATCTGGCCATAGAGAATACGAAAGAGGTGAGATGATAATGAGCGAAATGAAACTTATATTTAAAACTCCGAAAGAGATTCACGAATTTGTGAACACAGTATCTAAGTATGAGTTCGACATTGACGTCAAACGAGGAAGAGTCGTGGTAGATGCAAAATCTTTGCTTGGGATCATGCATCTTGGACTGAACAGCGAAATGGAATTACAGATGCATTCGGACGACTGCGAGGAACTTCAAAGAGAAATTGCAAAATACGGAGCATAGTGACCGATGATGAAGTTTTATTACCGTTGACGTACATATTTTTACATAATATGTATGAACACTTGTAAAGATCAAACCCCCGGCGTATTATATAAATAATGCGCCGGGATTTTTATGTGATAATCCCGGCAGGAGGCTGCCGTGCCGGCGCACGGTCAGGCCTCTGCCGGTAAGCGGGCAGAGAGCGGAAATGTGGTGAGCCGACCGAGGTATCGCGGCGAACAGGGAAGAGAATCTTCCCCATTTAATTTATAATGGCAGGAAGGCGGTGATCAAAATGAACGAGGTGCTGCGTCAGGAGAAAAAGTTCCTGATCTCGATAGACAAGTATTATGAGCTCAGCAGCCGGGTTGGGCAGGTTGTAAAAGAAGACGAGAATAACAGGGGAGAAGGATATGTGATCCGCTCGCTTTATTTTGACACTATAGACAACAGAGATTACTTTGAAAAAGAAGACGGGGTGGAGTTAAGACGCAAGATCCGTCTGAGAAATTACGGAGCGGGCTCCCAATATGCTAAGCTGGAGATGAAGCAGAAGCAGGGGAAACTGCAGAAAAAACGTTCTCTGAAAATGAACAGGGACGACGCAAGAGCTCTCATCGATCGGGACTACAGCGTGCTGCTAAAGTATGAGGAACCGTTTGCCGCGGAATGCTTCTGGATGATGAGCCAGATGTGTTATATTCCGCGAGCGGTGATCGAGTACAGGAGAAAGGCATTCATCGCAGATGAAAATTCCATCCGGATAACTTTTGATCACCATATAGTAGGAACGGAAAGCAATCCGGATATCTTTTCAGACAGTCTTTTGCAGAATCCTCTTATGAATGACTATCTGGTAGTTCTGGAAGTGAAGTTCAACGGCTTTCTTCTCGGATACATCAAAGATATCCTGGAAAACGCAGGGACAGGAGAAACGGCGGTGAGCAAATACTGTCTCGGAAGAGCGGTGAGTATGCACTATCATTTCTGACAATTTTAAGATGTATTTTAAAGTACAGAAGGAGACTGGAAAATGAGAGAATATTTATATCAGATATTGGAAGGAAGCGGAACTCTCACTACCGGAGATATCGTCGTTCGCATTGCAGCATCGGCCGTGTTTGGCGTGATTGTATACATTTCATACTGGTATACCCACGCAGGAACTACATACAGCAAGAAGTTCAATGTGTCTTTGCTGACACTTTCTATATTGACCGGTGCAGTGATGACGGTTATCGGAAACAACATAGCGTTGTCTCTCGGTATGGTCGGAGCGCTTTCAATCGTGCGTTTCAGGACGGCGATCAAAGACAGCAGAGATACAACATATATTTTCTGGGCGATCATGATCGGCATCTGCTGCGGTGTGGGCGATTACAAGGTAGCAGGGACAGGAACGGGTATCGTGTTTATCGTGCTGCTCATACTGGGGCGTGTGCGGAATGAGAACAGGATGCTCCTGATCATCCGCGCGGCGAATGAGAAAGAGATAGATCTGGAGGGCATCGTATTCCGCTATTATAAACGTGAGGCAGTCCTGAAAGTGAAGAATACAACGCCGACTCATATAGAGCTGATTTATGAGATGACGAGGAAGGTCTATCTGGATGGTTTCAAAAATGAAAAAGAGATCACGGAATACCTGTATGAGCAGGGAAATGTGGAATATGTAAACCTGGTATCGCAGAGTGATGAAATCAGCGGGTGATCAGCGTGAGAAGAGGTAAATTGTTATATGCGGGAATCACTGCGCTGGTTTTCGCGGCAGCGATATTCTTTATATGTCTTGACGGGGGCGAAGATACGCAGCGTATCCATCAGCATCTGGAGCAGCCGGATGAGACGGAACTGGGCGCAAAGCCGCAGTCAGACGGACTGGTCACTCATCTACCGATCATAGAGATCGATACGTCAAAAAACGGAAAATATCAGAAGATACCCGGGAAAGCCATAATGGATGAACAGATGAACACGGTCATAGGAGTAGATACCGGTGATAACGGTGAGACAGACATTACGGCAAGGATCAGGATCTCAGATGAGCCTGGTGAATGGCATGACTCCGAGGCGGAAGCGGACAAAGAAAGCGACATCCTGATACACATACGGGGAAATTCGTCCCGGGCGTTTGACAAGCCGAATTACAGGATCAAACTGACAGAAGATGGGAAGCCCCTTGAGAGCAGAAAGCTGAGCCTGCTTGGAATGAACGAATCTGCTGATTGGGTTCTCCACGGGCCTTTCCTGGATAAAACTCTGATCCGTAATTATATGTGGATGAATATTTCGGCGGAGATCATGGGGTATGCGCCAAACGTCCGGTTCTGTGAACTGATCCTGGATGAAGAGTATCAGGGAGTCTATGTGCTCATGGAATCAATCGAAGTGTCAGAGGAAAGAGTAGATCTCACAGAGTATAAAGAAGGCGATCCGATGACCAGTTATATGATCCATATTGAGCCGAAAGCAGATTTTGACAAATCCATTGAAACATTTTCTTTCTACACAAAAAAGCTGGAGCCTGAGAGACAGATTGAGATCAAGTATCCGGGAGACAGATACCAGACAGATGAAGTGAAAACATATATCAAACAAGATTTCAGTGAGATCGAACAGGCGATCTACTCTTCCAAAGCGGGAAGCGATCCGGATTTTTATGTGGATTATCTGGATGAAAGCTCTTTTGTCGATTATTATATCATACAGGAATTTGTGGGAAATAACGACATGTTTCAGGCATCTACATATTTTTATAAAGATGTAAGGGGTAAACTGCATATCGGTCCGGTGTGGGACTACAACAACGTGCTCGACAATTACACGACGGTTATGCCTGTGGAGGGACTTCTGTTGTCACAGAATGGTTTTTACAGGCAGCTGATGAAGAGTGAACGGTTTGTGAACCGGGTGATATCCAGGTATGAGGAGCTGCGTCGTGGCGTGCTCTCGGAGGAGTATCTGCGTTCGTATATACGGGAGACAGAGGCATGGCTTGGAAGCGCGGTTGAAAGAAATTATACGGTATGGGGATATACATGGGACTGGAAGCGGATCCCCATGTATGAGAGGAGAAGGCCAGATGTAGGAAGCGGAGAGACGTTTGAAGATGTGAATCCGTCAAGTTATCAGGAGGCGACAGAAGATATGCTTGATTATATGATCAGCCGTGCAGACTGGCTGGACCAGCATATAGAAAGCCTCAGACAGTACTGCCGGACTTCCAGAAATGCAGATACAGTGCTGTACTAAGACAGGAGACAGGGAAATAGATGAAAAGATTTTTGATCATTGTAGTAGGGGCGGGGATTATCGCGGCAGGGCTTCTCATCGCCATGCTGAATTTCGGGTTCTATTTCGATTTTCAGCCGGACGCTCCGGTCAGTGCAGACTTTTCCTGTGAAGGCAGCAGGATCATCGCTGTAAGTGAAGACGGGAGAGAAGAGGTCCGGATAAAGGGCGTTGAGGTATCGGCCAGTATTCCGGAACATGCAGCCTCGGATTTTAAACCCGAAAAAGAGGATTATATGCGATGGTTCAGACAGATCCGGGAAATGGGAGCGAATACGGTGAAAGTGGCGGGCATCATGGACGACACGTTTTACGAGGCATTTTATGATTTTAATGTAAACAGCGACAGCCCTCTCTACCTGATCCAGGGAATCCTGGTGCAGGATGCGGTGAATTACGGGGCAGGCGATGCTTACGAATCAGACTATATGGGCGAACTTCTGGCAGATGGGAAAAGGATCGTAGATATCATTCACGGAAGACGTATTATCATGAACAGAGAACCGGGCCGGGGAACAGGATGGTATAAAAAGGACATTTCCGGGTGGGTGATCGGATTCCTTGTCGGATCTTCATGGAACGCGGATGTAGTTGCCTATACGGACCATGAAACGTACAGGAACGGAGTATATGAAGGAGAATATTTTTCCACCAAACCGGGCGCCAGCCCGTTTGAAGCAATGCTTGCGCAAGTGATGGACACGATCACCGCTTATGAAAGTAATAAGTATAAAGAACAACATATGATCGGATTTGCCAATGAACCGGCTACCGATCTCCTGGAATACCGCCACGACTATGGTGAGCTGATGCGCCCGTATGAAAAATCGGGAAAACAGGGAGTGACCTACGCAAGACAGCTCAATAAAATATGCCGGATCGATGCAGAGAATATCGGTACGTCTGAAAAAGTGCAGGCGGGATATTTTGCCGCATACAGCCTGTATGATTTCTGTGCTGATTTTGACCAGTATCTGTCAGAAGAACAGTCGGCGGAGTTTGCGGATATTCTCTCAGATCTTGACAGAGATGGCAGCTATGACGGATATACGGAGTTTCTGGGAAGATACCATACGATTCCGCTGATCTGTACAAGCTATGGATTTTCCACGGCGAGGGGCGTGGTATCGGAGAAAGGGTTTCCTCTTACAGAGACAGAACAGGGAGAGAGGCTCGTAGCGATATATGAGGATCTGTGCAAAGAGGGATGGAGTGGAGCTGTGATCAACTCATGGCAGGACAGATGGGAACTGCGAAGCTGGAATACAGCATATGCTCAGGATTTCACAAATAATGCCATGTGGCATGATCTTCAGACGGAGTCACAGTGGTATGGCCTGATGGAATTTACGGGGGAAAGTCGCACGATAGACGGGGAGCCCGGCGAGTGGGAGGAAGAAGACGTTGTATACACAGGGGACGGAATCACACTCTCCGCATATGTGGATACTGAAGGGCTTGCGCTTCTGGCGGAAGGCCAAAACGTGACGCCGAACCGGACGATCTATATTCCTGTTGATACGACGGACCAGAGCGGCAGTACGGTATGTGAGTCCCTGGAACTCTCGTTTTCAGAGCCGGCGGATTTTCTGATCTGTATTGACGGGGAGGAAAACAGCAGAGTGCTCGTACAAGAGAGATATGAGTCTGTCAGAGCGAATTTCTTAAGTGAGATAAACGGAGAGGATGCTTATGTCTCATATCCTGATGCAGATTCTTCTGATTTTATCCCGATCAATATGGTGATGGAAAACACGACGATGGTGGACTATGTGGACTATACCACCAGAGAATTGAAATACCTTCCGTTGTACGAAACAGGAAAACTTCGTCATGGAAACGGAGATCCGTCATCAGCGGACTATGATTCGCTGTCCGATTTCTGTTATGGGGAAAACTGCGTGGAAATAAGGCTCCCGTGGGCGCTGCTTAACTTTGCCAATCCGGTCTCCATGAACATTCATGACGACTATTATGAAAATTACGGGGTGGAATTTACCGAGGTGGAAGAATGCCGGATCGGTATATCGTATGACGGCACGGAGAAGATCAGAATGGATGTTTTTCCTCTGAACTGGGAGAACAGAACCTATAGTGAAAGGCTGAAAGACTCTTACAGGATCGTTCAGGCAGCATGGAGGTAGCTATATGCAGCAAAGCGTTGTCAGCATGATCATTGCATTCTACATTTTTGTCAGTACGGCACTTCTTATATTTAATGTTGCTTATATGCTTGGCGGCGGAGTGAAAAAACGCATTACTGACCGGAGAGTCAGGGAGGAGATAAAAGAACAGGCGAAAGCTGCCGGGGACGCTTCATATCGGGCGGAGCCAAGGTACAGGAGACAACTGTACCGGAAATTGAAAAACCCCGGGAAGCTGGCTGTCATAGCGAATGCAGCGGAGGAAAACAGAGGAAAAATCTCTGAGGATGCGATCGTCGAGTGCCTGCACGACTGCCGTACGGCAGTGTTTGACGCGGCGGCAGTCTATCGGAAGAAACCGGCAATGGAGCGGGCGCTCTTTGCATATCTGATCTCGCTCTTTCCCGATAAGGCGGCTGAGGAACACAAAACACTGGGAGAAATATTGATCGATTATCTGGATGATTCCACAATATACTGCCGGCAGAATGTCCTTCAGGCTTTGTACCGGCTTGGGAATGAAGATGCACTCGTGCGCGCCCTTAAGATTTTTTACGAGCATAGATGGTACCATAATCCAAAGCTGATAGCCGACGGCCTCACACAGTTCAGAGGAGATACCTCCAGACTGGCAAGACGCCTTTGGAGCCAAAAGAAGGATGAAAGGATGGAGGTAACACTGATCCAATTCATGAACCGTATTCCTGACGACATGTCGGATCTGATTCTTCCGGCGCTCTTTTCAAAATATCATGAGGCGCGGTTTGCGGCGGTGCGGTATTTTGCCAATCATATAAATCCAGAAGCGGAGAAGGTACTCCTGAATATACTGGAGGAGGACAGCGATGTCTCTGCAGTTGCCGCACAGGCGCTGGGAAGTTACCCCGGTGAGAAGACAAAGAAGGAACTGATGCACGCGATCCACAGCGGGAACTGGTATACCCGTCACAATGCCGCTGTATCGCTTGTGCAGATGGACCTGTCTCCAAAGGAGATCGAGAATCTGTGTACTAGCGATGACAGATATGTAAGAGAAATGTTTACTTATATAGTCAGAAAACAGAGGGATATAGAGAATGATAGCAGTATTGGAGTACGTTCTTAAATTTGTAAACAGTTTTTTCCTGATCTATCTGATGATCTACGCAACTTATCTGCTGCTCTCGGTAGCGGTGGGGGCATGGGATCTTTATTACGCGAACAGGATGCAGGGAATAAAAAATGAGATAAAACACGACTTCTATTTTCCTGTGTCTATTCTCGTGCCCGCATATAATGAGGAAGTTACGATAGTAGACAGTGTTGAATCTTTGCTAAAACTGGACTATCGCTTATATGAAATCATTATCGTTGACGATGGTTCGACAGACGGTACTGTGAAAGCGCTGACCGATCATTTTAAGATGATAAAGATACAGCGCCCCATACGCAAGAAACTTATCTGCGAGGAAGAGAAAGAGATTTACACCGCAGTTGGTCTGAGTGTTCCGGTCACTCTCATCTGTAAACACAACGGCGGGAAAGGAGACGCACTGAATATGGGGATCAATGCTGCTTCTTATCCTTATTTCCTCTGTATTGATGCGGATTCTATGCTCCAGCCGAATTCCCTGGAGAGGATCGTGAAACCTGTTATGGAAAAAGACAATGTGATAGCGGTGGGAGGTCTGGTCCGCGCTTCTCAGAGCCTTCAGATCGAGCACGGAAAACAGATGGGATACCGTGTGCCGTGGAATATTGTAACAAGTATGCAGCTCATGGAATATGACCGTTCTTTTCTGGCCGCCCGCATATTTCTGGACCGATTTAACGGGAATATGATCATCTCCGGCGCGTTCGGTCTCTTCAAAAAAGACATTGTGATAGCGGCGGGAGGATATGACAGAGACACTTTGGGCGAAGATATGGAACTGGTAGTGCGTATGCATGTGTTCTGCAGAAATAACAAGATTCCGTATCAGGTCTGTTATGAACCGAATGCTGTCTGCTGGAGTCAAGTCCCGGAGTCATTGAATGATCTGAGGAAGCAGAGGAGACGTTGGCATCTTGGCCTCTTCCAGAGTTTGATAAAACATCGCAGGATATTTATGAATCCGAACTATGGCTGGCTGGGGATAGGTTCCTATCTTTATTATCTTCTTTACGAACTGCTGTCGCCGGTCTTCCAGCTCATCGGATGGATCACCATGGCAGCTTCTGCTGCACTGGGGATACTGAACTGGGATTTTATGATCCGGTTCTATCTGATGTATACAATGTATAATGCAGTGCTTACGCTTACGATATTCTTCCAGCGGATCTATACGCTGCATCTTCGGAGGAAATTGATCGATATAGTGAAAGCAATCTTTATCTGTATCCTGGAAAATGTGTTTTTCCGCCTGTTCCTGGATGTAGTCCGGGTGACTGCTTTTTTTGGATACGGCAAAGGGAAAAAGCAGTGGGGAGAGATCACAAGGGTGAAGCAGAGTATGTGATCATCTGTTATATAAACGGCAGGAAGTCCGCCATATATTATAATAAGAAGTTCTGCTGTCATAGTAAGGAGTTCTGCCTCTACAATAAGGAATCTCTTGTAAAATGAAGCGATGTCCACTATAATTGGATGATAGAAAACTTGCTGTTTGAGCATGGGATCAGGAGGGAGATTGTGAAGAACGAATTAGTGATCGTCCTTGACTTCGGCGGACAATATAACCAGCTTGTCGCAAGACGTGTCAGGGAATGCAATGTGTACTGTGAGATTTATTCTTACAAAACAGATATTGAAAAAATAAAGGCTATGGCTCCAAGAGGGATCATCCTTACAGGTGGACCGAACAGCTGCTATCTGCCGGATTCACCGACATATTCGGACGAGCTGTTCAAGCTGGGGATACCGGTGCTGGGACTCTGCTACGGTGCCCAACTTATGATGCACGTGCTTGGGGGAAGAGTAGAGAAAGCGGACGTCAGAGAATATGGAAAAACAGAAGTCCTGATCGACAAGACTTCATCTAAAATGTTTGCGGACGTCTCCACTCCGACGGTATGCTGGATGAGCCACTTTGACTATATTTCAAAAGTTGCGCCGGGATTTGAGATATCTGCCCATACGGCGGACTGCCCGGTGGCAGCGGCAGAAAATGAAGCGGAGAAGCTATACGCGATTCAGTTCCATCCGGAAGTGCTCCATACGCAGGAAGGCACAAAGATGATTAATAACTTTGTAAAGAATGTGTGTGGATGTACCGGTGACTGGCGGATGGATGCGTTCGTGGAAAATTCTGTAAAAGCGATCCGTGAGAAAGTGGGAGACGGCAAAGTGCTCTGCGCGCTTTCCGGTGGAGTGGATTCTTCTGTGGCAGCAGTCATGCTCTCTAAAGCAATCGGAAAACAGCTCACCTGCGTTTTTGTCGACCATGGTCTTCTGCGAAAGAACGAAGGCGATGAAGTTGAGGCGGTTTTTGGCCCGGACGGTTCTTATGACCTGAATTTTATCCGTGTGAACGCACAGGAGAGATTTTATGACAAATTAAAGGGTGTGGAAGAACCGGAGAAGAAGAGAAAGATCATCGGGGAAGAGTTCATCCGCGTCTTTGAGGAAGAGGCAAAGAAGATCGGGGCTGTGGATTTCCTTGTGCAGGGAACTATCTATCCGGATGTGGTAGAGAGTGGCCTTGGCGGTGAGTCCGCAGTGATCAAATCTCACCACAATGTGGGAGGGCTTCCGGATTATGTTGACTTTAAAGAAATCATCGAACCGCTCCGTGATCTGTTCAAGGATGAGGTACGCAAAGCCGGACTTGAGATGGGAATTCCGGAATATCTGGTATATCGCCAGCCATTCCCCGGTCCGGGGCTTGGCATCCGCATTATCGGTGAGATTACTGCAGAGAAAGTGAAGATCGTACAGGACGCAGACGCTATCTATCGTGAGGAGATTGCAAATGCCGGACTTGATAAGAGTATCGGACAGTATTTTGCCGGACTTACGAATATGAGGAGCGTCGGAGTCATGGGTGATGAGAGAACTTATGACTATGCAGTGGCGCTCAGGGCTGTGAATACGGTGGACTTCATGACTGCAGAGGCGGCGGAGATCCCTTATGAGGTGCTCAGTAAAGTGATGAGCAGGATTATTAATGAAGTGCGGGGGGTTAACAGGGTGATGTATGATCTGACCAGTAAGCCGCCGGGAACTATAGAGTTCGAATAGGAGAGTAAAGCCCACAATCCCAGCATTTATGCGGGGTTGCGGGCTTTTTCTATGCCTCGTGACAATCAAATGACAATAATAATTAAGTGTGGGCTTGGATATTTTTGTTTAAACTAAATAAATTATTTGGTAGATTGCAAGATTTATGAAGTCTGCAAAAAGTAATTTCTTCAAAATTTCTTGAGAACTCATCAGCTTCTTCTTGGGATATTTCAAATTCGTAGCTGCATTGTTTGCAATTATCAACGCCATAGTGGATAGATAGATTCAATAAGTAACTGTCTGATTTCCAATAAAAATATTGTTTTAAAGTTTTATTTATTGAAGAGTATTCGTTTGTTTGTTTATATCCAGCTTTGATAGCGGCAATTGTTGTCTTTAGTTCATCAATATTTTTGCATGAGCTGATTTTGTAATCAGGATTGAAATACATAAATTGCGAAAGTGAAGTTTCATTATCATTACATTCAGAATTAAGTTTTGATGCATCATCTTGAGCTGAAAACTCGATAATGAAAGGCTCTAAAGTATTTTCCTTGATTTTGTAAGGGCGTGCATATGTTGCAGAATTTAGTCGATTTGCCGAGTTATTACCAAGCCAATTGATATATGTAGATTCAAGAAAAGACCATTTGTATGTTTTTTCCCATGAATCAGATTGTCGTGTTAAAGTAGCATCAATTGAAGTGATAGTAGTGTCCTGATCTTCACATTGAATGCAAAACATTAGTTTGAAGTAACATCCAGATTCATTAAATAATAATAAAAGAGGGTTGTTTTCAAAAGGTATAATAGATAACCTTAATCTTTTTGCTTTTTTATAAATCCATTGTAGGAGTGGTACACCTATTGAAATCACAATTGCAATAATAGAAATTAGTAATGAGTATTTTTCATAAGAACTCATTGCAGAATTCGTGGTGTTCTGAATGATATTTGAAGTTAATATTTCTGACGACATTTTAATCCTCACATCCATTATTTTGGGTATTTGCTCCTCCAGGCTAAGTATTCCTCTTCCGTAATTTCTTCGTTTCTGTATTTCTGGTACATATCTGCCCATTCACCGATTTGATCCAGCATATTTAATGAATCATGTCCTTTATCCTTAAACATCAGTTGAGGTACCCCGGATTCATCTCTGTAGGCATGGAGTCCATACTGGTCTTCCAATGCGAAAAGAGAATGCATAACACTTATATAGGTATCAAAGTTAGGATCTGCCAGTGCGAATGGGCTGATTTTTAATGCATTGGCAATTTTTTCTAATTGATCCTGAGAAGCAGTGCGGTTCCCAAGTTCATAATTTCTTACAGCTGACTCACTTAGTCCTGCCTTTATGGCCAATTCTTTTTGGGTATATCCTTGTTCTAACCGATATTTCCTGATTTTATCTCCAACAGTCATAATTAATCGCTCCTTCACAGTTCTTGTCTCTTATTATAGCATGAACAGTTCAAAAATGAAATATAAAAACAAACCGTTCAATATTGAAATTATTCTGTTGACATTTCGAAAATGAAATGTTATGATACAAGCGTACCGTTCAGAAATGAACTGATGGAATTTATAAAAAGGGAAAGGAGGAAGAAAATATGGCGAGCAAATTATTTATCTCAGCGAAAGAAGTTGCCCGGGAATTAGAAGTATCTGATTCCTTTGCATATCGTCTGGTACATAAGCTGAACGATGAACTGGAAAAACAGGGATTTGTGGTTGTTAAGGGCAAAATTAGCCGTAAATATTTTGAAGAACGTGTTTATGGTATGAGCGAAACAAAATAATGTGAGAGTTCAAGAAAGAAGGTGAAAATGAATGGCAGTTATTAAAAACAAAAAGACTAATACTTATGAAGTTCGCACCTATTATAAGGATTGGACAGGTACCAGAAAACAAAAGACAAAGAGAGGATTTAAGCGTAAATGTGATGCGCAAGACTGGGAGAGGGCTTTCAAATTAAAGGAAAATAGAAGTCTGGATATGACATTCGGAGATTTTGTGAATATCTATCTGAACGATATTAAACCCAGGATTAAATATAATACCTGGCTGACTAAAAAGCACATTGTCGATAAGAAGATTCTCCCATATTTTACGGACAGAAAACTACAGGAGATCAAGACGGCAGATATCCGTCAGTGGCAAAACATGATCATGAATCATCGAGATGCCAATGGAAAGGGATATTCGCAGGTATATCTTAAGACAATCCACAATCAAATGAGTGCGATTTTGAATCATGCTGTTAACTTTTATGATTTGAAAAGTAATGTTGCACGTAAGGCGGGATCCATGGGAAAAGAAAAATCAAAGGAAATGCTTTTCTGGACAAAAGAAGAGTATACACAGTTCATTGAGGCGGTTGCAGATAAGCCCATATCCTTTTACGCATTTGAAATTTTCTATTGGTGTGGATTGAGAATGGGGGAGCTTTTGGCCTTAACACCTGCAGATCTGGATTTTCGATCCCATACTATACGCATCAATAAATCTTATCAGCGCTTAGAGGGAAAAGATGTCATAACAGATCCTAAAACACCGAAAAGTAATCGAATTATAGTGATGCCGGAATTTTTGAGTGAAGAGCTAGAAAGCTATTTAAGTATGCTGTATGGACTGAAAGAAACCGATCGAATCTTTCAGATTTCTAAAAGTTATCTCCATCATGAAATGGATCGGGGAGTAAAGCTGTCAGGCGTCAAACGGATCCGTATCCATGATCTCCGGCATTCTCATGTATCGCTGTTGATTAATATGGGATATTCTGCTGTGGCAATTGCAGAGAGAGTAGGGCATGAAAGTGTTGAGATCACATATCGATACGCACATTTATTTCCTACGATACAGAAAGATATGGCGGACAGGTTAAATGAGGAAAGAGAGGATTCATGGAATGAGTGAAAAAAATATGGATAAAAGGAATCGTTGGCGTAATGTAACAATTGCTTTTCGAATGTCTCCTGAAGAAAACGAAGAACTGGATAAAAGGGTGAAACTTTGTGGATATCAAACCAGACAAGAGTACATCATTGAAAGCGTTTTATATCAAAAGATCACAGCTGTTGGTAATCCATTGATGCTGGTGCAGTTCCGAAAACAGCTCCGGGAGATTGAGACAGAATTAAAACGTCTGAACACATTGAATGATGCTGGAGAAGAATTATTTACGCCAATCAGAACCATGTTGGAAATTTTGAATGGATTTGCGGAAGGGAGAAATACAGATGAAAACAAAAAAGATGGTCAACAAAGTTTATGAGATCTTGAATCGCTCTAAGAAGTTAGAAATTGCCTCTATCCTTGTGGATTTTGAGTCAGATCATATTGTGTTGATTGAATTGATGGACGGAAGCAGGTTTGAGATTATAGTGATTCCAACAAGACGGTTTGTTTGAGAGGTGGAAAATGAGGGCTGGAGAAAAGAAAAAGCCCAGACAAAATATCTGAGCAAGTTCTCTGATAATCAGATTTACTGATATACCATCTTCGCAGATTAAGTATATCACGGATTGTAAGATACGACAATTCCCAATTATCTGTTCATCAGAGACTTGCCCGGAAGGGCAGGAGGTGAAGTAGATAGAATTGAAGACGATAGAAAATAAGAGGACAGAATTGAAAAGATCAGTGCCGCAACTGAAGTTGATTAACATGGGAACTGTGGAAGTGGAACAGATTGAATGGCTGCTATATCCGTTTATTCCTTTTGGAAAAGTTACGATTATACAAGGGGATCCAGGAGAAGGAAAAACAACTATGGTCTTGCAGATCATCGCTAAACTGACCAGAGGTGAACCAATCTTGTTGAATCTTCAATCTTCAAAAGAAGCACAGAAGGATAGCGAAGAGAATCTGAAACAGGAAGTGCTACCGCAAGATAACCCTATGCAGCCTGTTAATGTCATTTATCAGACTGCAGAGGATGGATTGGGGGATACGATAAAACCTCGTCTGCTTGCGGCTGGGGCAGATTGTTCCAGAGTGCTGGTCATCGATGATCGGGAACAGCCATTAACTATGTTGGATGTCAGACTTGAGGAAGCAATCATGCAAACGAAAGCAAGAATGGTGGTGCTGGATCCTATACAGGGATTTCTGGGAACAGATGTGGATATGCACCGGGCCAATGAAATCCGTCCGTTGATGAAACGGGTGGCAGTCCTTGCAGAGAAATATCATTGTGCGATCATTCTGATCGGGCATATGAATAAAAATAGCAATGGGAAATCTTCTTATCGTGGCCTTGGATCCATTGATTTTCAAGCTGCGGCAAGAAGTGTCCTGATTGTGGGCAGGCTGAAGGACGAACCGGAGACAAGGGTGATGTGCCATGTGAAAAGTTCCCTTGCACCGGAAGGAAAATCCGTCGCATTTCGATTAGACAAAGAAACAGGGTTTCAGTGGATCGGAGAGTATGACATTAGTGCAGATGACCTTTTGAGTGGAGAGGCAAGAGGACAAAAAAGCCGGATAGCGAAGGAATTTCTACTGGATATTCTGGCTGATGGTGGTATGGCACAGAAAAAGATTGAGGAAGAAGCGAGCAAACAGGGAATTAAGAAGAAAACTCTGCGGAATGCAAAACAGGAACTGGAAATCGATTCGGTCAAACGGGGAAACCAATGGTTTTGGATATTATCAGAATAAAGGAAGATGGCAAGATGACCATTTCTTAAGAACAGGGCATCTTGCCACCATGAAAGGAGAAGCGTATGGAAATAAAGAATGTACAGATTCCATTTACATTATTTCGTCAGCTTGTCTCGTATCATTTGCTGGATGATTACAGTTGCTCAGATGAGATATGCAAGGGACTTGAAGAAAAGATGGATCATCTGGTCAATAGACAATTGTATACGCAGTCGAAAACAGCAGCGACTAAAGAAGAGCGGGAAAAAGCCAGAAAGGAGTATCTGGATAAGAAAGGAATACAGGAGAACTTTCGTTGGTAGGGATTCTTCTTGTTTGAGTTATAACAGGAGCGTGGCACGCACCTGTAAATCACGGACAAAGAGAAGAATCAGATGATGCAGACGGAAATCGCTTAACGGAAACAGCCCCGCAGGGCGCAAGGGTACTTTTGATGGACGAAGGCTGTCGAAAGTGCTTTTGCGTTACTTTCGACGAAAGTAACAAAGCTTATGCGCCGTATCCGGCGCTGAATACTACCCTAAGAGGGAGAAAGGAGAGTTATTGAAGAGAACGATTAGTTTTATGACAGGTAAAGGTTCTGTCAACCACAACAGTAGAAAATTTCACGCAAAGAATACAGATCCGAAACGGAGTCACTGGAATGTGGAATACTGCAATCGGGATATCCGAGAAGTATACCATGAATTATTTGATGAGGCACTTGAACGATATAATTCCAAACAGACCAGAAGAGACCGAAAGATTGAAGATTATTATGAGAAGATCCGTTCTGGAAAGCAGGAAAAGCCATTCCATGAGATTATCCTGCAGATCGGGGATAAAGACAATATGGGAGCGACAACAAAAGAGGGGCAGATGGCAGCGAAGATACTAGACGAATATATGAAGGATTTTCAACGGAGAAATCCTACCTTAAGAGTGTTTTCTGCTCATCTTCATATGGATGAGGCCACACCGCATTTACATATAGATTTTGTGCCATATACAACAGGAAGTAAGCGCGGTCTGGATACAAGGGTATCTTTGAAACAGGCATTGTCAGCACTCGGTTTCAAAGGCGGTACGAGAATGGAGACAGAATTAAATCAGTGGGTGGCGGCTGAAAAGCAGCAGCTTGCCTCAATTATGTTGGAGCATGGGATTGAATGGGAGCAGAAAGGCACACATGAAAAGCATCTGTCTCTGTTGGATTTCGAAAAACGGGAGCGGGCAAAGGAAGTGGCGGCACTTGAAGAGCAGAAAGCGGACTTAGAAGAGCATAATGCTACTATGCAAGAAGTAAATGAAAAATGGCTGGATCATTTGAAAAATATTGAGCAGGATATATCTTCGGCTCGAGAAAGCTGGAAAGAAGCCGATAAGAAGGCAGAACAGGCAAAGAAGAATGTGGCACAATATGAGAAAAAGCTAACGGAGATTGCGCCTATGGTAAAAGAGATGGAACGATTTGCAGAGAAATATTCTGCCGATCCAGAGGAGGTGCTGCCGGAGGCGGGAACACTGGAAAGCGCAAAATCTTATAGAGAGAAAAAGGCAAAACCACTGATTAAGAACATAGTGCTAGTATTGCGTTCAGTATATCGGGCTTATCTTGAGTTTTCTAGGAGATTTAGTAATATGCAGAAGGCGAATGAAAGAGCATGGAGTAAGGTTAATTTTCTTACGAATCGAGTAGAAGAATTACGGAATGAAAATAGGCTGTTGTGGGAGAACTTCTGGGATTATGAACGTGTAAAAAGTGTTCTAGGATGTGATAAGGTTGATAAAATCGTCCAGATTGAGAGACAACGGGAACAGGAGCTGAAAAATCAGAAACAGAGGCAGAGAATGGACAAAGGGGTGAGGTAAAATCAAATAAATGGAACAGTTAAAAATGGATAGAAAAAACTTTCATGTTTTTGATGGTATGCTTGAATTTGTTTTTTGTTTACAGTGTTTTTTATGAAGGGTATAATGTAGAAAGTGTAAATATAAGCTTTATAGAGTATTGGATAATAGTGAATTTATAAAGGATCATTTAAGAATAAATGCATTTATATGCTTCATTAGTTTGTTATTTGTTTCAATATGACTAAGATATTAAGAAGTAGAAGAGAGGTATGTGAACTATGGAAAAATTAAAATATATAAGCTTGTTTTCGGGCGGAGGAATTGGAGATATAGGATTTAGAAATGCGGGATATTTTCCTATTGTGATGAATGAATTGGAAGAAAATAGAGCTGAAATTATTAAAAATAATTATCCTGACTCATATGTGGTAGTAGGAGATATAGCAACACATTTAGAAGAGATATATGAAAAAGCAATGGAAAAACTTAATGGTGAAAGATTATTTATGTTGATAGCTACACCGCCTTGTCAGGGAATGTCAAAGAACGGAATTGGAACTATTAAAA
Organism: uncultured Eubacteriales bacterium; assembly: GCA_949294665.1. GTDB lineage: Bacteria > Bacillota > Clostridia > Lachnospirales > Lachnospiraceae > Mediterraneibacter. The sequence continues at coordinate 47,479 of CASFID010000073.1, forward strand.
AGGCGATTAGAGAAGGAAAAAGACCTGAAATTGATAAAAGAAATTATTTATATAAATATGCACTTACATTATTGCAAAGTTTAAAACCCAAATTCTTTGTTTGGGAAAACGTAGATAGAATGTTTAATACACTTTTGTTGAATGAGAATGGAGAGGAGGTTCTTTTTGTGGATGAGTTATATATGCAATTAGAAAAAATTGGATATATTGGTAGATTTGAAATTCACAATATGGCAGAATATGGTATTCCTCAAAATAGAAGAAGGACGATAGGCATATTTGTTGATAAAACATTAGTAACAAAAAATTTTGATATAAATAAATTATTTCCTGAAGTAGTATTAGATAAAGAACATTTTATTACAGTAGGGGAGACTATTGGTGATTTGCCAGAATTGGATAGCATCGATAAAAAGAAAGCAAAATCTGATTTCCATCCTTTACATTATGTCCCGGTTTCAAGACCTGAATTATATTACTGGATTTCTAACACAAAACCTAATTGTAGTGCATTCGAAAATAACGAATGTCCAAAATGTCATTATGTATCAGAAAAAGAGGATGTATTTTGTCGACAGTGTGGAAAATTATTGCCTAAACCAACAGTAAAAAAAGATGGAAAATATAGATTGATAAAAGGTTTTGTGTCTACTTATAGAAGAATGAGTGCAGATGAACCGGCGCCAACAATAACAACGCGCTCGGCATATGCTTGCTCTGATAAAAATATTCATCCTACACAAAATAGAGTTTTATCATTATATGAAGTGGCATTGCTTTTTGGAATAAATCCGAGTGAATATAAGTGGACAGTTAAAAAAAATGGGAAAGAAGTATATGCAAATTCAATGTTGTTAAGGGATATATTAGGAGAACCTGTGTCTCCCATATATACTAAAATGTTGGGAGATAAATTGAAAAAAATAGAGGAAATATATATGTAATTATTTGAAAATATTCTTATGCAAATTGGAAAATTGATATACTATATCATTTATTGTGGGCAGAACCCCAATTTGGGGCTTTGCCCTTGTTTGTATTATAATGCGGTTTCCAGAAAGCCTGTCTCTGATTTAGACCGGCCAAGTCAGTACATTGCTCATATTGGATGGGGAAATTGGGTTAAATTTTGTGCCATTTGGAAGTTGACAGTTAAGTCATTATATTGTGGCTGCGGTATAAATGAGTCGTTTGACAACTTCTTAGAACTTGAAATAGGTGGAAAGATTTGCCCAATTTTTCTTCGGTTAGTAACTTTATTCAGTGTAGATCTTGAATATTTGGGAGTACTTTTGCCAATAAATAGGGGAATCGGCTAGAATTGTAAACCAACCTGCGCCCATCTTTGCTTTTCCAGAGGCTTTCATACCACAAACTTTTGTGTTACGTCCGTTAGTACCACTAATGTCACCCCAATCGGAAACGCAAAGGTTATCACAATAAAATGTTGCAGAAATAACAGGTTTATAACCAGAAGCGGTAGGTATGTAATCAAAAGTGATGCCGAAAAGTTCGCTGACTTCTTGGTGATGAGCTTGCCAAGTAACATTCGATATATGATTAATGCGAGGAGCAGCTTTTTCTATATTTGAGCCTTTGGGAACACTACCAATTGTACATTTTACCTCAAGACCTATAGGATAATTACGAAGTTGTTCTTCAGTCGCTTCTATAGCTTGCCAGGGAACAATATCAGGATGTCCTTTCTCTATAGGGTTTACAATTGCGACACCGTTTGTCGTAAGAGCTATATTTTCACATAAAATGCAACCAATCATTGCGCTGGTTGTTTTATAATCAATACTTCGAAAAAGAGAAGCTGGTAATTGTTCTAATACATCATTTGTATGATGGATCGCAGACACAACATTAGCAATAGGGAGTGAAAAACCACAGTTAAAATGAATATTACGATTAATTATATAATTATGCATGATAAATCTCCTTAGTATGTAATTAAATTGATTCAACTGTTTGAAATAATTCTGAAAGAGAAATATTTAAACCATTAGCAATTTTTTCTATATTTTCTAAAGAAATATTTCGTTTCCCAGCTTCTACAGATGCATAGTAAGTTCGATCCATAGAAATACTAAGAGCAAATTTTTCTTGGCTTAAACCTAGTTGTTTGCGATATTTTCTCACAGCTAATCCAAATCTTTCCTTTATCATTACAAATACCTCCATAAAAATTGTAAAAAATAAGTGGTTATAAGACAACGGATTATAAGTAACAAAGCACCGAAACAATCGATATTTGTCATTTGATCTAAATTGAGAAGGAAAATTGGAAAGAAATCAACGGTTTATAAACCTATATGAAAAGCCATATTTTTTATGTGAACATTTTTTATGGGGGTGTCATAAAAATGTTCTTACGGAAAATATATGTCTACAGAAATGAGTGTTGTTGTATTGCTTGATGGTGAAACTTTAGAAGAAAAAGTGTTCTCATCTATGATGAAGAACAGTTTTTAAACTTACTGAGAAGAACACAGGAATTAGAAAAACAAAAGAATACTTTGTATGGAGTTGTGTTAATTGTTATGGGCATAGCTATGCAAGCTCTTTCTTATGCAGTTGGCGGTTCTGATATGAAAGACTTTATTTCAGGGGTACTCTTAGGAATGTCAATAGCGGTGATGGTGATAGGTGTTTATGTGGTTGGAAAGTCTTTATCGGGAAAGTAATTCATAGCTTTTAAGAAGGCAATAATGTAAGAATTCAAGTAATATTGAAGAAGACCAATCCATTACTATTAGTGACAATAAAATGACAATAAGATTATATAGAATCAGAGACAATACATAAAAAACAGTTCGATAATGAACTGTTTTGAGACTGAAGTATGGGATAAGTATTATGAATCAAATAGAACTTTGCGAGTTCGAGTGATTATATAAATAATTTGAAGATTTTCACATATAATTTTAGAGGGAAGTTCTTGAGTTTCCGCAAACTGCATTGAAAAGATAGATATGTCTTCCTAAAGTACCAATCTGCCGTTTTTTGAGAAATTCAGAATGGCAGCACCGAGAATAGAGGCACTTTTATAAGCCCCGCCGGAACCGGGCTTTGGGAGA
>CASFID010000074.1 GCA_949294665.1 uncultured Eubacteriales bacterium
GACGGCGAAGCCGGCGCATGGGCGGTCACAAATCCTCCGCAGGAATACAACTGGGGCGGTTCTTATATCCATGCGGCAACAGGCACGGATAATCCGGAGCACGTAAAAGATATCATCATGGCAATGACAGCGGAAAAAGATACACTGCTGAAGATCTCACAGGATTATCTTGACTTTACAAATACGGTAAGCGGTATGGAAGAAGCAGCCGCAGACGATGCATATGCATCTGATTTCCTCGGCGGACAGAATGCGTATGAGTACTATGCACCGGTAGCGGAAAACATAGAGATCGCTCCGCTTTCCGCATATGACCTCGGATGCGTCGAGTTGTTCCAGAACTCATTCAGCGATTATTTCCAGGGTAATGTAGACTTTGATAAGGCAAAAGAGAATTTCGAGACTGCGATCAAAGAACGTTATCCGGATATCACAGAGGTTGAGTGGCCCGAATAATGCAGCAAGCCGGCAGCCCAGCGGACGGACAGTCTGTGCGGCTGCCGGAAATAGAAAGGAATGATACTTTATGAAAAAGAAACGTAAAAGTGTCAGCTATGCCAAGTGGGGATATATTTTTATCCTGCCGTTTTTTATATGCTTTTTGATATTTTCTCTGATCCCGCTGATCGATACGGTCAGATACAGTTTCTTTGAATATTACCGGTCGGGAATCAAAGAAATCGGTCCCAATTTTGTCGGAATGCAGAATTATATCAGCCTGCTGGGCTCTGATATGCTCAAATATGCGGGGAATACCCTGATCCTGTGGGTGATCGGTTTTGTTCCGCAGATCGTGATCGCGCTGCTCCTTGCAAACTGGTTTACGGATATCCGTCTGAAGATCAAAGGCAAACAGTTCTTTAAGGTCGTCATCTATCTTCCGAACCTGATCATGGCGTCTGCGTTTGCCATGCTGTTCTTCGCGATGTTTTCGACCAACGGACCGATCAATTCGATCCTGATGTCTCTGGGATGGATCAGTGAGCCGGTCGATTTCCTTGGCTCTGTGATCGGTACCAGATCACTTGTGGGACTTATGAACTTCCTGATGTGGTTTGGAAATACGACGATCATGCTCATGGCGGCAATCATGGGGATCAGCCAGGATGTCTTCGAGGCGTGCGAGCTGGACGGATGTACGAGCGTCAAGAGATTCTTCTATATCACGCTCCCGCTGATCCGTCCGATCCTTGCCTACACACTGATCACTTCGATCATCGGCGGCCTGCAGATGTTCGATGTTCCGCAGATCCTGACGAACGGGCAGGGAAATCCGGACCGTACGTCCATGACGCTGATCATGTTCCTGAACAGCCATCTGGAGAGCAGAAACTACGGCATGGCGGGCGCTTTGTCTGTATACCTGTTTATCGTAAGCGGTATCCTGTGCTTCTTTGTATACAGGATGACGAATGGAAACAACGACGACGGCTATGGCTCGAAAGCGTCGAAACGAAAACTTAAAGATGCGCGGAAAGGGAGGAGATAGGTTATGAAGTCGAAAAAGGCGAAACACGGCCAGACAATACTGGCTTATGTGGTGCTGATACTGTTGTCATTTTTATGCCTGTTCTTCTTTTACATCCTGATCGTAAATGCGACGCGCTCCCATGCGGATCTGCAGAAAGGATTTTCGGCGATCCCGGGAACCTATTTTCTGGAAAATCTGAAGAACGTGGCAAATGACGGAAGCTTCCCGATGTTTAAGGGAATCCTGAACAGCCTGATCGTGTCGACCTGTTCCGCGGCGTTATGTACATATTTTTCATCGCTGACGGCTTACGGTCTGTACGCCTATGATTTTAAGGCAAAGAAGGCTGCGTTTACATTTATCATGGCAATCCTTGTCATGCCGACGCAGGTGACGGCGATGGGATTCCTGCGCCTGATCACAAATATGGGGATGTATGATTCGCTTCTTCCGCTGATCATACCGTCCATTGCGTCACCGGCTGTATTCTATTTTATGTACAGCTATCTTCAGTCGTCTCTTCCGCTGTCGCTTGTGGAAGCGGCAAGGATTGACGGCTCCGGAGAATTCCGGACTTTCAACCGGATCGTGCTTCCGATCATGAAGCCGGCGATCGCGGTGCAGGCAATATTTACATTTGTAAGTTCATGGAATAATTACTTCGTTCCGGCATTGGTAATTCAGTCTAAGGACAAGATGACAGTACCGATCCTGATCGCAACGCTCCGTGGAGCGGACTACATGAACTTTGATATGGGTAAAATCTATATGATGATCACGGTAGCGATCGTACCGATCATTATCGTATATCTGCTTCTTTCAAAATACATTATTGCGGGTGTAACGCTCGGCGGTGTAAAAGAATAGGGAAACAGAAACGAGCTGAGAAACCGCCATAGGGCAATCCTTTCAGAATATGCAGGAGAACGCTATGGCGGTTTCTTTATACCATGACTGAAAAA
>CASFID010000075.1 GCA_949294665.1 uncultured Eubacteriales bacterium
AAAATCCGGCAAGCCATACATAAAAGCGGAATAACTTTTTCTGTCCCATATATTCCCTTTGAGCACCGATATACGATGCTCTGTTTGTCATGCGATTTTCAAGGTACAACGATATCTGAAATGCGTTACCGCAATTCATTCTTAAAATCTCCATTTTAGACTTGACTTTTAATAGTTAGTCTTTCCTTCAGGGGTTTAATATAACTTTTATTGCTTTACTGTCTTTTTTACACAACAGGTCAAATCCCTCTTTTACTTTCTCCAGAGGAAGTCTGTGCGTGATGACTGTTTCAATATCCACGAGCTCTTTTCTCATATATTCAATCGTCGTTTTACACTCATCCGCATATCCTGTGCTTCCCAATACATTTAATTCTTTATATACGATCTGCTGGATAGCAAGATCAAGCTGTGGTTTCGTAAATCCGAGTGCCACGACTGTACCTCTCTTCCTGCACATCGTGAGGGCCAGATTATATGTAACTCCTATGCCTACTGCCTCAACCACCACATCCGGCCCAAGCCCGTCTGTCTCCTGCCTGATCTTTTCCATAAAGTCAGGATCGTCAGATTTCAGACAGATATCTGCCCCGAGCTCTTTTGCTATCCCGAGTTTATAATCGGATAGGTCCACTGCGATTACTTTTACAGCTCCCGCAAGTCTTGCCGTCTGTACCGCCAGAAGACCGATCGTTCCCACACCCATGATCACAACTGTATCTCCGAGCTTTACGCCTCCTCTGTTGATCAGATGGATCGCGTTTCCGAGCGGATCAAGAAAAGTCCCGTAATCATAGCTGACTTCATCAGGAAGATGATAGATCTGCTTTTCATGCATGACAATATATTCGCACATTGCTCCGTCAAGAAATCCTCTCATAGACGAACCGATCAGCAATGCTCTGTCACACAGATGAGGCAAACCTTTTTTACACTGGACACATTCTTCGCAATTAATCTGCGGATTGATCGCAACTCTGTCGCCCGGCTTCCATTTTGTTACATTTTCTCCTACTTCTTCGATATCGCCGGCAGCTTCGTGTCCCATTATAATTCCCGGTTCTCTTCTGTCGATGCCGTCTCCCATGTATGGATGAAGATCCGATCCGCATATTCCTACTGATCTGATTCTTATGAGGACTTCATTTTTCCCGGGAACTGGTTTTTCACGTTCACGCATTTCAAATTCATAAGGTCCTGTAAATACTGCCGCTTTCATAACTTATTCATTGCCCTCCCTTTCTGTTCATTATTATTGTACAACGTTCACATAATATATTAAAAAAAAATAAAATGCTGTGCATCCTCCTCTCTTAATGTGTTCTATATTAATGAACATCGTTCTTTATATTTAAATAATATCATATTTTATAGTATTATTCAATTGAACTAATTAATCAAAAATGAATTTTTATTTTTATATATTTTGCACAAATTAAGAGTGATATGCTTTATTGGAAATGTCATATCACTCTGTCGCTTCATTTCATCTTATTATTGATTTAATATCATTTCTGCAATTTCTTTGTCTGTCTTATCCTTATGCTCTTCTAATGCAGCGATTATTTCTTCCATCTTCATTATTCTTCTACTCTATTATTTTTGATGCAGGATTATCTCAGCAAGCTCTTCATCCGACTCACTTTCATATTTTTTTATTAAATTTATTATTTTTCTTGCGTATTCCTTTTCAATTCCAAGATTATCTGCGATCTTTATTGCATCATCTTCTTTACTAAGCATTTTTCGTATAATTGATACGATCATCTTAGTCTCTCCCATTATTTCTCCCTGTCTTTTTCCAATCCGCTCTCCCTCTTCCCGTATCAGACGGTCTCTTTCTTCCATCTTCATATAACTCACTCCCATCTGTTCATTCGACTTGATCTCATGGATCTTCCTGTGCAGATCTTTCAGGCGGTTATCGCAGTCAGCCGGGACATTTTCTTCGCTGCTGTTTTCGATATAATGAAGAAAATCTATTAATGATCGTTCTACTTCATCGTCATTCTTACCTTTAGTATTAAGGATTATCTTAATACATTCATCTCCCATTGTAAGTTCAGGTATTTCTTTACAACGGTTATCAAATGTATATCTGTATGATCCATAACCATACTGATCAAATCCGCAGATCACGATAATATATGCCGGTTTCAGGTTATCAAAGCCTTTCTCCCCGCTCTTTAGCATTGGAGCATCTATGAGTGCCTGATAGTATCGTGTGCGCTTCGGGATATTTCCCTCTTTTTTCTTCTGCATTTCCACATCGAATACTCTGCCGTCTGAATCCTCTACATAAAAGTCCATTCTTATCCCGCGCTTTCCCGGCAGATTATGTACCACTTTCTGATTTTCTTTCCACCGGATATTTCTGATTCTGATCCCGAGAGACAGTTCTATGATGATCTTGCATGTCTCCAGGTCGACTGTCGCTACATCAAACAGAAAATCATCCATCAGGTTCATATTCTGAAGCGGATTGATCATTCTCTCACTGCTGTTTTCCTCTTCTGTTATCTGCATATTCAGTTCGTTTATATCTTTCATATATTTCTCCTTTGATTATAATCTCTTTGTTTTTTATTTACAATGATTTAGAATAAACCTGTGTTCCTGGTAGCAGTATGTATTTATGAGCGACACGGAATGGATTGTTATTTTTTCGGAATGCATGCCGATACGGCGATGATAAAAATATTATGAATAAATAGATGCGTTTTTATGTTTCAGTACGCCACATGTAAATAATATATATTTTTCTTTCTAATTACAATAGAATGCAAGTAATCATTGCATTTTCATATTTCAAAATGAAACAGAAAAGACCATCCCAAAACATTTGATATTTTACTCAAAACGCTCTGGAACGGTCTTTCCACATCTTTTGTCCTGCCGTTTATTTTTCAGGTTTCTTTTCTTCTGTCTCTTCCTTTATCTCTATCTGCTCGCCGTCGATCTCAGCCGAAGCTTTTCTCACTTTCGCTACGCTTGCCACAACGTCATTTTCAGGAAGATTGATAAGTTTTACACCGGAAGTAATTCTTCCATATACAGAAATATCCTCACACTTCATGCGGATGACGATTCCTTCTGTATTAATGATCATGATCTCACTGTCTTCATCCACTGCCTTCATTCCGACAACGTTTCCGGTCTTCTCCGTGATCTTATAACACTTCACGCCTTTACCGCCGCGGTTCTGTCTTGTGAACTCATCCATATTCGTCCGTTTACCCATTCCCTTTTCGGATACGATCAGAAGCTCGCTGCCCTGGCTGCTCATCTGCATACCGATCACAACGTCATTATCGCTTAAGTTCATACCGCGCACACCCATAGATACTCTTCCGGTTGCACGGACGTCTGTCTCATGGAAGCGGATACACTGTCCATATTTTGTCACAAGGAATATATCCTGATCATTGTCTGTCACTTTTACCTGGATCAGCAGGTCGTCCTCTCTGAGAACGATCGCCGCAAGTCCTGTCTTTCTGACATTCATATAATCCTTGACAGGTGTTTTCTTTACAAGCCCTTTCTGTGTTGCCATGAACAGATATTTTCCGTCTTCATATTCTTTGATCGGAATCGTCGCCGTTATGATCTCTCCCGGCATGAGCTGCAGCAGATTAATGATCGCTGTTCCCCTTGCAGTTCTTCCCGCTTCGGGTATCTCATACGCTTTCAGACGATATACACGTCCTTTATTCGTAAAGAACATAATATAATGATGACTTGTAGTTACAAACAGCTCTCTGATAAAGTCCTCTTCAAGCGTCTGCATTCCCTTAATGCCTTTGCCGCCCCGGTTCTGGCTCTTAAAGGTATCCATGCTCATTCTCTTGATATATCCCATATTTGTTACTGTTATGACCACATTTTCTCTTGGGATGAGATCTTCCATAGAAATATCAAACTCATCATATCCTATATGAGTTCTTCTTTCATCCCCATATTTTTCAGAGATAGCAAGTATTTCCTTTTTAATAACGCCGAGGAGCAGTTTACGGTCAGCAAGGATTGCCTTATACTCATCAATCTTCTTCATCAGTTCTGCATATTCTGTCTCGATCTTCTCTCTTTCCAGACCTGTAAGAGCTCTCAGACGCATATCCACAATTGCCTGAGCCTGCGCATCTGAAAGTTCAAATCTATCCATCAACTCTGACTTTGCAGCCTGAACATTCCTTGATCCGCGGATGATCTTTATCACTTCATCTATATTATCCAGAGCGATCAGCAATCCCTGTAAGATATGTGCTCTCTCTTCCGCCTTATTAAGGTCATATTTTGTTCTGCGTGTTACGACGTCCTCCTGATGCTGAAGATAGTATTTCAACATTTCAAGAAGATTCATTACTTTCGGCTGTCCGTTTACAAGAGCCAGCATGATCACGCCGAATGTATCCTGGAGCTGTGTATGCTTGTAGAGCTGATTCAGGATAACATTAGGATTCACGTCCCGCCGGAGTTCGATACAGATCCTCATACCTTCACGACTGGACTGATCACTCAGATCAGTGATTCCGTCTATTTTCTTATCTCTTACAAGTTCTGCGATTTTTTCGATCAGTCTGGCTTTATTGACCATAAACGGCAATTCTGTCACAATGATCCTGTTTTTGCCGTTAGCCATAGGCTCGATATTTGTAACCGAACGCACTCTTATCTTTCCACGTCCCGTACGGTATGCCTCTTCAATACCTCTTGTCCCGAGAATTTCTGCGCCTGTTGGGAAATCCGGACCTTTTACGATCTTTAATATATCTTCTATGGTTGTCTCGCCATTTTCATCAATCTGATCGTCTATGATCTTTACTACTGCTCCGATCACCTCTCTTAAATTATGCGGGGGGATATTCGTTGCCATACCAACGGCGATTCCCGATGTACCATTTACGAGAAGATTTGGAAATCTTGACGGAAGTACGGTCGGTTCTTTCTCCGTCTCATCAAAGTTTGGAGCGAAATCAACTGTATCTTTATTGATATCAACAGTCATCTCCATGGATATCTTACTCAGACGGGCCTCTGTGTAACGCATCGCAGCCGCGCCGTCGCCGTCTACAGATCCGAAGTTTCCGTGACCGTCCACAAGCGGATATCTCGTAGACCATTCCTGTGCAAGATTAACAAGCGCTCCATAAATAGAGCTGTCGCCATGAGGATGGTATTTACCCATTGTATCACCGACGATACGGGCACACTTACGATGCGGCTTGTCCGGCCCGTTGTTCAGTTCTATCATTGAGTAAAGTATTCTTCTTTGTACCGGCTTTAAACCGTCTCTTACATCTGGAAGAGCCCGGGATGCGATTACACTCATCGCATAGTCGATATAAGAGTTTTCCATCGTTTTCTTTAGGTCGACTTCGTGAACTTTATCAAAAATATTGTCTTCCATATTTTATCTCCTTTATGAGTTATTAGCTTCGTCCGCTCCCGGCTCTCCAGTTGAGAGCCTTCATCACGGCTTCGTCCGCTCCCGGCTCTCCAGTTCAAAAGCCTGCGGCTTTTTCACTGGGTTGGCATTTCCAATGCCAACCTCTATGTCCACTATGTGCCAGATAAGCAAGTAAACTTGCTCTCTGTCCCATAGCGTCCACTGAGCCGGTCGCTGTTAACTGCTATATATCCAGGTTTTTAACGTATTTGGCGTTTTCTTCGATAAATTCACGTCTTGGTTCTACTTTGTCTCCCATCAGTGTCGTGAATGTCAGGTCTAACTCGGATGAGGTCTCTTCATCCATAGTTACACGCAGGAGTATTCTTCTCTCGGGATCCATTGTCGTCTCCCAGAGCTGCTCCGCATCCATCTCTCCCAGACCTTTATATCTCTGTATCTTATTGTTGCTGTCCCTTCCGACTTCTATCAAGATCTGATTTAATTCCTCTTCACTGTACGCATACCACACTTTTTTGTTCTTCTCCAGTTTAAACAGCGGCGGCTGCGCAAGGTATACATAACCTTCTTTTATAAGATCAGGCATAAAGCGATAGAGGAATGTTAATAATAATGTACTGATATGAGCTCCATCCACATCCGCATCTGTCATAATAATGATTTTATGATAACGGAGTTTTGAAATATCAAAATCATCATGGATTCCTGTCCCGAAAGCTGTTATCATTGCCTTGATCTCGGCATTTCCGTATATTTTGTCAAGACGGGCTTTTTCCACGTTAAGAATTTTTCCTCTCAGGGGAAGTATAGCCTGTGTTGCACGGTCCCTCGCCGTTTTGGCAGAACCGCCGGCTGAATCACCCTCTACAATATAGATCTCGCAGTTTACCGGATCCTTATCAGAACAGTCCGCAAGTTTTCCCGGAAGCGATGTGGAATCAAGAGCCGACTTTCTTCTTGTCAGATCTCTTGCCTTTCTCGCCGCTTCTCTTGCCCTCTGGGACAATACAGACTTCTCTACTATGATCTTTGCAACATTAGGATTCTGCTCAAGAAATATCTCAAGCTGTCCGCTCAGCACGCTGAGCACCGCGCCTCTTGCCTCACTGTTTCCGAGCTTCTGCTTTGTCTGTCCTTCAAACTGAGGGTTTTCAATCTTTACACTGATAATCGCAGTCAGGCCTTCTCTGATATCTTCCCCTGCAAGTTTTTCGTTTTCTTTTATAAGTTTATTCTTTCTTGCGTAATCATTAAATGTCTTTGTTAACGCAGTTCTAAACCCTTCTACATGTGTTCCGCCTTCTGGCGTTGTAATATTGTTTACAAATCCATAAGTATTATCACTGTAAGAGTCATTGTGCTGCATGGCCACCTCAACTGCAACTCCGTCTTTCATCCCCTCGCAGTAGATGATCTTATCATAGAGGGCGGTCTTGCTTCTGTTGAGATATGTTACAAACTCCTTGATACCTCCTTCATAGTGGAACGTATGCTCGCGAAGTTCATCTTCTCTCCAGTCTCTCAGCACGATCCTAAGCCCTTTTGTAAGAAATGCCATCTCTCTGAAACGCTGTTTTAAGGTATCATAATCAAATACCGTCTCTTCAAAAATCTCGGCATCCGGGAAAAATGTAACTTTTGTTCCCGTTCTCTCCGGCTCGCACGTACCGACTACTTTCAGCTTATAGACTACTTTTCCCCTCTCATATCTCTGCTTGTATATCTGGCCTTCATGATAAATCTCAACTTCCAGCCATTCGGAAAGGGCGTTTACTACAGACGCTCCTACGCCGTGCAGTCCGCCGGATACTTTGTATCCTCCTCCTCCGAATTTTCCTCCTGCATGAAGCACGGTAAATACTACCTCTACCCCGGGGAGTCCTGCTTTATGATTGATCCCAACAGGAATTCCTCTTCCGTTATCACTGACTGTAACGGAATTATCCTTGTTGATATCGACCTGTATCTCATCGCAGTAGCCCGCAAGTGCCTCATCCACCGAATTATCCACAATCTCATATACAAGATGATGGAGTCCTCTTGAGGAAGTACTTCCTATATACATTCCCGGTCTCTTTCTTACAGCTTCCAGTCCTTCCAGTATCTGGATCTGATCTGCTCCATATTCAGCGTCAAATTCTGTACTTGATGCTCCCATTTAACAACCTCCTAATTTGCATTTACTGCATGTCCGTTTTTAATATGAAATATCTTGTTTATAGAAAATCTGTGATTTACAAATTCATCAAGTCCGGTACACGTGATTATCGTCTGTATATCATGAATACTGTCTAATAAATAGTTTTGCCTGTGTTTGTCCAGTTCAGACAACACATCATCAAGTAACAGGATGGGAGTATCATTTATCACTTTCTTTACCAGTTCTATCTCAGACATTTTTAAAGAAAGCGCTGCCGTCCTCTGCTGTCCCTGCGAGCCGAACTTTCTTATATCCAGTCCTCCGTCGGAAGTAAAACATATATCATCCCTGTGAGGTCCTACTGTCGTACTTTTCATACGCATATCTCTGTCTCTGTATTTTTTCAAAGCAGTTTCTAAAGACATATTTCCGTTGCTTTTTTCATATGATATCGTAATGTTTTCTTTTCCACCAGTTAATTTATAATGGATATTAGAAATAATTTTATTAATTTCATCCACAAAATTCTTTCTTCTTTCAAGAATTTTGTTTCCATATGATGCAAGCTGAATGTCCCATATATCCAGAGTCTCCAGGAGATTCTGTTGTCCATATATATCTTTTAGCAAGGAATTTCTTTGATTAATGATGCGATTATAATTTGAAAGGTTGCTAAGATATATCTTATCAAGCTGAGATAATTCAAGATCTATAAATCTTCTTCTTCCTGCAGGTCCCTCTTTGATGATGTTGAGGTCCTCCGGGGAAAAAAATACAAAATAGATAATGCCAAACAATTCGCTTGCCTTTCTTATAGGCACTTTATCTATAGCGATCCCTTTCGGACTGTTCTTTTTCAGATGCATGTCTATCTGAAAATTGATTCCTTTCTTCTCTACAACCGTCTCGATATGGGATTCATCATGTCCGAATTGTATGATATCTCTGTCCTTTGTTCCCCTGTGAGATTTCGTAGTCCCCGAAAGATAGAGAGCTTCCAGGACGTTCGTCTTGCCCTGAGCGTTATCGCCGTACAGGATATTGGTATCGGGATCAAATTTTAAATCCAGAAGATCATAATTCCTGTAATTTTTCAGCTTTAAAGATTTGATTACCATAACTTTCCCATCTAGTCTATTTTACACTTTTTTCCGCTTTATTTCAATGCGGGAAACCCAAACTTACCGTTTAGCCTATCTGGATTTCTTTTCCGTCGTATGACGCGATATCACCTTTACGGAGCTTTCTTCCTCTTCTCGTCTCCGTTTCGCCATTGACAAGTACAAGTCCGTCCTGTATAACTTCTTTCGCTTCCGAACCGGACTCGGCCAGACCTGCCGCTTTTAAAACCTGTCCGAGCCGGATGAAATCTTCTCCGGCTCTCAAATTAAAAATCTCCATTTCTGTTTCACCTCTATACTGCCGCGTTGAAATTCACAGGCAGGATCAGATAGATATAACTCTGATCTTCGTCTTTGATAAACAGCGGCGCTTTCGCGTTCATAAAGAACAGATCAACTTCCTCATCGTCAATTACCCTGAGCGCATCGATAAGAAACTTGGGATTAAATCCGATAAGAAGATCTTTTCCTTCTTTAATGCAGAGAATTTCTTCATCCATGGATCCGATCTGAGATTTGATCTTAAACTCCATGGATTCATCACGGATATCGATTATGATCGGTTTCTTATCTCCTTCTTTGATGAGCAGCGTAGCTCTGTCTATACAGTCAAGAAGCTCTCTTTTATTTATCCTGACCTTTGTTTCATAATCGCTTGACAGCATCTGGTCGATCCTGAAATATTCGCCGTCTATCAGCCTTGATACAACTACTGTCCTGTCAAATTCAAATACAATATGATTTTTAGTAAACGATATATCTACTTCAGCTTCCGCCTCTCCGCCGATGATCTTGCTTATCTCCTGAAGAGTCTTTCCGGGAACAATGACTTTCTTAGGAGAATAAGAATCTTTAAGTTCTATCTTGCGTATAGATATTCTGTGGCCGTCAAGAGATACTACCTTGAGGATATTATCGTCGATCTCAAAAAGCTCACCTGTCATCATTTTATTCGTATCGCTGTCTGCGATAGAGAATATAGTCTGACGTATGACTTCTTTTAACGTAAACTCCGATATTGTAATAAAATCATCTTTTTCCACAGCGGGAAGATAAGAAAAATCATCTCCCGGCTGAGCTGCAATGTTGAACTTGGCCTTTTCACATGTTATAAGCGCCTGGGAATCTCCCTGCGTTTCGATCACGATCTCGTTATCAGGCAGTTTCCTTACGATCTCAGAAAATATCCTGGCATTGATAGCAAGGATGCCTCTTTCGACAATCTCCCCGTCTATGGATGTCTCTATGCCGAGCTCCATGTCATTTGCCGTAAGTTTTATTACGTCTGTAGACGCATCTATGAGAATACACTCAAGGATCGGCATCGTTGTCTTTGACGGAACGGCTTTAGAGACGATGCTTACCCCTTTTGAAAGATTTGTCTGCGTACATATGATCTTCATGTTATGATAGCTCCTTTCCTTGTTATCAGGTTTTATATATCAGTTTTCCCGGAGGTGTATTCCAGGGTGTGAAGAAAGATATCCCGCGCGCAGGATATATATTCAGATATAAATGAATTCCGTATTTGTATTATTAGGGGCTGTGAATAAGTTAATAACTGCTTCTGATCCCCGAAAAACAGTGAACTTTCCGTTTGGATAAATCGGAGGGTTGAGTGTTGTAACAAGGGGGATACTGTGGGGAAAGATCCGATATAAATTTGTGAGGATCTTAACTTCAAAAAAAGTTTATGTAATTGTCCACAGTTTATTTTACCTGTTGTTCACATTTATATCCTTTTTATCCACATCTTATATCATTAAGAAATTAACAGGCTGATCAATGTCAGATAGGATTTATTTTTTTCTTAATGATGTTGACGGTATTATTAAGAGCTTCGTCTGTCTTTAATTCATTTTCTATCTTTTTGACTCCGTGGTTGACGGAAGCATGATCCTTTCCTCCAAGCAGCGCTCCAATGGCTTTCAGAGGAGTATCTGTAAGAGTTCTGCATAGATACATTACGATCTGCCTTGGAAGAACAATCTCTGCGTTTCTCTTTTTTCCTTTCAGTTCAGACACTGGAACATTGAAATGTTCCGATACGATATCTATGATCAGCTCAGGTGTGACAGGACGGTTGTTGTCTGGAGATATCATATCTTTCAGAGCCTCTGCAGCCAGGGATATATCTATCGGTTTATTCTCCAGATTAGAAAGGGCGATCAGTTTGTTAAGAGAGCCCTCAAGTTCCCTGATGTTTGATTTGATATTATTTGCAATATACTGCATGACATCATTAGGTATGTGATATCGGTCGAGACCGTCCAGTTCTTCTTTTTTTCTTAATATCGCCATTCTCGTCTCGTAATCAGGAGCAGATATATCAGCGATAAGTCCCCACTCGAATCTTGTCCTGAGTCTTGCCTCGAGCGTTTCTATATCCTTTGGAGGTTTATCACTGGAGATGATGATCTGCTTTCCGGATACATGAAGATGATTAAAAGTATGGAAGAATTCTTCCTGCGTACTTTCTTTACCTATTATAAATTGAATATCGTCTATAAGAAGAACGTCGTTATTTCTGTATTTTTCCCGAAACTTGGTCATGGCGAGTTCACTGCCTGTCTTACCTGCCTTGATCGCATCGATCAGTTCATTTGTGAAAGTTTCACTTGTGACGTAAAGAACCTGCTTTGACGGATCATTTTCAAGGATAAAATGAGCGATCGAATGCATAAGATGCGTTTTGCCAAGTCCCACTCCTCCGTAGATAAAAAGAGGATTATAGATTTCCCCCGGTGATTCTGCAACCGCCAGTGACGCCGCATGTGCGAAATTGTTATTGCTTCCTACTACAAAGGTATCAAACGTATATTTCGGATTAAGATTTGCTTTTTCAAATAGAGAGTTCACTCTGTTTTTTTTGACAATATTTTCTTTCTTTTCCTGAATGACAGTCTGGTTATCTGTCACGAAAGCCACTTCATATTCTATTCCTGTTACTTCCGCGATACATACTTTAAAAGGAAGAAGATACTTATCCTCAATATGTTCCAGGCTCGCTCTTAATTTTACAAGGATATACACGGTATCGTCTGTTACTTCATATACCGTGAGGGGAGCGATCCAGGTGTTGTAGGAAATATTGGATGAGCAGTATTCCAGCTTCATCTTATTTAATATCTGGTCCCAGTTCTGTTCTACAATGTTCATCGAAAGTAGCTCCTAATCAATAGAATAGAGAGACATAAAGTTAAAATCTCTCTATTACATTCTACATCAAAAAAAGGCATGAATCAACGGAAAATAATGTGCATAACTTTATCTACAATTTCAACATTGATAAAATAGAGGATCATAGAAAAAAATAAACAGTATTTATATGTTATTTTTTATTTATCCACAGGTTATCCACATATTTTCTTATTATCCCGGATGAGTAATGAGCGGACGGCAGGGCACACATAAAATAAAAATTCGCCTAAATTTTACTTAAACCCTTGATTTTGCTTGACTTATCAGGCTTTTTTAACTATAATTAGATACGCGTCTTTTTAGAAAAGACATAAGAAAATGTTTATCATGTGAATACTTTATTATAAAGTATATCAGAAAAAGGGAGGTGTATTGGGGATGAAGATGACATTTCAGCCGAAGAAAAGATCAAGATCTAAGGTTCATGGTTTCAGAGCAAGAATGAGCACACCGGGCGGAAGAAAAGTTTTAGCTGCCAGAAGAGCAAAAGGAAGAAAACAGTTATCAGCTTAGGCCGCATATATGTGGCCTTTTCTTCTATCCAGAGATAATTGATCAGATCAGAGAAGAGGTCTTTGATGATATTTTCCGAATCTTTAAAGAAACATAAAGATTTCCAGAATGTATATAAAAAAGGGAGATCCCTGGCGAACAGTGTTCTTGTAATGTATGTTATAAAAAACGAACTCGAAAGAAACAGGCTGGGAATCTCCGTGAGTAAAAAAGTAGGGAACAGTGTAGTCAGGCATCACCTGACGAGACTTGTAAGAGAAAGTTACAGACTGTCAGAAGGGCATTTCCGTTGTGGATATGATATCGTTGTAATAGTAAGGACAGGTGCAGGAGAAAAAAATTATCATGAGATTAAGAGTGCACTGATCCACCTCGGAAAACTTCATAAAATATATAAGCAGGACTGAAAGATAAGTTCTTTAAAAAGGAAGTGGCGCAGATGAAGAGGATCCTGTTATGGCTGATACGTTTTTACAGAAAGTATCTGTCCGGTCTGAAAGGATACAGCACATGTAAGTATTATCCTACATGTTCACAGTATGGACTTGAGGCGATAGAAAAGTACGGCGCTCTCAAGGGTGGAGCTCTGGCTGTCTGGCGTATCCTGCGCTGCAACCCATTTTCAAAAGGCGGATATGATCCGGTACCCTAAGGAGGATAAGTAATGGAAGTTTACGGGCTTTTAGCCAGCGGCGGTATTTATGACTGGCCGATCATAAGTCAGATATCTTGGATCTTAGGTCAGGTCATGAATGGAATCTACAACGTGATGAGTGCGATCGGAATAGAGAATATCGGTGTAAGTATCATCATATTCACCATTATCGTATATACGATCCTGCTCCCGCTGACGATCAAACAGCAGAAATTTTCTAAAATGCAGGCGGTGATGCAGCCTGAACTGCAGAAAATACAGAAAAAATATGCAAACAAAAAAGATCAGGTCTCACAGCAGAAACAGATGGAAGAGACGAATCAGGTATATGAAAAATACGGAGTCAGGATGTCCAGCGGATGTCTTCCTTCCCTGATGCAGCTTCTTATCCTGTTTGGCCTGTATCCTGTAGTTCAGAATATTCCCGCATATGTTACGAAAGTAAGAGAAGTATATATGCCCCTCGTGGATCAGATACAGTCGGTGTCAGGGTATGAGAGTATCATGAAAGAAGTATCCGGATCGATCGCAGGTTCTTTTGATTTTTCTACTACGACAGGAATTGTCGAAGCTCTGTACAGATTTCAGGATTCCACATGGAATGCCCTGATCGAGCAGATGCCAAACGTAGAAAATATCGCGAACAGTACGATCCAGGAGGTAGGAAGATTAAATAATTTCCTCGGAATAGATATCGGTTCTCATCCGTGGAATCTTCTGACAAACGCCCTTGCAGCGGCATCTGTAGCTGGAGTTATCCTGGCGATACTCATACCGGTACTCGCAGGTCTGACACAGTTTATCAGCGTGAAGCTGTCCCAGATGAACACGGTGGCTTCAGCACAGGATTCGGACAATCCGATGATGAATTCCATGAAGACGATGACATATACAATGCCGCTTATTTCTGTTGTATTTGGTTTTACTCTGCCGGCAGGTCTTGGTCTTTACTGGGTAGCCAGCGCTGCGGTCAGAAGTGTACAGCAGCTGGCGGTCAATAAGTACCTGAAGAATAAAAATGTGGAAGACATTATTGAGGAAAACCGTAAGAAGGCCCAGAAGAAACGTGAAAAGAAAGGCACATCTGCAGAAGAGATCAATAAGATGGCCACAACCAGTACAAGAAATGTAGGAACCTCCAGAAAGAAAAATGAAAATCTGGATCCTGAAAAAGAAGAAAAGATCAGAAAGGCACAGGAACTTGCGCAGAATGCTAAGCCTGGCAGCCTGACAGCAAAAGCAAATCTTGTCAGCAGATATAACAGCGGACAGAAGACAGAAGCAAAGTCTTCCGAGGAGACAGAAGATAAGGCTGGAAAATCAAAGAAAAAATAGGTTGTCTGTTTCAGAGCAGATCATACAGAGATGAACTGCATATGAGAAAGGAAGGAATCGGGATGAAAGGTAGTATCAGAGTATCAGCAAAGACGTTAGACGATGCGATTACAGAAGCACTGGTCCAGCTTGGAATTACTAGTGATAAGCTTGAATACGAAGTGATAGAAAAGGGCAGCGCCGGATTTCTTGGAATCGGCATGAAACAGGCAGTAATAGAGGCGTGGCCTAAAGTGGAAAAAGAACCTGAACCTGAGATAAAAGATATCGTCGAGGATATCATAAAAGAAGAAAAAGAATCCATCATGGATATCAAGGATTCAGTAAAGAAAGAGCAGTCTCAGCCCAAAAAAGAAAAAAGAGGCAGAACTCCTGCTGATAAAAAGAAAGAAAAACCTGCGAAAGATACAGTGGAAAAGGAAGAAACCACAGAAGAAAACGAAGGAAAAGAAAAGCAGGAACTTGCAAAGGTGGAAGAGCAGACGATCACTTTTGTAGAGCAGTTTATCAAGGATACTTTAAAAGCTATGAGTATGGAAGTTGAAATTAATTCCTCCATAGATGAAGACGGAGCTCTCTGCTTGGAAATGAAGGGAGAGCATATGGGTATCCTGATCGGAAAGAGAGGACAGACGCTGGACGCTCTTCAGTATCTTGCAAACAGAGTGGCGAACAAACATCAGGACGGCTATGTAAGAGTGAAGCTTGATACGGAGAATTACCGTGCGAGAAGAGAAGAAACCCTGAAACATCTCGCAAAGAATATCGCGCATAAGGTGAAGAGAAACAGGAGACCATTTGTGTTAGAGCCTATGAATCCTTATGAGAGAAGGATCATCCACTCGGCGCTCCAGTCGGATCCTTATGTTACGACTCACAGCGAGGGAGAAGAGCCGTACAGGAAGGTTGTCGTCACATTAAAAAAATAGTAAGAGAAAAGCGAAAGGACGTTTTGATGATATGCGGGAACCCCGCACAGAGAAAACGTCCTTTTTCTATGCAGTAATCAAGGCTCTGTTATGGTATAATATATGTCGGATGATCTGACAGAGCTATGATCTTTAAGAATAAGAGGAATTGAAGAAGTGATGAAAAAAGAAACTATCGCGGCCATATCTACCGGCATGTCTAATTCCGGCATAGGAATCATAAGGATCAGCGGGGAGGAAGCATTTGATATTGCCGACAGGATATACAGAGGAAAAGATACTATTAAAGATGCAGACAGTCATACCATCCATTATGGTCATATAATGGACGGCGAAGAGATTATAGATGAGGTTCTTGTAATGGTCATGAAATCTCCAAGAACATTTACAGGAGAAGATACGGTAGAGATAGACTGTCATGGAGGAACGTATGTAGTTAGGAGAGTTTTGGAGACAGTGCTCAGGAACGGAGCCAGAGCTGCAGAACCGGGAGAGTTCACAAAGAGAGCTTTTCTAAACGGCAGGATAGACCTCTCACAGGCAGAAGCTGTAACTGATGTCATCAATTCTGAAAATGAGTATGCTCTTCAAAGTTCAATCAGTCAACTTAAAGGTAGTGTTAAAAATAAAATTATTAATATAAGAAATGAAATAATTTACAATACTGCTTTTATTGAATCTGCACTTGATGATCCTGAACATATCAGCGTTGATGGATATGGGGAAACTTTGAAATTAACTTTACAACAAATTGCTGACGAATTAAATAATCTTATAAGTTCGGCAGATAATGGGCGGGTAATAAAAGAAGGAATTAATACCGTTATTTTGGGAAAGCCTAATGCAGGAAAATCTTCTCTTCTCAATGTACTTTCCGGACATGAGAGAGCTATCGTGACAGATATCGAGGGTACGACAAGGGATATATTGGAAGAACAGATCAGACTGGGAGAAGTAAGCCTGAATGTCATAGATACAGCGGGGATCAGGAATACAGACAATGTGATCGAGAAGATAGGTGTGGACAGAGCACAGGAGTACGCGAAAAAAGCGGATCTTATCATCTATGTAGTAGACGCATCCAGGATGCTTGACGAAAATGATGAAAAAATATTACATCTTGTAAGAGAAAAAAATACGATCATACTTTTAAATAAATCAGATCTGGACACTGTGATAACAGAAAATGAGATTAAAAGTAAAGCCGGTGAAGATACTCCTGTCATCTCTGTTTCAGCAAAAGAAGAATATGGTATAAAAGAGCTGGAAGATAAAGTGAAAGATCTGTTTTTAAAGGGAAAAATATCTTTCAACGAACAGATCTTCATAACAAATGCACGTCAGAAAACTGCTCTGGAAGAAGCGCTTGAGAGTATAAAGAAAGTGATCCAGAGTATTGATGCCGGAATGAGTGAGGATTTTTATTCTATAGATCTTATGGATGCATATGAGTCGTTGGGGAAAATAACCGGAGAATCAGTAGGAGAAGATTTGATAAATGAAATATTCAGCAAATTCTGTATGGGAAAATAAAGATGAATATGATGTGGCGGTCATCGGAGCGGGACATGCCGGATGCGAGGCTGCGCTTGCCTGTGCAAGACTTGGATGCAGGACTGTGATGTTTACTGTCAGTGTGGACAGCATTGCTCTTATGCCATGTAATCCGAATATCGGGGGAAGCTCCAAGGGACATCTTGTAAGAGAAGTGGATGCTCTTGGAGGAGAGATGGGAAAAGTGATCGACAGGACATTTATTCAGTCTAAGATGCTCAATAAGTCAAAAGGTCCTGCCGTCCATTCTCTTCGAGCGCAGGCAGACAAGGCGGATTACAGCAGAACAATGCGTCAGGTTCTTGAAGAACAGGATCTTCTTGATATCCGTCAGATGGAGGTAACAGATATACTTACCAAAGACAGGAAAGTGACTGGAGTACAGACTTATTCCGGGGCTGTTTATCATTGTAAGGCTGTCATACTTTGTACAGGGACCTATCTGAAAGCGAGATGTATCTATGGCGATGTGAGTACATATACCGGACCTAACGGACTGCAGAGCGCCGATCACTTAACGGAAAGTTTAAAGTCTCTCGGTGTCAGAATGTATCGTTTTAAAACAGGCACCCCTGCGCGTATTGACAGAAGATCGATAGATTTCAGCAAAATGGAAGAACAGAAAGGCGACGAGAAAGTTGTTCCCTTTTCTTTTACGACAGATCCTGCCGACGTGCAGATCGATCAGGTTTCCTGCTGGCTGACATATACAAATGAGAAGACACATGACATAATCAGGAAAAATCTGGACAGATCTCCTCTTTTCTCAGGCGCTATCGAGGGGACAGGTCCGAGATACTGCCCATCTATAGAAGATAAGGTGGTGAAATTTCCCGATAAGGAAAGACATCAGGTATTTATTGAACCGGAAGGCATACATACGACAGAAATGTACATAGGCGGTATGTCCAGTTCATTACCAGAAGATGTTCAATACGCGATGTACAGAAGCGTTCCTGGGCTGGAACATGCTAAGATCGTAAGAAATGCTTATGCGATCGAATATGATTGCATTGATGCACGTCAGCTTATGTCTACGCTTGAGTTTAAAGAGATAGACGGACTTTTCAGCGGAGGTCAGTTTAACGGTAGTTCCGGCTATGAGGAGGCAGCGGCTCAGGGACTTATCGCCGGCATCAATGCCGCCAGAAAAATTCAGGGAAAAGAAGGCGTGATTATCGATCGTTCCCAGGGATATATCGGGGTGCTTATTGATGATCTTGTCACGAAAGAAAACCATGAACCCTACCGCATGATGACGTCGAGGGCAGAGTACAGGCTGCTTCTCAGGCAGGATAATGCAGATCTCCGTCTGACAAAGATTGGATATGAGATCGGGCTTATTGACGAGGAGAGATATAAAAGGCTCTTAAGAAAAGAAAAAATGATAGATGAGGAGATAAACAGAGTCGAGCACACGAATATAGGTACTTCTGAGGAAATACAAAATCTGCTTTCTTCATATGGGAGCGCTCTATTGAATTCAGGAACAACGCTCGCCGAGCTTATAAGAAGACCGGAACTGTCCTACGGGAAGCTGGCATCGGTTGATATAAACAGGCCCGATCTTCCCTGGGACGTTTCAGAGCAGGTGAATATAAATATCAAATACGACGGATATATTAAACGACAGATGCGCCAGGTAGATCAGTTTAAAAAGATGGAGAAGAAAAAAATACCGGATGATATCGATTATGACGATATAAAGAGTCTCAGAATCGAGGCCAGACAGAAACTCAGTCAGATACGTCCTGTTTCTATCGGACAGGCGTCGAGAATATCAGGTGTATCCCCTGCAGATGTGTCGGTTTTGCTTGTTTATTTGAGTTCACGTTGAGTAAATCCGAAGAGGATATCATTAATCATAGAAGGAGCTGCACGAGTACAAAATGGAAAACAGTATATCCAGAATAGAAAACAGAGCTGATAAATCAGGTAAGATTGTATTGGAAAATGAACTGAGCGCTATGGGAATCACATTATCCCAACGTCAGAAAGATCAATTTGACATATACTATGAATTGATGTCAGAGTGGAATAAAGTAATGAATCTGACAGGAATAACTGAGAGAAGCGAAGTTGACATAAAACATTTTGTTGATAGTCTTACAATTGTAAGAATTAAGAATATGGGAAATGTAAATACACTTATCGATGTCGGTACAGGCGCCGGATTTCCCGGAATTCCGATAAAAATCGTATTTCCTCATATAAAAGCTGTGCTTCTTGATTCTCTCAATAAACGCCTTAAATTCTTAAATGAAGTAATCGAAAAGCTCGGTCTTTCTTGTATTGAAACTGTACATGGCAGGGCGGAAGATTATGCAAGGCAGAGTATGTACAGGGAAAGTTTTGATCTCTGCGTATCGCGCGCGGTGGCTAATCTTTCTACTTTAAGTGAATATTGTCTTCCGTTCGTGAATATTGGCGGAAGTTTTATTTCATATAAGGGAAGTGATGCGGATGTGGAGATTGAACAGGCGTCAAGAGCGGTGGATGTTCTCGGAGGGAAAATTGTCCGGATTGATAAGTTTAATCTTCCCTGCACAGATATGAAAAGAGTTTTAGTGGACATCGGTAAAATCAGATCCACCCCTTCAAAGTATCCGAGAAAAGCCGGAGTTCCGTCAAAAGATCCTATTTGATTTTCTAGTTGAGCGTTATGAGATTTTTTCTATATTTACTTCGATATAGATTCTGATTGATTGGCATATGTAGAACATATAATAAAAAGAATGTCTTAATGAAGGATGCAAAAATAGCATCGATCATTAAGACATTCTTTTTATTTTATAATGTTTTATTGTCCGGATCTTCTGCATGCTCGTTAATCATTTTTAATCCGGTGCGCATCTTTTGTATCTTTCGCTGATCTGTTGTTTTTGATATTTATATATCTTCCTCATCGGAAAACAGTATTCTTATCTGCTCTATAAACTTATCAGGTTTTTCCATATGGGGCAGTTTTTTCGTATTGTTAATTCCAACAATTTCTATAGATGGGAGATGATTCTGATATTGATTTGCGACAAGCATATTTTCGGGATTACTGTTTCCCGTAATGATGAAAATGCTGTTATCCAGTTTACCGAGACAGAATAATATATTTGCATTTGTATATCTTGACTTCTGACATGCATACAAATATTTTGAATGTGTTTTCTCTCTGTGAGATGCATCAAAATATGCTAGTATATCTTTCTCATCCACCTTATTTTGATCGTAGTAGTATGAAGAAATAAATTTCTGTGTGATTGTCCTTTTATTTACTTTCATATTGTAAATAAATGTCCCTATGACAGGAATGTACAACATATGTTTTATCAGTTTGGTGCGTTTTGTAGGTATTTTCGCAAGTGATACAAGATTCTGTGGATTTACCATCGCTATACGGTTTATTATAGTTTCATCATTAGCACAGGCCATAAGAATAAACGGGGAAGAGTCCCCTGAAACGATCACATCTGTTTTTTCTCCTATAACATGCTTGATGAAGTCAGTTATAAGCTGTACATAAAGAAAATTAGTATATGTGAGTATTGGATGATCTGAACATCCACATCCAAGCAGATCTATTGAGTATACAGTGTTGGTTTTAGCAAGCTTTTCTTCAATTTTATTCCACTCATAGGAGGATGCGCATACGTCAAAATCATGTACAAGAAGAATAGGAGATCCTTTTCCTTTCTTATGGTAAGCTATCCTCCCAAATCTCCATTCATAATATTTGTACTTATCTTTATTTAAATGGTCATCCGCAGTCGCAATATAAGTGAAAAGCCTGTTTACAACATGCATTGTTCCGACTATTGTACCGGTAAATATCGTAAAAAATCCGAGATTCTTCTTCCAGGACAAATATAACCCCTCGCTTTCATCAATAATTTTCTTTTATTATACTACACGGGAAAGTTCAAGTAAAGCTGACTTTATAATCTTAATATTATCAATGGTTAATGTATTTTCTCCAGTTATCAGGCTTTACTTATTCAAAAAATGTTTCACGTGAAACATTTTTTGAATTTAAATATATAAAATTTTGAAAAATAAAATGTTTCACGTGAAACATTAGGTGTAATAATCTAAAAAGTATGATATAATAAACGAGTATCAACATATGAATGTATTACTTAGGAGGCGGAAATGGGGAGAATCATTGCAATCGCCAATCAAAAAGGCGGAGTAGGAAAGACGACAACAGCTATTAATTTATCGGCATCACTTGCCAGTATGGATAAAAAAGTTCTTGCACTTGATATGGATCCACAGGGGAACATGACAAGTGGATTGGGTGTAGACAAAGATGAAATCGAAAAATCTGTGTATGATCTTATAATTGGAGACGCAAAAGTTGAGGAATGTATATATGAAGACGCTCTTGAAAATATAGATATACTTCCTTCAAATATAGATCTATCCGCTGCTGAAATTGAATTGATCGGTGTGGATAATAAAGAATACATACTGAAAAGCGAGATCGATAAAGTTAAAGATAAGTATGATTTTATAGTTATAGACTGTCCGCCTGCATTGAGTATGTTAACGATTAATGCCATGACTACTGCAGATTCAATTATTGTGCCTATCCAATGCGAATATTATGCACTTGAAGGACTGAGTCAGTTGATACATACGATTGAACTTGTACAGGAAAGACTCAATCCGGAACTCGAAATCGAAGGCGTCGTCTTTACAATGTATGATGCGAGAACTAATCTGTCGCTGCAGGTTGTAGAGAATGTAAAAGACAATCTCAACCAAAATATATACAAAACAATAATACCGAGAAACATCAGACTAGCTGAAGCGCCGAGCTATGGTATGCCTATAAATCTTTATGATCCAAAGTCTACAGGAGCTGAGAGTTATATGATGTTGGCTGAAGAAGTGATTCATAAAGGAGAAGATTGATATGGCAGCTAAAAGAAATGGATTAGGAAAAGGACTTGATAGTCTGATACCGAATAAGAGTAGTGCAAAACCGTCTTCCGACGTAAAGGATACTAAAAAGGAAGAAGAAAAACAGGAAAAGAAGACAGGAGAAGTCCTTGTAAAAATTAATGAAGTGGAGCCAAACAGGGAACAACCGAGAAAAGATTTCGACGAAGATTCACTTATGGAACTGGCAGATTCTATCAAACAGTTTGGTATATTGCAGCCGCTCCTCGTTCAGAAGAAGAAAGACTATTATGAGATCATTGCAGGAGAGCGAAGATGGCGCGCAGCGAAAATTGCCGGTATCAAGGAAGTACCTGTCCTTATTAAAAATTATACAGATCAGGAAATTGTGGAGATATCTCTTATAGAAAATATACAGAGAGAGAATCTGAATCCGATCGAAGAGGCGATGGCTTATAAGAGACTTCTTGAAGAGTTTAATCTCAAACAGGATGAGGTAGCTGAGAGAGTGTCAAAAAGCAGAACAGCGGTAACAAATTCAATGAGGCTTTTGAAATTGAGCAGCCGCGTACAGCAGATGATCGTGGACGATATGATAAGCACAGGACATGCAAGAGCTCTTCTCGCCATAGATGACGAGGAACAGCAGTATATGCTTGCAAATAAGATATTCGACGAGAAACTGAGTGTACGTGAGACTGAGAAACTTGTAAAAGCTCTTAAAAATCCGAAAAAAGAAGTTAAAAAAGAAAAACAGGAACATACGTTCGTATATCAAAATCTGGAAGAACACATGAAGAATATTATAGGTACAAAAGTCAGTGTTAATCCGAAAGCGAATGGAAAAGGAAGAATAGAGATAGAATACTATTCAGAAGAAGAGCTGGAGAGAATTTATGACCTTATTATGTCTATTCATGCATAACGGAGATCAGCAAGAGGATTTACAGGGAAAAGAGTTACAAAAGAGGGAGTAAATATGATTAAAAGGAGATGTATGTTAAATGAATGGAATACTGGACAGATTTGGGATAGATCCATTTTATCTGTTTGCAGCTTTATTTGTTCTGCAGCTTATATTGATCGTGCTGCTGATCATATTAAACAGCCGCTACCGGCATCTGCAGAGAAGTTATTCAGCTTTTATGAGAGGTAAAAATGGTAAAAATCTTGAAAAAAGCATTTTTAAAAAATTTGAAGAAATTGATGAGATATCAGAACTCGTAAAAGAGAATGAACAGGAAATTAAAAAAATAGCAAAGAAAATGGAAGGACACTATCAAAAAGCAGGCATAGTAAAATATGATGCCTTTCACGAGATGGGAGGAAATCTGAGTTTCGCACTTACAATGCTTGACGCAAATGACAACGGATGGATCTTTAATGCAATGCACAGCAGAGAAGGATGCTACACATATATAAAAGAAATCGTAAAAGGCGAAAGCTATATCGAACTTTCGGAAGAAGAACAGCAGTGTCTGGAAAAGACGATATATCAGGAAGAGTACGATATCAAAGATATGTTGGAATAATTCAGAAAATGAGAGGAGAAGAAAATGCTGGATATTAAATTTTTAAGAAGTAACCCGGAAATCGTAAAACAGAATATCAGGAACAAATTTCAGGATGAAAAGCTTCCTCTGGTAGACGAAGTGATAAAGCTCGACCAGAGAAACAGAGAGATAAAGCAGGAGGTTGAAGCACTCCGCGCTGAGAAGAATAAAGCGTCTAAACAGATAGGCGCTATGATGGCTCAGAAAAAAATAGATGAGGCAGAGGAACTGAAGAAAAAAGTTGCCGAGAGCGCCGGAAGGATTGACGAGCTGTCAGCAGAGGAAAAAGATGTAGAAGAAAATATAAAGAAGATCATGATGGCAATACCTAATATCATAGATCCTTCTGTTCCAATTGGAAAAGACGACAGTGAAAATGTAGAACTGGAACGTTTTGGAGAACCGGTCGTGCCTGATTTTGAGATACCTTATCATACGGATATCATGGAATCCTTCAACGGAATCGATCTTGACAGCGCGAGAAAAGTGGCGGGAAACGGATTTTACTATCTTATGGGTGATATTGCAAGACTTCACTCGGCTGTCATCACATATGCGAGAGATTTCATGATAAACAGAGGATTCACATACTGCGTCCCCCCGTTTATGATCAGGAGTAATGTCGTGACAGGAGTAATGAGTTTCGCTGAGATGGACGCCATGATGTATAAGATAGAAGGAGAGGATCTCTATCTCATCGGAACAAGCGAACACTCAATGATCGGAAAATTTATCAATACACAGCTCAAAGAAGAAGAACTTCCGCAGACATTTACAAGTTATTCTCCGTGTTTCCGAAAGGAAAAAGGCGCCCATGGAATCGAGGAGAGAGGAGTATACAGGATCCATCAGTTTGAAAAGCAGGAGATGATCGTTGTATGCAGACCGGAAGAAAGTATGGAGTGGTACGACAAACTGTGGAAAAATACAGTAGATCTCTTCCGCTCTATGGATATTCCGGTAAGAACGCTCGAGTGCTGCTCGGGTGATCTGGCAGATCTGAAAGTCAAGTCTGTCGACGTTGAAGCATGGTCGCCCCGCCAGAAGAAATATTTTGAAGTAGGAAGCTGCTCAAATCTCGGAGACGCTCAGGCGAGAAGACTGGGAATCAGGGTAAAAGGCGAAGGCGGAAATTATTTCGCGCATACGCTTAACAATACGGTAGTCGCACCGCCCAGAATGCTGATCGCATTTCTGGAAAATAATCTTCAGGCTGACGGAACAGTCTGTATTCCCGAAGTGCTCAGACCGTACATGGGAGGCAATGAGAAATTAATTCCTGTAAAATAGTATCAAAATAACACAGAAGTATTTGAGGTAGACAAGAAACAGATGCATCAGTATTTAAAAGCAATCGGATTCGAGAATATCCGAACAAGAGACGACCTCACAGATTTACTTGACGATGTAAAAGAACGATTTACACAACAGACGATCGTCTCATACAGACCGGGAGAAGATTTCTGTGAGATAAAAAGAGAGTATGGTCAGTGCATCGGAATCTCCCTCTGCGGTGAGCTGGATGAAAATGAAATATTTAAACCAGATTACTATTTCCCATATTTTCAGGGAAGCGGAATCAGCACATATGCAGAGATCGCTGTAGAGCGAAAAATAGAAAAAGAACAGTATGTCGGTATGTGCGAAGATTCCAGGATCGGGATAAGTCTGATCTTCACACTGCAGAACGGAATAGAATATATGAGGGAACGACAGGCCGGATTCGTGTCAGAAATCACAACTTCCGTCACACTTTCCGGGCTGTCGATGGCAGGAGTCGTGCTGCTGCCTGTAGTTAAAAATGAACATCAGATCAAAAATGAGAAAGAAGCGTCAGACAATCGAAAGATGCTCATCAACGCTGCAAGAAACGGAGACCAGACAGCTATGGAGACGCTGACGCTGGATGATATTGATACCTATTCTCAGGTGTCGAGAAGGCTTGCAAATGAGGACGTCTTTTCAATCGTAGACACATATTTTATGCCATATGGCATAGAGTGTGATCTGTATTCTATCATGGGAGAGATACTTGCTGTAAGGAGAAGGAAGAATATACTGACCGGTACAGAAGTTTATCAGATGAAACTGGATGTAAATGAAATGCAGTTTGACGTGTGCGTCCCCGTAGATTCCGTGATGGGAGAGCCGGAGATCGGCCGAAGATATAAGGGAACCATATGGCTGCAGGGATATATTAATTTCTGACAGGAAATGTCCAAAAACAGTTGAGAATTCTCAGGAAAAGTGTTATATTATTATGTGCGTCCGGATGGATGCTGACAGTCTGTAAAATGTCGCTATAGCTCAGCTGGATAGAGCGACCGCCTCCTAAGCGGTAGGTCGGAGGTTCAAATCCTCTTAGCGACGCCAAAAACTCCGCCGAAAACATTGATTTTTCAAGGTTTTCGGCGTTTTCTATTTACCGAGAAAAGTTGAACTTATAGAAATATGTGATTAGCAGGAGTGATTTTTGCTAATCAAGTTTATCGAGAAAGATTGAACTCTGCATATCATAGTCATGGATTAGCTCTAGGTCAAGATGGCGACGTTATTAAAATCACTGGAAAAAAATTTGTAATTGAGAAGGGCAGTCAAAAGATTGCCCTTCTTCTTTGGGGATTTGTGTGGTAAAAACTTTGTCGCATGGTATAATGGAGTTGTCGAGAAAAGGCGTTTGAGATTACAGTTTGTGATTTCAACTTGAGATTCCAAACTGGAATCTCAAGTTGAAGCATATACGGGAAACTAAGGATTTGAGGTTCCAAATTGGAAGCTCAAGTTCTGAAAGGATTGAGAATATGGAAAAAACAGAACAGACCGGTTTAGTTCAAGTGGAAGAACAAACGACTGTAGAGTTAGCTCAATTTGATATAAAAAACTTAATATATGTAGTCCGTAATCAGCAAGTAATGGTGGACAGTGATTTAGCGATGCTATATCAGGTGGAAACAGGAAACTTAAATAAAGCCATGAAAAGAAATCAAAAAAGATTTCCAGAGGACTTTTGTTTCCAATTAACCCGAGAAGAATTTGAAAACTTGAAAATCCAATCTGGAAGCTCAAGTTTAAATGGCAGTGGATATGGCGGGCGTAGATATATGCCCTATGTATATACGGAGCAAGGAATTTCTATGTTGGCGAGTGTCCTGCGAAGCGAAATTGCCATCAATACCAGTATTCGTATAATGAGGACTTTCGTAGAGATGCGGCGTTTTATCGCCAACAATGCTATGCTCTTTGAGCGTATCAGCAATGTGGAGTTGAAGCAGTTGGAATACCAGAAACAGACCGATGAGAAGCTGGAGCAAATATTTGAGTACATATCAGAGCATGAAGAAGCCAGTCAAAAGGTATTTTTTGACGGTCAGATTTATGATGCGTTCAGCCTGATTGTCAGCCTGATACAAAAGGCGGAAAAGGAAATCACGTTGATAGACGGATATGTGGATGTGGGAACATTGAATTTGCTTTTCAAGAAAAACGAAAATGTGTCCGTGACAATCTACACGCAGAAACGGACAAGGCTCTCGAAAACAGATGTTGAGAATTTTAATGCACAGTATCCGACCTTAGAAGTAAAATATACGAAGGTATTCCATGATCGTTTCTTAATTCTCGACAGAAAAACAGCCTACCATGTGGGGGCGTCCTTGAAAGACGCAGGAAAGAAATGTTTTGGAATTAACCTTATCCAAGATGCAGGGATAATTAAGGATATATTGCAGAGATTAGAACTGGAAATGGAGGAATGAATTTTACACCTGACTCAGCCCAAAGCGTATTTTCAGTATTCTGTAGGGTATGATATGTCTTAGAACGGTAAAAAGCTCCAGCGGCATCCTGGAAAGAAAAATGGTTCCTTTCCAAGATGACATCGATCACATTCCGAATCTGGATACACAGGTTCATCGTTATATCTTTGTTGTTAAAAAAATATTTTCCTTTTGAAAACTCTCTGTCGTATCTAATTGATGAAGCGTTTAATGCTGTATCAGTATTTTTTCAAAAATATGGTGTTTACAGAAGAAATCAAAGGCTTCAGTTTCTGTGCGTAATACTCTACTACCTGTACAGATAAAATTTCTACATCTGATTGAATGCTCATAATCATCATTGCCTCTATTTTCATCTATTACATCAGAAATGGATTCACATTCCAACGGATTTAGTGTTGGGCTGACAATGGAATAATCTGGGATTATCTCTTCCTTTTGTTTTCCCTTTGCAAGTGATATAATATGTTTGCTGAAGGCGGTGAGTTTTTTTATAAAGCTTGCTAAAATACGAATGTTTATTTTAAAAATACTTATGAACCGGAATCATTTGAATGGCTTCTGCTGTCAACAAACGTGATTCCAAATGTCAGGGTGTCACAGATCCTCGAACATCCGGAAAATTATGTAGACAGCAAAGAACATGTCAGCTGGGAAAGATTTTTTATGTCGGTACTGGTGCGCCAGACACAGGAGGATCCGCTCTGGGCATATTCAAAGAGAAAACTGCCGGAGGTATATCTATCCGCGAAGATAATAAATGCTGTAAAAAACAAATGAAATTAATAGTGTGGGAAGATCATGAATAAACAGATTACAATTATGATTGTTGAGGATGATACAAACATCAACCATCTTTTAAAAACCGCTCTGGAAAAAGCCGGCTACAAAGTCCTTCAGGCTTTCTCCGGGACAGAGGCGGAACTGATACTGCAGATGGAGGAATCGATTGCTCTTGTACTTCTGGATCTTATGCTGCCTGGGATTTCCGGGGAGGAAGTGCTCAACACATCCGGAAAAGGGGAAATCTTCCGGTGATCGTCTTAACGGCAAGAGACAGTCTGGACGAAAAGATCGGAATGCTCACACAGGGAGCAGACGATTATATCACTAAACCTTTTGAAATCCCGGAAGTGATCGCAAGGATCCAGGTCCAGCTCCGTCATGCGGGCAGAGAAACAGAAAACAGGCAGATGACCTATCGAAATCTGGAGTTGGATAAAACGACTTATCAGGTCAGGATCGAGGGGAAAGAGATCCCGAAGATCACGAAACAGGAGTTTGCCATACTGGAACTTCTGGTCAGCCATCCGAAACAGGTTTTCAGCAAAGAGGATATCTTCTCCTACGCCTGGGACGAACCCTACATGGGGGAGACAAAGACTCTGGACGTACATATCAGCAATATCAGGAAGAAAATAAAATCTGTGACAACAGATGAATATATAGAGACGGTCTGGGGGATCGGATACCGCCTTCATTCATAGCTTTACTCTTTTTTTACTTTTGATTTGCTTTTTATTTGGACTTATCCGATAAGATAGCATCAGAAACGAAAAAGGAGATGAAAGATTTGAGTGAATATTTACTTTGCACAAGAGGGCTGACGAAACGGTTCGGCCATCACAACGCGGCAGATCATGTAGATCTGCATATACCAAAGGGAGCTATTTACGGATTTATCGGGAGAAACGGAGCTGGAAAGACAACCTGTCTGAAGATGATCAGCGGACTTTCCACACCAACAGAAGGCGAAATTGAAATCTTTGGTTATAAAGGAAGGGAATTGGAACAGATGCGTTCCAGGATCGGATGCCTGATCGAAGCTCCGGGACTGTATGATAATATGACCGCGTACGAGAACCTGAAGACGAAATGCCTGTTCTGCGGCATCCACAAAAAAGGCTATATTGAGGATGTTCTGGAGACAGTAGGACTTGCGGATACCGGGAAAAAGAAAACAAAGCATTTTTCACTGGGAATGAAGCAACGGCTCGGGATCGGCCTGGCCCTGGTCGGCGAGCCGGACCTTCTCGTTCTGGACGAACCTATAAACGGTCTGGATCCTCAGGGAATCGTGGAAGTAAGGGATACGCTTCAACGACTCCAGCAGAAACGAAATATGACGATCCTGATCTCAAGCCATATTTTAGAGGAACTGTCCAAGATCGCCACGCATTACGGGATCATCCATAATGGAGCCCTCCTTCAGGAACTGACAAGAGAAGAACTGATGCGCCGGTGCAGCGAGAGGATAGAGATCACGCTGGACACACCGGAAAATGCAATTCCCGTATTAGACAGGCTGGGCTTTACCCGGTATCGGGTGACGGATAAAACACACATACAGATCTATGAAAGACTGGATGAAAGCGCTGATCTGAATATGGAACTTACAAAAGCCGGGATCCCGGTCAGAGGAATTACAATAACAAGCGAAGAACTGGAATCTTATTATCTGAATCTGACGGGAGGTGCTGCAAATGCTTAACTGTATCAAAATGGATCTGTATCGGATGTTCCGGATGAAGAGTTTTTATGTGATCGGTCTTATACTGGCTGCAGCCACTTTTTTCACTACATATATGTCTGTGCTCGACTATAATCTGATGAAGGAAGAAGCGGAACAAAACTCCCAGGTATATGAGCAAGAGATCAGTTCGGATGAGGAACCGATCTATCTGGGCATGGATGTTACAATTCCTACCCGGCCTGGGGAAATGGTGACTGTATATGACCAGGTCTATGCTAATCTCCACGGAAAATTTATTGCCTTGTTTATGGTAATTTTTGCAGTCCTGTTTTCTGCTTCAGATCTCAGCAGCGGCTATATAAAAAATATCGGAGGGCAAATGAAAAACCGTGGGAATCTTATCCTGTCAAAAGCAGTAGCGCTGTTTATCTATACCATCCTGACAATGCTTTTTTTTCTTTTCATACAGACTGCAGCTCAGGCAATCTGTTTTAATGAATTCCAGTTGGGATCGATCAAGAATTTAGCAGTATATTCGGCAATACAGACTCTGCTCCATTATGCATTGCTCCTGATCTGCATGGCCATTACAATTATTACTCGAAGTAAGGTGTTCAGTATGACATTCGCAGTTTTATTCTGTATGAATGTGATGGTAATCCTGTACAGTACAGTTGATAAAATTATGGCAAGATTCGGGATTGAGGATTTCAATATGCTCCAGTATACGGTGACAGGTCGAATAGCGCTTCTGGAAATGGCTCCATCGGCTGAGGGGTGCGTGAAAGCACTGGTCGTTGCTGTTCTTTTCGGACTGGCAGTGATAGTTCTGTCCGGTCAGATATTCAGAAAGAGAGATATATAAATTGAAAATACTGGTTTGTTTTCTCATTGCAGTAATTATCATCCAATTGTTCATTTTGTGGAAATATCAGCGGCAGGTGCGCGACATCTGCCGCCAGTTGTCATTTCTTCTGAAAAATGACAGTAATATGCTGGTTACGGGCGATACGGGATTCGGCGGCCTGAAAGAACTGATGGAGATACTGAACCAGTTATTGTTGGACCACAAAGAAGAACACAAAAAGTACCTGGAAAAAGAGCAGATGATCTCCGATACTTATACGAATCTTTCCCATGATATCCGCACGCCTCTGACTTCACTGGACGGCTATTTTCAGCTGCTGGAGGGGTGTGACGACGCAGCGGAACAGAAACATTATATGGATATCATACAGGAACGGATCCACAGCCTGAAAGAGATGCTCGAAGAACTTTTCCTGTTTACCAAACTGAAAAACGAAAGCTATCATCTGGAGCTGAAACGCTGCTGCCTTAACCAGATTTTGAAGCAGACTATTTTTTCTTATTATGACGAATGGACGGCAGAAGGGATCGAACCGGACATCCGCATAACGGATCAGCCGTTATATGTCGAAGGAAATGATTCGGCTCTGCAGAGAGTGTTCCGGAATGTGATTAAAAATGCTCTTGATCACGGAGCAGACGGGATAGGGATATCCCTGGAAGAAAGGGATGGAAAAAGTCTGATCCGTA
The DNA here is from genome assembly GCA_949294665.1 of uncultured Eubacteriales bacterium. Taxonomy (GTDB): domain Bacteria; phylum Bacillota; class Clostridia; order Lachnospirales; family Lachnospiraceae; genus Mediterraneibacter. The sequence goes on from CASFID010000075.1 coordinate 31,114, forward strand.
TCTGGAATGGAGTCAAAGATCCGGAAAAGATCGATCCGGGAAAAGTGTTTGAACGTTTTTATAAAGCAGATACAGCCAGGACCAGGACTTCCAGCGGTCTCGGACTTTCGATCGCAAAGGAATTTACAGAAAGGATGCACGGAGAAATATTTGCGGAACTTCAGGGGAATATCTTCTGTATTGAAATACATTTGAACAATACATGCCAATAGCGGAGCATTGCCTTCCGACCATAGACCGGGAGATTATTTTCAGCAGACTTCTGACGATATATAATATATAATCAGATGGATATTTTGGACAGATTTAGAAAATACTGGAGGACGATCCCATAATGGTAGAAGTATGGAGATATTTTGAAGACCTGGACGAGATCATATATGTTGTTGATACGGACGACCATTCTATAGTCTATATGAATCGGTACGCCATGAAGACATTCAAGATAAAGTCGGAGGAAGAGTATAAAGGGAAAAAGTGCTACGAGCTGCTGCAGGGATTCAGGCATCAATGCCCGTTCTGTAATACAGAGGAACTGAAAGAGAAGAAATTTACAGAATGGGTATATAAAAATCCCGTGCTTCAGGAACTTTTTCTCCTCAAGGATACTCTCATCGCGATAGATGGCAAGAAATACAGGATGGAACTGGCTATCGGCATGTCGAAAACAGAAATCAAGGAGAGCAGCCGGACCATGCATTATGAGTCGCTGATCAACGACTGCCTGATCGAACAGAATGCCATCACAGACTCTGAACAGGGGATCAACGTACTGCTCAGTTCCATGGGAAATAAAATGAAGTGCAACCGTCTCGCAGTGTATGAGCAGGATGATGACGATGAGTTCGTACAATCCTATATCTGGCCCGAGCGCTACGCTGACAAGAAGAAAAAGATAGATAAAGGCGCAAGCGAATTACTTTTAGACTGGGATGAAAAGTTTAAGACAAACAAGCCGATCATCATAGGCAGGAAGAATAATATCATACTCATACCGTTCAGATACAGGAAAGAGCGAAGAGGAGTGTTCGTCATAGTAAATCCGATGCTTGGAAAACTGGAGGATATGGCGGAGATCGGCAGAGTAATGTCAAACTTTATCGTCACTCTGCTGGAACGCAAGGAGTTGATCAATCATCTGGTCTATCTGAGTTATCATGATAATCTCACAGGCGCTCTGAACAGAAACGCGATCAAAGAGCGTATGCAGACGATAGATCCGGATCAGCCGATCGGTCTCGTATTCTGCGATATCAACGGATTAAAGAAGATCAACGATATGAAAGGCCATCAGAGCGGAGATGAGATGATCATCAAGGTATATGAGACGCTGAACAGCGTGTTTTCGGAGAACAGCATATACCGAATGGGAGGGGATGAATTCCTCGTTCTGCTGGACTACAGGGAAGAAGATAAATTTACCTTACAGGTTCAGATGTTCCGCCGGATGGTAATGGAAAATAACTGTCAGGTATCCGTAGGCGTTTTATGGAAGAAACAGGCGGGGAACGATTTCAACCGTCTTCTCAAAGAAGCAGACGAGAGGATGTATGAAGAAAAGAAACAGTTTTATGCCGAGGCGCATCTGGAAAAAAGAGGAAGAAAACCGGAAGGCGACCGGATACGGCAGGAATCCGTTCATCCTTTTATCAAATTTACTCAAAACTACTATTTTGACGCAGATGTGTTTTTTAAATCTATTTCATCCCGGAGTTTTACGAACTATGTATACTGCGGGGACATGAGGAAGAATATTTATTATATATCGGACTCGATAAAAGATGATTTCAAATTCATGGACAATCTGGTCTATGATTTTATATCTCTGCTGGAGCAAAGGATCATAAAGGCGGACCGACAGTTTCATATTGATGACCGGAAGGAGATGATAGAGAAAAAGAAGACATGGCACAGCATTTATTATCGTATTTATAACAAGGACGGCATTCCCGTAAATATTCACTGTCAGGGGATCATGAAGTGGAACGAAGATAAATCAGAACCTCTTTTCTACTCAGGGTGCATGGAGATACTGGACAATGAACCGAATAATGACAATCTTCCCGTAAGCCAGTATTTTTCCCAGGTTATGGAAGAGTTCAGAGCGAAAGAGGATTCAGAAGATATATTACTGATCTGCGTTGTACTGAATAACTTCTCCGCCATCAACCAGCTTATGGGAAACAGAAAAGGCGATAATATTATCTGGGAGATCATGCGCAATATCAGGCTGGAACTGAATGAGAGGATCAAGCTGGTCTGGGTAACAGGGATCAGATTCATCATGATAGCCCGGGATACCTCGAATATTGATAATATCATTAAAATAATACGCAAGGCGGTCAGACAGATATACATAGACAACCAGATATCCATTATCTACCCCTGTTCAGTAGGTATCCTGCGCAGTCCCAGAGACGGAGCAGATTCGGAGACATTGCTGGAAAATGCGGAGATCGTGATGAATGCAGCGAAGAATACACTTGATGCGCCATATGTAGAATTTTCCAGGGATATGATGAGGCAGTACAAAGGTGAGAAAGAATTGTACATGGAATTAAACCGCTGCATCAGGAACCTTTTTGAGAATTTCCGAATTGTGATCCAGCCCCAGGTCCTGGAGGACACCGGAAAGATTTACGGAGGAGAAGTTCTGTTAAGATGGAAGTACAAAGGAGAGGATGTCCCGCCGTCAAAGTTTATCCCCATACTTGAGAAGAACGGGCTTATCATGCCGGTGGGAAAATGGATCATTACGCAGGCAGCGGAAACCCTGCAGCAAATACTGGCGATCATGCCGGACTTTAAAATGTCCATCAATATCAGTTATTACCAGATCAATGACAATACTTTCTTTCCGTTTATAAAGAATACGTTGGAGACACATAAGATACCCGGGGAAAATATTACTCTGGAGCTTACGGAAACACATTTCAACGAGATACCGGAGGCGCTTGATATTTTTATCAGGCAGTGTCAGAAAGAAGGGATCAGTTTTGCTCTTGATGATTTCGGAAGCGCATACTCAAGTCTCCAGCTGCTGCTGGAATATCCGGCGGAGGTCGTCAAGCTGGACAGAGATATGACTAAGAATATTACATCGTCTGCAAAAAAACTGAATTTCATCATAAGTATTATATATGCATGTCATAAGTTCGGGAAAAAGGTATGCGTTGAAGGGGTAGAAAACGAGAACGAACTCAATATCGTAAGGAAGACGGGATGCGACTTCATACAGGGGTTCTATTTTTACAGGCCCCTTGAAAAGGACAGACTTCCCGAAGTCCTGCGTGAGAACAGGAAAAAAGATTAACAGGAAAAGGGGGAGGAAAAATGGGTGGCGAACTCAGCGAATCAGAAGAAAAAGCCAGAAAGTATATGATGGAAAATGAGGAATTGGATATGGAAGTGTTTTCTGAAGAAAACAAATATCTGTTTTCCGGTTCCATCGGGAAAGCGTCTCCATCCGGGAAAGAAATCAAGATAGGCCTCAGAAGAGGCTACGAGATACCGGATTCCATTCAGGAGAAAGACAAGGTCAAACTTGTCACGACCAGGCAGAGAGGCAGCGATCAGCTCGCGGTCATCATCGCAACAGTGACAGAATGTGGAAAAACATATATATACATCGCTCCGGAAGAAGTAGAAAAGTATATAGAAGGAAGAAAGCACTTTCGGATCTTTGTGAAAGAAAAGTGCACTGTCACGAGAAACAACGGGAACGACGAGAAGCGAGATACGTGCAGTACAGCGGATATCAGCCTGACAGGAATCCGCATTCTCAGCAAAGAAGAATACGAACCCGGAGAGCGGATCATGATCAGCGGTCTCCGGCTTGTGGAGAACGGAAGGATACATACATTTTCCGCCGAGATCCTGCGCAAAAACAGTCAGAAACAGGACGGAATGAACAGTTATGGATGCTGCTTCACGGATATGACGGAAAGAAGAGAGGATATGCTGTGTCATGATATTTTCGCACTGGAACTTTCAAGAAAAAAGGGGAACACCAAAAATTAAGGGGTGTTCCCCTTTTTAGCAGTATCTGTCAGTTGTCCTGGAGATATTCCTCCAGAGTGATCCCCCGGGAGTGGATCTCAGCGGCAGCGTCCCCGACATATCGGTAATGCCATGGCTCGTAGGTGATACCGGTGATATCCTCGCATCCGTCGGGATATCTCAGGATAAATCCGTACTCATGGCAGTGGGCCATCAGCCATTGCTGTTCCGGAGTCTTCGCCTGACTTTCTTCAAGAACAGGGTAGGAGGATGCCGTGATATCGACGGCAAGGCCGGCGGCATGTTCGCTTGTTCCGGGTAAAGTTACGGACTGTACAGTCTGCTCATAGGCCTCCTCAGGAGTGAGTCCGCTGCGCATCCGTTCCGTCATCCCATCGGCGAACAGTTCCGTCTGCGTTTCATATGAGCGGTAACCTGATATGACAGACAGTTCCATACCTTCTGAGCGGGCGTCCGACAGCATCTGTTCCAGGGCGCCGGCGATGCGTGAATCGACGCTGCAGCCGGAACCAAAGTCAGAAAGTGACGGAGGGGTATAGTCATGGCTTAGAGGGTGCTCTCTGCTGATCAGTGTAAGTTCCCATCCGGAATCAGCCATAAGCTGTTCTTCCGGGCAGATCACGGAAGTATTCTCCGAGGATGATCCGACAGTTTCCTCCTCATTATTTTCAATATCAGGATTGATTTCCGTTTCTTTAGAAAGAGTTTCACTTTCTTCGGAAGTTTCGGATGAGTCGGACAATAACGTGGCGGAAATATACGGAAAGATAAAATACATGACAAGGAACATAACAGACGCGCCTAACGCGATTCCTGACAGAAAGTATTTCAGTCTTCTTAAAAGCCGTTTTTTATGCAACATATATATGCCCTTCAGATTACAGAGTATTCAGATGGTTTATCAGCAGAGTAGAGATCCTGGAACATGGCGCCTCGCTGCACACAGCGCCGAGTTGTTTCGCTACCATAGGCATACCGTATACAACGCAGGACTCTTTGTCCTGTCCGATCGTATAGGCGCCTTTCTTGCGCATGGCAAGAAGGCCTTCCGCGCCGTCTGCGCCCATTCCTGTCAGGATAATACCGATGGCTTCGCTGCGGACAGTGTCTGCAACAGAATAGAAAAGAACGTCGACAGACGGCCGGTGTCCGTTCACTTTACTGCCGGGTACACAGTTTACAAAGTAATTAATTCCTTTCTTTACAACTTTCAGATGATAGTCGCCGCCGGGAGCGATCAGCACCTGGCCCTGTTGGATCTGATCGCCGTTTTCCGCCTCTTTTACCCTCATAGCGCACAGTCGGTTCAGCCTTTCCGCATACATGCCTGTGAAGCCCTCGGGCATATGCTGAGTTACGACGATACCCGGGGTATCGGCAGGGAGATCTCTTAATACTTCAAGCGTCGCCTCGGTGCCTCCGGTAGAAGCGCCCAGGGCGATCACAGTATTTTTCAATTTGGGTGAATGAGGATTTTTGATTTTGAGCTGTCCTGCCGCAAGCTTCGGAAGATTGATATGCACATGCGGGACGGCGTTGTTCGTCCCAGAGACGCTTTGGGCGGAAGCTCTGGAGGGCTCCTCCCTGGCCGTATTTACCGGCTCATGCTGCGCGATGCTTCTGGGGATCTTCACGGAAGCTGTGGACGCCGTTACGATCTTGGAAGCCAGATTGCGGGCAAATGTCTCTGTCGAATAGTCCTTGGACATATCGGGTTTTTTGACAAAATCAACCGCTCCATATGAAAGAGCATCAAATACGCTTACATTAAGCGAGGAAACCAGAACAACCGGGATCCTGTGCTGCGGGAGAAGCTTCTTGAGAAATTCAATCCCATTCATCCCCGGCATCTCAATATCAAGCGAGATCACATCAGGATTCAGCGAAGAAATCTTCTTCATGGCATCGTAGGCATTCATAGAATATCCGACGACCTGGATTCTTTTATTCATCTCAGGCAGACGTGTGCTCAGGAAACGGCCGAACACCATGGAATCGTCCACGATCATCAGTTTAACTGGCTTTACATTATACATGAAAAGAGTCCTTTCTTAATTGTTTATTTTAAAGGTTTTCTGTAAATAGAAGGCTGTATGTACCTGTAATTTATAGTAGCGCGATCCAGAGATTCTGAGTGGCCGATCATAAGATATCCACCCGGGACCGTAGCGTTATAAAATCGATTTATCAAGTCGTTTTTTGTCTCCTGATCGAAATAGATCATGACATTACGGCAGAAGATAACATCGAATTTCAGACGGAACCGGATCGGCTCCATCAGGTTAAACGTACGGAAGATCACGTTATCTTTCAGTATCTGTGATACAGTATAGATATCCTTTTCCCCGGTAGGACGGAAATATTTCCGTACCCATTCGGCCGGGATATGGCTCAGTGATTCTTTATCGTATACTGCGTTCTGCGCAGCCTGCAAGACATTCTGGGAGATGTCGGTCGCAAGGATGCGCGTATCCCACTGACCGGCTTTCGCCCCGAAATATTCCTTCAGGATCATAGAGATCGTGTATGGTTCCTCACCGGTAGAGCAGCCTGCGCTCCATATACTCAGAACATGATCCTTCTTTACCTGCTCGAGATAAGGAAGGACCGTGTTGCGAAAGAAATTAAAATGTGCTTCCTCCCGCATAAAGAAAGTATAATTTGTAGTAAGATGATTTAAAAGTGTCTCTATATCCTCCGGATTCTTCTTTGAGATGATACGGTCGGTATATTCCGTAAAAGAACGCAGTCCCATGGCGCTGATCGTATTGGAAAGGCGTCCGATAATGAGCTGTTTCTTTTTGCTCAGGTCAATACCGTAGTTGTCCTTGACAAAGCGGACAAGCCGATGGAAATCTTCATCTGTAAGCGTCATCATACCGGGTATGTCTCCTTTCGATTTATGATGCAGTGATGGCAGGACAGTTGAGCAGAAGAATAACTTTCCCATCCTCCGCGGATATCATGGAAGTAGCCAGATGCTGCCTGTCCTCCAGAGGAACAGGAGAGGACTCTGACACATCAAGAGGAAGTACCTGGGATACAGAGTCCACACAGATCCCGACACGGTCGCTGCCGATGTCAAGGATGATGATACATGTGGTAGACGTATACTCAATAAACGACTTGCCAAGTCTGAGACGCATATCAATAATCGGGATGATCTGACCTCTCAGATTGATGATCCCCCGCACGTAGTCGGGAACAAGCGGCAGAGGCCGTATCGCATGGTTCGTAATGATCTCTATGACCTGTTCTGTAGGAACACCGTATGTCAGCCCGTCGGATACGAACGTCAGGAATTCTTTCGCTGAACTGTCCTCGGCTGCGGCGGCTTCCATCTCTTCATTTTCAAGGATCTCCTGGGCGGTGAGCCCTTCCTTTTCATTTGACATGGTTAAATCCTCCTAATCAGTTTATTATGAATGAACGACAGCGGAATGGATGGCTGCAATATCAAGGATGATACTTATATTGCCATCACCGAGTATGGTACATCCGCTGATCCCGTAATCTTTGATCCCGAAATTGTTAAGATAGGATGGGAGCGGCTTCACAACGACCTGCTGTTCTCCAAGCAGGCTGTCGACAAACATGCAGAATGATTTCTCATTGGCCTCTACCCATATCAGGATCCCGTCCTCGATATTTGTGCAGACGTCTTCATATATGCCGTACATATTGTGCAGACGGACGATCGGATAGAACTCGTCCATGCAGCGGATGATCTCATTTCCGGAAGCGTCATAGATCACATCCTCCGATGTCACTTTAAACGACTGGCGGATGTTGGAGATCGGTACTGTGAAAATAGAATTTCCGACAGAAATCTCCATACCGTCTACGATGGCAAGAGTAAGCGGAATTTTCAGAGTCGTGCAGGACCCCTTTCCCTTCTCGCTTGTCATTGAGACAACGCCGCCGATGTTTTCGATATTTTTCTTGACTACATCCATGCCGACGCCCCGGCCCGAGTATTCGGTGACTTCCTCGTTCGTAGAGAATCCGGGTTCCATCAGGAGTGCGAGGATATCCTTTGTGGAATATTCCTCTTCCGGCTTGGTAAGGAAATTCGTCCTTCTCGCTTTTTCCAGTACAGCGTCCGTGTCAATCCCCACACCGTCGTCCTGTACGGAGATAATGACCTCGTTCCCTGTGTGGACGGCTGAGAGGATGATCTCGCCCTGCGGATCCTTGCCGGCGGCGATCCTCTCCTCGCTTGACTCCTCAATGCCGTGGTCCATGGAGTTGCGGACGATATGCATGATCGGATCGCTGATACTGTCCACGATAGACTTATCCAGCTCGGTGTCTTCGCCTACAAGAGTAAGCCTTACGTCTTTGTTCAGCGTTTTCTTCATATCGCGGACGATACGGTTCATTTTCTGGAATACTCCGGAGACGGAGACCATTCTCAGCGACATGGAAATGTCCTGAAGATCATCCGTAAGCTTGCGGAGCTGTCGCGCGGACTTCATGAAATTATCCAGCTTGAGTCCTTTGAGATCAGGGGAGGAAGTCACCATGGATTCGGTGATGACGATCTCTCCCACAAGAGCCATCAGACTGTCCAGCTTGGAAAGATTCACACTGATCAGATTCTGTTTGACCGGTGCATGATGAGCCGACGGATGCTGCTGTCCCGTCTGCCGGGGCGCCTGAGCCTGTGCGCCGGAATTCTGGCCGGACGCGCTTTCTTTTCCGTCTTCACTTGGTTTCTTGCTGTCATCAGAGACAGTATTTTCGATCAACTCATAAGAGTGGATATTATTGCTTCCGGCAACAATAACGACGGCCTTCTTTGCAGACTCTTCATTGTCAAATCCCAGATAGAAGCCGTTGTCTATGATTTCCTGGGCAGTGCTGCTGTCAGACTCAATGTTAGCCGGAGAATATACAAAATCATATCCATTCTCCTGCAGTGTTGTGACAAGCATAAATGCGCGGAGATTCTCCATTCCGCATCCCTCTTCAAAATAGACGCGGATGCACCACGACGATTTTGGCATATCAGGAATCGCTGACGTCCCGGAAGAACCCTCTGCCGATCCATCGGAAGACGCGGCCTGACTGTCGTTTCCTCCGGAGGATTTCCCGTCTCCCTGTCCGCTGATTTTGCTCAGAAAACTATTTATTTCTTCTATAAAACTGTCGATATTACTACTGAGCGGCTCGTTGTTTTCGACCTTTTCAATCTCCTCGCGGAGGCGGTCGACAGATTTGAACATCAGATTAAACAGTTCGCTTTTGTCGTCAGAGCTCAGGGCAGACATGCCGTTCTCTCTGATATAAAAGAAAAGATCTTCGATATGGTGGGCAATTTCCATAAGGGAATTGAATTCCAGCATGGCAGAGGAACCCTTGATCGTATGCATGCTGCGGAAGATCTCATTGACCTCATCTTCAGTGAGATCTTTATTTTGTTCAGCTTCGATCAGAAGTTCGTCCAACCGTTCCAACAATGAGTTTGTTTCAAATAGATATGTATCAAGTAAGCTGCCAGTTACATTATCCATGGTATGCACCGCCTTTTCTATGTTATAGTGTAAACAGAGTCCTGCACATTGTATGTAAAGAGCCAGATAAGACATCTCTGTCGTTCTATATTTCGACAAAAAAGAGAAAAATATAATTACCGGGAGGCGAAAAAATGGCAAATATTTTAAAGGTGACAACACCGGCGACTGGTTATGAAAATACGGCGAACGTCAGAACGAACCCTGAGATGCAGAATCCGGTCCATGTACAGGGACCGGTAAACCCAGACAAAGTCGCGCGTTCTGACGCCAGAAGCGATGCTGCATCACAGCAGGGAGAGGAAGCGCTCCAGTTTAAATTCGAGACAAATTATGATAATTTCATACGTCAGCTTCAGAAAATGCCGTCCATAGCGGAAGAACTCCCGAAACTGTTATCTGAGCTGTCATCCTCCGCCCAGTCGGGGATACAGGGAGGGATCGCGCAGGAGATAGCCCGATTCCTGAGTATGATAAACGTAGGCCCCGAGGCTCTCCAGAGCATGCTCCAGAATCAGGGCGCAGCAGCCGTACGTTATACGGGCGCGTTTTTCGGACTGCTCAGAAAAATGATGAATGAGACGAAATCTGTAGAACTCAGGACGAGTATCCTGAACTTTCTGAAGAAATATACGGATATGGCGGAAAGCGAGAGCATAATGCAGGATATCCAGAGAGATTTAAAAGAAGTGCTCCAGCGTATGCTCCCACGCCAGAGAGAAGAGGCGGCGGAAATGGGGCAGAAACTGATCAGCAGAGAAGGAGCGTCGCAGGATCAGCAGGCAGAGAATCTCAAAACACTGAAATCAGATCTTCTTCCTTATTTAAATGAATATATTTCAAAGACGCACGACAGAGGAGTATTAAGAGATACAGTGGCGCATATGGCGGACCTGATCGGGCGGTATGAGAACGGACAGGAACAGAATGTCCTGCAGGCATTCCGCAAGCTGATGGATTATCAGGCGTTCCAGAAAGTGTTCGGGGATATCGACGCGGACAAGATATTGCAGATCCTGGCAAATACAGAGTTCGAGAAAGCGTCGGCAAAAAATCAGGAGATGGATCAGCTCGTAAATATACTCCTCAGAGGAGCCTCGGGAGAGGCGGGGACGGAGAATGCACAGGCGTTCCGCCAGATCCTGGAAGCGGTCATCCTCAATGAAAGCGTATACATGCCGCTTCTTCATCTGCTCATTCCCGCGTCGGTGGACGACAAGATGATGTTCTCGGAGATGTGGGTGGATCCGGACGCCGGGGGCGGCAGTGAGAACGAAGACGGAAGCAGGGAGCGCATGATAAAAGGTCTGGTGAAGTTCGATATACAGGACCTGGGCTTCTTTGATCTGTTTTTCCTGTATGGGGACAGGGAAGATAAAGTGTCCATGCAGATAAATCTTCCGGCAGCGCTGGAAAAAGACGAGGAAAAGATACAGGCAGATATCAGAAAGATCCTGGAAGAACATTCCCTCAGACCGGAAGAGGTCGTTACAGGCAGCAGTACAGTTTCTATACCGCTTATGGAAGCTTTTGAAAATCTGAAAGAAAGGAAGAATTCGATCAATGTCAGCATTTGATGATATACTGAACCAGAAAGCAGTGGCACTGTCGTATGACGAGGAAGGACAGGCCGCGCCCGTGATCGTGGCGTCGGGTATGGGATATATGGCGCGAAGGATCATCCAGGTGGCAAAGGACAGCGGAGTACCGATCTACGAGGACAATTCACTCGCTACCGTGCTGACGCAGCTTGACCTGGGCTCTGAGATCCCGGAAGAACTGTATGCCGCTATTGTGGATATATATGTGTATTTCCTGAATTATGGGAAAAAGGATGAGAAAAAAGACAGTTGATATGAAGAAATAAAAAAGCTGCAGGGAACAATCCCTGCAGTTTTTTTATTAATATTTGTCGTTATTGCCCACGAAAGAACCGCTGAAAGAAGCCGGTGCAGAAGAAGTTCTGACGGATTCATGGACAGGAGCCGGATCTGACGCCGCGCCGGTCTGCGTCGGCTCACTCTTAGAGATCCCGGTATCCGCTGTGTTATTCTGGACAGATACGGAAGAAAGTCTCTTTGCGTATGCACTTCCCATCTTTTCGCGGAGAGATGCGGCAAGCTGCGCCATCTCCTGCGTATTCCGGAACTTGAATCCGGCGACGATCTTGTGAAGAAGAACGGCCTGTGCCGACAGCTCCTGGCTGGCAGCGGCGCTCTCTTCGGCTGTGGCCGAATTTGTCTGTATAACGCTGGAAATCTGATCGATTCCGGTTGTTACCTGGGAGACCGCGTCAGCCTGAACCTTGGAAGTATCAGAGATAGAACTGATCTGATCGACCACCATCTGAGCGTTTGCCACGACTTTGTTCATGGATTCTGCCGTCTCGTCAGCGATCCGGATACCTTTGTCAACAGCGGAGATCGCATTCTGTATCATTGTAGTTGTATCTTTTGCCGCATCCTGGCTCTTCCCTGCCAGATTGCGGACTTCGTCGGCAACGACTGCGAAGCCTTTTCCTGCGGAACCTGCTCTTGCGGCCTCAACGGCGGCGTTAAGAGCCAGGATATTCGTCTGAAATGCGATATCTTCTATCGTCTTGATGATATTATGTATCTGATTGGATGTCTCCTTGATCTCAGCCATTGCATTGGTCATCTCACTCATATGGAGGTTGCTGTCCATCATATCGTTTCCGACATTGCTGGCGAGATTGCTGGCTGTCTCCGCATTGTGAGCGGTATCTGTGATCTGAGTGGAGATATCATTAATAGTAGCAGCCAGCTCCTGCACGGAACTTGCCTGCTCGGTAGCGCCCTGCGACAGAGCCTGCGCGCCGTCCGACACCTGTCCGCTTCCCGAGTCAACCTGAGTAGCGGCCTCGTTTACCTGCTGAAGTGTGTCGCTTAAATGGTAACAGAGAAACTGCATAGAAGTCAGCAGTGGTTCAAATCCGTTTACATACAGTTCTCTGCACTTGGAAGAAACAGTAAAATTACCGTTCCCTATCTCTGTGAGCACATCTTTTTCATCTGCAATAATCTGATGGAGCACAGCTGTGAGCTCTTCCGTGCTTGCAACCAGCTCCCCGACCTCTCCGATCCGTTCACAATCCGGCATGGGCGAGTCCAGATCACCCTTGGCAAGCGCGTTCAGACGAGCCGCGCAATCGGTAAGAGGTGCAAACAACTGTTTCCCCGTCATAACGATCAGCATGATCAAAAATATAAGAGAGGCGATGAGAAGAAGAATTTCGATCACAGTCAGAACAGAAGAGTTCCCTATTGAAGCGATGATTCCTGCCGCCGCTGCGATCCATGCTGTCAGCGCAAGAAGAAAACAGACAATATGAGTTTTCAGTTTTAAAGTTGTTTTTTGATCCATGTTATCTACTCCTTCCATACTGTGACTTTCGACACAATCTGTAAAAAAATAAGTAGTTAAGAGCGTAATTCAGTAAAATTTTTGTTATGATCTTGTTAAAAAATGTCCAAATGATGGATTTTCTTACGGTTTTGTGCAATAAAGTGTTGACAATCCCATAGGGGGGGGGTAAAATCTTTAAAATGAAAGGGAATTATGTCGAAAACAGTCGGGAAAGAGGATGAGGAAAGTTCCAGAGATAAGAGTTATATGTACAGTCCGAACAGCCCGGCTTACATTTTGAAAAAAAGTATTTGCTCTATGATGCAAAACATATTAAATAAGGAAAGGATGTGTCTTATATGGCGATAAACGGGATTTATGGAAATACGATCAGCATGGCGTCGAAAGCCCTTGACTTTCTCTGGGCAAAAGAATCCGTAATATCTGATAATCTTGCGAATGTAGAAACGCCCGGATATAAGTCAAAGTATGTTACCTTTGAAGAGGAGTTCCAGAGAAGGCTCAAGGCGGCGGACCATGACGCGCAGAGCGTGGCCGGGGCGATAAACGCAAGCAGATATCAGGTACATACATCGGAAGAGGAGTCTTCCAGAGTCGACGGCAACAATGTCAATGCGGATGTGGAGATCATGGAACTGACGCGAACGTCTCTCCAGTATCAGTATCTTCTCAGGAGCGTGAGCAGCGATATCAGCCGTCTGAATACGGTGATCACAGGACAGTGAGCCTGAGCCGGCAGGAGTAAGGGAAACATCGGATTATACTTTCTAAGGAGATAATGATTATGGAGACGAATTTTATCACACCGATTCAGCTTTGGGGATCGATCGAGGGAATAGACGCCGCTCCGGTATCGACAGCGGCTCCGGACGGGATGTTCCGCAGTATATTCCAGAATGCGGTTCAGGACGTAAGAGACACGGAGGCGAACCTCCAGACACAGCAGTACCTTCTGGCGACAGGACAGATTGACGATCCTCATTCTGTTCAGATCGCTGCCTCGGAAGCCCAGCTTTCTACGAGTATGCTCGTTCAGCTCAGGAACAAGGCGTTGGATTCATACAATGAGTTGATGAGAATCAGTCTGTAAACGTGGCGGAGAGGGAAGCGTACGATGAAGCTTGATATAAAGAAAAAATTGAATGAAATAAAAGAATTTGTAGGGCGGCTCGACAAACGTGTAAAGATCATCAGTGTAATCATTGCAGTTCTTATCATTGTGGGAGCTGTGGTGACGGCGTTGGTGCTCAATCACACGAATTATGTGCCGCTTTTTTCTGAGCTCTCGCAGGACGAGGCGACGGAGATCGTTGCAAAGCTGCAGGACGACGGAACAGACTACCGTTATAACGGCGACGGAACGATCATGGTCGATGAAAAAGACGCAGACAGTATCCGCGCGCAGCTGGTATACGAAGGATATCCGAGCAGCGGTTTTACCTACGATATCTTCACTGAGAATGCCGGAGGCATGGCGACAGACTCCGAGCAGCAGACCTATAAGCTCTACGAGTTGCAGAACAGGATCGGGGCTACGATAGGTCTTTTTGATGGAGTTCAGGACGCCCGGGTAACGATCGCTCTCGGCGAGGAGCAGAGATATGTGCTCGAAGATACGGATGAGAACGGAACAGGAGCCGCCAGCGCGTCTGTCGTTGTTACGATGCAGAGCGGCGCAGAGCTGAGCGCTCGTCAGGCGGAGGCGATCCAGCGTCTGGTGGCGCGCAGTGTCCCCAATATGTCTATGGAGAATGTATCCGTGTTCGATCAGAACGGGATCGAACTGTCAGAGAATACGGATCAAGAAGCGGCTGCAGGCACAACAGAGGCAGAACTCTCCCGGATCGTAGAGCAGAAGATCGAACAGAAGATCATCAATCTCCTCGTCCCGTTCTATGGAGAGGGAAATGTTCGCGTTGCTGCAAACGGAAGCATCAACATGGACCGGATCATCCGTGAGACGACGACGTATACAACGCCGGATAAGATCGACCAGAACGACAAGACGGGAATCGTCTCCCATGAGGAGGGATCTACGGACGAAGGAACCGGGACCGACACCGCAGCCGGAGTGGCGGGGACAGAAGAAAACGCTGATATCGCGGAATACAATCAGCAGGACGGGACCAACCAGAATACATATAACAGCGAGACTTACAGCAGAGATTACCTGGTCAATCAGGTGAAGGAACAGACAGAGATCGATCCCGGCGTTATGGATGATCTGACAGTGTCTGTCTCGGTAAACGGAACAGATTTCGGAAACCTTCAGTACGATGATGTGAGAAATCTCGTCGCAAACGCGGCAGGGATCCCGCTGGATCAGATCGATCAGAAGATCACTGCAGTGGCCGCTCCGTTCTATACAGAGACGCCGGCGCAGGATACTGAGACGGCGGCGCAGAGCATCATACAGACCTACGGATGGATCCTGGCAATAGTCGGCGGAGCGCTGCTCCTCCTGCTGCTGATCGTGTTCCTGATCATCCGGAGGATCAGAAAGCGCAGAGCACAGAGAGAGCAGATGCTTGCAGATACAGGTGAGATGGAGATCATTCCTGAAACGCAAGACAGCGGAAAGGATCTTGATATTCTGAGTATGCAGAATGAGAGAAGCCGGGAACTCAGAGAGAATATCAGAGATTTCGCGGAGGATAATCCGGAGATTTCCGCTCAGATGCTGAGATCATGGCTGAATGGAGGCGAAGAAGATGCCGCAAACACAAACTAATCCCAATGCGTTGACGCCCGAACAGAAAGCGGCTACCGTAGTCGTAGCTCTCGGAGCGGACAAAGCGTCCAGGATATATAAATATCTGACCTCCGACGAGGTGGAGAAGCTGACGCTGGAGGTAGCAAAGCTGGGCCATGTCGAGGCGGGAAGGACGGAAGAAGTCCTGGATGAATTTTATAAGACCTGTCTGACGCGAAAGGTCGTCACAGACGGAGGCATGGAGTACGCCAGGACAGTCCTGGAAAAAGCGTACGGGGAATCTACGGCGCGCGAGCTGCTCCAGAAAGTAGCCAAATATCTTAAGAACAGATCCTTTGAATTTCTGCAGAAGATGGACAGCAAGAACCTGTTCGCAGTGCTCCAGTATGAAAGACCGCAGACGATCGCCATGGTCCTGTCCTATTCAGACGCTCAGCAGGCGGCCGAGGTCATCACGGAGCTGCCCGATGAGAAGCGGATCAAGGTGGTCGAGGCGATCGCCAGGATGGAGAGCGCTTCTCCCGAGGCGATCAAGATCGTGGAAAAGCAGCTTCGGAACAAGTTCAACAGCATTCTTACGACAGACTTTACTACGATCGGCGGAGTCGATTATATCGCGGACGTCATGAACAATATGGACCGCTCGAACGAGAAGTACATATTCGACGAGATGAGCAAGACCGAGCCGGAACTGGCGGATACGATCCGCAAGAAGATGTTCGTATTCGAGGATATCGCTACGATGGACAACCGCTCGATCCAGAGGTTCATAAGAGAATGCGATATGAAGGATATCGTCTACGCACTCAAGGGTGCAGACGAGTCGATCGCATCTCTGTTCTACGCAAATATGTCTACCCGTATGGCCGATACGATACGGTCAGACCTTGAGATCACTGTTAACGTCCGCTTAAGGGATGTAGAAGAAGCACAGCAGCGTATTGTCAATCTGATCCGCCGTCTCGATGAAGAAGGCGAACTTGTGATCAGTAAAGGCGGAAAGGATGAGATCATTGTCTAGGATCGTACACGGCCGTGAAGAGAGTTCATGGCAGGAAGCTCCATATCCTGATCTGGCTCCGGAAAAAAAGGAGACAATCCCGGTCAGGATAAAGACACAGGAGGAGCGGAACAGAGAGAAAAGCGAGAAGCTCTTACACGAGAATGTGGAGAAGGCGAAAGCGCTCCTGAACCTGGCCCGCGTAGAGGCTCTCAAGATCAAGAAAGCCGCCTACGAAGAAGGATTTGAAGAAGGCAGGGAAGCCGGCTACGAAGACGGCAGGAAGAAAGCGTACGAGGAACACAAGGAAGAGCTCAAAGAAGAGTGCCTGAAACTCCAGCAGAAGATAGAAAAGTATGTGACCGATATGGAACATGCGAAAGAGAGGGTGACGGAGGAATATCTTGACGATCTGAAAAACATCTCCCTCGCCATCGGGGAGAAGATCGTACAGACAAGCCTGAAGTCCAGCGGGGACGTGGTCAGGAATATGATCCTCGCGGCGACGGACAAGCTGAAAAAGACAGCATGGGCCAAGATCTATATCTCCGACAACCCGGAAGAAAAAGCCGGAGATATCCGGGGGGATGCAGATCTTCTCCGGGAACTGTCCAGGATCTCGGACAACGTAAAGATCATCGTAATGGAAGACGCGGCGCCGGGCACATGTATCGTTGAACTTCCGCAGGAAGTGATGGATATCAGCGTCAGCACCCAGATGGAGAACATCAAGGAGATTCTGAACAATGCGAGAGTGTAGCTGTTAAGGAGGGATGGACATGTTCAGCGAAATACCGAAACTGATCCTTCAGTCTGAGACGATCAACCATATCGGACGGATCGAGAATATCACGGGAATGTCCATGGAAGCCTCCGGCGGCGGAGCCAATATCGGCGACATCGTGATGATATACGATGAAGAACAGCACAGGCAGATCCAGGCAGAAGTGGTAGGCTTCCGCGAGGACAGAGTCCAGCTCATGGCCTACGAGAGCATGAGCGGGATCGGCACCAACAGCTTTGTCAGAAATACAAAAAAAAGACTCAAGATCCCGGTAGGTGAATTCTTAAGAGGGCGTATCATAGACGCTCTCGGACGGCCTCTCGATGACAAGGGGGGCTTCACCACCTCCCGGTATTATTATGTGGAGAACCCGAAGATCAATCCACTGAAACGTCCCAGGATCTCAGAGCCGCTCGGCTTCGGGATCAAGGCGATCGACGGACTGAACACGATCGGCAAGGGACAGCGTATCGGGATCTTCGCCGGCAGCGGCGTCGGCAAGAGTACCCTCATGGGTATGATCGCCAGGAACGTCCGCACAGACATCAACGTCATCGCTCTCGTCGGAGAGCGTGGACGAGAAGTTCTGGAGTTCGTCGAGAAGGATCTGGGACCTGAGGGGATGGCCCGTTCCATTCTCGTTGTGGCTACATCCGATCAGCCGGCGATGCTCCGCATGAAATGTCCGCTTGTGGCGACCACCATTGCAGAGTACTTCAAGGACAGGGGGAAAGACGTACTCCTGATGATGGACTCTCTGACCAGATTCGCCATGGCGCAAAGAGAGATCGGGCTTGCCACAGGAGAGCCGCCTGTGGCAAGAGGATATACCCCCTCGATCTACGCCGAATTCCCCAAGCTGCTGGAGAGGAGCGGGAATTTTGAGAAAGGTTCCATCACAGGCGTGTATACCGTCCTCGTGGAAGGAGACGACACAAACGAGCCTGTGGCCGACACAGTCAGAGGTATTCTGGACGGACATATCGTCCTTACCAGGAAGCTGGCGAACTCGAACCATTTCCCGGCCATAGACATCAACGCCAGCATATCGAGACTTATGACAGAGATCGTGGGAGATGAACACAAGGCGCTCGCGTCAGAGATGAGAGATATCCTGAGTCTTTACGCTCAGAACGAAGACCTGATCTCCATCGGAGCATACAAAGCGGGTACCAATCCCCGTTTGGATCATGCGATCTCGCGCATACAGAAGATCAATGATTTCCTGATGCAGAAGACGGGTGAGTCGTTCACCATGGAGCAGACAGTACAGATGATGAAAGAAATACTCAAATGACGGGAACATCATGACAGGGAGGGATAACCCGTGAAGAAATTTGCCTTTACACTGGAACGTGTGCTCGACTACAAAGAGCAGGTGGAGCAGAGTTTAAGGAACGAGCATGGGCAGGCTGTCAGAAAAGTAAAAGAACAGGAGCAGAAGATCGATGATCTGGAAGTCGGATACCGGTCTTTCCGGGACAGAGTAGAGGAAGCCAAAAAGTCGGAGATGTCTTCTGCAAGACTCCTCGGATATTCCGCCTATCTCAGCACGATGATCGGGAGGATCTCAGCGGAGAAAGATGAGCTCGCAAGACGGCAGAAAGAAGAAGAGCGCAGGCGCGAGCTTGTGATCGAGGCGAAGAAGGAGACCTCGTCCATCCAGATGCTCAAGGACAAAAAGAGAAAAGAGTACGACGCCCTCGTGGCAAAAGAGCAGGAGAGAGAGATCGAGGAGTTCGTATCCAACCGTTCGATATCGGACAAAAACGAACATAAGAACGGGTAGTCCTGTTTTCCACGGAAAGCAGATTACCATAGATATCTTTCAGGAAAAGGAGGTGAATGGAAAATGGAGATGATCATGCAGAACATGATGATGCAGCAGCCGTCAGCCCCTTCGACGGGAAAGGACCTGATGTCCGGTCTCAAGGATCAGACGCAGGAGAGCGGCTCTGATATGTTCGCACAGATGATGGAAGCAGCCGGAGAGAAAACTGCGGGCCAGACCGGAGAGACGGGAAAGGACGACGCTCTGATCCAGAGCCTGGCGGGCCAGTTCATGCAGAACATGGCGATGAATCCGCTTATGAACATGGTGTCCGTTGACACAGCAGTACAGACAGGTATACCGGCGGAGATGCAGGTAACGCTTCCTGTTGTGAACGCAGAGAATGTCACAGCGCCGGGGAACACTTCACTGGCGGGAGAGCAGATATCCGCAGGGAATATGACGCCCGCAACGGATACAGGCGCGGTCCCGACAGAGATTGCAGCGGCAGCAGACCGGACCGTTGTCACAGAGAACAGAGCAGAACCGGTGCAGAACACTGTACAGCCTGTAACAGATACGGGGACGGAGCAGACGGCATCGATCCCGCAGGAAGCATCAAAGACACAGTCTGAGACGCCGCAGCAGGATCAGACATACGCGGGCATGACCGCTGCAGCGGACGGGAAGACGAAGACAGAAAACGACGCGAAGACTTCCGCAGAACCGGAGACAATGCAGTTCCAGACAGCAGCCGGATCTACGGCGGCCAGGGTGGAAACACCGGTACAGCAGAACACAGCGGCGTCGGAGACACTGCAGTTCCATACGACGGATCAGGCGGAGAACATACAGAAGCTGACCGAGCTGATCAAAAATGCGGTAGACTCTCAGGTCAGAGAAGTAGAGATCCAGCTTGAGCCTGCGAATCTGGGTAAGATCACCCTGAAAGCAGTCTATGAAGGCGGCAAGGCGGCAGTTGTGATAAGCTGCACGAACCAGGCGGCTCTCGAGGCCCTCTCGGGGAAAGCGGCAGAGCTTGGAGGACTTCTGCAGGAGCGCATGGGCGGCCAGACGGAGATCATAGTCGAACAGCCGCAGCAGCAGTACCTGAACCAGGACGGCCGCAGCGGAAATCAGGAAGCCCGTGAAGAACAGCGCCAGCAGAAAAAACAGAACAGCCGTCCGCAGACAGGAGATTTCCTGGAGCAGCTTCGGCTTGGATTAATCTAACAGACAGAGCAGGAGGGAGAAAAAATGCCAGATATATCTGCACTGAGCACAGTCAGTACACTGAATACGGCTGTTGCCCAGAGAACCTCGACGAACACATCATCAACACAGAACACTGATTCCGTGCGGGACACTGCGACGGTAGCGAATACGGAGAATGTGACGAACAAGAGCGCATATGAAATCTCCATGTCGGACTTCTACACGCTCCTTGCCACGCAGATCCAGTATCAGGATGCAGACAATCCGATGGATACGTCAGAGATGATGAGCCAGCTCGTACAGAACCAGATGTCGGAGGCGATCACACAGATGTCAACGGCAGTCTCGGACCTTACGACAGTGAATCTTCTGAATTATTCCACATCCATGATGGGCAAAGAAGTCACACTGGCGGAAGTCGACGACAGAGGAAACTACACAGGAGAAGAGACAAAGGGCGTAGTCACAGGCGTGACGCTTGGCTCGACGCCGACAGTAGTCGTAAACGGGAAAGAATACAGCATCGTCCAGATCATGGGCGTAGGTGATGTTCCGGAGAAGGAAGATTCCGAGAAGCCGGGAGAAGGCGGCGCACAGGGTTCTGAGGGAACCGGGGGAACACAGTCTGTATAGAAGAGAAAGGATGTGTTGAACAACAGATGTACCAGACAGGGAAAGTTACAAGCTCTCAGTCACTGATGGTACAGCATGAGCTCGGATACAGCGGAAAATCCACCGGTACAGAGTTTGCAGAACGTCTGAAGGAAGCCGCGGCGCAGAAGGAGACAGTCCAGTTCTCACGCCATGCCTCCCAGCGTATGGAACAGCGGGGGATCAAACTCACAGGGGAGAATCTGCAGGAACTTTCGCAGGCGGTCGAGAGGGCTCGCCAGAAAGGCTCAAAAGAGACCGTAGTGATCGGAAGTCACGGCGCGTTCATCGTCAATGTGGCGAACAACGTAGTAGTGACGTCCATTACAGAGCAGGAAATGAAAAACAACATATTTACAAATATCGACAGCGCTGTCTTTATGTAGGCCGGACCTCTTTGAGGAGGCCGGGCCCGGATGTGCGACTGACAGCCGGGCGGGAAAGCGCTTCGTAAAAGAAAAGGAGAAGAAGCAATGATAAGATCAATGCAGTCGGCAATTGCCGGATTGAAATCACACCAGACGAAGATGGATGTTATCGGTAACAATATCGCGAACGTCAATACATGGGGATACAAGTCAAAGAGCGCCAACTTCGCGGACGCCATGTACCAGAACTACATCACCGGAGCGGCCGGAAACGCTACAGCCGGAAACCTCGGAGGCATCAACGCTTCCCAGATCGGGTACGGGGCGAACGTAAGCTCCATCACTTCAAACTCGGAGACAGGCACACAGTCCTACACCGGAAGGGCGTTTGACTGTATGATCGACGGACCGGCTTACTTCATCGTAGGGCCGATGGGCGCCGGCGCGGTGGATCCGGACGACCTTGCAGGGAGCGGACTGAGCCTTTCCCGTGTGGGGATCTTCAACATGGACAGCAACGGCTATCTTGTGGACGATCAGGGAAATTATGTATACGGTTATACGACCGGAACTGGTGACGGAAACGGAAATATCACCGTGAACACAGGGACAGACCTGCAGCCCATCCGCCTGAATATCGGAATCGCCGATGATGGGGCGGGTACCCCGACACCCATAACATACTCTTCCGTGAAGATCGGAACGGACGGCATCATCACCGTTGTCGACAAGGATTCCAACCAGGCATACGTCGTCGGACAGATCGCGCTTGCAACAGTGGAGAACGTCAACGGTCTTGAGCAGGACAGTGGATTCCTCTATGAGATCGGAGACAATGCCGGAAACGTGGACGTCGGCGTCCAGACAGCAGCCACGGGACGCGTGCTCAGCGGCTACCTGGAGATGTCCAACGTGGACCTCGCCACAGAGATGTCCTACATGATCACAACACAGAGAGGATATCAGGCGAATACGAGAATGATCACAGTATCGGACCAGATGCTCGAAGAGCTCGTAAATATGAAGCGCTGATCGCGCGCCGCATGATCCGTGAGATCATACACAGTCTGTTACATTGGATGTATCTGCGGGGCTATTCCGGCCCCGCAGACAGGAAAGAGGAGAGCTGCATATGGTAGAGTTTACAAAACTGAATGGAGATATGATCCTGATCAATCCTTTTCAGATCGAGTATGTGGAACTGATCCCTGAGTCAAAGGTCATCATGATGAACGGACATTTTCATATCGTGAAAGAAAATGAAGATGAGATCATAAGGAAAATTACTCAGTACAGAACGGAAATCTGTCGCAAGGCTGATTCGGAGGTATAGCTATGGACATTACAAGTATTATTGGCATTATAGCTGGATTCGCTTTCACTATTTATGGAATCCTCGGAAGCGGAAGCATCTGGAATTTCTATGATGTGCCCAGTATACTGATCGTGTTAGGGGGAACGATCAGTGCGATCGTAGCCAGCTTCCCTCTCAGTATTTTGAAAAATGTAGGCAAGCATATGGTGATCATATGCAGCTCAAAAAAGTTTCAGCCGGAACCGGTGATCGAGACGCTGGCGGAATTTGCTCAGGTAGCCAGAAAGGACGGACTCCTTGCACTTGAGGGAAGAGTGGCGGAGCTGGACGATCCGTTTCTGAAAAAAAGCGTAATGTATGTGGTAGATGCAATGGATCCCGAGAAGATCCGCAGCACTCTGGAACAGGACATTGAGAACACGTCTCAGCGCCATTCGGAGCAGACGGACATGTACATCAGAGGTTCCGCATATGCGCCGGCGTTCGGTATGATCGGTACCCTGATCGGTCTGATCAACATGCTTAAGGATATGGACCTTTCTTCAGGAGCGTCAGAAAGTCTTGGCGCCAATATGTCAGTTGCACTTGTAACAACATTCTACGGATGTGTGCTTGCCAATCTTGTATTTCATCCGATCTCTTCTAAGCTGAACTTAAGAGACGACGAGGAGAGACTTTACAAGGAGATCATTGTAGAGGGTGTTCTCGCGATCCAGGAGGGAGACAACCCGAAGGTTCTCAGAGAAAGACTTGCTTCTACGCTCGCCCAGAAGCGCCAGCTCATGATCACAGAGGGCGAAGGCGGAGAAGGCGGCTCCGGCGGAAAGAAGAGAGCAAAGAGAGGCAGAAAGAAAAAATAAGGGAGGAAGAATATGAAAAAACCGAAAAGCAGTGCTTCGGGTGGTTCATGGATGGACACATACGGAGATATGGTCACACTTCTTCTCTGTTTCTTCGTACTTCTCTATGCGATCTCATCTGTGGACCAGTCCAAATGGCAGAACTTTGTAGCCAGTGTGAATCCTGAGGCAGCAGAGGAACTGCAGCAGATGCGGAGCGAAGAAGCGGCCGAAGCAGAGGCGGAGAACGCCGCGATCCAGCAGATGTATGAGAGCCTTACCGCGGAATTTCAATCTATGGGCCTGGACGCCAATGTTAGCGTAGTCAGAGGCGACGGATACGATTTCATTTCTTTCAGTGATGAGATCTTCTTTCAAGGAGACAGCTATAATGTTACATCGAACGGGCGTCTTGTACTGGACGGGTTCCTGAGAGCGATAACTCCTTCTGCAGGTCAGATCCATGAGATCCAGGTACTGGGACACACGACAGAGATCCCGGGCCGGTACAACACAGTGGAAGACCGGATGCTTTCTGCAGAACGTGCCGCACAGGTCACAGCTTATATCCAGTCGGCAGATATCATCGATCCGGCGAGAATGCTGAGTATCGGATACGGACAGTTCCGCCCGATCGCAGACATCAACACCGAGGAGGGGCGGAGCAAAAACCGCAGGGTAGAGATCCTCATTACAAACGATGAAGCTGTGCTGAAGAGCCTGACAGAATACTATGCGGAGGTATATGGAGAAGATGTGGCAGCGATGCAGCCGGACGCAGAGACTCCGAACAATACCTCGGCCGCCCCGGCAGAAGGAGAATGATAATGTCCGGGATGGCAGAAGCACAGTCCTGTACATGGAAAAAGGAATACGGCGCAGCAGCCCGTAGGTTAGGAGGAAAGACATGGCAGATGTACTGTCGCAGAGTCAGATCGATGCTCTGATGAAAGAGATGCGCAGCGGCGGGAAGAAAAAGGAAGAGAAACCAAACGCTGCCGAAGAAAAAAAATATCGGAAATATGATTTTAACAGCCCCAAGAAAATAACAAAGGACAAGATAAAGCTGCTCAAGGGGATTTACGACAATTATTCGAGAATCGCTTCCTCCCGCCTGAATGGTATACTGAGAGTAGGCTGTGAGCTGACGGTGCTCACAGTAGAGGAACAGAGATTTTACGAATTCAACAATGTATTGAGTGATAACGACATCTTCATCACTCAGCGGCTGAGACTCCCGAATAAGAGCAGCCAGCCCCCGATCCTGATGCACATCAATCAGGCGCCGATCCTGAGTATGATCGACAGGCTTCTCGGCGGAGACGGATCGGATCTGGACGGTGTAGACAGTAATTACAGCTACACGGACATAGAGATCGAGCTGTACCGGAAGATCATGGGATATTTTCTTGATTTTAATCTGGATGCATGGGCGAATTACATTCATATCGAAACAGAAAGCGTTCACCTGGAAGAGAATCCAAGTCTGTTTCAGGAGATCAGTCTGGATGAGACCATTGCGATCATCATGCTCGATGTGATCACAGGGGCAACAGAGGGACGGATCACAGTCTGTATCCCGAGGACACTGCTGACAGAACTGTTCAGCTTTATTGATTCAAGAAAGCATGTGACAGACGTCAACGGTCCTGACCTTACAGACAGCAGAGCCGTCATTATGTCGAAGATCAAAAGCTCCGTGCTCACGGTACACGCCGATATGGGCAGAGCCGAGGTATCCGTCAGGGATGTCCGCAATCTTCAGGTGGGCGATATTATAGACCTTGAGAAACCGAAAGATTCCGAAATATATCTGCGGATCGGAGGAGAACCGTGGCTGAAAGGAAGACTCGGAACTTACAAGAAGAACAGCGCCGTGTTGATAAGCGGCCGGTCTGCAGAAGACAACGAGGCTGATAATAAGGCCGACGACAAGACCGTCGATAAGACAGACAATGAGACAGACCATGATACAGAAGCGAAAATGGAAGAACCAGCACTGGCAGAATAATTCTGCTGTGACTATAAAAAAACAAGAAAGTGAGAGGAACAAAAAATGGCAAAAATATTAATCGTGGATGATGCGGCATTTATGAGGATGATGGTAAAGGACGCGTTAAAACAAGGCGGATATGAGGATGTTGAGGAAGCTGTAGACGGCGCCGACGCTGTCGACAAGTTTAAAGAACTCCACCCGGATCTTGTGATCATGGACATCACGATGCCGAACATGGACGGCCTGGAAGCGTTAAAGGCGATCAAGCAGGAAGATCCCGATTCACAGGTGATCATGTGTTCCGCGATGGGACAGGAGAGCATGGTCATCGAAGCGATCAAATCAGGAGCCAAGGATTTTATCGTAAAGCCCTTCAAGCCTGAGAGGATACTGAGCACAGTTTCAAATATTATCGGATAGAGGAGGAGAGTTCCATG
This sequence comes from uncultured Eubacteriales bacterium, assembly GCA_949294665.1. Taxonomy (GTDB): domain Bacteria; phylum Bacillota; class Clostridia; order Lachnospirales; family Lachnospiraceae; genus Mediterraneibacter. The sequence continues at coordinate 57,126 of CASFID010000075.1, forward strand.
TCATTTTTAAGTACACTGAACATAAGCGGCAGTGGAATGACTGCACAGCGTCTCCGTCTGGACGTTGTCTCCGACAATATTGCAAACATTGAGACCACACGGACGGAAGACGGGGGACCTTACCGCAGAAAGATGGTGGTCCTTGAGGCGCAGGAGCCCTCTTTCCATGAGATACTTGAGAACGCAAGGGTGGGAAAGACGCAGAATACATCGGGTTCCGGCGTGAAAGCCGTGGCTATAGTGGAAGATCAGACAGAGCTCAAGCCTGTATATGATCCGACGCATCCCGATGCGGATGAGGACGGCTATGTTATGATGCCGAACATCGATCTGGTAAAAGAAACGGCGGACGCTATGGCGGCGTCGCATGCATACCAGTCGAATATCACAGCATTTAACACCACAAGGCAGATGGCGCAGAGCGCTCTCGAGATCGGCCGATAACAACCAGGTAGGGAGAGATAGTGATGAATGAAAAAAAATTAAGCACGATGGAAATTGACGCCATAGGCGAAATACTCAATATCAGCCTTGGAGCATCCGCAACCGCTGTTTCATCAATGCTGGACGCCCGGGTAGATATTACGACGCCGGTCGTGCGCGTAGTGAAGAAAGAAGAGTTTTCTTTTTCCAGTCTCAAACCGGCTATCGGTGTAGAGATTTCCTACATAGAAGGTCTCTCGGGTAAAAATGTCATGCTCCTTAAGCGCAGTGACGTTAAAGTCATAGTGGAAATGCTGATGGGGATGTCTTTTACAGATGAAGAGTTTGAGCTGAACGAGATGAATATCAGCGCCATCAGCGAGGTCATGAACCAGATGATGGGAGCGTCCGCTACCGCTTTGTCGGAACTGTTCGGACGCACGGTAAACATCTCAACCCCGAACTCTTTTGAGGTGTCTGGAGAAGAAGACTTTAAAGAGAAATATTTTACGACAGAAGATCCCATGGTGGTGATCGGATTTTCGCTGAGTATCGACGATAAGATGAAGAGCGAATTCCTGAATCTGATGAGCATTGAACTGGCGAAGGATCTCGTCTCAGGATTCTTCACAGACGGTCTTCCGGATGAAGAGCCGGCTGCGAAGGAAAAGACGCCGGCACAGCCCGAAGCGCAGGAGACGCCCGCACAGAGCCAGCCCCAGACACAGGAGGCGCCTGTGGGCGTTGCGGAGACGTCTGGAGGCGCTGAGACACTGAATACGGCGGCGGCTCCGGCAACACAGACTGCCGCAGCAGCTCAGGAAGCTCCGGCTCCCCAGCCGTCTCAGCAGGTACCGCCGGTCCAGCCGCAGCAGATCCCGGCCGGGGATGCAGGCGCAGGCGTTCAGGTGCAGTCGGATACGATGGAGAAGATGATGCAGACGATGATGCAGATGCAGCAGATGATGATGCAGATGCAGACCAGTCGTGAAGAGAAAAAGATCCAGGTGAAGAAAGCGCCGAGTCCGGCTCTTCGCGGTGAGGAGACCGAGACGGATCCCGATGCAAATCTGGATCTGCTCATGGGCGTGCCTCTGGAATTATCCGTCGAGATCGGACGGACGAAGAAGCTCGTTCGGGACATACTGGAACTGAACAAAGGCTCTCTTGTCGTGCTTGACACGATCGCGGGGGAACCGGTAGACCTTTATGTCAACGGGGAGTGTATCGCAAAAGGAGACGTCGTCGTAGTCGACGATAATTTCGGCATCCGTATTACGGAGATCCTTCAGGATGAAGAGACAGCAGAGGAGTAATGTCAGATGTTGGAAGGAATAATCACCGCTCTGGGAACGCTGCTGATCGTTATCGCCGTGCTCTTCGCAGCGTGGTGGGTGACGCGTAAGATCGCGGGCAGCGGACAGTTTGGCGGCCGGTCGCGTTATATGAAGATCATAGACAGGATGCCTGTCGCGCAGGACAGATTTCTCGTTCTTGTCCGGCTGGGTGAGAAGGTATATCTGCTGGGAGTGGCATCTTCCGAGATCACGTTCCTTGCAGAGATGGAAGGAGAACCGGATCCGCTTCAGGAATCAGAGCAGACAGCGCCCGTTCCGATGGATTTCCGGGAACTGATGAAAAAACTGGGGAGGAAGAACAATGGACGGTAATTCCCTGATCAACATAAACGGAAACGGAGTCCCGACACTGGATATCCTCATACTCATGACAGTCGTCATGCTCCTCCCCTCCATACTGATCATGATGACGTCTTTTAGCCGGATCCTGATCATCCTTTCTTTTACAAGAAACGCTCTGGGGATCCAGCAGACGCCGCCGAATATGGTGCTTGTGGGAATCTCCCTCTTTCTGACGCTTTTCATCATGAGACCGGTGATCAGCGACATTAACGAGACGGCATACCAGCCCTATGTGGAGGGGGAGATGACGCAGGAGGAGGCGCTGGACGCGGCCGCGGTGCCCATGAAGGATTTCATGCTCCGCCAGACCGAGATAGAGACGCTTGACATGTTTATGGATTTTGCAGGACTTGAGCAGACGGACGACGTACAGGATATCCCTATGACGGTCGTCATCCCGTCTTTTATGACGAGTGAGCTGGAGAGGGGATTCATGGCGGGTTTTCTCATTTTTATCCCGTTCCTGCTGATCGATATCATAGTGGCGAGCGTACTGATGTCAATGGGTATGATCATGCTGCCGCCGGTGACAATATCGCTGCCGTTTAAACTGCTTCTATTTGTGACGGTAAACGGCTGGGAACTTCTGTTTTCATCCATTGTACAGAGTTTTAACTATTAGCAGACGCGCAGAGAAAGGAGGATGCTGTTATGCTCACTGCCGGGGAGATCAACGACTTAATGTATGAAGTGTTTATTATGGCCGTCCAGCTCGGCGGGCCGGTGCTGATCATCAGTATGGCGATCGGTGTTGTGATATCGATACTCCAGGCCGCGACGCAGATCCATGAGCAGACGCTTACATTTGTTCCGAAGCTGGTCGTGATCGGGTGTATCCTCGTTATCACAGGCGGTTCCATGATGGAGAGGCTGCAGGATATGACAGAACAGATCTTCCGCATGATCGCGGGATAGGAGGCGGAGAATGCTGATCGCAGGTACTCCTGAATTTATGCTTTTCTGCCTGATCCTTATGAGGATGTCAGGTTTTATTCTGCTGAATCCGGTCCTGGGCAGAAGAAATATACCGGCTATGTTCCGGACAGGACTCGCTCTTGTCCTTACGCTGATCATCTACCAGACCGAGAGGGCGGCCGGAACTACCGTTCCCGATGTGTACAGTCCGGTCACTTTTGGCGTAATGCTCCTTCTGGAGTATGGACTTGGCTATCTGCTCGGATTTGTCCTCCAGTTATTTGATTTTGTCATGACGCATGCAGGCTCCGTCATAGACTTTCAGATGGGTTTCTCCATGGCGATGGTATATGATCCCCAGAACGGGATACAGGTCGCTCTTACGGGACAGGTACTGGAGATTTATTTTATCCTGCTTTTTTTTGCGGTCGACGGACATCTGGCGCTGATCCGTATCCTTCTGACGTCGTCTGAGGTAGTGCCGTACGGCGCCGTGGTGATCGGCCAGCTCCAGGCGAACGCGGCGGTCACGCTCTTTACCGAGTGTGTGGTGCTTGCCATGCAGCTCGCCTTTCCGCTGATCGCCATCGAATTTCTTGTCGAGATCGCGATCGCTCTTTTGACAAAGGTGATCCCGCAGATCAATCTTTTTGTTATGAACATTGACCTGAAAGTTGTGGTCGGCCTTCTCTCCATGCTCTTTCTCATCTCCCCGATCGGAGATTACTTAAACGGCATGGTGGAAGAGATGATCCGCCAGGTGCAGGAGATGCTCCGGCTGATGGCGGGATAGAGGGAATTCAGGACGGGAGACAGAGCGCGGAAGGACGGCGCGGTACACGCAGATAAAGGAGTGTGATGGACAATGGCGGACAGTTCCAAGACAGAAAAAGCCACACCAAAAAAGCGGCGTGACGAACGAAAAGAAGGAAATGTATTCCAGAGCTCGGACGTAGTCATGATCGTGGGGCTGGCAGGCACATTCTATGCGCTGAAAGTTCTGTTTCCGGGAATGTATGAAGCCGTCGGAGCCTTCACGAAAGAACTGATCAGCATGGCCGGCGGGCTGGCTGACACGTCGGGGCGGGATCTGGAAGCTGTGGCGATGGAATTTGTCAATGTGTTTGTCCGCACGACTCTTCCGATCATGCTCATAAGCATGGCCCTTGCCATAGTGGCTACGGGCGCGCAGACGAGATTTCTCTTTACGGCGAAAAAGTTTACACCCAAACTGCGCAATATCAGCCCGCTCCAGGGGATCCGGAAGCTGTTTTCTCTGAAGAATGTCATAGAACTTCTGAAGAATATGATAAAAGTCGTCATTTTATCCCTGATACTCTACAACGTGATCAAAGACGACTTTGTGGCGGTTGTGCGCACGATGGATATGGGGATCGTCAGATCGTCGGCCTACATGCTCAGTCTCGCCATGGATCTGATACTGGATGTGGTCATGGTGTTCGCCGTGATCGCCGTGATCGACTATTTCTATCAATGGTGGGATTATGAGCGGCAGATCAAAATGTCCAAAGAAGACATAAAAGAAGAGGTCAAGCAGACGGAAGGAAATCCCGAGATCAAGGGCAGGATCCGCAACGTGCAGAGACAGAGGGCAAGAGCGAGGATGATCCAGGCGGTTCCGACAGCGGACGTCATTATCAAAAACCCGACGCACTTTGCCGTGGCTCTGAAATATGATATGGAGAAGAACGCCGCTCCTGTCGTGGTGGCGAAGGGGCAGGATGAACTGGCTCTGCGCATCATAAAAGTCGGTGAGGACAACGGAGTGACGGTCATCGAGAACAGGCAGCTTGCACGCGGCCTGTACGCTTCAGCCGAGGTGGACCAGGAGATACCAAGAGAGTATTACAGCGTGGTCGCAGAGATCCTTGTGCATGTGTACAGACTGAAGAAAAAATTGGAGTAGATTAAACAGATTATGAAGAGATTACTGAATAACGCAGTATCGCTTTTCGTGATAACGATCGTGCTGCTGCTTATTATTCCATTGAGTCCGGTTCTGCTGGACGTCATGATCATTATAAATATTTCCCTTTCCATGGTCATCCTTCTGATCAGCATGAATATCAAGTCGCCGCTGGAATTTTCCATTTTTCCATCGCTGCTTCTGGTAACAACGCTGTTCAGGCTCGGGATCAATGTATCTTCCACCAGGAACATCCTGAGGAACCAGGGAGAGGCCGGAGCAGTGATCCGCGCGTTCGGAGATTTCGTTCTGCAGGGCAATGCGGTTGTAGGTTTCATTATCTTTATCATCATACTCCTTGTGCAGTTCATCGTTATCACCAAGGGCGCCGAGCGTGTGGCAGAGGTTGCCGCAAGGTTTACTCTGGACGCGATGCCCGGTAAACAGATGGCTGTCGACGCGGACTTAAGTTCCGGACTGATCACAGAGGACCAGGCGAGGAAACGCCGCTCCGATATTCAGCGGGAAGCCGACTTCTACGGCGCTATGGACGGTGCGACCAAGATCGTCAAAGGAGATGCGATCATGTCGCTCCTCATCGCGATCGTCAACCTTGTGGGAGGTTCTGCGATCGGTATGCTCCAGGGAGGAATGAGCTTCACGGAAGTCCTCTCGGTATACTCCATCGCGACGATCGGTGACGGACTTGTGTCACAGATCCCGGCCCTTCTGATCTCCACCGCCACAGGTATGATCGTCACCCGTTCCGTTTCCGAAGGAAGCATGAACGAGGATGTGTCTAAGCAGTTCCTTGCTCAGCCCCGCGCGATCATGACGGCAGGCATTGTCCTGTTTGTTCTCCTGCTCGTGCCCGGGATGCCCAAACCACAGCTTCTCATCATCGGAACCGTCCTTCTGATCGCAGGTTACCGCCTGTCTCAGAAGATGAAAACAATGGCCGAGCATGCAGAGAAAATGGAGGCAAAGGAACAGGAGACCGCAGCGCAGGAAACAACGCCCGAGGAGTATTACAGGGATATCAGCAATGTATACTCCCTGACAGGCGTCGAACCTGTGGAGATGGAATTCGGTTACAGTCTGATCCCGCTGGTGGATGAAGCGAGCGGCGGTAAGATGATGAACCGGATCGTGATCTTCCGCCGGCAGTACGCACAGGAGATGGGACTTGTCATCCCGTCGATCCGCCTGAGAGACAGCTCGGCTCTGAACACGAATCAGTACAGGATCAAGATCAGAGGAGAGGAAGTCGCAAGAGGAGAGATCCTGATCGATTACTATCTGGCTCTTGAACCGGCGAATCCGTCCGGTGAGATCGACGGAATAGAGACGATCGAGCCGGCCTACGGCATACCGAGCAGGTGGATTCTCCCGGAAAACAAAGAGATGGCGGAAATCTACGGATATACGGTGATCGATCCGCTCTCCGTTATGGTCACGCATCTCTCTGAGACGATCCGCAGACATGCTTCCGAGCTTCTGAGCAGGCAGGAGACGGTACAGCTTGCGGAGAACCTCAAGAAGACGGCGCCGGAGCTGGCAGAAGAAAGCATTCCGCAGGTAGTTTCCTACAGTCTTCTCCAGAGGATCCTTATTTCTCTTCTCCAGGAAGGGATCCCGATCAAGGATCTGGAGACGATCGTCGAGACAGCTTCAGACTGTGTGACTGCGTCAACGGATTTCCATAATACCGTGGAAAATATAAGGATCGCTCTGAAGCGGACGATCACCAGAAAGTTCTGTCAGGAAGGACAGATGAGCGTGATCACACTGGACGCGGATCTTGAGAGGATGATGGTAGAGAATCTGGTCAAGGGCGAATCAGGAGTACAGATCTCCCTGAATCCGGATACCATACAGAATATGATCACTCAACTCGGCGCAGAGATGAAGAAGTTCCAGGAGCTTTCGAGAGAGCCGGTGCTTCTGACAAGCCAGGTGCTCCGCTTCTATGTACATCAGCTTCTGGAACCGGTCTATCCTGATCTCCATGTGCTTGCATTCCAGGAGGTAACGAACAACACGCAGATCCAGGTAGTCGGCAATATCACCCCGTAAGTAAGAATCCCTGGCGAAGGAAGTAGAGGATGAGAGATGAGTCATAGCAGAGAACCATACGAAAATATGACAAATGAAGAACTTCTCGAAGAGTACGGCCATACCAGGAGTCTGGAAGTGAAGCAGGAGCTCGTCCTTCGATATGTATATGTAGTGCGGACGATCGCTCTGCAGATGAGGGACATCTATCTCGGCTTCACCCAGGTCGAAGACATTATCCAGGAGGGCGTCATCGTCCTGATGAATCTTCTCGATAAATACGACAGTACGAAAAACGCCAAGTTCGAGACTTATCTCTCCCGCAGGATGAGAGGGCTGATCATAGATATCGCCCGCAAACAGGAGTGGGGTTCCCGCAATGTGCGCAAGAGTATGCGGGAGATCGAGAACGCGACAGCAGAACTGACCGTGAAAAAAGGGAAAACCCCTGACTCGAAAACTGTGGCGGAGCATCTCGGGATTTCTTATGACAAATACCGCGAGATCATCGGGAAGAACAGTCTCCTGTCGATCGCTTCTCTGGACATGATACTGGAGGAGGCGCAGGAGAAGAAGCGGGCCGTCCAGGTACCGGCGGCGGACGAGGATCAGCAGCCCGAGGAGTCGTATCTGCGAAGGGAACTTTCAGAAGTCCTCGAAAAGGGTATCGACAGTCTGAAAGAGAAAGAGAAGATTATTATTTCGCTCTATTATGTCGAAGAATTAAATATGAGGGAGATCGCTCAGGTATTGGAAGTAAGCGAGCCCCGCGTCTCACAGATCCATTCAGGCGCGATTAAAAAGCTTAAAGAATATATTGAACGGGAATATCAGCTTGCTCCCGTTTCAAAGAAAGGATAGGAGAATATGTTTCAGGGATTTTATACGTTAACATCCGGTGTGCTTACTCAGAACCGGAACCTCAATGTGATCAGTAATAATATGTCCAACGCAAGTACCCCCGGATTCAAGGCGGACAGGATGATCATATCGGACTTTTATAACGAGATGATGATCCGGACAGGAAACAAAAACAAGTCGGATACTACGCGCATCGGCTCGATGTCGCTCATCGCAGGCGGGGACGAGACGACAACCGACTATACGCAGGGAGGCCTGAGCGTGTCGAACAGTACGCTGGACTTCTCGATCCTGGGCGATGGATTTTTCCCCATTCAGACCGACAACGGCACGGTCTATACAAGAAACGGTAATTTCTCTCTGGACGATGACGGATATCTCTGTCTGCCGGGAGTGGGGAGAGTCCTTGGCGACGGAGGGACGATCTATCTCGGGACGGACAGGATCACAGTCGACGGGACCGGACGTATCTTTAATGAGCAGACAGGCGCTCAGCTCGGTCAGCTCACAGTCGTCGACTTCGCCGACTATGCGCAGCTGAACAAAGAGAACGGCAATGTATTTACGACAAATGCCAATGCCGTGGCCGCCGATGCGGATATCCAGTGGAAGACACTGGAGAATTCCAACGCCGATCCGATCGACCAGATGACGCGCATGATGGCAAGCGAAAGAGCGCTCCAAAGTTCGGCTCAGATCCTTTCCATCTATGACGAACTGATCAGTCAGATGAGAACAATGGGACCGACGGCATAATAATGCCGGGCGATGACGTCCGTACGAAAGAGAAGAAAAGGAGGAAGATACGTGGACACTTCATTTTATACGGCAGTGCGGGGAGCTATGACACAGCAGACGCATATGGATATCCTCTCCAACAACATAGCCAATCTGAATACGAACGGTTACAGGACCAAGAATGCGTCGTTCCTTGATCTGATGTACTATAATATCCGTGGTACAGAGGAAGATATGGGAGATCTCCGGGCAGGGACCGGAACGGTTGTGGAACGGACAGAGTCGGATTTCACCAGCGGGGTTATTCTGCAGACAGGCGGTCAATATGATTATGCGATCCAGGGGAACGGGTTCTTCATGGTGAGAAATCCCCTGGATAATTCGGTCGCTTACACAAGGGACGGAAGCTTCGCGCTGTCAGAGAGAGCCGACGGATTCTATCTTGTGGACGCAGAGGGATGGCTCGTGATGGATGAACAGCAGAATCCGATCCGATATAACGGGACTGAACTGACGGGGAGACCGGGAATCTATGATTTCGTTACCACGAACGGAATGCTCAGCACAGGCAGCAACAGATTCGTCCCGGTGGAGAAGAACGGCAATCCATATCTTGCGGGCGCCGAATCAAGACTCCTGACCGGAGCGCTTGAGAATTCCAACGCGGATCTGGCTCAGGAGATGTCGAAAGTGATCATAGCTCAGAGAGCGTATTCCTATATACTCAAGATGATCACGACATCCGATGAAGTGGAACAGACGATCAACGGATTAAGAAGATGACACAGGAGAGGACATGGATAAGATGAAAATTCAAAAGTACGAAGAGATGGGCGCGACCGAACTGGATATTATCCGCGAGATCGCCAGCATAGGGACGGGATATGCGGCTACGTCGCTGGCAAGCATGCTCGGCAGTGAAGTGAGGATGACAATACCGGAGATCAACCTTCTCGGTTATACGGAAACGATAGACAAGATGGGAGATCCCGAGGAAGGGATCGCGGCAGTTCTTACACAGATGTCAGGGGATATCGAAGGGATCATGCTCTTTCTGCTCCGGCTGGACTTTATCAATGAAGTCCTGAGCAAGATGATGGGACAGACAGTTGACAGTTACGAGAACCTGACGGAGATGGAGATGTCCATGCTCACAGAACTCGGGAATATCATCATCTCGTCCTATGCAAACGCCATCTCTCAGCTTGCGGACATACGGATCAAGCTGAGCGTGCCGGGAGTGTCCGTCAATATGCTGGGCGGTATCCTGACAGTTCCCATGGCGGAGTTCGGCTATGTGACGGATAAGATGCTCCTGATCGACGGACAGCTCCTGGTAGATCAGAAGAGACTGAACAGTACGATCCTCATGATGCCGGAGATCGAATCTCTTAATCTATTGATGCAGAAACTGGGGGCAGTGTATGAGAGATGAAGTTAAGATCGGGATCGGTGATATGAAAGTTCTCCGGCAGCAGGGAACTCTGATAACATATGCGCTCGGCTCCTGTATAGGGATCACCCTGTATGATCCGGTGATCAAGCTGGGAGGACTTCTCCATATCATGCTTCCCCAGGCAGGAGACCAGGGAGCGGCTACGCCGTTCAAATTCGCAGACAGCGGCATCCGCGAGATGCTCCGCAAGATGGAGGTCTACGGCGGAGTGAAGAGGCGGTATATATGCAAGATCGCCGGCGGGGCGCAGATGTTCCAGATGACAGGACCGATCGGTAATATTGGAGAGAGAAATATAGCCAGTGTGCGCCGGGAACTGGCGGCGCAGCAGATACGCATCCAGGGCGAGGACGTCGGTAAGAATTATGCGCGGACCATGCTGATGGATGTCGCCACCGGAATCGTAAAAGTCCGTATGATGGGGCGCAACGAAATTATATTATAACAAGCGGACAGAAAAGGGAGGAAAGAAAATGGCAGAAACATCAATTTTACTTGAATCAGGCACAAATGAGATTGAGATTATGGAATTCACGATTTATGGGGAGCTTTACGGGATCAATGTGGCCAAGGTAAAAGAGATCATGATGTCGGCGAAAGTAAAGCCGATCCCGCATTCAAACCCGTCAGTGGAAGGTATATTCAAGCCGAGGGACATTATGCTGACGGTAGTGGACCTGCCATATTATCTGAGTGGAAAACCTACGACTCCTACTGAGAAAGATCTGTTTATCATCACCAACTTTAATAAGATGAACATTGCTTTCCGTGTGAATACGGTCGTCGGCATCAAGAGGATATCCTGGGCGGATATCCGCAAGCCGGACAAGACGCTCAACAGCGGCCAGGAGGAAGGCATCGCGACCGGGATCGCACAGTGCGAAGGAGAACTGATCACGGTACTGGATTTTGAGAAGATCGTGGCTGAGATCGCACCGGAGACAGGCATCCAGATCGACGAAGTGTCAAAGGCTCCGGCGGACATAAGGAAAGAAGAACCGATCCTGTTTGCGGAGGATTCCCTCCTTCTCTCCAGGATGGTGGAAGAGTCACTGAACAAGGCGGGGTATACCAATATCACCAAGTTCAATAACGGACAGGAGGCATGGGACTACCTCTGCGAGATCCGCGATGACTCGGATCTGGACAAGAAAGTGGCTCTGATCATAACAGATATCGAGATGCCTGAAATGGATGGTCATCATCTGACAAAGCTGATCAAGACAGACAATAAACTCAGAGATATTCCGGTCATTATCTTCTCTTCTCTTATCAACGAACAGATGGAGATAAAAGGAAAAGAAGTCGGCGCTGACGAGCAGCTCTCGAAGCCGGAGATCGGACACCTTGTATCCATCATAGACGGTCTGCTTGAAAGGAGGAAAAAAGCATGAAACATTTTGTAGTACGACGGGCGATAAAGGCCGCGGACGCAGATACCATACTGGGATATGAACTCTTATTTGAGCAGGGCGGAGAGAGCCTGTACGGAGAAAAAGAAAACTCGGCGGCAGACACGATCGCCAGCTTTCTTATGAACAACAGCGGCAAGATCTTCAAGGACAAACAGATCTTCCTGACGTTTACTCCGGCCCTTCTTCTGCGGAACACACCGAAGATATTCCAGAAAGACAAGGTCATCATCCAGATATCCGACAATCTGATCATCCATCCGCTTGCAATGCCGATCATCGAAAAGTACCACAAGGCGGGATACCGGTTTGCGATCAATGACTTCCAGTTCTCGCCGAAATACTTCAGCATGCTCGACTACGCGGAATATGTGCGCCTGCGGATGAAAGAGACGCTTACGGCAAAGGAACAGACTTCCATGGAGAATATCATCAATATGACGCACGGATTCGGCAAAAAGTGCATCATAACAGATGTGGACACAAAGGAAGAATACGAGAAAGCGCTCTCTATGAAAGCAGACTACATCGAGGGGAACTACATTGCGGAGACGCTGTATGTGAAAGAGGAGAAGATCAGCTACATGCAGGGCAACTTCTTCCAGCTCATTGTCGCTCTCTCGAAAGAGGAACCGGACGTGACAGAGATCGAGGAGATCATCAGCCGTGACGCAGGACTGAGCTACTCGATCCTGAAGCTTGTCAACTCCGCGTATTACGCTCTGCGCCGCAGAACGGCATCTATTCAGCAGGCGGTCATGACGATGGGGATCAGCCAGCTCCGCCAGTGGGTATATATGCTGAGCCTGCGCGGGGATGAGAGCGAGGGATCGGATGAGATACTCAGGCTTTCCTTCCTCCGTGCGAAATTCGCAGAGGAACTGATCCAGAGCACGGATCTGAAATGCCTCACTGCATCCGAGGCATACATGATGGGTATGTTCTCCACGCTGGAATACATGGTAGACGCTCCGCTGGAGGAGATCCTTGCGGAGATCCCGGTCAGCGATGACATCAAGGCGGCGCTGGTCCGCAGAGAAGGAGAGGCAGGAAAACTTCTGGAACTGGTGATCTGCTATGAGAAAGCAGACTGGAAGAGTTGTCAGATGCTGTCAGAAGAACTCGGTGTCCAGACCTCCCAGCTCTCTCAGATATACATCAACTGTGTTGAGGAAGTCAGCACGGTATGGGACAGTCTTACCGGCGAATATCCAAGGCCGGATGAGGCGAACCTGTTCGCTCCGAAGACAGGGAATGCGGGCGAGAAAATCGAGGATGTCCTGCAGTAAAGGAGGAACAAGGTGGCAGTTACGATCGTATTAACCAATCAGAAAGGCGGAGTGGGAAAGACTACAACGACGGCAGCGCTTGCGGCAGGACTTGCAGCGGCGGGCAAACGGGTGCTTGCAGTCGACCTTGATCCGCAGGGCAATCTGGGATTCAGTCTCGGACTGGACATTGACTCTGAACGCTCTTCCACTATCTACGAAGTGCTGCGGAACAGAATTCCGATCCGCGAGACACTGCACGAGACGGAAGTGTGCGACGTCATACCGTCTAACATCCTGCTCAGCCAGGCGGAGATTGAACTCCAGTCAGACGACAGAGTGACACTTTTAAAGGAAAGTCTGAAAGAGGTTTCAGACGACTATGACTATATCGTCATAGACACTCCTCCGTCACTTAATGTACTGACGCTGAACGCCTATGCCGCTTCGGATTATCTGATCATCCCCATGGCGGCAGAGATCCTGAGTCTTGTTGGGCTCATACAGCTCCAGGAGACGGTGGAAGGAGTAAAAGCATCTGTGAATCCCGGACTTAAAGTGCTCGGGATTCTCCTGACGAAATACAACAGAAGAACACGTCTTGCGGCGGACGTCCTTGAGATGGCGTCGACTGTGGCGGAACAGACAAACACAGCTCTTTTCGACGCGAAGATCCGCGCGGGAGTAGCTGCTGCGGAAGCTCCGGCACACGGACAGAATATCTTTGCATACGCTCCAAGGTCTAATCCGGCAAAGGATTACGAGTGCTTTGTCAGAGAGGTGATGGAGCGGATCAAAGACTGGAAGTGAGGAACTTATGAGCAGAAAGACAAATAAAACGACGCATGTGCTGAACCTGCTCTCAAATGGAGTGAAGAGGCAGGAGGACAGCACGCCAGAAGAAAATACAGAAAAGACAAAGGGCGAAACAGAAAACCCGGAGGCAGGGCAGTCGAAACAAGAGACTGTCGAGAAAGCCTCCGGGGTATCTGTGGTTCACAGAGGAAAAGACGCCGTGGCAGATCTGATCAAGGAAAGCCTCGAAGAAGAACTGCAGGCGGAAGAAAAAGAGGAAACAAAGGACCAGGAAGCGAAGAAGCCGGAAGCAAAAGAACCGGAGACGAAGAAAGCGGAGACAGAGAAGAATTCCGCCGGGAAACCGGAAGCAAAGGAACCGGAGACGAAGAAAGCGGAGCCGGCAGCCGTTCCCGAGCCGGAGGAGGAATTCGTGACCGTCAACGTAATGGAGAGACTTGTAAAGGAACGCGCTCCCAAGTACATCCGCCAGTTCCACCTCTGCGAGTGCAGACGATGCCTCGCGGATGTGACCGCTCTCGCCCTGACCGGGCTCCCCGCGAAATATGTAGTGGTCAATAAGAACGCGGTATCCCCTCTGATGAATTTTTATACGGTAAAATTCGCAGGACTGATCACTGTAGAAGTTACAAAAGCCTGCATGATAGTCCAGGCAAATCCTCATCACAGTATAGAAAATACAGAGGAAAAAGGCTGAATTTGCCCTGTGAGACTTAATGAAATGAAATATTTGCCGATAATCATATCAGATAAGATGCGAACCCAGAACAGGATATGATTTCAGGTAAAGGAGATGGAATTATGGCAACGATAGATGGACTTACCTCAACAAGCAGCAGTTCAATAAGAGGATATGGCGGACTTGCCAGCGGGCTCGACAGAGATACACTGATCGAGCAGCTTACGTCAGGAACACAGTCCAAGATCGACGCTGCAAACCAGCAGAAGACCAAACTGGAGTGGGAGCAGGAAGCGATCCGCGAGATCACGGATATGATGTATGATTTCACACAGAAGTATACATCCTATTCTTCATCGACGAATCTGCTCGGTTCCTCATTCTACGGACGGACTGATATTTCAGTCAATGGAGAGAACGGGAAATACCTCACGGTATCCGGCTCTACCCAGACGTCAGAGCTCATGACAGTGCTCGGCGTTAAGCAGCTTGCACAGAAAGCAACGCTTAATATGACCACGAACGCATCCGACAGGACACTTTCGTTCGGAGAGATTTCCACGAATCTGGACGATATGACGGATGTAAACGTTGTGGGCGGCGAGAAGCTTTATATTAAACTGGGAAATACAAAATATACGGTCACTCTCGGCAGAGGCGACGATTATTCTTACGGAACGGCTCAGGAGACGGCGGATGCGATCAACAAGTCGCTGGAGCAGGTGTCTCTCTCGAACGACAGGACGCTGGCGGATGTGATGAAAGTCACGACGGACGGGAACAAGCTTGTCTTCACGAACACCGATACGGCGGGAAATAATGTTACTATCACGGGAGGGACAGGCGAGGTGCTCGACGCCCTCGGACTCACAGACAAACCGGAGGACGGCTTCGTGGTTTCTAAGTCGGGGCTGACCGCCACAGGGGATGTGAATGCGATCCAGCAGAAGAGCATCGCCTCCCAGCTCGCCGGCCAGTCCATAAGTTTCCAGTACAACGGCACGACGAAATGGATTCAGCTCCCCTCAGAGGATGATCTGAAAGGGAAAGACCTGAATTATCTGAAGGAGCAACTCCAGAAGCAGCTGGACAGCGCGTTCGGCAACGGCAGGATCACCGTCGGTCTCGAGGAAGACGGCGGAAAAGGATCTCTGACATTTACTACCACACTGCCGGGCGGCGGGGAAGACAGCACTTCCATTCTCTCGGTCACGGCGTCCAAAGGAAACCTGACGGGAGCGGATTCACTCTTCGGGATAAAAGACGGAGAGTCCAACAGACTGAACCTTGACGTGAAGCTCTCAGAGGCCGGACTTGCAGGCGGATTCAGCGACGGGACAGCAGAGCTTGTGATCAACGGTAAGACGATCCAGGGGATCACGGCGGACAGCACGATCCAGGAGATCATGGACGCCATCAACAGCGATCCGGATGCAGGCGTGACGATAAGCTACCAGAAGAACACCGACCGCTTCATCCTTACCTCCACGCAGGAGGGCGCCAGCGGCCAGATAAACGTGTCGGGCAATCTGGCGGACGCTCTGTTCGGGACAGGCTACAGTGTAACGGCCGGACAGGACGCCGTCATCGCGGTGCAGTATGCGGGCAGCAATGAAGTGACGGAGATCGTCAGAGAGACCAATACGATCAGCATAGACGGACTGAACATCACAGCCAACGGAACATTCGGATATGATGAGGACGGGAACCGGATCACCAACACGGAGGCAGTCACTTTCACGGCGAAAGTAGACGCTGATACAGTAGTCGATACGGTCAAGTCGATGGTCGAAGATTTCAACAAGATCGTGGAGCACATCAACAACCAGGTGTCGACCAAGCCGGACAGAGATTACCAGCCGTTGACGTCCAGCCAGAAAGCCGAGATGAGCGAGAGCGAGATCAAACTCTGGGAAGAGAAAGCCAAAGAAGGACTCCTCTTCATGGACAGCGATATCAGAGGGCTGGCAGATTCCCTGAGATTCGTCATCCCGAACAATTTCCGGACAGCCCTTGAGAGCATCGGGATCACCGTCTCTACAGACTATTCGGACAATGGAAAACTGACACTGGACGAGAGCAAGCTGAGATCGGCTCTTGAGTCTGATCCCGAGTCCGTGAGGAACGCTCTGGCTTCAAGCGTACAGACAACCGAGGACGGTACATCGACACAGGGCGGCCTGATGACAAATATCAAGAACATCATGGACAGATATGCTTCCACGACAGGAGCTACCAAGGGCATTCTCGTGGAGAGAGCAGGATCTACCCATTCTGTGACAAGTATGCTGGACAACACACTGTTGGATCAGATCAATGAGATCGACGACAGGATATCCTCTCTGACAGACCGGCTTACGACCGAGCAGGATCGATATATATCACAGTTTACCCAGCTGGAGCTTCTGATCTCTCAGATGAACAGCCAGAGCAGCTATCTGTCATCGCTTATGGCATAATACCGGGGAGGAAACAGAGGAGAAATGGCAGAGAACCCATATCAGAAATATAAAGAAGAAGCAGTCATGACGATGACGCAGGGAGAGATGCTGCTCCTTCTATATGATGAAATGCTCAAGCGCCTTCGGGCGTCTGAGCTTCTGCTGGAGCAGAAAGACTTTAAGAATTTTGAGGCGCAGCTCGAGCGTGTTGCAGCGATCATCCGGTATCTCAGAGATGTGCTGAACTACGAGTATGCGATCAGCAATCAGCTCTATCAGATGTATGATTTCTTTCTCGTGGAGATCGGACGGATCAAAGCGGCAAGAAAGCCGAAGCGTATAGATGAGCTTAAACAGTTCATACAGGAACTCAGAGATGCATTCAGGGAAGCGGAAAAGAAGGTGAGCGAATGAACGCGCCGGATGGAGCGGGCACAGACCGGGCAGAGGCAGATGAGATGATGCTGAAACTTGTGCAGCGCGAGTACAGAAAATGCTGTGAACTTGAAGAACTGACCGGTCAGATGGCAGAAGCGCTGGACCGCGACGACCAGGTATCCTTTGGCATGCTCCTCAGGATGAGGGGGGAGGCCATGAACGAGATAGAGAAAGTACGGCGGGACCGCAGCATTTTGTTTGAGGCATGCGATGGCCTGCGGGAGCGCTATGAGAAACTGAACCGGGGATATGAGATTTCAGATATGACCGTCATGGAGCAGAGAATCCTCGCCCTGTCGAAGAGCAGGCAGGAGGCTCTCAGACGCGCAAAGGAGGCCGACAGGCGCGTGAGCATGCGTCTGGCAGGCGACCGATCTTATTATTCCAGTTAAGAATGACCGGAAACGTAACGATTACTTTTCAGAGAAAAAGAAGCGGTACGCTTCCGGTTAATTTTGATTAAGAGGCAGTATAATGGAAGCAGTCGTTTTTGAAAATGTAAATAAAGTGTTTGCGCGGGGTGAGGTGGCGGCGGAAGACATATCTTTCCGTATCAGAAAAGGAGAATTCGTCTTTGTCATCGGACGCAGCGGCGCCGGGAAAAGCACGCTGCTCAGACTGATGAGCGCGCAGGAGCGTGCGACGTCAGGCCGGATATGGATAAACGGACAGGAAGTGAACCGGATCCCGGCAAAGAAGATGCCGTATTTTCGCCGGCAGATCGGAGTGATGCAGCCGGACCTGGGGCTGCTGGAAGACAAGACGCTGTTTGACAACGTGTATCTCTCTGTCATAGCTACAGAACAGCAGGGAAAGAAAGGCAGGAGACGGGTGGAAGGGCTCTTAAGAGCGATGGGGATCCTGAACAGAGCCCGGCACTATCCGCGGGAAGTGTCTATGGGAGAAGCGGCGCGGGCTCTTCTGGCGCGGGCCATGGTGATCGGTCCGTCGATCCTGCTTGCGGATGAACCGACCGCAAATCTTGATCCGGACGCATCCTGGGACATGATGTGTCTTCTGGCAGAACTGAACCGCCAGGGAGTTACCGTAGTGGTGGCAAGTCATAATCAGGAACTGGTGTCTATCATGCGCAAACGCGTACTCACACTTTCTGCGGGGCGTCTTGTGGCGGATGAAAGAAACGCAGTCTACAATGTCCGGGCGTCAGACGTCATGGAGGAAAGAAGGATTTTACATGAGCGAGAATACAGAAAGCAGAATGGAACGGTATCTGATCGGCCTGATAGCAGAAGTGATCAGTCAGACAGAATCGGTTGAGACCAGGTGGAGACCTTCCTGGGAATGGATCTACAAAATATCGGACTACCATCATGTCTCGAATCTTATCTACTATAAAGTCATGTGGTCAGACGACCCGCATGTTGTCAAGTGGAAAGAACGGTTCGAGGATAGATACCGGAACGCAATGCGCCTCCAGGAAAGGAACCGGCGCTTAAGAAAGCAGCTGGAGACCGAACTCGAGAGAAGAGAGATACATTCTGTCTTTACAGGAGAATCGATCGTTCTTGAGTATTATCAGAGACCGGAGATGAGAATACCGGAACCGATCGAGCTTCTCGTACAGAAGAAGAAATACGACGACGCCCGCAGCCTTATTCTGTCCATGGGATTTGAGGAGGTCAAAGACGCCTATGACCATGGGACCGGACTGTTTGCCCGTATACCGGATCAGAAGATCAGGCTCTACGACGCGCTTCCATTTACCGGGCGGAAGATAAAGTCGTGGTTCAAAGAACTTCCCGGAGAACTTCCGAAAGAGGAAGACCGTCGCTATATACACTGTATGAATGAAGAGACCGTGTATATCTATTTTATCTGCAGGCTGGCTGATAAATTCGCCAGAGGACAGATGGAGATAAGGGATATCGTAGACTTCTGGCTGCTCCTCTCCAAAGAAGGACCTGAGCTGAAATGGAAAGAGATCAGAGAAGAACTTGAAAGTCTGGAACTTGATACTTTCGGAGAGTACATTGCCAAGCTTGCAGGAAAATGGTTTGGCAACATGTATTTCCGGGAGGATAACGATCTGCTCAACGACATGCAGACGTATATCATATCGAAGGGAGAGCGCGGGCGGCGCGAAAGCGAAGACGTACTCCCCCTCATCACAAGCGTGGTGGACAGTTACCACAGAGACCTGAAAAAAGAAGAAAAGAAAAAGCTGCGGGAATGGCGCTTCCCGTCCATAGACTATATGGCGTCGTCTTTCCCCCGCCTGAAAAAGTGGCCCGTACTGCTTCCCGCATACTGGATCCTCAGGCTGATGAAAAACAGGAAATTCAGGAAAAAAAGAGAGGCCGAAACACAGGAAAGCGAAGAATAAGGCTTAATATTTCCTGAAAAGTGCCGATAAAAATAACAGAATCTATAGTTTTGGAACAGCGGGGAGGTGTGCAGCTGTGAAGATAGGAACAGAGAACCTTTTAAGCACATACAACGCAAGGCATGCAGGAGAAGCAGCCGTATCAGTGAGGGATAATACGGTGAGAGATCGTGGGAAAAATTATGACGAAGTCGTGTTCTCATCGACTTCCCGACAGATGGAGGAAAAGCTTTTCATAGGAAAAGTTACGGATATGCTTAAAACCGAGGTGCGCGACGTCGGCGCACAGGAGGAGAAGATCGGTCGTCTCCGGGCGCAGATATCCAGTGGATCCTATATTCCGGATTCACGCGAGACAGCGTCGAAAATACTGCTTCTGGGAGGTGTAAGCTGATGGATGAGCTGATGAAGATACTGGAAGCTCTGACGGAAGCGCTCAACAACAGTCTGCCTCTGGAAAAAGAAAAATTCAGAGCAGTCCAGGAGGACAGGATCAGCACGGTGGAAGAGTGCATGGTAAAAGAGCAGGCGCTTGCGCTTAAGATCAAGGGACTGGAACAAAGACGGATCAAATTTATGGAAGAACACGGTTACGGGAATATGACTCTGAAAGAAATCGCCGAGACTCTGAAGGGCGAGGAGCAGATGAAGATGAACGCTCTTATCGAAGACGTGGTCCTGGCCGTACAGAACTTCAATTCCTACAACGACGAGTCCATGAAGATGATACGTCTTAAGCTTCATACACTTGAGAAAACCGCAGCGGCAGAAGGCGGACAGACTTATGGAAGAAAAGGAACGACAGGCGACGACGAACACATGATGAGCAGACTTCTGTAGATAAATCCCGCATAATATGGGAGCCAGATTATAAGGAGGAGAAAAACAATGGTACGATCTACATTCGCAGGATTTTCCGTAGCGCAGCTTGCGATGGCGGCCAGCCAGAATGCGCTGGACGTCGTAGGACAGAATGTATCGAATATAAACACGACCGGATATACAAGACAGCGGCTGGATCAGCAAAGCGTATCACCCACGGGACACAGTGTGATGAACAGCCAGTTTTCCGTTAAAGTCGGACAGGGAGTTATGGCGACCGGAGTATCACAGATCCGGGATCCGTTTCTGGATATCCAGTACCGCAGCCAGCTTGCGGAAGTCGGGACGGTAGACGCGATGGACTCCGTTCTCGAGCGGCTGGGAGATATTTTCGACGAGACGGCGGCGTCCAAGATCGGGACGGCGCTCAACGATGTGATCAGTGAACTTGAGAATATGGCCAGACCGGATACAGCCGGACAGGGAACTTACGACACGCTGGTGCGTTCGGCCATGGAGACATTCATCAATCTCATCCATGACAATGCAAAGGAACTTACGTCTCTGCGTCAGGAGTATATCGACAAGCTGACAGGCACAGACGGACTGGAGATCGATTCCACGCTCTCCAAGATCGTGGAACTCAACAATTCGATCAAAAACAGCGAGGTGCTGGGCAACCCGGCGCTGGAACTGAAGGATCAGAGAAATGATCTTATCGACTCCCTTGCAACCTATCTTCCGATCGAAGTGACTTACGAAGAGAAGAATATGGGAGCCAACATCAAGATCGAGACGCTGAAAGTCACATTTACCGACGAGAACGGCACACAGCATACGCTCATCAATGATGGAGAGAAAGGTACGGTCAACATCCAGGAGACACAGGATATGGGCGTGACGGTCTCTATCACGAGCGCAGGCGGTACGACTGCGGAAGACGTAACGGACGCGCTCGGGGAGGGCGTGCTCAAAGGATATGCCGATATGCTCAATCAGCGTGGCGTCTACGGCGGCGACGATACAAAGGGCATCGGCTTTTACGAAGACTACTTCGATGAGTTCATCAATATGTTCGCCACAACTCTGAATAATCTTAACGGCGGAGCGGGCCATGAACTCTTTACCACTTCCGATAATTCCGGTACATTTACGGCAGAAAACATCAGAGTATCGGAGGAATGGATGAACGGCACGGTAAGCATTACGACGTCGACCGATCCTAATGCCGGAGCCGGAGCATATGAGAATATCCAGAGGATGATCAATGCCCTGAGTAAAGACAAACAGGATTTTACAAATCCGGCAGACGGAGGAACCGTGTTCAACGGGACGTTCCTTGAGGCATACGATTTCCTGCAGAATACGCAGGCGGTGGAGAGATCATCCGTATCCACGATCCTTACGAATCGCACGACTATGCTGAATCAGATCGCTAACTCAAAGGATTCGGTATCGTCTGTGTCTCTGGATGAAGAAGTGATGAACATGATGAGATACCAGCAGTCATACAACGCGGCGGCAAGGCTGATGACGACACTGGACGAGGCGCTGAATACGCTGATCAATAATACCGGCGTCGTCGGCAGATAAGGAGGCTGAGTAAAATGAGAATTACGACAAATATGGTCATGAGAGATTACCAGAACAGTCTGTACAACAATCTGGGCGGGCTGGAGTTAGCGCGCAAGCAGGTCGACACAGAGATGCGGATCCAATCTGCCTATGAAGATCCGGGCGCGGCGGCGAACGCGGCCGTACTGAAAAGCCGCTACGCGCGCAACGAAGATTACCTGAATAACCTCGGCAGCGTGGATAAGTGGCTGAATGAGCAGGAGAGCGCGATCTATGAGGTGAGCAAGATTGCGGTGGATATCGGCGAGAAATACTCGGTAGAGGCTGTCACAGATACGATGGATGAGACAGGACGCGATACCTATGCCGAACTCCTGCGCAACCTCCAGAACACGATGGTACAGTTTATGAACTCCAAGTTCGGAGATACTTTTGTCCTGGGAGGCAACGCCGACACAGAGGATCCGCCCTTCCAGCTTTCGGAGGATGGCAAGACACTTCTCTACAGAGGAGTGAATGTCGACACCGGGAATATGGCTGATTTGGACCGCCTTGCCGCCGAGACATCCTATGTGGATATCGGATACGGCCTGTCCTTTGACAACACGGGAAATATCATTCCCTCGACTGCCCTTGACGCCTCTCTTCCGGGGATCAAGGCGATCGGATACGGACAGACAGACGGCGTGAGCAACAATCTGATCCTGCTGGCGGGACAGATGGCGGAAGTCCTGGAAGCGGATACATTTGACCGGGACACATATGAGAAACTCTGGACAAGGTTCCAGGAGGGGACAGATAAGCTCCAGGACGTGATGACAGAGATCGGCACAAAGTCAAAGATGATCGAGACTACGACGTCAAAGCTGGAGAATGAGAAGATCGCCATTCAGGATCAGTTCAATAATGAGATCGGCATAGATCCGGCGCTTGCGATCACGAATTATTCGTATGCTATGTATACATATAACAGTGCTTTGAAAGTGGGAACAGGAATCCTCGGACCATCTCTTCTGGATTTCCTTTCCTGATCTGAGCGCGTTATATCAATTTAACAAAAGGAAAGGAGGAGAACTATGGAACCCCTGCTGAAGATTACAACAGTACCGATGGAATATGAACTCACGATCCAGCATGCGCGGCTTGAGCATGGACAGAGCAGGCCTCCGGTCGTAGAGATTTCAAGACAGAGAGGCGGGCTCAACATGCGGAGCCGGCCGGCCAGGCTTCTTCTTGACAGCTACGAGGCGCGAAACAGTATAATACCTTCAACACGAACCGCGATCTATCAGAATGCGCAGAAAGGGGTTCGTGCTGCAGGTGAAGCGGCTCAGAGCTACTCAAATGAAGCGGCTCAGATGAGATGGTCCAGACCGGGTGAAGGCGGAGAAATGCTCACAGAGATATTCAAACAGAGAATGCAGATGCCTACAGGACAGTTTCAGTTAGCTTTTCTTCCGTCGACCGGAGTGGACGTGACGTATCAGGCTGGAGACCTTACGACGTCCTATCAGGCAGACCGGCTGACGTTTAATCTGAAGCTGAATAACGGCGATGTGCAGTATATCCCGGGCAGTGTGAACATTGAAATCACACAATATCCTGATGTGCTCATCGAGTATATGGGCAGTCCGGTCTATGTGCCGCCCAGCGCGAGTGAGTTCTTTACCGGCGAAATAGTAGACACAGTCGCATGACGCGTCTGTGCGATCCTGCTCCGCCGCCGTTCCTGTGAGAACCGGACCGGCGGCGGAGAGAGACAATGTGAGGACAGGAGAAATTATGGATGACAAAAAGAAAAGTTCTGCAGAGATAACATCCGAAGAGGAAGAAGGAACTGTCTGCTTCGAGGAAGGGCTTTTTGGGTTTGAAACGTGCAAAAAGTTCCTTCCCGTTGCTGTTGAGAAAGACAGTGATGCAGTGCTGACACTTTTGAGCATAGACAATGAAGGTCTTGCATTTATCATTATGAATCCCTTTCTGTTAAAAGAGGACTATCATCCGCAGGTCAGCGAGAAGGAGCTGAGTTCTCTGGGAGAGGCCGATGAGCAGGACTATTCATGGTACGTGATCTGCACGGCGCATCAGCCGCCGGAGGAGAGCACAGTCAATCTTCGATGTCCGATCGTGGTTAATACGCGGAACAGAAGAGCAAAACAGTTGATACTTGATAATACAGAATATACTTTCCGGCACAGGCTGGGTGACCTGGCACAGAAGGAGACGCACACATGCTGACACTGACCAGAAAAAAAGGAGAAGAAATCGTCATAGGAGACAATATCGTGATCACTGTCAAGGAGATCAGCTCCGACAGTGTGAGGATATCTGTGACAGCTCCGCGGGATGTGCCGGTATTTCGACGCGAACTTAAGATGGCCATGCAGGAGAACAGAGAGGCCGCGGCAGCCGGCGCCGACGCGGCACAAATCGCAGCTCTGCTCTCACAAGGCGGTATGCCGAGCAAAGAAGGGAGAGAAAGGAAAAATGCGATACGAAGTAACACCAGACCTGATCACAGGGAATCACCTGATCGACAGTGAACACAGACAGTTGTTCGATGCGGCGAACAAGCTTCTGGATGCTTTTGCAGACGCTAAAGGGGCTGGTTCAAATCAGATAATTCAGACAGGTAATTTCCTGAAAAGCTATGTTGACAAGCATTTCGGACATGAGCAGGATCTGCAGAAAAAGTACAACTGGCGTGAATATGAGACGCACGTCCGGTTCCATGAGCAGTATAAGAAGACGCTAAGCGATATCATCGACAGCCTTCCAAAGGATGGGCCTCCGTCAGTAGAAAGCATGAGCGAGCTGAATCTGCATATCGTCAGACTGATCACACATATCCGGACGATGGACAAGCGTCTGGGCGCCTACCTGAAATCTCAGGGGGTAGAGTGATTTTTATTATACAGTATGATAAAGGAAAAAGGAGAAAGCAACTATGAAAAGTATACGCACAAAGATATTGGCGGGATCCTGTCTGATCACAACAGTATTCGTAATCATTCTGGGCGTGGTGAGTTCCGTTATGAATTACACGAGTACATTCAGCCGGGTGAATCAGGATATGGCGGAGACAGCTAAAATCGCAGCTCAGAGAGTAGAGTGGGAGATAACGAATTATGTCAGTATAGCAGAGGCCTTCGGCGGACGCAGTGAGATCGCCGATCCCGATGTTTCCGTAGAAGAAAAAGAACAGGTCCTGTCCTCCTGGGCGGAAGCTTACGGACTCGTAAGAGCCAACCTGCTGAACATCAACGGGATCAGCGAATTCGACGGACAGAACTATTCGGACAGAGACTATTACCAGCAGTGTATGCAGGGAAATTCCTATGTGTCAACACCTGTTGTAAGTAAACAGACAGGGGAGCTTACGATCATCGTTGCAGCTCCTGTGTGGGAGAATGGGATCGCCGACACCCGGGTAGTAGGAGTCGTATATTTTGTGCCTCAGGAGACATTCCTCAACGACATTATGTCAAGCATCAAACTGAGCGATAACAGCGGGGCTTATATGATCGATAAAGAGGGCAACACGATCGCCGATACGACGATGGAGACGATCATGCAGCAGAATATCGAGAGTGAAGCTGCAGAGAACAGCGAGCTTCAGGATTTGGCAGACATCCATGCAAAGATGCGTAACGGTGAGAGCGGCGCTGCAGATTATAAGATAAACGGCGAGAGCAAGATCATCGCATATGCGCCTGTCGATGGTACAGACGGATGGAGCCTGGGCGTTACAGCACCGACCGGTGACTTTATGTCTTCGACTTATACATCTATCATCGTGATCGTAATACTCGTCGTACTTTCCCTCGTTATCGGGGTACTTGTTGTGAGCGCGATCTCGAGAAGGATCGCACAGCCGATACGCGTGTGTGCAGACCGGCTTAAGGCACTTTCCGAAGGAGATCTGCATTCAGATGTTCCGGTTGTCAAAACACAGGATGAAACAGGAGTGCTCGCGGCTGCAACGAAATCTATTGCAGACTGTCTCCAGGGCCTGATACGGGATGAAGCCTATGTGCTCGGCGAGATGGCGCGCGGAAACTTCGATATTACAGTGGATTACTCCGTCTACAGAGGAGACCTCAAGGATATACTTAAGAGCCTGAAAGGTATCAACCGGACCTTGTCAATGACGCTGTACGAGATCAATGAGACGGCGAACCAGGTAGCGGCGGGAGCAGAACAGGTGGCGTCAGGAGCTCAGGCGCTCAGCCAGGGCGCAACAGAGCAGGCGTCGAGTGTGGAAGAGCTTGCTGCTACGATCAATGATATCAATGGAAATATCCAGGCGAACACGAAACTGGCTAACCAGTCCAACGAATTCTCAGAGAAGGCAGGCTCGCTTCTCTCCGAATCCATAGACAAGATGAATGAACTCGTAGCCGCAATGGACGAGATCAATTCGAGCTCCAGTGAGATCAGCCGTATCATCAAGACGATCGAGGACATCGCATTCCAGACAAATATCCTTGCTCTTAATGCTGCTGTCGAGGCGGCAAGAGCCGGAAATGCCGGAAAAGGATTCGCCGTGGTGGCTGACGAAGTCAGATCGCTTGCAGAGAAGAGCGCAGAGGCGTCCAAGACAACTTCTGAGCTTATCCAGCGCTCCATACAGGCAGTTGAGAATGGAACACGTATCGCAGGAGATACGCTTCAGTCCATCCAGAGTACAGGAGAGACCGCGAAAGATGCGATCAGCCTGAACGGCGAGATCGTCAAGAACTCCAAGACACAGGCAGAAGCTGTGGCTCAGGTGACAGTCGGAGTCGATCAGATCTCAAGCGTAGTACAGACCAATTCTGCAACGGCGCAGGAGAGCTCCGCGGCAAGCGAAGAGCTTTCCGGTCAGGCAGAGATACTCAAGAAAGCTGTCGGCAAGTTCAAACTCAAAGATA
Organism: uncultured Eubacteriales bacterium; assembly: GCA_949294665.1. GTDB lineage: Bacteria > Bacillota > Clostridia > Lachnospirales > Lachnospiraceae > Mediterraneibacter. Next base: position 83,909 of record CASFID010000075.1, read on the forward strand.
TCAATGCATTTAACAGCGCTGAGTATACTCAGACAATAGATACAGAGAACTGAGAATAAAAGCATTATATAAAGAAGAAGCGTTTCAGAGCGTTTACTATGTCCGCATAGCAAACGCTCTGAAACGCATTTGTTGATTAGTGTTCACATTCTTAATTTTCCGGCTTATAATTCTATCTGATATCTGTCATGGCATTTTGCCTTTATATTTCATTTACTAAATTAATCAAATATCTCCCATACTCCGTTTCCTTAATGGGATCTGCTAATCTTAACAATTGTTTTTTATCTATAAAATTTCGTATATATGCGATTTCCTCTATACATGAAATATAAAGTCCCTGTCGTTTCTGAAATGTAGCAACAAAATTAACCGCTTCATTCAAAGCATCCGGTGTTCCGGTATCAAGCCATGCAAAACCTCTTCCCAAAAGCTGTACCTTTAATTCCCCTTTTTGAAGATAAGCATTATTAATACTGGTTATTTCAAGTTCGCCTCTTGAAGAAGGCGTTACTTTTCTGGCTATTTCCACTACCCGATTATCATAAAAATATAATCCGGGAACAGCGTAATTAGACTTAGGATTTTCTGGTTTTTCTTCGATCGACAACACCGTTTTGTCTTCTGAAAATTCTACGACACCATAGGATCTGGGGTCCTTTACATAGTATCCAAAAATCAAGGCTCCGGTTTGTAATGCTGCTGCCTTTAATAATACGGGAGAAAATGCCTGTCCATAGAAAATATTGTCACCTAAAATAAGTGCTACATTATCATCACCAATGAAATCTTCTCCGATTAAAAAAGCTTCAGCGAGCCCTCGCGGTTTTTCCTGAACAGCATAACTGATTTTTAAGCCCAGTTGGGAACCATCTCCCAAAAGTTCTTCAAATACACTTATATCCCTGTTTGTACTTATCAAAAGAATCTCCCTGATATTAGCTAACATCAGTGTTGACAATGGATAATAAATCATGGGCTTATCATAAATAGGAAGTATTTGTTTTGAAATGGCCTTTGTAATAGGATATAAACGTGTTCCAGATCCACCCGCCAGAATAATTCCTTTCATTTTCCATCCCCCATTCTATAGCTTATATATCTTAAGGAAATCCCTCTAATGTTCTCTGTTAATAATATTAGAAAGCCACTGCTCATTGTCTAAATACCACTGTATTGTTTTTTTAATTCCATCTTCAAATACAGTATCGGGTTTCCAACCTACGTCTTTTTTTATTTTATCCGACGCAATGGCATATCTTCTATCATGTCCTTTTCTATCGGCAACATATGTGATCAAATCTCTGCTGATAACTTTCTTCCTTTGGTCTGTATCAGGTAAAAGTTCCTGAAGAAAGTCAAGAATTGTTATAACAATATCAATGTTCTTTCTTTCATTATGTCCACCAATATTATAAGTTTCATACAGCTTTCCTTTTTCCTGAACCAAGTCAATTCCCTTTGCGTGGTCTTCTACATAAAGCCAATCTCTGACATTCTGTCCATCGCCATATATTGGCAGCTTTTTCCCGTGGAGAGCATTATTGATTATAAGAGGAATTAATTTTTCAGGGAATTGATATGGACCGTAATTATTACTACAATTCGTGATATTTGCTGGAAAACGATAGGTCGCTATATAAGATTTTACCAGCAAATCCGCTGATGCCTTACTTGCAGAATATGGGCTATGAGGATCATAAGGTGTTGTCTCATAAAAGTAACTGTTTCCTTCATCTAAAGAACCATAAACCTCATCTGTAGATACATGAAGAAATTTTTTGTCCACTTTAAAGACACTGTTCTCTAACTCCCATGCTTCCTTTGCTGCATTCAGCATCACAAGCGTGCCCAGTACATTGGTCTTTACAAATATTTCCGGATCTGCAATACTTCTGTCTACGTGGCTTTCTGCCGCAAAATGTACTACTCTGTCAATTTCATTCTCCCTGAAAATTGTTCTGATTACATCTGAATCACAAATATCTGCATGGATAAAAGTATAGTTATCATAATTCTCTATGTCTTTCAGATTTTCCAGATTGCCTGCATATGTAAGTTTATCAACATTGATAATCCTGATTCCTTCTTTATACTTCCGAAGCATATAGTGAATATAATTTGATCCTATAAATCCGGCTCCGCCTGTAACAAGATATGTTCGCATTTAAATTTTTCCCTTTCATTTTATCATGATGTAGCAGATATTTGTAGAGATATAGTACCTGGCACAAGTGTCAAAGAATATCCCGTGGTCTTTTGCGCAGATTACCCGAAAAGCCCTCTTAAATGACTGGAAAATCATTCCCTTTATATAATCTGCATCTTTGACTTCTACTGTATCATTTAAAATTTGTAAACGTCTGTTTTCTATAGCTCATCTAGAAAACTTGCTCGATTCATCAACTAATCTTAAAGCTAAATTCCTTGTATATCCTATATCAATAAGACAAGTGATTAATTCCAGCGAAAGGAGTATTTTCTTTGGATAGATATATTTCAGGGCGGTTGTGATACAACCGCCCTGAACAGGACTTCCTGTTTCTGGATAGTAATAAGCTTCCCCAATCAACGGCTTACACTATATTCTTGTTTGTGTAAAATCAGATGAAATGAACAACCTTAGATCAGATAGTTCATCATCATTCCGACCGCATAGAAATTATTGTGCAGATAGGCACTGTTTCTGGAATACATGCCCATTACATTGTACGGGCTGTAGAGCATCTCCTGCTGGGCGTCGGCAAGATCGTTGTTGATCAGAGAACTGGAATTGACATTCATGCCTCCGGACGCCTTGTTAAAAGCAGTATCAGCGATGCCGCCAGTGCCGGATATGATGTCGCGTACAAGCGACGGCTCTTTTGCCATACTATCCGAGAATACATCGGCGTCAAACTCCAGTGTGGCGTCCTTGTTTACCGTGATCCCGATCTTGGCAAGCGACTGCTCGGAACCGAGACCTCTGACGAGACTCCTGAGCTGACGGTCTACGCCGCTGCCTCTGCCGTAGTTGTCGTTGAGTACTTTCAGAGCGCTGTTGTAGCTGCTCACAAGATCCTGCAGGGCAGAGGATACCTTCTCCTGATCCATCTCTGAGCGGATCGTAACTTCTCCGGTATCTTTCAGGTTCACACCGATCCTTCCGGCGCCGATAGTAATGTCATTCCCGGAGGAAGTATAGTCCCGTGTGATACCATTCTCAGTGACAGAATACTTTGCGTTCTGTGCGGATGTCTGTACCTGATCAGCGCCGGATGCAGCGCCTAACTGACCTTCTGCACGGAAACCGTACACTTCACCGGTATGCGTACTCTCCAGCTTTAAGTATGCCTCGCCATTGTCCTCTATGACAGAGGCGCGGACGCCGGCATTCTGCTCGTTGATCTGGCTGGCAGCTTCACGGAGCATCGTTCCGTTTGTCTTGGCTGTGCCGTCCTCATAGGTACTGCTGACCTGTACAGAAGCAGTACCGAGACTCCCGGAGACTGTGAAGTCCATATCTTCGGAAGCTGTGTCAGCAGCTCTTACCGCATCGCTGGCATTCACCTGGGCGCGTGCTGTCTGGCTGACGTCAAGGACATACTCGCTGTAATTGCGCACCGGAAGACGTTCGGTCACAGTCGCGACGTCAGTGTCGGAACTGGTGACGGCCAGATCATTCACAGCGCTGTTCGAAGAACTTGCGCCTTTGAGTTCACTTGCAGCCTTCATCAGAGAGGACATACTGGACGTATACTCTTTTACAAAGTCAAAACTGTCGGACAGTGATCCGCTCGTCGGCTCCACTTTTTCTACGAACTCATTGAGATCCGGGTTGCGGGAGAGCGCCTGCACGAGTCGGGCGTTATTGATCGCAGCCTGATAATTGTAATATCCTGAGCCATAAGAATTGATTCCGTTGATCCACATACATTTCACTCCTTTCTATCGTTTATTTATATATATCGACAAAAAGTGGTTCAATATAAGATGAATAGCATTACATGAACCTTGCAGAAAAACATTATTTGAATCGAATTTTTAAAAAGTTACATAGAAATTAAAAAAAAACTTAACTTCCTGAAAGTGGAGCCGATATAGATAATAGACAGGGGAATGGAAAGCGATGAAATGTTATATTACTTACTTTCTTTCTTCCGCTGGTTCCGTTCAGAACTGTCCAGTGAATAAGGAGCATGACAGACCGAATCCTGTTTTCGTTCTCTCACGCTCCGGGCAGCCGGATATACACCAGACAGTCCGTCAGTGCACACAGGATCCACGGACAGGTGGGATCGGGCAGCCGGGAACATTACATATTAAGCGAAGCTAAGGATGGCTTCGGAAAATTACCAGGGAGGTATTAAGATGAGAATCCAACATAATATTTCAGCACTCAATTCTTACCGTAACTTAACAACTAATAACAGCGCACTGAGCAAGAACCTTGAGAAACTTTCTTCTGGTTATGCAATCAACCGTGCAGGCGATGACGCAGCCGGACTTGCTATTTCCGAGAAAATGCGTGCTCAGATCACAGGTCTTGAGACAGCTCAGAAAAATGCGAATGATGCAATCTCACTTGTTCAGACAGCTGAGGGCGCTCTTACAGAAGTTCACTCCATGCTGAACCGTATGGTAGAGCTGGCTGTTCAGTCCGCAAACGGAACATACGATGACGATGTTGACCGTGCAAACCTTCAGGCAGAGGTTGACGCTCTTAACGAAGAAATCGATCGTATCGCAGAATCCACAAACTTCAATGGAATCAAGCTGCTGGATGGTTCTTATTCTGGAACTCTTCAGATCGGTGATACATCTGATACATTCAACCAGTTAAGCGCAGCGATTTCAGCAACAGATTCTGTTTCTCTTGGAATTGATGGTGTTTCTGTTGCAGACCAGGCAGGAGCTTCTGCAGCGATTTCATCTATCAGAGCAGCGATCAATACTGTATCTTCTATCCGTGGTGGACTCGGTGCAATCCAGAACCGTCTGGAGCACACGATCAACAACCTGAGTGTTCAGACAGAGAACATCACCGCAGCAGAGAGCCGCATCCGCGACGTAGATATGGCGAACGAGATGATGGCTTACACGAAGAACAATATTCTGGTACAGGCTTCACAGGCAATGCTTGCACAGGCAAATATGGTACCGCAGGGTGTTCTTCAGTTATTACAGTAAGCGGGAACCTTTCAGACTCCCATCCCACCGTGGGATGGGGGTTTTTCTTATGGGAAATTCCAGAATTTCCCATAAGAAAAACTACAGGAAAATAGAGCAGACAGGCAAGATTCGGAAGGCGGAGAAAATGTCAGGACAGAAGAACAATGTGAAGCTGTCGCAATGCATGATTGTAAAAGATGAAGAGAAAAATATACGTCGCGCTCTTTCCTGGGGGAAAGATATCGTGTTCGAGCAGATCGTAGTGGATACGGGAAGCGCGGACCGGACAGTGGAGCTGGCACGGGAAATGGGCGCAAAAGTGTTCCATTTTCAGTGGATCGACGATTTTTCATCAGCAAAAAACTTTGCCATTGAGCAGGCGTCGGGGGAGTGGATCGCGTTTCTGGACGCAGATGAATATATGTCAGAGGAAGATGCCAGGAAGCTGGGGCAGATACTCTGCGAGATCGAGAAACAAGAAAAAGGGCAGGAGAAGCCCCACTTTGTCCGGTGCGCGTGGCATCAGATCGACGAGGACGGAGCACCTTTTGCCGTATCCGTACAGGACCGGATCTTCCGCAATATCCCGGAGATCCGTTATCACGGACGGATTCACGAGCAGATTGCTCTCCCCGGAGGGGAAGCCATGATCTGTCAGGATGAACAGAAAAGTCTGTCCATCTGTCATACAGGATATGTTCTGTCTGCTATGAAAGAAAAGAAAAAATGGGAGAGGAATATCCGTCTTCTTACGCGTGAAATCAAAGAAGAACCGGATAATGGAAGCGCCTGGTCCTATCTGGGAGATGCGTACAGTGGACTGGGAGAACTGGAAAAGTCTGTAGAAGCGTATGAAAAAGCTCTTGCAGCATCTTCGGAGGGAAAGATAAGCCGATGGGGGCGCGTGAATGCAGGGAAAAGTCTTTTGAAAATGTATGCAAATCATCCTGAACTGGCAGGATCAGATGAGAAAGTAGAACAGACAGCGTCAAAAGCAGGGTACCCTATGACAGATAATCCTGATGTGTATTTCTTCTTTGGTCTCTACCATATGAAAAAAGGGGACTGTCAGCGGGCATATGACACTATGAGACAGTCATTTCAACTGTTGGATGTATATCGGGGGGATGACGTGATCTATCTAAGAGGATCCCTTGAAAAAGCATATATCTGGATGGCGGATCTCTGTCAGAAACTGAAGATTCCGGCGGAGGAACTGCGATATAGCGTCCTTGCCCTGGGGAAAAATCGGTATCTGGAGAAAATCTTGTGCGGGACACTGCTGCTTCTGAAAAAAGAGGACAAAAACGGAAGTCAGACAGAACAAACATGGAGACTCCTGACCGGGATCTATCATATGGGATCGCTGAAGGATATCCTTTTTCTTCTGAAAATTATCAGAGTCGTAGATTACCCGTCCCTAGAGGAAAAATTATTGAATTTCCTGCCCGAAGAAGTCAGGGACAGGCTTACAGGAAAGCTTTGGTAAAGAACTTTTGGACAGGCAGATCAGTCACAGGAGGAAAACACGCGGATGACGAAGAAAAAAAAGATCAGGTTATCTCAGTGTATGATCGTAAAAAACGAAGAGAAAAATATACGCCGCGCCCTTTCCTGGGGGAAAAGCATCGTATGCGAACAGATCGTCGTAGATACGGGAAGCACGGACCGGACAGTTGAGATCGCGCAGGAGATGGGAGCAAAGGTCTTTCACTTTGAATGGATCGACGACTTTTCAGCCGCAAAAAACTATGCGATCGAACAGGCGTCGGGGGAATGGATCGCGTTTCTGGATGCAGACGAGTATTTTACAGAAGCGAGCGTCGGAAAAATTCTGCCACTTATCCAGAAAGTGGAAAGAGGCGGATACATCGGCAGTCAGATCGTAGCCATCGCTACCGAATTGATGAGCATCGATGAAAAAGGGCAGCCGGGCGTAACCGGACAGCAGATCCGAATCTTCCGGAACAATCCGAAACTCAGATACAAAAACAGGATCCATGAAGAACTGGAGTTTGCCGGTTATGCGACGTATGACGTGTTTGATGCGCGGAAAGATCTGACGATCTATCACACAGGTTATACAAAGGAAGCGTTTGAACAGACCGGAAAGAGCCAGAGAAATATCCGTATGTTGAAAAAAGAGCTGGAAGAAAACCCGGAAAATGCGGGGATACTCGTGTATCTGGGGGACTCCTATATGACGGAAAAATCCTATGAAAAGGCAAAAGAATGTTTTCAGAAAGCTCTTAAATACGGCGCAGAAAAAGAGGATACCCTGCCGAAAGATCTGCAGAGAGCCGCTTCCATGCTGCTGATTCTGTATGCGCGAGATCCGGCGTCGGATCAGGAAGAAACGGTGCGTGAGATTTATGAAACATATCGGGAGATGCACAGTGATCATCCGGATGCAGACTGTTATTTTGGCGTGTGGCTGTATGAGAACAGGTTTTACGAAGAAGCGGCGATATATTTAAAGGAGTCTCTGGATAAATTTAAAAGATACAAAGGTAATGTGCAGATATACATGTCAGCAAATCTGAAGATGGTCTATGCCCAACTCGGAGACTGCTGCCTACGGCAGAAACAATATGAAGATGCGGTACGATATTTTACTATGTCCTTGGGAGTAGACCGTTACTATACGGAAGCGCTTGTCATGATCCTGAATCTCTTTAAGCGGGAAAAGGGAGAGTCGGATACAGCAGCAGGGACATGGACGCTTCTGTCCCATCTGTATAACCTGTCCTCTCTGAAGGATCAGATGATGATACTAAAGGGAGCAAAGCTGGCATCTTTCCCGGTTCTGGAAGAACGGATATACAACGTGATGCCGGAGGAACAGCGCCGTATTGTGAAAGAGGCGCTGGCGAAGAAAGCGGAAGAAAAGAAATCCGCTGATCAATAAACGGGAGAAATAAAACATGAGAAAAGCTCAGAAAACACAGATTGAAGAAACTTTTGCCCTGATGGGGAAAGCGCACGAAGAGATCAGAAGGCAGATAGCGGATGGGAACAGGGAGAATGTCCTGCGGCTTTTGAACGATTGTCAAGAGGGCGCCATACAGGCGGGAAACCTGATCGAGCAGATCGAAGGGGAGGACGCTCCGTCCATTGGTAAGATCGAGGAATACTGCGAGGCCTGCTACCGCGTCTATGAGAACGTGTCGGAAGGAAACGAGCAGAATCCGTCAGGGGTATACCGGCTTCTCCAGAAGGCGCTGGCAGCCATGGACAGCAGCGTGAGACTTACGGTCCCGGTGAGGCTGGAGATCGCCTTCTTCTGCTATAAGGCAAGTATGAGCGACTCTCTGGAGAGCATCTACTTTGCAGCAAAAGAAGATCCGGCTTGCGATGCGTATTTTATCCCCATTCCTTATTATGACAAGTATCCGAACGGAGCCTTCGGAGAGATGCATTACGAAGCGGAGGGATGCTACCCGGATACCTACGAGCTGGTGGACTGGGAAAAATATAATGTGGAGCAGAGAAGACCGGATATTATCTATATCATGAATCCCTATGACAATGGAAATATGGTCACAAGCGTGCATCCGGATTTCTATGCCGAAAGACTGCGAAATCTGACAGACTGCCTGGTATATGTGCCCTATAACATCTCGCTGACGACTCCCGGTCCGGAAAAGGCCGCTGCTCCGGGCGTGCTGTTCTCGGATCTGATGTTCGTACAGTCTGACTGCATCAGGGACGCTTATATAGAAAACTTCCTGAAGATAAATGACTTTGAAGGACTGACGCCAAAGGTGGCGCGGGAGAAAATCATATCCATGGGTTCTCCAAAACTGGACAAGCTGCTCCATTCCGACAAGACAGATCATGCGCTGCCGGAAGAATGGAGGAAGATTACAGACCCCAGAGGAAAAGAAAAGAAGATCGTACTTTATAATCTCACGCTTCGTAATATGCTGGGTATGACGCTGAACGGAGTTGACGGATATCTGAGAAAACTGAGAAGTGTGCTGGAGTTTTTTAAGAAACGCCAGGATATCGCGTTATGGCTGCGTCCTCACCCACTTATGCAGCAGACGTTTGATTCCATGCGTCCCCAGCTTTCCGGTGAGTACAGGAAGCTGATCGCTGATTACAAAGATGAGGGATGGGGGATTTATGATGATACGCCGGATATGAACCGGGCACTCATATGGGCGGACGCGGTCTATGGAGACGTAGCATCTCTGGGTACTCTGGCCGAGTTTCTGGGAAAACCGGTATTAGTGCGATGCATAGAGAATGCCGGAAACGAACCAGAGGAAGCAGGCAGCCAGGAAGCAGTAAGAAACGCTATGGACGCCTTTATCAGCAAAGAGCAGCCCGACAGCTACATGATGCCGGAGGCGGAAGGAGTTACAGAGGGAAGCCGGTTCAGCATGGCAGATTTCTTTGGTCATCTGGATGTGATTCTGGAGTACAGGACCGGACAGATGGAAAAGTTTCGGTCAAGATTCGCTAATTCGGATGGAACATCCGGAAGGAAGATCCATGAATATACAACGTCGCTCCTCAGGAAATCAAGAGGAGAACAGGTATGAGCAAAGGACTTAAGATGCCGCCGAAGGACTTACGGAAGCTGCAGATGATAGAACTGGAGATGATTCTGGAGGTAGACCGTATCTGCAGAAAGCATCAGATACGTTACTTTCTCAGCGAAGGAAGTCTGCTGGGAGCAGTACGACACGGGGGATTTATTCCATGGGACGATGATATAGATGTTTTTATGATGCGTGACGAATATGAGCGTTTCTTAAAAATTTGTAAGACCGATCTGAACAGAAAGAAGTTCTTCATGCAGACGTATGAAACGGATCCTGAATACCGATGGTTTTACGGTAAGCTTCGGAGAAAAGGGACAGAATTTCTTCGTGCCGGGCAGGAAGCGATCCGGTGTATGTCAGGAGTATCTATTGATATCTTTGTCATGGATAATCAGCCTGATCACTATCTTACCTGGCTCTTTTTCACACTTCTAAGGCGTGGCTGTATTAAAACCCTCTGGTCTGTTGTGGGAGCTACGGAAGAAAGAATAAAGTGGAAAAGATGCCTTTATCGTTTACTGCGCCATATCAACAAAAGGATTCCTCTTGGAATCATGAATGGTATGCAGAAGATTACGAACCTCCGGCAGACAAGGGAAGTGTGCTGTATCGGATTTTACAGAAAAAGTCCCTGGAGCCGTAAACGGAAAAAGGGGGAACCGCGGGGATACTGCCGCAGCTGGTTTTCAGATACGACGGAAATTGAGTTTGAAGGATTCCGGTTTCAGACATGTAAGGAATACAAAAAATATCTGCGCTGGGTATATGGCGACTATATGAAACTTCCGCCGGAAGAAGAGCGCTTTTCCCATGCACCGCGCAGATATCGACTGAACGTTGAGCCGGATCTGACAGGATCAGGGAGGACAGGATGAAAAAAGTATTTTTAAGTATAGGCGCCGATTTTATTCATGGCGGGCATATCGCGATCATAAAAAGAGCGGCGGAACTTGGAGAACTGACAGTCGGAGTTCTGACAGACGAAGCGATCATGTCCTACAGACCATATCCGATCCTTTCTTTTGAGGAACGTACGGAGATCATAAGGAATATCGCAGGGGTTTCCCGTGTGATACCTAAGACCAGTGTCAGTTATGAAGAGATCATAAAGACAGAGCGCCCGGACATCGTTGTTCACGGAGACGGATGGAAAGGAAAAGTAAGAGAACATCTTGTGGAGCTTCTGGATGAGTATGGCGGGGAGCTTGTGGAATTTCCCTATACGAATAAGACAGAATATCAGAGATATGAGCGGCACAGGGAAGCCATCCGTCATATGCCGGATATGAGACGCGGAATGCTCCGGAGACTTCTGGGAGAGCTCAGACGCCCGGTGCGCGTCATGGAAGCCCACAACGGGCTTACAGGTCTGATCGTCGAGAAAACAAGAATCGAGGTTGGAGATGAGGTCAGGATGTTTGACGCCATGTGGGTGTCCTCTCTCTGTGATTCTACCTCAAAAGGGAAGCCGGATATTGAGCTTGTGGATATGACTTCCAGGATGAATACGATCAATGAGATCATAGAAGTTACGACAAAACCGATCATCCTGGATGCGGATACAGGCGGGCTGCCCGAACATTTTGAATACAATGTCAGAACCATTGAAAGACTTGGAGTCTCGGCAGTCATCATCGAAGACAAGATGGGACTGAAAAAGAACTCTCTGTTTGGGAATGAAGTCCAGCAGCAGCAGGCTCCCATCGAAGATTTCTGTGAAAAGATCAGGGCAGGGAAACGTGCGCAGCAGACAAGAGAGTTTATGATCATAGCAAGGATCGAAAGCCTGATCCTTGAACAGGGGATGGACGATGCCATGAAAAGAGCGGACGCCTATGTAAAGGCGGGCGCGGACGGGATCATGATCCATTCAAGGAGCAGGACGCCCGATGAGGTGACAGAATTCTGCGGCAGATTCCGAGAGCTATATCCGGATATCCCCATTATAGTTGTTCCTACTACATATCATACGATCCGCGAGCCAGAGCTCTATCAGGCGGGGGCCAATATAGTGATCTATGCAAACCATCTGATACGGAGCGCGTTTCCGGCTATGAAAGAGACAGCCGAACTGATCCTTACGACACAGAGAGGAAAGGAAGCGGATGAGAAGTGTATGCCGATCAAAGAGATCTTAACTTTGATCTGAGATGCAAAAGTGAACGGACATGCAGAAAGCGGTGAAGGGCTCAGGTATGAAAGCACTGATTTTAAATTCCGGCATGGGGAGCAGGATGGGAAGTCTGACGGAAGACGCGCCCAAGTGTATGACGGAGATATCGGCCGGGGAGACCATTCTGAAAAGACAGCTTCTCCTTCTTACAGAAAGCGGGATCAGAGATGTAGTTATCACTACGGGGCGGCATAAGGATAAACTGACGGAATACTGCCGTTCTCTGGATCTTCCTGTCGATTATACGTTCGTCCATAATCCGGAATATAAAGATACAAATTATATCTATTCGATCTATCTGGCAAAGGATATGCTCAGGAATACAGACATTCTCCTGATGCATGGTGACCTGGTCTTTGATTTCAACGTCCTGTCAGGTATTATCCGGCAGGCACAGAGCAGTGTAGTCGTCAGTTCAGTCAGACCACTGCCGGAAAAAGATTTTAAAGCAGTTATAAAAGACGGGTACGTTCAGAAGATCGGTGTTGAATTTTTTGAAAACGCAGTGGCCGCCCAGGCGCTTTATCATCTTTATGCCAGAGACTGGGAGATCTGGCTGGAACGGATCGAAGCATACTGCCAGGACGGAAAGCGCAGCGTATATGCAGAAAACGCGTTAAACGAGGTGACGGCTGTGTGCCGCATCCGTCCGTTTGATGTAAAAGATGCGCTGTGCGATGAGATTGATACACCAGAAGACTTGAGGAAAATACAGGAAAGAGTTTAAAGGAGACTGCTTAAGATGGGATATTATGAAAAACTTATTAAACTTGATAAGGTTTATGAGGCGTTAAAAGACGATGAGTCAAAAGAATTATTTCGCTTAAGAGTAGACTATATGATTACCCGGGACGCCGACGCCTTTCACCGGGGCAAAGATTTACTGTACAATGACTGGCGCTGCGATGAATTGGAAGAATTTATTCAGGATAAGAAGTTCAAAGGTTTTGTAATATGCGGACAGGGATATGACAGAGATACGTGTCGTTTACTGAAAATACTCGGGTATGAAGTCCTTTATCATTGCGATGTGCTCGGAAGGGAGAATGTGTCGGAAGATATACCCGCAGTCGGCGTTCAGGAACTGACGGAAGATTTCCATGGGTATATCTTTGTAATGGCTGAAAAGTTTGAAAGAGAAAAAGTTTACAGTACATTATTATCCGCAGGAATTTCTAAAGAATGTATTTTATTACCCCGCTGTAAGCGTTTGATGGGAACAAGGGGAAAACAGTACTTTGACGTGTTTAGTCCCGTAGAAAACGAGATATTCGTCGATGCCGGAGCCTATGATGGAAGCACGACGCTCCAATTTGCAAAATGGACGAATAATCAATATAAAAAGGCTTATGTGCTGGAGCCGTTGAGCGACATGCGCAGTGCTATAGAGCAAAAAATAAAAGATGCTGATCTTCAGAATATATCCGTGCTGGAAAAAGCGGCCTGGAATAAAGAAGAAATTTTATATTTTAAAGAAAACGACAGTGGTTCTAAGATATCAAAAGACGGAGCGTTCGCCATAAACAGTGCGGATATTGACAGTATTACAGGAGACGAGGCCGTCACATTTATCAAAATGGATATCGAAGGCAGTGAATTAAAGGCGCTTGAAGGAGCGAAAGAGACAATTCTCAGAAATACCCCCAGGCTCGCCATATGTATTTACCATAAGCCGGAGGATATACTTGAAATACCGCTCTACTTATTGGAGTTGATTCCGGAATATAAATTCTACATCAGACATTATTGTTCTAACATGTTTGAGACAGTGCTGTATGCGGTACGGCGATAAGATATGAAAGAAGGAAAATCTGAGATGAAAACATTGGTCACCCGGTCTTCCATGCCGCCTTTTGAAGAATACGTTGCAATGATAAAGCCGCTCTGGGAATCTGTCTGGCTTACAAATAACGGCGCTTTACATAAACAGTTTGAAGAAGAATTAAAGAACTATCTGGGAGTTACGGGACTTTCTCTGATGACAAACGGGCATATGGCTCTGGAGCTGGCTTTACAGGCTCTGGGAGTAGCCGGCCCGGATGAGGACGGGGAAGTTATTACGACGCCTTTCACTTTCGCCTCCACTACACACGCTATTGTCCGTAACCGTCTGAAACCGGTATTCTGCGATATCCGTCGTGACAATTATACGATTGATGCATCAAAAATAGAGAATCTTATTACCAGGAAAACAAAAGCAATTCTTGCGGTTCATGTATATGGATCTCCATGTGACGTATATAAAATAGAAGAAATTGCTCAAAAATATAATCTGAAAGTGATCTATGACGCGGCGCATGCTTTTGGCGTTCGGATAAAATGCGGGACAAAGGAATCAGGTATTGCACAGTTTGGAGACGCGTCCATGCTTAGTTTTCACGCCACAAAAGTCTTTCACACAATTGAAGGAGGCGCTGTGGCCTTTTCAGATACTCAGACAGGGGATAAGCTTTATCGGTTGAAGAATTTCGGAATTATGTCAGAGACAGAAGTTGATTATGTAGGGGCAAATGCAAAGATGGATGAGTTTCGTGCGGCTATGGGACTCTGCAATTTACAATATATTGACCGGGAAATTAAAAAGAGAAAGGCAAAAACAGAAAGATATCGGATGAATCTTAAAGAAGTAAAAGGTATCACTCTGCTTCCCGAACAGAAAGGAGTAATCCCCAATTACGCATACTTTCCTGTTTTAATTGAGGATGATTTTCCTGCCACAAGAGATGAAATTTATGCAGAATTAAAGGACAGAAACATATTTGCAAGACGCTATTTTTATCCGTTGACAACCAGATACTCCTGTTATAAAGGGAAATTTGACAGCTTTCCAACACCGGTAGCAGAGGAAATCGCAAGAAAGGTTCTCTGTCTGCCGCTGTTTGCCGATCTGTCAGGAGAGACGATAGATACCGTTTGTAAAATTGTGGACGCCAGGAGGTTTCAATGATCAGTGTAGTTGTATTTTTCTATAATGGTGAACAGTTTGTCGAGCAATGTATGGCAAACATTGTAAATCAGACGATCGGTATTGAAAATATAGAGGTTGTGGCCGTTGACGACGCATCGACAGACTCCACCGCGCAGCAGTTGGAAATCTGGGAAGAAAAATATCCCGGGAAGATAAAAGTGATACGAAAAAAGATAAACTCACAAAAAGCAAAAGATTCTAACCGGTTGTGCGGCATAGAGGCGGCAACCGGGGACTATATTCTATTTCTGGATCAAGATGATTATTATGAACCCGATGCATTTGAGATTTTGGCCGGACTGATCAAGGAGCATCCCGATCTCGACTATATCGAATATTCGTTCAATTACACCGATCTCGACGGCAACGTGTTTTATGAACAGAGGATGTCGGAACCGGGATTTCACATATATACAATTGACACGGAAGAGGAAAGAATCGCATATACGCAGAAAAATATCCTTCCGGGGGCAACGTTTACCTGGACAAAAATATACAGGAAAAATTTTTTGACAGAGAACAGAATACGAGACAATGCCGGGGATGAAAAGACAAAATTTACAGATAATTATTTCTCCGGATTACTGGCCCTTTATTGTAAAAGAATAGGGAAATATAACAAACCTCTGTACAATTACAGGAACTATATAGGAAGTGATTCTCACTCTTCCCATAAAAATGACGAAAAACAGTTTGAAAGATGTAAAGTGGCGATAGCTTTCCAAAATGAATGTATACGGCGCGGGATTATGAAAGATCAGTTCATTATGATTGAATATTTGTTTGCAAGGGCTTTTCTGATGAAGACGTTCTGGCGTTTTCTCTTCCTGTTCGATCCCATACCTTATGAAAAACTCAGATATATTCAGAATTATATATTCAAAGAATATCCGAATATAAAAGAAAACCCGATTATGAAGAATATTCCGTGGTTTCAGGAGTTGTTTCAATTTCTGGACAAACCCTGGACAGATGAGTGTATAAATCAGATTTATAAGTCAAAAAAGCAAAAGTACGAGGAGAAAGGAACTTCTTTTAATATCTTTCTTGGAAGATAATGTATTGGGAAATATGGAAAAGAACACAGAATATTTTGAAGATATGAAATCATTTCTTCATACGATAAAAAAAGAAAAGCATAAGCTGTTTGTTGTATGCAGGCAGTCCTTTCTGCGGATGGAATCGGGGAAAAACATAGAACGGGCAAATCTGAAACCTGTATATTTTCATGATTTTTCGCCGAATCCGACGTACGAATCTGTAAAAGCGGGGGTAGACAGATTCAGAAAAAACGGATGTGAAGCAATCCTGGCTATTGGGGGCGGAAGCGCGATAGATGTGGCAAAAGCGGTAAAAGCCTTTGCCGCAATGAAAGAGACTGCAAACTATCTGGATCAGGAAATATCAGACAATGGTATTCCGCTGTACGCCGTACCTACAACAGCAGGAAGCGGAAGCGAGGCGACAAAGTTTGCAGTTATTTATTATCATGGGAAAAAGCAGTCGCTTACTCATCCGTCTCTGATTCCTGAGAAAGTGCTGTTGGAGCCGTCGGTATTAAAGAGTCTTCCTCTTTATCAGCGCAAAGCTACTATGATGGATGCATTGTGCCATGCAGTTGAAGCGTTCTGGTCCGTGAATTCCACACAGGAGAGCCGGGAATATTCCCGGGACGCTCTCGCTGCAGTTATGAAAAACAGGACGGCCTATCTGGAGAATACTGACGATGGAAATCGAGGAATGCTGTACGCCGCAAATATGGCAGGCAGAGCTATCAATATTGCACAGACGACAGCCGCGCATGCAATGAGCTATCAATTAACCTCCCGGTATCATCTGCTTCATGGGAATGCGGTGGCAATCTGTCTTCCATATCTTTGGATGTTTATGCTGGATCACCCGGAACGCTGCTCGGACGCTCGCGGCCAGAAGTATCTCGCAGGGATTTTCTCTGATATCGCCCGGGCTTTAGGCTGTCGGACGCCCCGGGAAGCAGCCTGTATGCTCTGGACATGGATCAGAGAGTTGAATCTGGAAATTCCCGTCGTACCGGAAAACGAGATTAAAGATCTGGCGGTATGTGTGAATCCTGACAGACTGAAAAACAATCCGGCTATACTGAAGCAGACGGACATAGAGATAATCTACCGTCAGCTATTTAAGGAGGAGGGGATCGATATTACTACACAGATATGTCAGAAGAAACTTTTGATACTGGGGGGGGCGAATGCCCAGACTCCTGCGATTATCAGAGCTAAGGAACTTGGATATTATGTAATAACATGCGATTATCTTCCAGATAATCCGGGACATAGATTTTCTGATAAATATGTCAACATCAGTACCATTGAAAAAGAAAAAGTATTAAAGCTGGCGGAAAAGGAGAACATTCAGGGAATTATCGCATATGCTTCCGATCCCTCGGCTATGACGGCGGCGTATGTAAGTGATAAAATGAATTTGCCGGGCCCTTCTTATTCATCTGTCAGATTATTAAGCGAGAAAGATTTGTTTCGGGAATTTCAACGAAAATACGGATTTTACATCCCTGATTTCTTCAGCTTTGATAATCTGGAACAATTGCAAAAAGAAATCGAAAATATAAAATTCCCCTGTATGGTCAAACCTGTTGACTCTTCGGGAAGCAAGGGCATCACCAGAGTATGCAGAAAGGAAGAACTGCTGTCTGCTCTGGAACTGGCTTTGGAGTACAGTCGCCGTAAAAGAGTTATTGTCGAAGAATTTATCGAATCTCCTTATCATCAACTACATGGAGATGGAATCGTATATAACGGAAAGCTGATATTTCTTGCTCTTGGAGATCAGCGTTTCTGGCATTCTGTTCCGATCGGGAGTTCTTTACCTTCTTCAATTGCAGAAGAACTTATGACTGAGGCAAAGAGTGAAGTCGCCAGACTCATTGAGTGCAGCGGCTACCGTATGGGAGGGATCAATGTAGAGGTAAGAATAACAAAAGACGGTAAGATCTGTATTGTGGAAATCGGCCCCAGGACAGGGGGGAATTATATCCCTCAGCTGATGGAACTGGCTACCGGAGAAGATGAGATGACTTCCGTACTCAAAATGGCTATGGGAGATTTTCGCCGGTCAGATATTACGCCGCATATATCATATTGCTTTCAATATATTATTGGCAGCTATAAAAAAGGAAAATTCAAAACTATTTTTGTGGACGATTATATTAAACCTAAGCTTGTTAAGTTATATGTGCACAAAAAAGAAGGAGAATATATAGACGAATATGAAAACAGCAGCGGAGTCGCAGGAGTCGCACTTCTGAAGTTTGACGGGCTGGAAGAAATGGAAAAAGATATAAAAAATATCAGGGAACATATAACTGTTCTGACAGAAGAGGTATAGCAATGAAGAAGGATAAATCGATACTGTTAATTTTTGCATCGCTGATTGTGAGTATATTGATCGGAGTTTTACTGCAGAATAATTCAGATGCCGCCGAAATTGTACGTCCGTTGGGCACAATTTACATAAATCTGATCAAGATGATAATGCTTCCGTTAGTAGTAACTTCTCTTGTGCTGGGAATTTCTAGTATTTCCAGCGTTAATAAAATAGGAAAGATGGGCTTGGCGACAATGATCATTTTCATGTCTACAACTGCGTTTGCAGTTATTATTGGCCTGATACTTTCTAATATTTTTAAACCGGGAAATGGCATTGCAGTCGGAAACGCTACATATGAAGCAGAAGAAATGCCCGGTCTTCTGGATACGTTTATCGGTATTTTTCCCGATAACATATCACGCGCTTTTTTAGACGCAGATATGCTGCAGATTATTTTCATATCTGTTATCCTTGGCATTGGTATGGTAAAAATCGCACCGAAAGGAAATGTGTTACGAGGACTGATTGAGGATATTTTTGAGGTAACAACTGTAATAACGAAATGGATTATGAATTTAACGCCAATAGGGATTTTAGGTTTGATGATACCTACTGTCGCTCAAAACGGGATTGCCGTTTTGCTGCCGCTCGGGAAATTGATCGCAGTTTTTTATTTAGCCGTTATTGTGCATGTTGGAATTACATATTGTACATTGATAAAAACAGGGACTGAATTTTCTGTCAGACAATTTTTTACAAGTTTTTTCCCAGCGCAGGTGGTAGGATTTGTTACATGCAGTTCAGCGGCGACTCTTCCCGTATCTCTGGAAAGTCTGCAAAATAAACTGAAAGTATCCAGAGAAGTGAGCGGCTTTGTCCTTCCTCTGGGAGCGACGATTAATATGGACGGCAATGCGTTATATCAGGGGATTGTCGCATTATTTGTAGCTCAGGCATATGGAATCGAACTGAGCATTACTACCCAGTGTATGGTGATTTTAACAGGAACGTTAGCGTCTGTCGGAGCGGCAGGCGTTCCCGGCGCGGGTATGATCGTACTTAGTACTGTGCTTGTTTCCGCAGGATTACCTGTAGACGGGATTGCGCTTGTGGCCGGAATTGACAGGATTCTTGATATGGGACGTACCATGGTAAATATAACTGGGGATGCGGTTACTGCATGTATGGTTGAAAAAATAATGAAAACCTCAAAATGATCGACAACGACGGACACGGGGGAAAACATGAATAAAGTAGTATACATGGGATATTCAGACTCTATGATAAGATGTCTGCTGGATTCGGATTTATTTGATTTGATCATGGTCATTGGAAAAGAAGGACGAATGAACAAAAATCAATATCAAATGATAGAAGAAAATCATATTCCATATTATGAACTTATAAATAAAGAAGAACTGGAAAAAATAAAATTTCCTAATGAAGAGTTTACTGTAATCCTGCGCAAATTTGAATATATTATTCCGCAGTCGATGATAAAAAAATTCAGGTTTATTAATTTTCACGGCGGAAGCTTAAAATACAACAGAGGAGCACATGCGCCGGTATGGTCGATTCTGAATCGGGATAAGGCCTCGTGTCTGTCAATGTATGAGCTGACGGGCGGCGTTGACGAAGGAATATTGATCGACGAATATCCTGTAGAAATCACAGAAGAGGACGACATAAACACATTGAATGTGAAATTAGAATCAGGTATTCCGAAATTACTGGTATCTCTTGACAGTTACTTAAGTGGAAATATAAAAGGAATTTCTGTAAAAAATGGGATTTATCATCCCAAAATTCAGGAAAAAGATTTTACTATTGATATTGAGAATGACAGTGTGAAAGTAATTTCTGCAAAGATCCGGTCGCAACGTAATTATTATGGCGCCTTAATACTGGAAAATGGACTGCGCTACAGAGTGGAAGACTTTACCCTTTTTCCCAGTACGGGATACAAGCGGCGTTTTTTTGACGGGGAAATACTTATTGTAGATGATGGGCAGGAATTTATCAGATGTAATGTACGAAGCGAGAAAATATTCGGGGGGGAGAAATAAATCTCTTTCCAATGTTCCGGAAAGGTATGACCATTGAACCGAAAAGAAAAACAAAAGAAGTGCGTAAATTACTTTATGAATTTCGCCCCAGCCTGTTTCACTCTCTGATTTCAGACAATAAAGTAGAAGAAATGGCAGACAAATATTCTGAAAAAGCTGTTATTCTTCTTTTACGTATGCATGAAATTAATGCGGGAATTATCGTTATGTATGCGAATGATATAAGATTAAAAAAAGCATTTGTTTCTATAATTACTGTAAAAAAGGAATTCAGAAAAAAGGCGCTGGGAACAGTCCTTCTAAAACGGGCTGAGAACATTGCGTATATGTGGGGGATGGAATATATGGATCTTGAAGTTGACAAAGCGAATGACGTGGCCATTGATTTTTATTTAAGAAACGGATACGTCAAGAGTGAAGAACTTGACGCATCTTTTATCATGCAGAAAGAATTGTGCGGAAATATTAATATGTATACAGACCGACAAGAGTGGCTCTAAACGTACGTAATATTATTAAGGGGGACAGAAGAATGAAAATATTAGTTACAGGATTATGTACACTGCACTGGGGACGACTGGAATATGGAAATATTGGAAATTACTATATTATAGAGCCTTTGTTCCGTGAACTTCACCGTGTCTTTCCGGACTCCGAGATCAATACGACTTTTCAAATGACAGAAGGGTTTGCCAAAAGAGAAAATATAACGGTTCTGCCCATGGAACTATACTATGCATGGCAGGAAAACGATATTGAAAACGCTCAAAAAGATTATGCTGCAGCTAAGGAACTGATTGCAGATCCACATTCCCATGCTGCAACTCCTTATACGGATCTTCTGAAGGAGACGTCTGTCGTAATTAATATGTCGGGGGACATGTGGGGAGATAACGCCGAGCATGTAGGACACGGACGATTTTTTGTTGATTTGCTTAAGATGCGTACAGCTCAGCTCCTTGGGGTGAAGACGGTTCTCTTTGGCGTAACTCCGGGTCCATTTTCTGATTCAAAAACAATGGATCTGGCAAAAGAAGTATATGAAAATTTTGATTTAATCATAAACAGGGAGCCTACTTCAACAAAAAACCTGAATAAATGGGGATTTCATTCTGCACACGTAAAGGATTTCGCCTGTCCTGCATTTTTATATACTCCTGAGCTGACCGAAGTACAATCGGCAGAGGCAGAGTCGGTTATCTCATCCCTGCAGGGAGAGAAAAAGGTAGTTGGCTTTACAATAGGCGGATTCAATATGCCGGTCGGTCCATATGATATGTGGCCCCGGGAAGACAGCCAGTATAAAGTATTTGCAGAGATAATCGAGTATATGATGAATAACCTTAATGTAAAAGTGGCGCTTATTTCACATACAAATGGTTTTGAACTGCCTCCACAGTTTAAGCTGATACCCGGCAGAGATTATCCTATTTTAGACCAACTGAGAAAGGTAGTGCTCAAAAGGGGAATTGTCAAGAATCCGGAAGATTTAGTCTGTATTTCCACACCGCATCTTCCGTGCGTTACAAAAACGATCATCGGCCATTTTGACATGATGGTAACCGGGCGTGTACATGCGTCGGTTGCGGCTGTCAGTCAGTTCGTTCCTACAGTTTTTCTCACATATGAGGAAAGCTTTATACCGAGTTCTAAAATGTACGGCTTCGCCAATTTGGCAGGCATGGGAGAATTTGTGTGCCGTCCGTCCGACGGGGATGAAATTAAACGTAAGATACATGAAGTATTTTCGAGACTTCCAGAGATAAAAAGCCGCTTACAGAGCCGTATTCCGGAGGTACAAAAGCTTTCTGCCGCTGCATTTGACGAGCTTAAAAATATATAGACAGTAAATTTTAAAGAAGGAGAATGAATTTTATGAAAGTTGCGATTATGCAACCGTATTTTTTCCCTTATATAGGATATTTTTCTTTAGTCAAGCATGTCGACCGTTTTGTTTTACTGGATGACGTACAGTTTATTCGTCATGGCTGGATTGAAAGAAACAGGATTCTGAAACCGTCCGGAGGATGGCAGTACATTTCTGTTCCTCTTATAAAGCACAGTCAGAAAGTTCCCATTAAAGATATCCGGATCAATAACGATACTGCATGGGGGAAAAAGCTTATCGCTCAGATAGGACATTACCGGAAAGCGCCTTATTACTATAAAGTGAAATCTTTGTTAGAAAAAATACTGGAGCGGACTTTTTATGATATCACTTCTCTGGACCGCGTTTGCCTGGAAAACATATGCGGGTATTTACATATACATACTCCTATAGATTTGTTTTCAGAAATGGGACTTTCGATTCCATATCCGAAAGCGCCGGATGAATGGGCGCTGAATATTTGCCGTGAGATGGGCGGCGTAACTGAATACAGGAATCTGCCGAGAGGAACGGCTCTGTTTTCTGAGGAAAAGTTTCTTAACGCAGAGATTAAACTACGCTTTCAGGAAACTGCTATTTCAGAATATCCCCAACTTGGAAATGTGTTTGAGCCCGGATTGTCAATCCTTGATGTAATGATGTTTAATTCCGTAGAAGAAATAAACCAGATGCTGGACAGGTACATGTTATTATGAATGAGATAAAAACAGAGCATATAATACCGCCGTCAGATACAATCAGGCTGTTTACTTTTTTAAAAGAATCAGATAGTATATTTCAGCCGAAATTATCTGAAAGAGTAAATATTAAACAATACTCCGAAAAGCTGGCAGAGCGTGCTGAATTATTTTATGTATTGGACGGCGGAAAGGACATCGCCAACTGTGCTGTTTATATGAATCGAGATGACATATGCTTTATATCATCTTTTGCCGTGGCTCAAAATATGCAAAGAAACGGAATTGGAACAAGATTAATGAGGGCCGTGATCAGTGAGGGGATAAAAAGGAACAAGAGCTCAATTGAATTAGACGTTTACGCCTGCAATCAGGCGGGGATACGTTTTTATCTTTCTCAGGGATTTCAGAAGAAAGCAGAAAAGGAGAAATGGTTGAGAATGTCTCTTGACTTAAAATAAAACAATATGCCCCAATTGTAAATAATGCAGTCTCAACAAATCAGGAAGGAAAAAATACTATGAATGCAGAAATCAATTTAGCCAGAACAACATTTTGTATAACGCAGCGCTGTACGCTGAAGTGCAAATTGTGCCTGGCTTTTATCCCCTATTATAAAAACCCCGTGGATGTAAAGACGGGAGAGGCTGATGCGGTTCTCAGGGAGTATTTTGAGCTGATTCATTCGGTAAGTGTATTTACCATAACAGGAGGAGAACCTCTAATGCATAAGGAACTGTCGTCCATTTTGGAACTTGTGTACAGCTATTTACCGCAGATTAGAAAGAGCGTAGATTTTGTGACAAACGGTACGCTCGATATACCGGAACATGTACTGGATATTTTTGAGGAGAACAGAGCGCATACAAGAATTGTACTTAGTGATTACGGCCCTTCTCTCTCTACTAAAATAAAGCAAATTGAAGAAAAATTAAAGAAAAGAAATATTTCGTACAGAATATCAAATTTTCATGGCGATAATCTGTATTTTGACGGGTGGATTGATTTCAGGGATCATTCAAAAAAATATTTTTCTCTTGAAGAACGCGACAGGCACGGTCAGAAATGCATTCACAATGTAGGCAAATATTTTTTGATTAACGAGGGGGAGCTGCACTCTTGTTCTCGCTCTTATTGGCGAATGCGCGAAGGATATATACCCAGAAATGAGGAGGAATATATTCCTTTGTTAGATACACACATGCCCAAGGAAAGGAAGCAGGAGATATTACTACATATGCTGAATCAGAAAAGCAGCTCATCGTGTGCATAGTGTGTCGGATTAAAAAATGGGGTGCCAAGGCACTATCCAGCGGAACAACTTTAAAATTTTCCGCAATGGCGGATGACGGTTATGACCTTTACCGGCTCCGTGTTCTGTAAACCGATCAGCTTTTTTAGGTATTGATCTCTTCTTTTATGTTCATGTTATTCTATCATGGTACCCCCTTCTGTCACTCCTACCATGGTAGAAAAATAAGAAATAATCAAGTTTGTGCTGTTCAAAGCAGAAAATTTTTGTCCACAATATCATATCTTTCTAGGGCAGAATATTGCTTGCAATCGCTTGTGTTTGCAAAGGAAGATGGATATAATATAGCGAAAGGATCGTGATAAATATGGCAAATACATCCGCAGTTTATGCCCGTATTGATACGGAGCTAAAAGAAAACGCAGAAGGAATCCTTTCATTTGAACTACGCCTGCTTTCCACAAAACCTACCGCAGCCGGCGGCATAAGCCGTGAACAGTTGGACGCAGAGCTTATGAAAGGCGTGGAGTCCATGAAATCCGGAAAAACCTATACGGCAGATGAGGTGGATGCCAAGTTAAAACGGGAGTTCGGTATATGAGCGATACCTATTCTGTTATCTACTCCCCAAAAGCCAAAGATGATCTGAGGGAGATTTATTCTTACATCGTCTATGATCTGCAGACAGCGGAGGAGCAGGTAAATCGTATCCGGAAAGAAATCCGGTCGCTGGATTTTATGCCATCCCGGTATGCTATCTGTGATCCGAATTATCTACGCCGACAGGGATGTCGAGGACATCATTCAGGCAGAACGTGAATAGCCCGCAAAAAGTAACAGCAGCGTCGCCAATATTATTTAGATAATGACTAAAAATAAAAATCGAAAAGAACTGACTATAGTAAAAAGAATAGCCAGTTCTAACAGGCAGGAGTTCCCGACGGATTAGTTTTTCTATATCAGGAGGAACTCCTCCTTTTATTGAAAGAAAGTGACGACAAATGTGAACGGCCCGTCGACAAAATATATTGTTGAAATAGAAAGTGTAGAGTTAAAATGTATAGAATATTACGAGATAGGGTACTTGTACTTCTTATTCTGTTGATATAAAATATAGATGGCAAAATCTGTGACATAAGCAAAACACGGTTTACTTATCAGGATTTATTTACAGGAGATCAAGATATGGATGTTAAAAGCTTTGTGAAAATTTTAGGAGCAAAATTTTATACCGGAGTTCCGGACTCTCTTCTGAGACCTTTGTGCGATTACCTGATGAATACATACGGGATTTCTGAAAATCATATTGTGGCTGCAAATGAAGGGAACTGTACCGCGCTGGCAGCAGGACATTACCTTGCCACGGGAGAAGTTCCGCTTGTCTATATGCAGAACAGCGGCCTTGGAAACATGCTCAATCCTGCGGTTTCTCTACTGCACAAAAAAGTATATGCTATTCCCTGTATTTTTGTAGTGGGGTGGCGAGGAGAACCGGGAGTACATGACGAGCCTCAGCACATATATCAGGGGGAGGTCACGGTAAAACTTCTGGAGGACATGGGGATCAGATCTTTTATCATTTCCGTTGATACGACAGAAAATGAACTGGAAGAAATGATGGAAGCGTCAAAACCTTTTCTGGCTGATGGAAACAGTGTGGCCTTTGTGGTCCGTAAAGGCGCTCTGACTTATGAAGATAAACTGCATTATAAGAATCCCTACCCGATGACAAGAGAATCCATCATCGAGTGTATCACAGAAGTTTCAGGAAATGACATTATCATTTCGACGACAGGAAAAGCCAGCAGAGAGCTTTTTGAGATCAGGGAACATAAAGATCAGGGACATGGGAGAGATTTCCTGACTGTAGGCTCTATGGGGCACAGCAGTTCCATCGCACTTGGAGTCGCCCTTGCGAAACCCGAGAAAAAAATATGGTGCATAGACGGAGACGGCGCGACTCTGATGCATATGGGGGCAATGGCTGTTATCGGAAGTCGGAAACCTTCCAACCTGATCCATATTGTCATCAATAATGAGGCGCATGAGACAGTGGGAGGAATCCCGACAGTTGCAAAGTCGGCAGCGCTCGCGGATATCGCGGCGGCATGCGGATACCCCAGAACGGAAACAGTAACGGAAAAAGAGGAACTCGAAAAAGCGCTGCACAGTGCAAGAGAAAACGGCGAACTGACCTTTATTGAAGTGAAAGCGGCGATCGGGGCCAGATCCGATCTTGGCAGGCCCACCACAACGACAGAGGAAAACCGGCGGAGCTTTATGGAATATATACGGGAGAATTGAAAATGAAAAAATGAGTGCAGGGCTGTATGCCCTGCACTGAACTATGTACTCCTCTTCTGGTTACTATGATAATCTTATTTACCATTCCACACCTCCAAGACGCTGTGCGACCTCAGAGAATGTTTTTCGGCTGGTATAGTGCGAATTGCTTTTTCCTGTCAGAACTATCTCGTGATATTCCATATATTTTCATGAGATCTTCTCAGCTTTCATGCATAAATCGCTCTTTATTCTCCCACAAATACTCATATGTTGTTTCTGGCACAAGCTTTTTTATCAGCTCAAAATCGCCGGTTTTCAGTGCTCTCCTGACTCTTGATGCACTGATCACATCGCCTTCTTTCTCTGTCCTTTTTATCTCATCCACCTCGATACCGTATCTCGGGAGTATCTCTTTCATACTCTCATTGTAGCTTCGTGTTACCATATCAATTGGCTCTTCTCCGACAAAGCGCTTTGTAATGCCTAAAGGGGCGGCGATATAACGTCCGAAAACATCTACATCAAGGGAGGTGTCGACTCCCACGCTGTCAGGAGAATCCTTTAAAAAATACCCGGGAAAGGTTACCGAACTGATAATGAGCTTTCCGCTGGGCACTACAAGCACATTTTCTATGTCCCGTGTTCCTGCTTTTACCAGTTCGATCCTGTCTTTAAACGGGAAGAAAGACTTGTCTTCTTCAACTACAAAAATGTACAAATGATCTACTTTAGCTGCCGATTGCCGGATCAGGTACTGATGTCCCAAAGTAAACGGGTTACAGTTCATTACGATCGCACCGCAGATCCCTTCCTTCCAATTCTCCGGAGTTTCAGCTTTTACCTTGTCGATGTACTCTACCGCCTGCATATAATAGGGATCCTCTTGTTCGCTTTGGATGTTGACTGGTGGTTCCAGATAAAAGGGGGTTGGATCGAAGTCCTCCGCTTCTGTCATTCTGTCTTTTATGATTGTCCATAATTTATCAGCAATGAGTTCATTCCCTCTATGATTGCAGTGAGTAATCACATTGAAATATAGCTGTTCTTTCATGGCTGAACTGTTTAGCGCTGTGCTGACATCATATTTCTTACAATTCTTCTGAAATGGCATCCAAGATCCATAGCCTGCAATCACAATATCTCCTTCTCGAAGTTTTATGTCATAAAAGTTTTTATATGTTGATTCAATACCACCTCCCCATACTCCCATATTAACCACACGCCAGGCACTATGAACGGTATTGATCTTTTGTTGCAGGTATCCTGCTATCGTGTCTCCATCTTCAACTGCATATCCAAAAAAGACACATGATCCCATGAGATATATAGTATATCTACTATCATCTGGCTGTCCCGGCGTATATCGTTCGCCGTTTGTAACGTTAATATATCGACTGTTGTAATCCTCATGCCTGACTTTTCCTCTGTTCAATTTAAGTGTGTTCGGAATTTCCATAACATTTTTTATATAATTCATGGAATATTTCTTCTCATATACTTTTTTCAGAAAAGGAACGTAATTATCCATATCCTCACAAATATTACATAGTTGGTACTGATTTCTTTTTTCTATCTGTTCGGAAGTAACTTTATCTTGGGGAAACAAAGGATGATTAAACGACCAATCCCAGGTGAGAAAATACATAGAGACTCTATTTTCTTCTAGTCTTTCTCTTAAATATGCAGTCAGTGATTCTATCCCCCATCTCTTTAACCAATTAATTTTTCTACAGCTTTCTATTCGAGAGATTTTCTTATTCCTGTTATAAAATTGATAGAACTTCGACAGATTTCCATTCTTAAGTATATAGATTTTTTCCCCTGAAACACATGGTTCTTTTATATTCTCTAGGTACTCCACCCACTGATATTTATTTCCCAGATACTCAGAGAGCGGAGTTCTGTCTGCAAAAACAACTTGCCATCCTTCTCCGCCGAGCGTCTCGATTGAACGTTTCAGAAAATCCCAGAATTGTTCCGGACAATTTAATTTTCCCTTTATCTCATCCGGAAAAACAGAAAGCTCATTGAGCTCATATAAAATGTCTCGTATTCCGATGTTATAACATCCACAAGATACCCGACTATTTTTAGTATCCATATATTCTGTTACATAAAGAGTATTCTGTTGGAGGTTTTTTTTCTGGATATGTCTTGACAGAAAACGTAATTTGTCCATTATAGCGCCTTCTCCCTCAACCTGAATGCTGCCATATCCAAAAAGAGTCAGATACTGAAAAAGCCTCTCCTCTGTGACTTTCGACAGACGCTTCTCCATCCGGGCATATTCCTCAGACATCACATAAACATCTGAATTTGGAACTTCTTTTTCCAGTTCAATTATTTCCTGATCTTTGAAAACCGTAAGTATTGCTGCCCGCTCATTTTTATTCGCATCGGTAAGCTGAGTTTTAATAAACTCCTCATACCCCCCCCCGAAAATTTCAACGAGTAGCTCATCAACCAGATAAAGAATTTTATATCCTTGGCTCTTGAAAGACGTAATAATGAGATCTTTATTTAATTTAACGAGCCTGTATATTTCTTTTTCTAAACACATAGTTCTTTTCCTTTCCTGCTCATAGGTATATCATCACTCTCTGCCGTCGGTTTTCGTAGCTGAAAAGATAAACTTTACTCTGTTTTCCCACAAATATTTATATGTTGTATCTGGAACCAGTTTCCTTATTAAATCAAAGTCGTTGGTTTGCAGTGCTTTTCTGACTCTTGAAGCGCTGATTACACCTCCTTCTTTCTCTTTTCTTTTTATCTCATCGACTTCTATGCCGTATCTTGGGAGTATCTCTTTCATACTTTCATTGTAGCTTCGCGTAACCATGTCAATGGGTTCTTCTCCAACAAAACGTTTTGTAATTCCTAAAGGAGCGGCGATATAACGTCCGAAAATGTTTACGTCAAGGGATGTATCTACTCTCGCGCTGCCAGGAGAATCCTTAGAAAAATATCCGGGAAATGTTGCCGTACTGATAATGAGCTTTCCGCTTGGTACCACGACCACATTTTTTATATTTTGTGTCCCTGCTTTTACCAGTTTAATCCTGTCCTGAAACGGGAAGAAAGATTTGTCTTCCTCAACTACAAAAATATACAAGTGGTCCACTTTTGCCGCTGACTGTCGAATCAGATACTGATGTCCCAGAGTAAACGGGTTACAGTTCATTACAATCGCACCACGTACTCCTTTATTCCAGCTTTCCGGCGTGTTTTCTTTTACCATATTGATGTATTCCATAGCCTGTCTGTGATATCGCTGTTCTTCACCAGTCGCCTCATATATCGGCTGTGACAGATAAAACGAATCTGAGGAGAAGGCGTCTGCTTCTGCCAGTTTATCTCTTATTATTATCCATAATTTGTCGGCAAGTTTTTTATAACCGATATGGTTACAGTGTATGATCGCTTCAAAATAAAGCTGATCTTTCATATCACTATCTTTTAATGCTGTAGTGATATCGTATTTCTTGTATTTTTCTCCCAAAGGCATCTGTACGCCATAGTCTATAACTACGATGTCTCCTTTTCTGAACTTTATCTCATATAATTTTTTATATATATGATAAATACGGGCTCCCATTGCCCCCATAGTAACTACGCGCCAGTCATCATAAACTGTATTAACCCTTTTCTGCAGAAAACTTGCCATTGTCTCGCAGTCTTCAACTGTATATCCAGAGAAAAAACATGAGCCGAGAAGATAAATGGAATGTCTGCTTTCAGAGGGATTTCCTACTGTATATCGTTCGCCATTCACAACATTAACATACGGGCTACTGTAATCCTTATGTCTCATCTTTCCAGGCTCAAGATCCAGCATGTCGGGATAATACATGACATTATCCATATAATCCGGTGAATACTTTTCTCCATATATCTTCTTCAGAAAAGGAATGTATGAATCCTGATTCTCACGGATTCGGAAACGGTTATAGATATAGCGATGTCTCATCTGTTCAGAACTAATATTTTCCTGAGGAAATAAAGGATGATTATGAGCCCACTCCCTAGCCGCAATATATAAGGAAACACCTTTCTTTTCTAATTGCTTTCGAAAATATCCGCATAGCAATTCCGTAATCCAGTTTTTGACAACTTCAATCCTTCGGAAACTGTCAATACGGCAGATATTTTTGTTTTTATTGTAGAACTTGTAGAATGCCGGAAGATTCCCATTTTTGAATACAAATATTTTCTCTCCCGGAATGCCGGGCTCTTTTACATCATCCAGCCACTGTCCCAAACCATATTTATCAATAATCCACTGGGACAGCGGTGTTTTATCTGTAAAGATAACTCTCCAGCCATTTCTTCTGAACTCTTCGACTGTCCGTTTCGCAAAGTCTCTGAATTTTCAGGATAATTCAGTTCCTGCCTGATCTCTTCTGGAAAAGCAGCAAATTCTTTTAGTTCATACAGGACATCCCTCATTCCACAGTTATAATATTCCTGGGGGATTTGTTCCATTCTTGTATCCATGTATTCTGTCACATGTAACACTTTATGACAACTATCATTTTTCGGCAGTGATTCTGATAAGAGTCTTAATTCGTTGATGATTGGTCCTTTTCCCGCAAAGCAAATACCACCATAGCCAAAAATACTCAGATAGTGGGATACCGTTTCCTCTGTAGTTATTTCCAGTCTGCTTTCCATCCGGTTATATTCCTCAGACATCACATAAACGTCTGCATTTGGAAATTTTCTCTCCAACTCAACTATTTCCTGACCTTTGAAAACTGTAAGTATTGCTATCTGTTCATTTTTATTCGCATCGGTAAGCTGAGTTTTAATAAACTCCTCATACCCCCCTCCGAAAATTTCAACGAGTTTATCAGCTAAGTAAAGAATTTTATATCCCTGATTCTTGAAAGACGTAATAATGAGGTCTTTATTTAATTTAACGAGCCTGTATATTTCTTCTTCTAAACACATAATTCCTTTCCTTTCTGGTAGATGTCTTGAAAGTCCACATTATTTTGAAACAAATATCCTGCAACCACTTGCATCAATTGAAAATCTTCTTCTGAATCGATGTCCAATATACCTGTATCTTTCATAAAGATTACATCACACTTATCGTTAAAGAATATCTTAGGTTCTTTATTTTTTAATGCTCCAATATCATATACATAGATAGATGCATTCATATCATAAAATTTTGGTACCTGCTGACGGGCTGTATATTCACTTGAAAGCGCTTTTGAAAAATATCTGCCATCTTTTTTTACCATATTAAAGTATGGATTTCTTCTTGCTTCTGTCACAGAGAAAACAACATCCGTATCTCTTCTGGATATCTTTTTCCCTATTGCATTTTGGAGAT
This sequence comes from uncultured Eubacteriales bacterium, assembly GCA_949294665.1. Lineage (GTDB taxonomy): Bacteria > Bacillota > Clostridia > Lachnospirales > Lachnospiraceae > Mediterraneibacter. The sequence goes on from CASFID010000075.1 coordinate 115,627, forward strand.
CAGAAATTGTTCTTAAAGGTGAAGTTATATCAAGATCCACTACCAGATCATAATCTGTTCCCTTTCTTTCTTCCATTTTAAGCAGACAATTCTTTATAACTGCAATTTTAGGTACCTCGTCTCCACCTAATGTTGCATCCCTATAAATTACTTCAACTGATACGTCTGACTGTTGCAATACAATATCAATCAATTCTTTACTGTCCGTATTAAGGACTATATCAAAATCATTTCCTTTGCTATTTTTTTCAATATACAGAGCAATCGCAGCGATACTATAATATACTAAAGGTACTCCTAAAAACATTTTTAAGTTTTTGTTTTTGAACCCTTTAGATCCAGCTCTTCCACAAATTGTAAACAATATGTTCATATTCATCTCTCCTTGTAATTTTTAGCGATTTTCAAAACTTCCACTGCATGTTCAATCGTACTGTCGTTTTGGATTTTCCCTGCTATAATATCAAGGAAATGTCTTATTTCTCTTTTCTGATACTCATCACGTTCCTCATATAGATCTACCATGTTTCCCGCTCTTAGATAATTAATCTTTCCTTGTACCAGATCAGCATGAACCACTTCGTCAGCCATATAAAGTGTCAACTCTCTTATTGTCTTTCGCCCAAAATAATCCAGATGCAGTTCCACGATACGATCTTTATAAATTCCTGCATATACTGCCAGATCATCACTGTCAATCTCAAGGTCTGAAAATTTTCCACCGACATATAAAACGCTGTCTGGCATATCAAACAAATATGTTAGATAATCCCATTCATGTATCAGATCTATGGCAACGCCGCCGCCCATATTTTTATGTGCGCTATATGTCTTCCGGTAATCTGTCCCCGGTCTCCAGTCGGGAAGATAACTTGAGCTGACCGCTCTTACAGAAAAGACTTTTGATAAATCTATATTCTTCTTTATATATTGGATTACTGAAGTCCATCTGAGTGGGCAGGCGACATAATATACGGATCTGTCTTTTAGCCCCAGTTCCTGTACATTTTCATGACAGTTTTCAAAGACAGGTTTTTCGATAAATATGTGGTCTGTATGTGGCACACATTTTTTTATTGTTTCAAAATGTTGTGAAGTAGGATTGGTAATAAAAATCACATCATAATAACTATCTTTTAGCTGATCAGATAAATATATATTAGATACTATAGAATTTATATCTTCCTCTTCGATTTTTCTATTTTCATGCCGAAATATATCAATCTGTGGAACATTGCCTCTTTCCGACAAAAGTTCATAAACATTTCGGATATGTCTTTTAGCAATTGATCCTAACCCCCAAAACGCAATGCGCATTATTCGTCCTCCTCACTGTCCTCCTGTTTCAATATTATCAATTATGGCGAGTATATACTTATCGTCTTCAAAATCATATTCCGCCTTTGTTTTTCCTCTGATTATATTAAAAAAAGTTATAATCTCATTTTTATAGGCGTTCTCCACAACAAAACCGGCATATCCTTCCTGTTTATCCACTTCATCATAAAGAGATACCGAAGTTTCCTTTTTAGCTTCTAAGTCATATTTTTTTAATCCTTCTGGCGTCCCGTTCCAAGTGATATATAAATCTTCTCCGTATATTTCCAAGTTTCTGACAGCTTTTCTTGATACTACATCGATAGAAATCGTCCCCTGTATGCCAGTCTCATGCTCAACAAGCAGAAGATAGCTGTCATTATAGGTAGTTTTTAATGCTGTTTTCTTCCCGCTTTTTATCTGAATATTTTTGAATTCGCCAAATGTTTTGTAAAGCCATGGAAAATCAATGGCCATAATTTCCCGGCATCCATTTGTCCGGACATCCCCTACAAAATAGTCCGTGTAGTTCTCCCATGGATGCCAGTCAGGTAGATATTGTCCCACATGATAGGTATATGACAAAAGTGAGCGGGCAGCTTTCACCTCTTTCTGGATATATTTAATCTCATCTCTATAAAGGAATGTAGAAGAAAGAAATAAAACCAGTTTTTTTTCATCTGCCATCTTAATATTGGAAATATACTTGTCATTCACAAGATTTATTTCTGTAAACACATTTATCTCATGCATAAGACAAGATTCTATTATATTCGCATGTGATAATGGAGAAGTACATACAAATACACAATCATACTTGTTGCTATGAAAAGCCAATTGTAGTGCTGATATGGTTTGTATGTTAAAGAGAATTTCTGCTTCTTTCCGTCTTTCCTCTTTAGCATCCACTCCAGTTATACGGGCTGACGAATCTATTTGTTTTAAAAGGCGGATTCTTCTTTTCCCCATTGATCCAAGTCCAACGATCAAAATTCTCATTAGATTCTCCTTATTCCATTTTCTCACAGATTACTTTTCTCTAAAGCTCCTTTTCAGTATAGTGAGCATCAGCAAGGAATCCTGATTTTATAGCAATAAAACATCGTTTTCTCTTTTTCTGTAAATATTAGGCCTGTCTTGATCTGCATCTGCTTTATAAAAAACCATTTGTTGGATATTATCTACAGATTTAAAAGCAAAATCAAGATCAATGTTTTTTTGTACAAACGGCTCAAAATAGTTTGGCACGATCATCCCCGGATAATTTTTTCTGTTAAAAAATCCCGCATTCTTTAAAACATTGTCGTCTAATCCTACAGCAATAAAATCAATGTATTCCAGATTGTTATCTGTCAAGATTTTTTGAAGTTTATTTTTCACATGGATCATCGCGTCAACCTGACCGATGTAATCTACAATTCTCAGGCATTTATTGCGTTCGTGTTCACTGATTCTGGCAACAATGACAGCAACTAGGTGGTCTGAATTTTCTATGCCTAAAAAATGATAATGATAAAATGGATGCCTGTAAAATCTATTTATATAATAGTTTTTTGTCTTATATCCCTCCATCTGAACAAACAGATCTTCTTCCTCTGAAATCTGGAAAAAATCATCTATGAAAAGTTCTTTTAATACAAATCCCTCTGTATCATCCTCTGTTGTCCGCTTACACTGATCTAGTCCTGTGGCCAGTTTTGACTTTTTTTCATAATTAGGCATTACATATTGATCGATTTTCCCAGTCGAGAAATTCCAGTGTTTGTAAATGCTCAATGCTACCTCACTGATCCCCAGAATTGCAATTGTTTCGATTTCGATATGTGTTTTCAGATAATAATATAAAGCTACTCCTAATCCTTTACGATTGATATCGTCTCTGGACTTCCAGATACATGGCCAAATCAATACTTTTTTAATCTCTTTATCATATTGGCTTGTTGGTACGAATCCCAGAAGTGAATGTATCTCATTTGATTTTTTTTCTTTTGCTATCACAAAATTATAGTGATGATTATATGTATCCAAATGTTGAAAATCAAGCATCTCCTTGGACAAGACAAAAATATGGTCTTCTCTCCAGTATACTCTGAGAAAATTCACAAGTTCCTCATATTCTCCTTCTTTACAAAGACGTATTTCATAGTCATCTGCTAAATTCTCAATATAAGTTTTCCCATCAAGTTCTGGTAAAATATCTTTCATTGTCTATATCCCTCCATTGATTACTTTTAGGCGGAAAATCATTACAATCCAGTCTCGGCAGTGCCAGCAGATCATCTCTGCCTAAGTCTGCCACACGCACTTCTGTTGACAGGCCGACAGAGGCTCCCCTGCTTTTGGCGTAATTTACCACGTTTTTATTGTAATTCCCATATGGATAATTCATAACCCAGCAATCATGGTCAATAAATTCGCCTAAAGCATCTAATGCTCGATCAATATCCCGCTTCATTTTCTCTTCCGACAAATTCCCCAGCCAGTAATGGTCATATCCATGTATTCCTATATGCATTCCATGTCGTTTCATGGTTCTTATCTGTTCTTCTGTCAAATACAATTCGTAACTTAATTGTTCCTCAGACACGCCGAGATACTTTGCAAACAGATCGCTTGATATTAGATTCCGGGCTCTCTCCGGCAAGACAGTCTGTAACATTCTTTTTATAAATACTGTCTCTTTTGTATCAAACCGATTGGCCACCGCGTATTTTTCATACAACTCTTTGTTGTCAGGATACTCAAATTCGCTTCCCCGATAGTAATCCATTCTCTCTGTTAAGTCCGTCATTATCTGTTCAGCACTTCCACTGGCAAGAATATAATGTATTTTGTTTACATCGAGCAATTTGTGCTCTTTAATCGGTTTACCCGGCACAAAAATACCCCCCCCCGCTATGTTCATTTCTTCCAGCAGGGGAAACGCGAAAGTATAGTTATCTGTATACCCATCATCAAAAGTAAGTAATACGGCTCTTTCCGGTAATTCATAATGGCCCCTGGATGCAGCGATCAGCTCATCCATTGTTATAATATTGAAATTTTCTTTTATAAAGCACAGTTGTTCCCGGAACAGTGAGATATCAAGGCCCTTAATATTTGGGTATCTGCTATGCTTCAGATCTCTCGTATAGTGATACATAATTATATATAAATGATTCATAATCACACTCTGCCTTTTCCTGATTAGATTTTGCCTTATCATTAGAAACTAAGGTTATAAAATTTTTTCTTTAAATCAATTTTTCCCCGGAATACTTTTTGTATTATTTCTGCTGTCTTTTCACTCGTATTTCCATCCCCGTAAGGATTCTTTACTGTTTTACATATTTCTCTGCACTGTTCGCTTTTTGCATAATCAATAGCATCACAAATTTCCTGCTCATCTGGCATACAGTCGATTATACTTGCAGCTTTCAATCTTCCCCGCTGTCTGTCGCCAATATTAACTGTAGGTATTTTAAAAGAAGGGACTTCTGTCAGTCCACTTGAAGAATTTCCTATTACCATATCTGCATATTTCAGGGCGCTTAAATATCGTATGGAGCCTAAAGACTTAAAAACAGATGCATTTTTATTGTGTTCTGCAAAGTCTTTCCATATTTTATTAATGATACGGCCATCCGCATCAGCATTTGCCATGGTAATGATATATTTCATTTCCGAATGCTTTATCATAGCTTTCACAAGAGCCCTGCATTGTTGCTCTGAACTTTCATCTTCCAGTGTAACCGGATGGAACGTCACGACTGCATAAGGCATGTCCAGCTTAAATCTAAGTTCTGATTCAAGCTGCTCTTTGGACAGCAGATTTTTCTTTAATGCATTCTCCACTCCAATTGCTCCGACAACATATACCCGGTCCGGCGACTCCCCAAGCTGTATCACTCTTTTTCGATATTCTTCTGTACTGGTCAAATGCAGATAGCTCAATTTTGTGATTGCATGACGGATCACTTCGTCTACTGCACCTTCCGTTGTCTCGCCTCCATACAGATGTATAATGGGTATCCTCGCATTCATCGCCGCACAGCAGACGGCAAGTGTTTCATAGCGATCCCCCAATACCATTAATGCATCAGGTCTTCGCTCCGTAAAATAATCTGCGAACCCGATCATTGCCATGCCCATGCTTTTAGAAATGCCTGCAGGTGTATCTGAACTGAGAAGAATTTCTATTTTCCTGTCTATTTCAATCCCTTCTCTTTCGATCTCTTTATAAGTCAGACCAAACTCAGGTGACAGATGTGCACCTGTTACCGCCACCTTGATATTGAATTTTCCACATCTTTTCAGAGCATGGATGATAGGACTTAGTAATCCGTATTCTGCTCTGGTTGCTGTTAAGACTGTGATTGTTTTCATATTTCTATTAACTCATCTTCCTTAAAATCTCTGATTGCACAGGTACCTGTCACTTCTTTCCATTTCATAGGAGATACGCCGTTTCCAGGTCTTTTGGTTGTAAGATTATCTTTGCTTAAAAGTTCACCCTTTTTTATCTCTCTTGCTGCCACTATACTTTTCCTTGCTACGGATAAATTTTCTTTTTCAGATGGGGAAATCTTTTTCTCCGGGCTTCCCAGAGATAATTCAATATTTCTGATTGCATTTACCATATTCTTTAGTTCTTCCGGTTCTGAACTTGCCTGATGATCCGGCCCCGGAAGCCGCCTGTCTAATGTAAAGTGCTTTTCTATCACTACAGCGCCAAGGGCCACCGCTGCAATTGCCACCTCAATCCCCTGGGTATGGTCAGAATACCCAACCGCCACATGATATCTTTTCTGTAGCGTTTCCATGGCCTTAAGATTCACATCTTCGTAAGGCGTAGGATACTGGGTATTACATTGAAGGAGTGTCAGCTCTGTCGTTCCATTTTCTTTCAATATGGCAATCGCATTATCAATTTCAGATATTTCACACATCCCTGTTGATAATATAACTGGTTTCTTCGTTTTTGCGATTTCTACAAGATATGGATAGTCTGTGATTTCTCCTGACGGAACTTTCCAAAATGGAACAAGCCTTTCTAAGAAATGGATACTCTCCACGTCGAAAGGCGTAGATAAAAATCCTATTCCAATATCTTTACAGTATTCAGACAGACAAACAAAATCTTCATAAGAGAGGAGCAGCTTCTGCAGCATTTCTTTCTGTGACTCAACAATTCCTGTATTCTTCTTCTGATAATCTGCCATTTCGGCATATTTTGAAACTAGTGAGCTTAATTTCGCAGTCTGGAATTTCACAATATCTGCTCCTGCCTCTTTTGCTTTCCTTACAAGCTGTTTAGCCATCTGCAGGCTTCCATTATGATTTACCCCGATCTCTGCAATAATTAATGTCTTCCTCATACCTGCTCCTTATTGAACACTGCCTACGATAAACACATAATTTGTTGTTGCTGTACCGCCGATATTGAGCATCATAGCATTTTGGGGATATTCTCCATTTTTCTTTCTTACTTGATATGTTCCCGCCGTTCCAGTTACCTGTTTATACAGATCCAAAAACATTCTGGCGCCAGATGCTCCTACTGGATGACCGCAGCCAATCAGGCCTCCGCTCGGATTAATTGGCTTGTCACCATAAAACGAAATCCGTTCACTCTCTACAGCCTCATATTCTTTTCCCGGTTCAGTAATACCAAAAGCAGAAATTGCTGCATATTCCGATGTAGTAAAGCAATCATGGGTTTCAAATACATCTATATCATCCACAGTAAGACCGGCCCGGTTGTAAGCGTCGACTACAGTCTGCCGCGTCCATGGTAAAATATACTTATTATCTTCACTTTCTCTGATCTTCTTGTCAAAGAGCATAGGAGCCGTCCGATGCCCATATCCTTTTACTATAGGTACATCTTTTACGTCTTTCCCAAGCTCTTTGATTAATTTTTGACTCGCCAGAAAAACAACAGCTGCTCCGTCTGTCACCTGAGAACAGTCTGAGATTGCAAGCCTTTCTCCTATCAGCTCGTTTGTCTCTGTGCCCCGAAAACTTGCCTGTTCATAATCCATAAACTATTTTCGTGTTTGAGCATTGGGATTTCTTTTAGCATTAGAATAATTAATCTCTGATATTTTTGCCAGAGCATTCATATACTGTGTTTCGTCCAGACGATATCTTTCAATTGTTTTATCCGCTAACTTCCCAAATAATTTGGGGAAAGGAAAATCAATATCTCTTCCTTCCGTTTCATAGAATGCCGCTCGTCCTAAAATATCGCCGCATGTCCTGGAATCTACAGTTTTCATTAGTTCCCATCCGACTACTATAGCAAGGTCATATTCACCTGCATTTATTTTTGTAATAGCTGCATCAAGTGCAACAGAACTGGAAGCACATGCTGCCTCGTATCTGGCAGAGGGAACTCCATAAAAAGCAGGATTCACCTCTGTTAATAACGCCCCTAAATGCCCTTGCTGTATATACTCCTCCGCAATAAAATTCCCTACAAAACACGAAACCCTGTTTTGTAAATTAAGCCTTTTTATATCTTCATAATTCAATTTTACTTCCTGAAGCGCATCCGATACTATTTCTTTCAACAATGCGATTACATTTTTGCCTTCTTTGCTCCAGTTTCTCTCAAAGTCTGTCTGTGCACCGCCTAACACATATACTTTATTATCCATTTAGATACTCCTTAATACTCCGCTTTTATAAATCTCCTATAGTCATATCTGGATGACGTTGCTTCACCTATCTGCTCGCAAAATGATTTTGAAGTTAAAATACTCGGTCCCAGTCTTTCAGCACAAAGTCTTTGAACCTCTTTTATCCCCCCAAATATTTCAATCAATGCCAGAGGCGGACACCAATTAAACCCTGCCGCCATGACATCATCCGCAGAATGGAGATCATATCCCACAGCCTTTGCCGTTTCCAAAGAATATAAAATATACTTAAGTAAGAAACCACAACAAATATCAGCCTCTTGCGAGCGGTTATTAATAAGCGCCTTAAATCCCTGTTCATAGTCGCCCACCCGAAAGGCCGAAACCATCTCTTCTACATAAGGGAATCTATATTTCATAACATTTCTATAATATCCATGTTCAATATCAAATACTTGTCTAATCTTTATCCCGCTGTCATGTACGATCGTTTTGTACAAACCTTCCCCCGCTTTTTTCCCAAATCGTTTTTCCTCAATCAATCGATTTGCAAACTCCGGAAGAATAAATGTATTATGTGCATAATCATTTGTATTTTCATACAAATGATCTACGATAGCTTTATGTACATCTAAACCGACAAAATCAGCAGTTACAAGAGGGGACATAGCCCTGCCGGTAAAAGGTCCAAGAATACTGTCAATATAATCTATTCCACCACTGTATTTATATTTTTCAGCAAACTGCATTGCCTCGTTAATAAATTGAAATCCGATCCGGTTTCCCAAAAATGCAGGAGAGTCTTTAACTTCTACCATTGTACGGCAAAGAATATTTTTTCCATATTCAAATAATTCTTTAAATACTGTTCTGTCAGTATATCTGGTCGGAGTAAGTTCGCAGAGAGTCATACTATAAGGCGGATTAAAAAAATGCATTCCTATAAAAGTACTTCGTTGACCGTCAGGATACAGTTTGGCAAGTCCTGTAATTGATAACCCGGAAGTCCCTGTACATATGATCTTCTGTTCTTTATACTTCCTTAATGCCTTTGCAATTCTATTATGTATATCAATTTTCACATTCCAATCCTCTGCACAAGTCTCGAAGATTAATTGTGATTTGCGAATGCACTCCTCAAGTTCTGAATAATCTGCGGCAATCATTCTTTCTTTTATACTTTCCGCTCGTACAGATTTATAAGCTTTATCTTTCGCCTGTATTGATTTTTCTTTAGTTCTGCTTATCAGGTACACTTGCGCATGTCCAAAAGCCGCAAAGATGGCTGCGACATTTTTCCCCATTGTTCCATTTGCACCAACTATAGTTACTGCTTGGATATTTTTCATTATGGTCTCCTTATTATCTTGTTTTAATTATTTTTGCCGGAACGCCTACTGCTGTGCATCTGGCAGGGAGATTTCTTATTATCACCGAACCAGCTCCGACAATTGTTTCCGTCCCTATCTTTTTCCCTTGAATGATCTGAGTGCCAACTCCTATTTCTGATGCTTCTTCTACTGTGACAGATCCTGAAATATTAACACTCGGATAAACAGTAACGTAATCGCTAATCGTTGCATCGTGACCAATAGTACACCCAGGATTTATAATCACGTGATTACCAATATAGATATCTACTGTCATTATACTTCCCATGCAAATAATACACCCTTCCCCTATTTCCACACTCTTCGAAAGTATCACAGAGGGATCAATTAATGTAGCGAATTTTATATGACTATTCTTTTTTAAATTTTTTACTATTTTTCTCCGCGTAGAGGTCGAACCCACCGCACATACAACCCAGGTGTCTTTATCTAGTTGTGCTAACCATTCTGTCTCACTGAAAACTGGGTACTTATTTAACAAATTTTCTTGTAATCCTATATCCTTTTCAATAAATCCTTTTAAATTCCATTCTTTCTTATTTCTGTTTATCCGCTCCACAAGCCAGGCAACTTCTTTTGCTAACCCACCAGCTCCTATAATATATAAATTATTCATATTTTCCCTCAATATTTATATGACTACAAATCTGTGATTATCTGATATTCAGCTTATCTTCCATCCGTTTCATTTCTTCAAACTCTCCCATATCGAGAAACGAGTCCTCACTGATCGGATACATACCTACTCTGTAGTCATGATCCATCGCCTTTTCAGTCAGATCTGTCATGTGAAAAAATGTGTCATCTGGGATCAACTCTATGATTTCAGGATTCATCACATACATTCCGGTATTTACAAAATAGGATCTTCGTGGTTTTTCAACTATATTTTCTATCTCTCCGTTTTCCTTGGAATATATGACACCATATGGAATCACATCATTTTTCATTGCCGCGACAATTGTAATTGCATTCCCAGCTTCTCTGTGGAATCGAAGCAGTTCTGCATAATCTGCCCGTATCAGACTGTCACAGTTTGTCACAATGACAGGCTTATCGAACCGCCTTTTTATGAGCTTAATACTGCCTGCTGTTCCAAGAGGCTTCTCCTCTTCAACATATTCAATAGAATAATCTTTTTCTATCTCCGAGAAATATGATTTGATCATATTCTTCCGATAATTAACAGTCATAATAAAATCCGTGACATTATATTCATGAAAATGATTGATAATCCGCTCAATAATAGGGACATCCCCAATCGGTATAAGAGGTTTAGGCAGTATTTTAGTATAAGGATACAGCCTTGTTCCTTTTCCGCCAGCCATTATGACCACGGTAACGTCCTCCAGTCCTCCTTTTTCTGCATCAGACTCTATTATCTCACTATCAGACAGCAAAATGTCCCTGACCCTCATGCAGGAATCTACGATCGGGAGTGCATGGATTTGGCATTTCCGCATATATCCATATGGATCTGAAAGCTCGCCTCTAAGGATATATCTGGGATGCGGGTTCATCAAAAGTCTGATCTCTGCGGTGATCATTCCGGTCTTCAGGATCCATCTTCTAATATCTCCATCCGAAACAGCTCCGTTCAGTCTTCCCTGTTCATCTGTTACAAACAGGATTCCTTTTGCGTTCTCATCGATTTTCTGCATTGCTTCTGCAAGCAGCAAGTGCTCGTCTGCAAGAAACATACCTAATTGTTGCCTGTTCATCTAGAAAGTTCTCCCAACACTTTTTTAATGATGTCTGCTGAATAACAGATATCATCTGCCGTAAGTTGCGTTGAACATGGGATATTCAAGATGCATCTGCTGTAATACCTGGCTTTTTCAATTCTGTAGCAGATACTGTTCTGATATGGGATCTGCTCGTGTATCAATCCCCAGATTGCCCGTGTCTGTACTCCGCCTTTTTCCAACTGTGCAATGATATCCCCCATAGTTCCTCGAATCTTCTCCATGTCAATCTCCAGAGAATAGAACCATTGATTTGAGTAAGTCCCTTTTCTAAACTCTTTTATCTTTCCCAGTTCATAGCCTGCAAAAAGTTCCTTATACAGGTCATAGTTTCTATGCTTTCTTTCAATAAAATCAGGCAATTCTTCCATCTGTGCCACTCCAAGAGCTGCCTGAAGATTTGTCATCCGATAGTTATATCCTACCTCGTTATGAATATAATAGTGAGAATCATCCTTTGCCTGTGTGGACAAGTATCGTAAATGAGCCACTGTGTCTGCTTTTGCTGCGGTTACGGCCCCTCCGCCTCCTGTAGTGATGATCTTGTTTCCATTAAAGGAATAAGCCCCATAGTCTCCAATTGTGCCGGCATATTTTCCTTTATATCTTCCCTCGGTATAAAAGGTTCCCAATGCCTCCGTTGAATCTTCAATAACGATCAGGTTATATCTCTGTGCCGTATTCATTATGGATTCCATGTCCGCCATATTTCCAAATATATGAACAACTACAACTGCCTTTACCTGCTTCTGCGTTTTCCTATGTATCAGCTTTCCGACAATAAAGTCGCATTCCTGTTTACAAAATTCTTCTAGTTTTATGGGATCCATGCAAAGCGAATCATCACAATCTATAAATACAGGCTCTGCAAACTGGTACCTTACAGGATTTACTGCAGCAATAAAGGTCAAGGTTGGCACAATCACCATGTCGCCCGGTTTAACACCACAGTCTATTAAAGATAAATGGAGCCCTGCGGTTCCACTCTGGCATGCAGCCACATCATCTGCGTGTAAAAATAAAGACAGGTTTTCTTCCAGTCTGCCGATAAAAGCTCCTCCGGTTGAAACCCATCCCTGGTCAATTGCTTCGTCTACATATCTTCGCTCGTTCCCGCCAAAGTTAGGGATAGATAATGGTATAAACCTGTTCATTTTGTCCTCTTTCCATAGACTTACATCTTGCTGTCCAAAGATTTTCCTGTCTCGATATGTCTGAAATTTGGAAGATATGATCTGATTATCCGGATGATTTCCTCTTTCTCTGTATCCTGACTGCAAAATATATTTTCCAAATCCGTAAGTAGTTTTAATAACTTGTCCTGATCGCATTTTTCCTTGCCGGTAATAATGCCAAGTGCCTGAAATCTGTCCATATCAACTGTCTCAGTGTCTGTATAAAACTCCTCAAAGGGCTTCTCACCCGATGTATCCGAAGCTGAAAAATGAACAGGATACTGCTTGCTTCCATTTTTCAGATCTTCCGACTTATCAACTGCCTCCTGATCTGACTGACATTTTAAAATCTGATATCCATATTCACGAAGAAGGTTTTCTGCAATTGCATCAAACGTCATCATCTGTTCTTTCTCAAGTTTCGGGAAAAAAATTTCTCTGTTTTCCCCCAGTATGCATGCCAGCATACAGATGTGTCCACTTTCTTCCGGAGATACAAAATATCTTTTAACATCTGACGGGGCACTGATCGGCTGCAGCTTTGCTATTCTTTCAAGAAAGCCTGCTGGAAGGGAGCCGTTTGAAAAAGCCACATTGGCAAATCTTGCTGTTTTCACAGGGAATCTGTCTGAATAGCTGAAGATCAGATCCTCCATGATCCTCTTACTTGCCCCCATAATGTTTACAGGGTTTGTTGCTTTATCCGTGGAAACACAGAAAAAGTCTTCCGGTGGATATTCTGACAGAAGATCCAACAGGTCTTTTGCATGTAATACATTATTTTGTATTAATGCTTCCACTGAATAGATATCTTTTTCACTCCGCACATGCTTATGTGCTGAAAAATTAGCTACAATATCAAATCCTCGCCGTGAACGGAACATCTTTTTAAACACATCCGATGCGAAATTCATTGGATAAGTAATATATTCCTGTGGAACACACATCCCTTTCGTACTTCGCAGATCTCTCGTAAGTTCTGTCAGAGCATTCTCATTAATATCCACAACAACTAAGGCTGCCGGCTGAAACGGAAGGATTGCTTTGATGAATGAACTACCAATACTGCCCGCTCCGCCTATAACAAGGACGGATTTGTCTTTGATCTTTTCTGAAAGCTGTTCATAGTTGGCTTCGATATCTCTAAGGAACATACTTTCCGGACGTTTAATTACATATTTCAAAATAAATTTTTCTAAAGTAATCATTTCAATTAATCTTTTCCTTCAGTCAATGTCTCGTCAACATTCATTATCAGATATAAGCTCATCAAGAGTTATCCTCTCAAATACATCCAGTTTTCCGCCTCTTGTTGCATTTTTAATAATAATATTTCTGCTATTACATGACATATTCGCAGTTTCAAATGCTAGTTTCATTGCATACATTGGTGCCGCGAGAGCTCCTGATTCCTTAATCCCCTCCTCATAAGCATCACTAAAATGATTCTTAGTATCATTCCGTATAATCGTTCCATCTTCCAGAACTTCAAATTCATACTCACCATCCACGCCATAAAGATATATTTCAGAAAATCCCATATAAACCGCCATTTGCAGTGCGTCGTATAGAACTGTTTGGCCGCCATATACAATTTCTTCTGCGTTATCTGAAAACATGAACTCCGTTCCCCTCACTACTTTGCCGTCTTTTATATCTACACAATTGACTACTCTGTTGTAGTATGTGATTTCATCATATATCTTACCAGCGGCAAGTGCCCTTTCAAGAGGGATAAAGCGTAATTCTGACGGCACCATATTTATTTCCTGATGATCAAGACCATACGTCAGATAGTCTATACAAAAATAATAGGTTGGCCGCCATTTTGTATATGGAAATATTTTAAATATACGGTTAGCCGCAAAGGTTATTTCGTTAGTCAAGCGGTCCAGATCTTCTGCCTTCAGGCTCGGACCATTCCCTATAACAAAACAGCGTTCCCCTTTATGCTTATCTTTTAGATGCAACCTGGACAGAATCTTTTTCCAGTCTTTATAAGGCGGCTTTTCAATTTCTTTCTCAAAGAAATTTACAATATCAAGTTCTGGATAGCTGCATACGACATTATACATATAGCAATCCATATCAGCGATAGCTGTAATCACTTTTAATTGACGGTATATTTCAACATAGAAGGCACATGTGATTAAGAGTACATATTGTTTTGTATCAATCGTGTACAATGTTTCTATACTTTTTATATCAAACTCATGATTACGATATTCAAATTTAAGACCATGCTTCTTTTTATCATTATCTATAAAAAAACCAATATGGTCTTCCAGTCCCTCTATCTTCTTTGCTTCACAGTCTGCTTCCATCAGCGTGCTACCTGCTCCAAAACATATGACTTTTTTATGATTTAGGCTTTCGATAAACTGTTTTGCATTACAGTTTTTCAGTTTCATTTTATATACCCTCCCATGCGATTCGATTACTCCTTTTGCCTGTTCATCTGAAAAATCATATCGGATGAGCCAGGAAGATACGACATTAACACATTTTCTGCGAAAGCTTACTGACAGTCCTGAACCTCCGGTATACAGTCCAAAATCCGTTCAATCTTAAAAATCAACACTTGTCACTGGTATATGACTATTTCTTTCTTCTACTGGTGGCGGCAACATGTAATCATCCCCAAAGAGAGTTCTCAGTAGTTCCACGTCTTTCTGAGGGGCATTAACCTGCTTTGTTTCAAATATAGCCCTTTTAGTATTGATATAATACTCCCGCTTATAACCACGATATCCCTTAACCCAATAATCCCTTAGGGAAAGACATGTAACATATTCTGCCTTTTTTTCATCATATCTGCATGCAAGATAATCAAGCGCTGCAAATGCTTTTTCTACCGGTATTTTGTTGATGAGGCGATACCACAGCCGCAAGACTGCCCTTTCTGCGTTTACTTTTCCTGCTTCTGAGTACATAATTTTTCTGCAGCATACCCTGATCCAGTTAAACAGCACCCTTTCCAGCGGATTAGCAGGTATCCCATCCATTGGGAGAATTTCAACATTCACTCCGTTTTTCATCTTCATATGTTCTTGGCCATACCGGACAAAAGATGTCCCGTTTTTTAGCACTTTAGCGTATCCCCAGCGATACTCAGGATCCGTACTGTGATTTTGGAGGAAATACTGTTTGGAATCCAGTTCTGTCTCACAGGCTTTACAAAATTTTATATACTCGCTTCTCAACATGGCAATATCAATATCATCATCCCATGGGATAAATCCCTTATGTCTGACAGCGCCTAAAAGCGTTCCTCCTTCTATCGCATAAGAGATACCATATTTCATGCAAATTCTGTCAACTTCTCCTAAGATCTCTGCCTGAATTAACTGCATCCGGCGCAGTTCTTCCTTATCTAATTTCCTGATCCTTGGGCGTTTTTCCATCTCATAAGTCCTTCTGCTATCTTCTCTGCAAATCTTTCACAATCCTCAAGAGGCAAAGTCTTCGGATAATCAAGATTAAAAATAGCTTTCATCTTTCCGATTACTTCATCTGTGAAATGGATCCCGTTCTCATCCGTTTTTTCGATTCCGTCGCAGCTCAGGCTCTGACGGTTCACTTTCGTCATCTCTTCTTCTGTGAACACAGTTTCATCCAACTTCATTTCTCCCCGGCTGAACAGCACCGGATATCCTCCGGTCTTTCCAAATGGTCCGGGTACATGGAACTTATGCACTCTGTCACTTTTGTCCAGGAGATATCTTATGATCATCACCACGTCGGATGCGATCATGATGTTTCTCTCCGGTCCTGACGCTGTCGGCTCTGCGCATCTGCGGAAGATCTCCTCATCCGTTACTTTCGTATTCCCTTTGATATTAAGGAGATATTCCGAGCCTCTTGCCGTCCCTTCCTTCGATATATATGTATTGACATAGTGGGAGCCGACAAAGGTGATATCCGCTTTTTTTGCTGGTGTATCTGCCAGCGCCTCATATGCCCGGGCAATCCTCGGGATAAGGTGATTAAGATTGCCGGCGCTTGTATAGGGCGCCAGCCCATATGCAGCAAGCAGCGGTGACACCGCATCCCCATAGCTCGTATTGATTACCTTTGTGTCTATTCCAGACCTCTTTACTGCTTTCATGAGCTTTGCCACAAGGACCGCTGACATCGGCGTCCATACACCGTATCCGATCCCATTCGGATAGGAAAACTCGCCGTACTTGAACCCTTTCATATAACGGCCTGTGTATGCGATCACATGCGGGCTTTCAGATACAAGCACAGTGCTCAGATGCTCTGTATCATTAATGTCACATGATATATATTTAATCTTTGGATAATTGCCAAAGATACCGGCTGACACGCGGGTAAGATTGATCCGCTTCTGTGCTTCGTCCTCTTTTGTCCTCGAAACTACTGTGATCTCACAGTCTTCAAATTCCGGAAGTCGTGCTATCATATCCAGCACATACTTTCCGGTACTTCCATATCCGATGATCATGATTTTATCAGCCATGACGCCTTACCTGCCTTTCTCAGATCCTCCTGTGTGTTCAGATTGATCCATCTTTCCGGTTCTTCTGCAAACACAGGCTTTGTCTTTTCCCCCAACATATTGATCGAATATACGCCGGAGTGGAGCATGGGAGTGTCGCTTTTATCTGCCTCCAGACGATATTCCTCAAGCAGACTGCGCAGTCTCCTGAGTGCATTTCCGGCAAACAGCCAGAGCTGCATACTTTCTCCGACTACAGTTTCGTCTTGTTCCAGCTTGGGGAAAACGCCTCTGTGAGTGGTATCATACACATACCTAAGGATTACATTATCACGTCCCACTGTGA
Organism: uncultured Eubacteriales bacterium; assembly: GCA_949294665.1. Lineage (GTDB taxonomy): Bacteria > Bacillota > Clostridia > Lachnospirales > Lachnospiraceae > Mediterraneibacter. Next base: position 132,686 of record CASFID010000075.1, read on the forward strand.
TCACACTTCTTGTCGGATCTACATATCTCTTCGGCCTGACCAGGACTGCGGCTCCCGAATCCGTATGTATCATCTGCCCGATTGCACGTCTGTCCAGAAGAGAATCTCCCTCAGCTATAAGGACACGCTCCATTCCTGATACACTTTCATCCATCAGCCCGCAGGCGAGAGAATAATTACATCCATGTCGGAGATAGCTTTCATTTTCCACAAAGAATACTTTCCCTGATCCGTCGTAGTCCGAAAGTGCGTCTCTCACAGATTCTGCCCCATATCCTACTACGATCGTGACCTGAGCCACGCCCATATCCAGAAGTGAGGATACCGTATACTCTACAGGGGTTGTTCCAGCCAACGGAACCGCACATTTATTCTGTCCGCCTGGAAGCCCCAGTCTGCTTCCCTGGCCCGCACACAATATTATTGCTGCTGTTTTATGATCCACTGAAGCGTCCTCCTGAGTCCTTCTTTCAGCATTACTTTGGGAGTATATCCCAGATGTTTTCCCGCTCTGGAGATATCAAGCACCCTCCTGACAGGATCTCCGGCTCTCTCGATCTCGAAAATCGGTTCATGGTGGTAGGAAATCCCGATTTCTGAAGCGGCTTCCACCGCAAGATTATAGAGGTTCAGAATGCTTGTCTCCTCTGGATTCCCGATATTATAACTCATCCCAGTCTGCATGCGCTGCATGGCAAGTCTCGTTCCTTCCGCGCAGTCGCTCATAAACAGAAATGAGCGGTATACTTTGTCTGCGTGGATATTGAGACGGCAGGGTTTATCCTGTACAATACAATTCAAAATATACGGGATCACATGATTATCATCTATGTCATAAGGACCATAGACATTGGCATATCGAAGATGACATACTTTAATCTCACTGCTGTGATGATTGAGAAGATATTCTGTCATGATCTTTCCATGGGCATAAGACCATCTTGTTGTAGTCTCCACCGAATCATACAGTGACGGAGTAGACTCCTTCGTTGGGATAGCCTCTGCATGACCATATATCTCTGAGCTTGACGCATTGACAAAACGCGGGATCTTATTTTTGAGCGCCCATAAGAAGATTTCATAAGTTCCCTGACAGTTTACTTCATATGTCAGACAGGGTTCTTCATAAAAATACTTTGTCGGAACGATTGCCGCCAGATGGTATATCCCGTCAAAATCTGTTTCTTCTGTCTCATTTATAAACTTTCTGAAGTCACATTCATAAAATTTGAACCGGTCATTTTCAAACAGTTCTTCAATGTTTTCCTTTTTTCCGCGAAAAAAATCGTCTACACCTATGACCGTGTCCCCATTCTCCAGACAGTTCCGCACAAGATGCGATCCTGTCAGTCCTGCAGCTCCTGTGATCAGTATTTTCATCTCTACCTCCTTATTTGCCCTGATACAGCCGTTTCCACAGATACTCCGGCAGACCTGCCTGCCGGATCGCTTCTGCCGCCGCGTCAATATCATAGCTGACACGCCGAAACGTAACTGTATCCTTTTCCAATATTACATAAGAAGCAGCCGGGCAGCCGTCTCTTGGCTGTCCTACGCTTCCGGGATTAATGATCTTTCTGCCGCTTTTCATAAGCATACCGCTGACATGAGAGTGTCCCATCATCATCACATTGACGTCGCGCTCTTCCATTACCCGGAACAGATCATCCGGATCCTCTCCCATCTGAAACTTTCCCCAGTATGGATCTTCCGGCGTCCCATGCACCAGAAGCGTCCTGCATTCCGGAACATATGCGACCGGTTTTTGAGCGATGGTTTCCAGCATGCGGAACTGCCTTTTGTTTTTCCTTACCACTGATCTGGTGAACTCATATGCTTTCCTGCCGTGAGGCGTAGCGCTGCTGCGCACAGTGTCAAGGTAGAGGCATGCGTCATGATTCCCGGCGATCATCTGCTCAATATTCAGAGACTCCAGTCTCGCCATTGTCTCCAGCGGAGAACCTCCGTAATCGATATAGTCCCCCAGCATCCAGAACCTCTCTGCCCCCTGTTCCCTGCAGTCTTTCAATACTGCATCCAACGCCTGGATGTTTGCATGGATATCAGAGAGCACTGCTGTCTTCACGGCGCAGTTTTTCTGATCCGTATCCGTCATACGATTTCCCCTGCTTTCATCAGATCATTCAGGGAATTGATATCCACTACCGCCTCCCTGGAAGAGATGATCACACCCAGAGAAAGCCCCTCTCTTAGCGCTCCGGCAATGAAATCCGCCATATGTAAAGACGCTATATTCTGAACTTTCAGGATCCTTTCGGCAGCTTCATAATTCCGGATCATCATCAGACCGCTGAAATACACCGTGTCACTGCCTGTATCACCGGCGATTTCCTCATGCACCCCGATCACAGTGAGATCTGTATCCTCACCAAATACATCTGCTTTCTTATTCAGCTTCAAGACATACCCGGACTTGATATAGTCCTCTTTTACACAGACCAGAACCAGATCTACATCCTGTCTTTCCGCCGGATACTCCAGGAGACTCCTCAGCAGATACTTTTTAAAGAAAACATCACCATACAGTACGAGATACGGCTGTTTCATCTTCTGAGCAGCCAAAGACAGCGAATAGATAACGTTCGTCTCACTCCATCTGTCATTGTCGATCACCTTGACGTTCTCTGACGGGATCTCCTCCCGCTTATATCCTCGCACTATGGTAATATCAGATACGCCGGAAGAGCGGAGAACATTAAGCTGATGATCCAAGATCCTCTGCCCGTTCACTTTAAGCAGTGCTTTCGGCGCCGAAAAATTCAGAGATCCCGGTCCTCCTGCCGCCAGGATCACAGCGCTCACATCCGGATGCGTTGGCAGATACTTCTTCTCCATCTCCAGATATTCCTCATTCTTCTGTAAGCGGAACAGTTCCGATACAGGAGCGATCATATCCTCTGCATTTGTTATGCATCCGTCGTTATAGATCCGTTTACAGATATCTTGCATGGCAGTGACGCATGCCCGTACATTATGATTCGCCCATATGATCCCCCGTACCCGCTTGTCTCTTGTAAGATGGCTGACCGGTACTGTATAGTACTTTGTGGGGACGATAAAAACCGGAACATCACGGTCAAAAGCTCTGAGGAAATCATCGATATCTACAGATGTGGCCTTCTTGGAATGAACCAGAATGGCGTCTGCACCTGCGTCCAGATACAGGTTTGCACGTTTTACGGCATCATCCACTCCGGCTCCCACGATCAGAGACTCCAGGCGCGCCACAACCGTAAAGTCCGGCGTCCGCTGTGCTTCCTTCATGGCGCGTATCTTTCCTGCAAATTCCTGGGGATCTGCCAGTGCATCCATCTTCGTCTCAAGGAAAGAATTTGTCTTCGGAAATTTCTTATCCTCGATACACACAGCAGCAATCCCAAGCTGTTCCAGCTTCTGGAGCAGACGGCAGGCATTATTGAAATTGCCGTATCCGGTATCCCCGTCTACCAGGATTGGAAGATCACTGGCGTCGTTCATATATTCCAGAACATCCAGAAGCTGGGTATAGGAAATCTCGTTGTTGTCCCGCACACCCAGAGACGCCGTAATAGACAGACCGCTCGCCCATATGGCCGGAAAACCTGCCTCCTCCACGATCTTCGCTGATAACCCGTCATGGGCTTCCATCAGGAAGAAATGTTCTTTCCTGTTCATTAATTCTCGAAACTTCTGTATCTTATTCACGTCTTGCTCTCCTTAATAATGAGACTGTATATTCATGAATCTTCTTTCCTGCCGTACCGTCCGGGTTGGCATACAGCTTTCTAAACTTTGCTTTTTGACACTCGCTGTACTCAAGAATTACATCCAGATGGGAAAAGAAATCCGCCATGCTGAACTGATCCTCCTCTGTCTCATCCTTCGCTTCGATCATTACATAGCTGTTATACAGGTCTTTTCCGACAAATATATCCATGGCCTGTCTCACTCTTTCAATACTCCCTGCCGCCTCAGGTTCTGCTCCTGCATTGGATACATTCTGGAGCAGCACCGGCTTTCCCAGAAACTCAAACAGCAGTTCCACTGAGCTTGAGTCCCCGTAACAGGTATCCGCCCATGCAACCGCCCGGTCCATATCCGCCGTATCATCATAGATTCCCCAGCCTTCTTCCTGGTAACTACGAATAATTTCTTCGTACTCATCGGCAATTTTCGCTCTCATGGAATGAAACGTCTGTAATAAAAGAGGATGGGGCCGAAGCCATAACACGATATCATGCCGCTTTCTGAAAAAATCAAGAGCACTTCGTAACTTTCTCAGATATGACATTCCATTATCTTCCCGGGCATTGAGCACCCCATAAATAGAGGGATTATAGAGCACAATCCTTTGCTCTGCACTCATAGAATCCACAATTCTCTGCCACTTTTCCGGAAGAATATAATCTGTCTTGTCTGTGCGTAGGATTTTGTCTATCTTGGGAGAGCCAAGTGCAATGATCTTTTCTTTTGCCACTCGAAGCGTGATTCCGTCTATATCATTTTCGTTTATAAGACTATCCATGTAATAATTTCTTACATTTTCCGATTGGACAAATGTCAGATCGGAGTACAGGACGCCCGGCGTGGTTCCTGTTCCCTTGTCCGGCACTTCCATGTGAATAAGATATGGCACATACACCAAGCAGTCCGTAAATGTTCTGAGCCGTTCTGCATAAAAATCGGGGTGCACGCTGGTGACAAGATTCATATTGTCATAAGGATTCATGATATAGATAATGTCAGGTCTTCTCACTTCGACATTATATTTCTCCCAGTCCACCAGCTCGTATGTATCCGGATAGCATCCCTCTGCTTCATAGTGCATCTCCCCGAATGCACCATTCGGATACTTGTCATAATAAGGAATCGGAATAAAGTATGCATCGCAAGTCGGATCTTCTTTTGCTGCAAAGTAGATGCTCTCCAGACAGTCGCTCATACTCGCCTTATAGCAAAAGAACGCGATCTCCAGGCGCACTGGGATGGTAAGTCTGACGCTGCTGTCCATCGCTGCCAGCGCCTTCTGGAGCAGACGGTATACCCCGGAAGGACTCTGGTCTTTTCCTTGTTCTGTCTCTTCATAGATGCAGTAACAGGTTTCGCAGTATTCCTCAATCTTACTGATAGCCGGGGCGCCCTCACCTTCGGTCTGTTCAATCAGATTTCCCGCCTGTATGGCTCCCTCCTGACAATCGTTCAAAAGTTGCATGACATTCTCACGGTTTCCCTCTGCCATCTGCTTTCTGATCTCTTCATGCACTTTTCCCATCAGAGAAAAGGTTTCTTCAATCTGTGTTTTCTGAGCTTTTCTCATGTTTTTATTTCTCCCGTTTATTGATCAGCGGATTTCTTTTCTTCCGTTTTCTTCGCCAGCGCCTCTTTCACAATGCGGCGCTGTTCCTCCGGCATCACGCCGTATATCCGTTCTTCCAGAACCGGGAAAGATGCCAGCTTTGCTCCCTTTAGTATCATCATCTGATCTTTCAGAGAGGACATGTTATACAGATGAGACAGAAGCGTCCATGTCCCTGCTGCTGTATCTGATTCTCCTTCTTCCCGCTTAAAGAGATTCAGGATCATGACAAGCGCCTCCGTATAGTATCGGTCCACGCCCAGCGACATAGTAAAATATCGTACCGCATCCTCATATTGCTTCTGACGGCGGCAGCAGTCGCCAAGCTGGGCATAGACCATCTTCAGATTTGCAGACATATAGACCTGCACGTCCCCCTTATATCTCTTAAATTTATCCAAGGCTGCCTTCAGATGCCCCGCGGCTTCTTCATAAGACTTATTTTGATAGAGCCATGCGCCGAAATAGCAGTCTGCATCCGGATGGTCGCTGTGTATCTCCTGATATTTTTCATAAATTTCTCGTACAGTATTCTCTTGTTCTGGCATATAGTCGCGTGCATACAAGATCAGCAGCATAGATGCGGACCGCAGCACTCCTTTCACCGGGATATCTTCTTTTTCTGTCGCATACTTCAATGCTTCATGGAAGCTTTCCCTTGCCTTATCATATGAATTATCTGTCATATAGGAATCTCCCAGGTATATAAGTATTTCTACATTTTCGGGATCATCTTCCAGTTCTTTCTTCAGCATACGCAGATTTCTCTGGCTTTTTCCGGTCTGTTCAAACGCTTCCTTTGTGTAACCTGTATGATAGATTGTCAGATCTTTCCGTGCATCAAATACGTCATACGCCGTGTGACCGGCAAACTCCAGTTCCTCATGGATCCTGTTTTTGTATCTGAGCTTCGGAGTGTTCCGGAAGATCCGGATTTGATGGCCTGAAACTCCCGGACGCCCATTTTTATCTATATTCATTAGCTCTGTGGCAATAGCCACAATCTGTCTGCCGTTATATCCGCCTTTTTCTACTTTCAGGATAGTGGGCAGGATCTTCTGTACGCTCACTTCCGTAAAATACTCGTCCGCATCCAGAAACGCGATCCATTCCCCCGATGCCTGTTCGATCGCATAGTTCTTTGCGGCCGAGAAATCATCAATCCATTCAAAATGAAAGACCTTTGCCCCCAGCTCCTCTGCAATCTCCACTGTCCGGTCCGTACTCCCCGTATCTACGATGATTTGCTCGCATACGATGTCTTTCCCCCAGGAAAGAGCGCGCCGGATATTTTTCTCTTCATTTTTTACGATCATGCACTGAGACAGTCTGATTTTTTTTCTGTTCTTCATCCCCGTGTTTCCCTCCTATGATTAGCCTGTCTCTGACTTCTTCGGGTAAAAAGTTCAGAAGCCTGTCTTCGGGATGAGGATAGCCTACGATTCTGATACTTTTCAGCAGGAAGAGAATATCCTTAAGCGATCCCGTATCATAGATATCAAACAGAAGATTCCACGCCTCTCCCGTTCGGATTTCCTTCATGTCCTTCTTTTTTAGAAGGAAGAGCGTTTCGCACAGGATTTTCTCCATGTACCGATTTTTATACAGGACACGAACCGTATAGCGTAGTTCCTCTTCCGGAAGCTGCAACTGCTGGCAGAGCCCTGCCAGCCAGACATATACCTGTTCCAGATTCCCTCTCAGATAGATGACATCATCTCCCCGGTACGCTTCCAGAAGACCGGTCGCCCGCTTCATGTCATGATAAGCCCGCTTATGGTCCCTCCGGTTCATGTAGTAAAGTCCCACATAGAAATATACATCTGGATTATCTGTTGCAGGATATCCCACTTTTTTTGCTGTTTCTTCTACTTCCTCATCTGAGACCGCGAAAGACGGATTATTTGCATACATTTTCAGGAGGTTCTTCCCTGCATTCATACGTCCCCACTGGCTCACGCTGCTCTCAGAAAGTGAGAACAACACCTTTTTATATGCCTCTGCTGCCTTTTCTACCTCTCCGAGACCGTTGTATGCATCTCCCAGATAGGACCAGAAAGTGCTGTTGTCCGGATTTTCTTTTATTTCCCGCTTGAGAAGCCGGATATTTCTCTCCCACTTTTTCTTTTCTTTCATGATAGCCGGTACATATCCCGTATGTGAGATGGACAATCGTTTCTGCTCATCCTGACAGATCATGGCTTCTCCGCCGGGAAGAGATATCTGCTCATGAATGCGACCATGATAGCGGATCTCAGGAATATTGCGGAAAATCCGATCCTGCACAGACACAGAAAAAGGACGCCCGTCCTCGCCAATCTGCTGCCACGCACACCGGATAACCTGAGGCGTCTCTGTCCCTGTCTCGCCTGTCGCAATCTCACAGAGTATCTTCTCCAGCTTCCCGGCGTCTTCCGCTGACATATATTCATCCGCGTCCAGAAAGGCAATCCACTCCCCGGACGCATGCTCGATCGCGTAGTTCTTCGCCGCCGAAAAATCGTCGCACCACTTGAAATGGAACACCTTCGCCCCCATCGTCTCTGCGATCTCCACTGTCCGGTCCGTGCTTCCTGTATCCACCACGATCTGCTCACACATGATCTCTTTTCCCCAGGAAAGGGCGCGCCGGATATTGTCCTCTTCATTTTTTACGATCATGCACTGGGATAACCGTACATTCCTCTTCTGATCTGACATCACATTCTGCCTTTCTTTGTTCCCTCTGATCCCTTTTCCGTAAGGCTTTTTTTATGGAAGATTATGGCATTTTCCATAAGAAAAACCCCCATCCCACGGTGGGATGGGAGTCTGAAAAATTCCCGCTTACTGTAATAACTGGAGAACGCCCTGCGGTACCATGTTTGCCTGTGCAAGCATCGCCTGAGAAGCCTGTACCAGGATGTTGTTCTTCGTGTAAGCCATCATCTCGTTCGCCATATCTACATCGCGGATGCGGCTCTCTGCTGCGGTGATGTTCTCTGTCTGAACGCTCAGGTTGTTGATCGTGTGCTCCAGACGGTTCTGAATAGCACCAAGATTACCACGTACAGAAGATACATAGTTGATAGCTGCTCTAATGCTTGAAACTGCTGCAGTAGCGCCTGCCTGGCTTGCAACGCTAATGCCGTCAATTCCTATAGAAGCAGCACTTGTGCTGGAAATTGCTACAGCTAACTGGTTAAACGAATCTGCACTATCTCCAATCTGAAGAGTCTGATTTGAATAAGAACCATCCAACAGATTGATTCCATTGAAGTTTGTAGACTCGGAAATACGGTTAATCTCTTCCGTAAGAGAGTCAACCTCTGCCTGAATGTTTTCACGGTCTACATCATCCTGATATGTTCCGTTTGCAGACTGGATCGCCAGCTCTACCATACGGTTCAGCATGGAGTGAACTTCTGTCAGAGCACCCTCAGCTGTCTGAACGAGTGAGATTGGATAGTAGATATCATACGAAAAGTCTGTATAAACACTGCTGTCTTTGCATATTACTACATACTATGATACTTCTGTGATACCTGTTTCAGGCCGGGAGGCTTTCTGCTGGAACACCCGATGGAAAAAAGACAGCTTTATATGAATCTGATATACTGAGATTGATGCTGCGAGAAAGGAGTGCAATTATGGCTGCATACAAAGATGAAAAGCGTGGAACGTGGTATGTGTCGTTTCACTATTATGACTGGACCGGGAAGAACTGCAGGAAAGTGAAACGAGGTTTTAAGACCAGAAAAGAGGCGTTGGAATGGGAACACCATTTTCGCATGAAAGAGGCGGACGATCTGGATATGACTTTTGGGGAATTTGTGGAAGCCTATACGAGAGATATGAAGCCGAAACTGAAACCTACTACATGGCTGACGAAGGAGCATATCCTGCGGACAAAGCTGCTGCCGTTTTTTAAGGACAAGAAGATGCGCGATATCCGACCGACTGACATCATTCAGTGGCAGAATAAGCAGATCGCTTACCGTGACGCGAAAGGAAAGCCCTATGCGCCCACTTATCTGAAAACTCTGCAGTCGGAGCTGAGCGCTCTTTTCAACCATGCGGTGCGGTTTTATGAGCTTAAGAGCAACCCGGTCGTGAAGGCGGGGCCGCTCGGGAAGGGGAAATCGGAGGAAATGCTCTTCTGGACGAAAGAGGAGTACCTGAAATTTATTGTTGAAGTGAAAGACAAGCCGTATTCTTATGAAGCGTTCCAGATCCTGTACTGGTGCGGGCTGCGATTGGGGGAGCTGCTTGCTCTGACGAAACAGGACATTGACTTTGACAATAAGGTCATCCGCATAACAAAATCTTATCAGCGATTAGGGGGAAAGGACATCATTACAGATCCGAAAACACCGAAGAGCAAGCGGGATGTGATCATGCCGGATTTTCTGTGTGAAGAACTGAAAGAATATACCAGCAGATTAAGCGGCGGTCTTCCTGCAGACCGTATTTTTCACCTGACAAAAGGTTTTCTGCATTACGAAATGACGAGAGGCTCGGAGAAAGCCGGGGTAAAGCGCATCAGGATCCACGATCTGAGACATTCCCATATCTCTTTGCTCATCAGTCTGGGATTCTCGGCAGTATCGATCGGAAACCGGGTAGGGCATGAGAGCGTCGATATCACTTACCGCTATGCCCATATGTTCCCGACGGAGCAGACACAGATGGCGAGGCTGCTGAACGAACAGTACATGGAAGCGTCAATCTCATGATACCCGTATGATACCTGTTTGATAATAACGTGGCGGTAAAGGGTAAGACTGGCGCCTGTCAAATTCATGAAACCAGGGTATACTCATAGCTGTGGTCATACATGAACTCAGGCGCGCAGTCGATTTCCCCGTTATTCCATGTGACGACTCCATGGTCAATGACAGGATTGAAAAAAACAGATTTATTTTTCAAAGGCCTGAAAACTTCGCCTGTTAAAATACTTGCGTCAAACAATCTGCTTTCACCGGTAGAAAAAGTAATGATCATCATCATATCATCCAGGGGTTTAACAGAAACCACTTTCATTGATTCTGTCGGCTGTCCGCCGTAAACAAATCCATTGGAAAAAAACATAAAAGTCCTCCTTTTAGTTTAACAGAAGATTATCTCAAAGGTTCGATTTTTTCAAATGGTATCTGTCGTACAGCATTATTCCATGCAGCATACAACTCCTCTTCATGAATAGCCATCCATCCTGATACCATTCGATATTGTTTTAAAGGCAGCTTTCCTTCCAGAACTTCACCATCTAAACAAATAGAAGCCTCATATTCACCATAGTATACATGTACATGTGGTTTATGATGCTTATCATTGTCATTAAATAGCATTTTAATAATAATTCCATAAAAACGGCTTATTTCTGGCATGATACCGCCTCCAGCTTATTAGTTGAGATTTCTTTTATTATATATGTAAGCCGGGTTATTTACAAGGAAGAAAACAAGAGTATCTATATATCTATATATATAAAACAGTTATAAAGGGTTGTTGTAATGTGGATTTAGTATATATTAACGGTAAAGATAATGGAAGGAGAAGAGACGCCTTATTATTATAAGGGAGCCGGAACTATGGAGGCTTTCGTCCAGATAGGGAATGAAACCGTTGCTGCAAATGCGGCTGAATTAAAAAGACTTGTACTCAGGGGAAGAAATTCATCTTACGATTCACTTATTTCATCATATAATTTCAAGGACTATTCTTTTTCTAAATTACGGGAACGTTACTATGAGTGGAATAGCAGTAGCATGGAAGAGAAAAACTTTGAATCGTTTGGTATTGTTGACGGTAATGGGAAATTGGCAAATGCTGGAGCTCTTTTGGCTGATAACTGTCCAATTCGCCATTCAAGGCTATTTTGTACCAGATAGAATGGGCTGGATAAAAGTGGAGGGCGGATTGACGCTTTAGATAGTGCGGAGTTTACTGGAAGTCTGATTATACTTCTGAATGAAGGATTTAGCTTCGTAAAAAGGAATATGAAAACAGCGTGGAAAAAGACAGCTAACTCAAGGATTGAATTGCCGGACTATTGTGAGAGAAGTGTTTTTAAAAGTATTGTCAATGCCCTTATTCATCGAGATTACCTGATTAATGGAAGTGAAGTTCATATAGATATATTTGATGATCGGCTTGTAGTATATTCTCCAGGCGGAATGCCGGACGGTACCAAAATCCAGGAACGGAATATTGATACTGCTCCATCCACAAGGCGTAATCCGGTATTGGCAGATATATTTAGCCGACTGGGATATATGGAAAGACAGGGCAGTGGGTTGAATGAAAATTACAGACTGACAGAATTAGAAGAAAGGCTGTGTAACCTGCTTTTAGAGTATCCTGAACTGACGCAGTCGGAGATTAGAGAAAGATTGGATTTATCAAGAAGTAAAGTCCAGAGAATGATGAGGAAATTAACAGAAGATGGTATAATTATACGAGAAGGATCACGGAGAAAAGGATATTGGACGATCCATTTTTAGAGAAGTCGATCTCATTATAACAGTTATTGAAGAATTCAGTATTACAAATCTTTTAAAAACGTGGAATTTTTAATGGCATGTGGAATTTAACTCTGCACTGGAATTTAAAATTTCAAGTCAGCGAGTATCTATATCACACAAATTATCTAAAAGTTCAATATATTTCACGATAATGTTCATTTAATTACATTTATCAATCTTTAATTATCAGGTAAAATTAAGCCAGTTAATACAGAAAAAGGAACGCGTACCTTCGATGTGAGATGAAAAGTATGCAAAGGAGGAAAGAACATTATGAAAAAAAGGCTGGTCAGGATCACAGCGCTTTTTCTGGCAATGAGCATGCTGGCTGTCGGATGTGGAGCTTCCGGGGGCGGAGACGGCACAGAGGAAGGCGCGTCAGGCGAAAATGTAACTCTGACTATTGAAGCGAGTCAGGAAATAATGAACAATATACCGTATGCGTTCAGCGAGGAGAATATCGCTGCATTCGAGGAGGCGTATCCGGGGATCGAAGTGGAACTTGTGCTGAATCCGGACGCGCAGAATACTTCGATACTCCAGACGAAACTTGCGTCGGGACAGCCGTCAGATCTGATCTGTTATAATAAAGTATCGGCAGAAAACGAACTGGAGGTACAGAAAAACTGCATCGATCTCTCGGATGAACCGTTTGTGGACAATCTTGTGGACAAAGAAGTGCTTACCGCTCCCGACGGAAATATCTATGGTTTTGCGTTTGCCATAATGATCTCTCGGAATCCTGAGTGATCATAGCCAGCAGACGCTGGCGTTGAACTTTGAAAAGTAAATATTATCTAAAAAGTGAAAAATAGACATGCTGAAATAGACATAGCTGTCGCTATATCTGAAAAAATGCGATATA